>NZ_CP022372.1:950000-1617500 GCF_002220095.1 Bosea sp. AS-1
AAGCGACCGAAATTGAAGGGGCCGAAGGTCGCGCAGCAGGGCAGGAGGCCCGCGGCGCGCTCGACGAAGACCAGTGGCTTCTTGTTGTCGGGAATGGCACCGACGCGAGCATAGATGCGCCGGGTCTGCTGCAGATAGTAGTCGGCGAAGGCGTTCGCCTCCTTCTCGCGACCGAGCACGCGTCCGAGGAGCTGGACGCTCGGCAGCACGTTCTGAGTCGGGTCCTGGCGGAAATCGACGAAGATCGTGGCGATGCCGGCTTTCTCCAGCTTGCCGAGCAAGCCGGTCTCCTGCGCCTTGAAGTAGTTGGACAGGTCGAGAATATAGACCTCGGTGCCGAGCGACGCGATCTTCTCCATGCTGACATCGGCTGCATAGGGATTGCCCATGTCGGCCACATCCTTGGCCTTCGGGAACTTCGCCAGATATTTGTCCCAGGCACCCGGGTCATTCGCGATCAGGTCGTTGCCCCAGCCGACGACGCGCTTGAAGGGATCGTCGCGGTCGAGCATCGCCAGCGTGTAGAGCTGACGGCCTTCGCTGAGGACGATCTTCTGCGGATCGCGCGTGACCTTGACGACGCGGCCGGCGAGATCGGTAACCTCGATGGTTTCCGCCGATGCCGCCGATGCGCCTAGCACGGCGATGCCGAGTGTGAGCGCAGAAGTCAGGCGGCGAAGCCATCGGAAAGCAGCCATCGGGAAGGTCCATCCATGAAGATGGCCCCGCGCTAACACAGGATAACGTAGTTTCGCAAAGCAATTTTCTAGTTTGTAATTGATCTAAATATAATGGAAGCAAGCTTTTGTGAAAATTATCTGTCGGTGTTCGGATGGATTCTAAAGTAGAGGTGCGATCGGCGCGTTGATGTCTAGCCGGGTCTCCTGCCGATGACACGCATGAACATCGCGGATCGCTTCATCCCGTTGCGATTTCCGGCGGTGCCCGACAAGCCGAAAGGCATGAGGGCGGCAGGACTCACCGCGGCAAATCGATGCCGATGCCGCGTTCTCGCGCGCGGACGACCGCCAGGTGCGCAAGAGCCAGGTCAGCAAGGGCGAAGCCGCGGAAGCAGAAGAACGAGCGCCGGTCCCGTGCAATGTCGGCGCCTCCGGCCAGTTCGACGAGATCGTGCCCGAAGGTGACGGTGGTCACCGGATTGCCGTCGGCATCATACGGCGCTTTCGATTGTCCAAGGCTGTCCGTCGCCAGAACGTCGAAGGCGGGCAGGCTTTCGGGAATCCAGCTGCGGCCAATATCGACGGCAGCGGCAAAGGCCGTTGGTTTCATCAGACGAGCGTCGAGGAAAGGCTTCAGGCCCGGTGCACCCGGCACCATCGAGATGACGATGTCGCTGTTGGCGAGGAGCGTTTCGGCATCGGTCACGACCGCGGCGGCAAGCCCCTGCGCGCTGGCGGCCTCGGCGAGGCGCTCCGCCGAGGCGCGACTGCGACTCAGAGCCAGTGCTTTCGTCAGGCCGGGGTAGAGCGCCCGGAAGGCGGCGAGATGGGCATGGGCCTGAAGGCCGCAGCCGACGAAACCGATCGTTCGGGGGGCGGTCGGCGCCAGTCGCGAGGCGGCTGCTGCAGAGAGCGCGGCGGTGCGGATCAGCGTGATCTCATCGCCGTCGAGCATCGCCAAGGGGGCGCCGCTGGCATAGTCGCTGACGCAGATCAGCGCGCTGACGCTCGGTACGGCGCTGCCTGGGGCGGCAGGGGCCATCGAGACCCATTTCAGCGTCGCGACAGCGTCTGCCTGCGAGGCTGCCGTCATGGCCTGGAAGCCGTGGCCGGGACCGAGCGTGAGCACGCTCTTGGGCAGGCTGCTGTTGAGGCCGGCGGCATGGTCCCGGAAAGCCCGAAGAACGGCCTCGCGGGCCTCGCCAGGGTCGATCGCGAGCGCCTCGACATCGTGGCGTGAGAGATAGAGCAGGCGCTCGCTCATCGGGAGAGGCTCCGGGCGGAACTCGGGACGGGTTACCGCTTCATGCCTGCCGATGCGCGCGACGACAACTACCCGTTATTGGGAAAGAGGCTTCCGACATTGCGCCAGCGCTCCAAGGGCTGGCGCAGCCTCGGGCCGGTCCGCCCGTCAAAGGCGCCCTGATAATAGCCCTCGCGCTGCAACCGGCGCTGCACCGCGCGGATCGTTTCGGGGGACCAGTTCTTCGTCGCTTTCGTCAATTCGTCGAGCGTGCTGCCGGTATCGGCCGCGACCGCCCGCAACAGGGATTCGGCTGCGGCATCTGGGTCCTTGCGGGTTCCGCGGCCCTCGTCCAGCAGGATCGCTGCGGCACGGTAGCCTCTGACATCGCCGAGCTCCACGGCCTTGCGGAAATAACCCAGCGCCTGCTCCGGCGAGCCGTTCACGCCTTGCTCGGCCAGAACGCCGAGATTGAAAGTGGCGATCGCCGAGCCCTGTCCGGAGGCTGTCCTGAGCAGTTCTAGCGCGCGTGGAACGTTCCGCGGCAGGGGGCTGCCTTGCATGAGCGCCACGGCCAGGTTGATCGCACCATCGGCGCTTCCTCCCGCGGCGGCGCGCTCGTACCAGCCATAGGCGCCGGGCACATCCTTGGGGACGCCGTCTCCCGCTTCGAGGACCAGGCCCAGGCTCACCATTGCGCGCAGATTGCCGCGCTCGGCAGCCTTTCGATAAAGCTGCAGTGCCTCGCTGCGCTGGTTGGCCGCCCATAGCGCTCGTGCGAGCAGAGCCATGTAGTTCGGTATCTCGGGGTGAGCCGTCATCGCCTGCCGGCAGGCGCCGATGGCGCGGTCGACGTTGGCGACGAGGGTATCGAGCGGTACGCCATCGAGATTGGCGGTCGCATCCCTCGGATGGGTCGCCAGCCGTTCGCATAGGGCTTCGGGCGGGATGTCGGCGCTGTTGGCATCGGGGAGGGCTTCGAGCAGCTTCCGGGCAGCCTCAATATGCTTGCCCGCGGGGAAACGCTGCAGGTAGAACTCGGTCAGCGGGCGCATCCGTACGCGCGAGGCCAGTTCCCACATCGCATCGTCGCCGGTGGCATCGGCACCACGCGCCGCGCCACCTTCGAGCGAGGCCAGCTTGGTCGGGTCGAGGTAGGTGCGTGCCTCGCTGACATGCGCACCGGTCGGGAAGCGGTCGATATAAAGCTTCAGCAGTGCGGGATCGCGCAGGCCGACGCCGAGTTGCCAGAGTTGGACTTCCGGCGAGGCGGTTTCGGGCGCACCGGGCTTGAAGGCGAACTGGCGTATCAGGGAGGAATTCTCCCAGGGAATCTGCTGGCCGCCCGTGGCGGCGATGACGTCGCGGCGCACCTTGATCATCATCGCCGCAATGTCCTGGCCGCGCGTCGCGATATGGCTCATCAGTGCCGTCGCGAAGGGACTGTTCCGGCCGGCACCGTCATAGGCGACGTTGTCGGGCTGCGTCGCGTAGGCGATCAGGAAATTGGCGGCGTTGCCGATACGGGCGAGCCCGTCTCGCAAGGTCACGCCGACTCCGGCGGCTCCTGGTGGTATCGGGTTGTTGCGGCACGCATCGAGGAAAATCAGGTTGATGCCCTTGCCGCCTTCGAGCCCAGACAGGATCGACTGCAGGGTGATCATGGATTGCTTGATGCTAGCCGGGTCCCGGATATCGGCATCGACGGGCACGAGATAGTTCTGCGAGTCGATCTGGAAGCCGTGCCCCGCATAGTAGAACAGCGAGACATCGGCCTCGCGGGCACGAGCCGTGAAGCGCTTGACGAGGTCGCGCATCGCCGCCAGGCCGAGGTCCTCGCCGGAAAGGACTTCGAAGCCCTGCTGCCTCAGCGCTTCAGAAACGTCGGTCGCGTCGTTCTTCGGGTTCTTGAGCTCTTGCAGGCCGTTATAGGCGCTGAGCCCCATGACCAGGGCGACGCGCTTCTCCGCGATAGCCGGGAAGCTCGCCGACAGCGCGACGAGCAGGATGGCGAGCGCGGCGAACCGGTTCCGCAGCCATGCGGGCCATTCGCCCTCGTTATGCCAGCGTGCGAACATCGCAAAGCTCTTCCCGCCGGGGACATCCGCGCTATGGCGACGCCGTTGGGCGCCCCGGCGGATTTTTACCCTTACCGGCAAGGGGCGTCCACATTCGGACCGTACGCCACCGGCATCGTCGGCAAGGCCTCACAGTCCTGTCGCACGCGAAAGCCGGCTCTCGACTGATCCGAGGGCCGAAGCGATCCGGTTGGCCTGTTGCAACTGGAGCCGGCCGATCGCCGGGTCGTCGGCCCGGATCAGGGCGATTGCCTTGCGGACTTCGGCGACGGCAGCACCCACGGCCGCACGGGCCTCCTGTATCGTACGGGCCGCGCGAACCTTGCGCGCTGCCTGACGGATCGCCGCGGGGATGCCCCGCATCGGCCCTGGCAGGGTCAGGGCCTTCGCCTCGAGCGCATCGGCGAATTGCTCGAGCGCGCCGCCGACGCAGGTCTTGTATTCGTTCACGGCCTTTTTCTGGCGCTCGTACTGGCTTTCGCAGTTCGCGACCTTCGATTCGAGGTCGTTCGAGGACCGCTCGATGGAGGCGAGAGTATCACGCGCTGCATCGAGCTCTCCCGGCCGTCCCGTCCCGAGAGTCGGCCCGCCACCACCGACGCCGCCGCTACCTCCGTTGCCACCGCCGCCGGTCAGGTCGAAATTATCTGGGGGATTAGGCAGGGAAACGGTGGTGGTCGGCAGATCCAGTGTGGGGTTTCCAGCGGGTGGGGTATCGATCAGCGACGGATCCGCTCCGACGCTCATCACGCCGGGGACATAGGCGATCGCATAGTTGCTCGGATTAAAGCTTCCGCCCGTCGCGCTGCCGATCAGGATCGCGTAAAGGCCGGTACTGGCGGTGGAGAGGGCACCGGCGCTGAATAGCGCTGCCGATCCGACCGTTTCGCCGTTCTGCAAGCCGCTGACGCTGAATTCGGTGCCGATGAAGGCGAAGGGCAGCCCATAGGGCTTGTTCTGGTTATTTGCGGTCACAGTCAGCGGTGCGGGAGCTACGGTGATGCTCGGTGTGAGCGCCGCATCCGTCTGTGTGGCCACGACGCGGTAGGCGATGCCCAGCGTGCTGGTCTGGTTCACGCCGGTGATGGAATAGGACCCGACTGGGCTCGTCGCTGTTGCCGTACTAGCGAATGGGTTGGCGAGGGAAAGGGTGTCTCCGGACGGACCGAAGACATAAGAGCCTGGGCCACCATAGCTCGCGAGCAGCGAAAAGGCGCTGGAGCCGCCATAGAGCCGCGTCGTGCCGTCGGTGACGGCGCGGATGACGGGAGAGAGAGTGTAAAGCTCGGGATAGAAGCCGGCGCTCGGGGGAGCCCAATTGGCCTCGAAACTCCAGCCTTGCGCGCTGGCCAGGGGCACGAAGATGCCGGGGTTCTGGAACTGCGCCGTCGTCAAACCTGTTGGGGCGGCGGAGCCGGTGTTGTCGGTGCCGATGCCCTGTGCCTGGCCGGTCGTCGTGAGGTCCCAGAAGGAGCCGGCGACGGTTGCTCCGTTCAGTCCGATGAGGCCGCCGACGGCTGTGCTGCCGGCGCCGCCATTCACGGCTCCAGTGGCATAGGCCTGCGATACCGAACCCAGATTCTGCCCGGCTAGGCCGCCGACCGAGTTGCTGTTGGCTCCGGCTGACACAGCTCCGGTAGCGTAACTCTGCGCGATGGTACCTGTGAACGTTCCGTCCGAGGTCACGAGAATGGTATTGTCACCGACAAGGCCGCCGACCAGGACGGTGGACGCGCCGGCCGTGACGGTGGCCGAAGAATATGTCTGAGAGATCGAGCCGATATTCTCGCCGACCAGACCGCCGATCACGCCGCCGCGCTGGCCCCCCGACGTTGCCAGGCCGCCATTGCCGATCGAGACCGCTCCGGCGGAATAGCTTTGTGCAATGCTTGCTCCAGCCTGATTGATGCCGACGAGTCCACCGACGGTACTTCCGAACGGTCCACCATTCACCGTGGCTGTGGAATAGGACCGGGTCAGCGTGCCGGCATTCGTTCCGATCAGGCCGCCGATGCTTGTCGCTCCATTATTGGCGGAGGGCGTTCCGAACACGACACCGGCAACGGTTCCCGATGCACTGACCTGAGAGATTGTCCCCGAATTTTGTCCAGCGATTGCCCCGACCTCGGAGTTTCCGCTGATATTGACGTTCGCCAAGGAGAGGTTGGTCACGGTCGCGGTCGGGCCGACGCTGCCGAAGAGGCCGACCCCTGTTTCGCCCGGACGGTCGATGAAGAGGCTGCTGACGGTATGGCCTTGTCCGTTGAAGGTCCCGGCATAGGGCAGGCTGTGTGTCGCGATTCCTCCGAGCGGGGTGAAGCCGACGATGCCGCCGTCGCCATCCGTCCACCCGCTCGTCACGCTGGCGTCGATGTCGTTTGCCAGCACGTAATTCCGGGTCAGATCGAGCCCGCCGCTCAGGTTGGTGATCGTATTGATGCCTTGGAGGCCATAGACATCGGCAATCTGATAGGGGGTGGTGGTTCCGTCACCACCGAGCACGCGCAGAAAGCTGCCGCCCGACAAACGGAAATCCGCAGCCGAGAAGGCCGCGTTGTTATATAGCGGTCCCGTTTGCGTCCAGGCTCCCGATCCAAGAGTGAACGTGCCCACATTGACTGACCCCGGGGCGCATGGGGAATAGCTGCACCCTACGATGGCGCTGCCGGTTGAGGTCGTCCAGCTCAACGGCGTGGTGATTGTGCCGCCGGCGAAAAGGGTCAATCCGCCCTGCGGAGCCGAAATTGCCCCGGCGATGACGATATTGTTGTCGGCGTCGAGCGTGAGCGTCGTCGCCTGTGTCCAGGTGATGGGGGCGCCGACCGTAATGTTGCCGGCCTGCGTCCCAGAGTTTCCCCCCGTCGTGATTGTGACATTGGCCGTCGCCAAGGCGTTCTGGAGGTCCGTGGCGTTGATGACCGAATTGTCTCCGCTTGGCGTGAAGCTGCCGTTCGTGGTCGGCCCGCTCTCGATGTAGATATTGTAGGGGTCGAGCAGCAGGGTCCCGAACTTGCCTTGCGCAGCGGTCAGGACCGTCTGCCCGGTATAGCTGAGCACGCCCTTGCTCGAGACCTCCGCGGATCCGCCGTCTCCGCCCGTGGCCCCGCCGCGGGCGCGGATCAGGCCGCCGAAGCCGGTGAATTCGTCCGACCAGAGGACGATGCTGCCGCCGTTGCCGCTTTCGGTTGCGTCCGCTGTGATCGTGGTCTTGCTGTCGACGACCGTGCTGCGCGCATGCGGCAGGGCTCTCTTGCCCTGGAGGTCGCCACCGATCCGGATCGTGCCGCCTCCGGTGCGGCCACTCGCGTCGATGCTTGCGCCGGCAAGCCCGATGCGATCGCCGGTGATGGTGATCTCGCCGCCCTTTCCGGCCGTCGCGGGGCGGTTGCGTGTAGCGTTGGCCTTGCGGCCTTGGCGGGTCGCGCTGGCCGTGAGCCGGCCGGAGACAGTGACTGTGCCGCCGGCCCCCCCGCCCAGGACGATGGCTCCGGAGCGCCCGCCCACCGTCCGAGCTTCGACAACGCCCGTCAGATTAATCGCCTGCCTGGCGACCTCGCGCGCCGTCGCGGCTTTCATCTCGACGCGCCCGCCATTGGCTCGGATGCGGCCGCTATGCTGGATCAGTGCCTTCTCGCCGGCCGAGCCGGAAGGCATGGCGACCTCGAGGAAGCCGTCGCCGGAGATGTCGAGCGTCGCACGCTCGCCGGCGCCGAGACCGACCCGTCCCAGCGGTACGCTGATCGTGCCGGTATTCTCGACCGAGCCGCCGAGCAACGCTGCATATCCGCCGCGACCGACCTCGATCGTGCCCTGGTTGACCACCGGCGCCGAAGCTCCAGTGCCAGCAAAGCTACGCCGCCCGGCCTTGAAGTCCTCGTCGCTGATGCCGAGCGTCGAGGCGACGAAACCACCGCCGGCCCTGACCGCGCCGCTCGGCGTGATCATGATGCCATTCGGATTGACGAGATAGACCTGTCCGTTGGCGTTGATCTGTCCGGCGATGGTCGAGCTTGTGGAGCCGGTGACGCGGTTGAGCAGTGCTGACGAGCTCGACGGCTGCCGAATGTCGACGTTGGCGCCGGCCCCGACCGAAAAGCTCTGCCAGTTCACGATCGCGGCGGCGGAAGACTGCTGGATCGTCATGGTGCTCGCGCCCGGCGTGGCGATGCCGACCGAGCCGTGCGTGACCGACGGCCCGGCCGGCAGCTCTCCCGCCAGGCTAGAGCCGAGTGGGACGAGGCACGTGCTCGCGAGCAGCGCGAGCCAGACTGCAGCTTTACTTCTCATCCGCGATTCCTCGTCGAAACCGAGAGGCGATGTTCAGAAGCGAATAGAGCCTACCATGGTGAAACGGTTGGAGTTCGGTAGCCGGCCGTCACGAAGCTGGCGCCCGAATTCGAGGGCGAGCGACGCCTGCGAGAAAGATGGATCCAGCGTCGCGCCCAGCCGCAGGCCGACGCCGATGGAGGAAACATGCGTCGTCGCCTGCTCGACCACGGTGGGCCGGTGCAGGTAGAGCGCTCCCGTTGCGGCGAAGGCGTAAGGCGTGGCGGAGACCGGAAAACCCGCGAGCGACATCTGCCAGGGCGAGTTCACCTCGGCACGCAGGATCCAGCCGCTGTCACCGCCCAGCGTGCCAGCATCGAAAGTCGATAGTTCCTGGAAGGAGGCAATGCCGAGCTGCTCGGCGCGTGGCAGGGCATGGTTGAACGACGTCTGACCGCGGGCGAGCAGGGCGATCCCGAGATGCTCCATCAGCGGTTGTGCATATGAGACGATGGCCTCGAACTTGCGGAAGTCGGCATTCGCTCCCAGGCGCGACAGTGGCAGCAGGGGCGTGGCATCGGACGCGCTACGGGCGCCGAGCGCGTCGAGCCCGGCCGAAAGGATCGCGCGGCCCGAGAGGGCGCCACCGTTGGGGAGTTGCATCGTACCGTCGGTGGCGGCCCGCAGCACCCTGAGGCGGTCGAGCGAGAGCGGCAGCTTGGCGCCGCCGAAGCGGATATCGATGCGCTCTTCCTCGGCATCGAAGATCAGCTCCGAGGCGAGGGTCAGCGCGCGCGAGCGAATCCAGGGATAGCGCAGGCGCACCGAATAGCGGTCGAACACGCTGGCGGTCTGAGGCAGGCCGAGGGGCGGCTTCGGTGTCGTGCGGCTCTCGGTCGCTTCCAGATTGAGCGTCAGCCCGTCGATCCCCAACGGGATCACCGCACCGCCCGACAGGGTCCGCATACGGGGAAACTGATCGAAAAGGCCACCGAATCCGGTCGCGTCCGAGCCGCTCGGATGACCGGCCGCGCGGAAGTAGAGAGCTTCCCCGAAGCCGAAGACACTGTTGACGTCGAGGCCGGCTGTCGCCGTCGTGCGGCCTAGCGAGCTGGAGAGCGTGTTGTCGAAGCCGAGGGTTCCGGAGACAGGACGATACTCCGCTCGGACGACGAGAATGGTGGCGCCTAGTTCTTTCCCGGGCGAGAGGGCCGAGCGCAGGGCGACGCCTGGCGTGTCTCCCGCGATCATCAGCTGGCGCTCGATCTCGGCCAGGCGCAATTCGCGCTTGCCGATCAGGGGAGCCAGGACGCTCTCGACCCGCGCCCGCACCCTCTCGGGAACGGCGCCGGTGTCGATCCGTTCGACGTAGCCGCTGACGATGACGATGCGGAGCTGCCCACCGTCGCGCAGGCTCTGGGCTGGCAACAGCACGCGCGTCAGAACGTAACCCGCGCGGGCATAGGCCGCCTCCAGCTCCCGCGCAGCGGCAAACAGTTCCGAAGCGGGAATGCGCCCGCGGATGAGCTTGGCGCGGAACTGCTCCTGCTCGCCGGCGAGTTCGCCGCGCCCCCCTTCGATGGTCACGCCCGAAAGCCGGATCCACAAACGTTCGGCACCTGCCGGGGCGTCGAGGCCGGGCTTTCCGGAGAACAGCAACGACCCGCCAGCCCGAGGCTGATCGGGGCGGAAGCTCGGCGGCGTGATCTGGCTGGCGGTCTGGGCAAAGGCGGAAGACGATAGCAGAAGACCGCTCGCAAGAGCGAGCCACGCCATGCTCGTCCGTCGGAAAACGCCGAAAACCATCCGCATCAAGTTCCTGCCCCAATGCGATGGCAGCAACTCATGGCGTTCCCGTCAAGAAAAAAGGATTTTTCACTTCACGCTGTCGTGCGGAGTGGCTGAATTGTAACAGCGTTATTGATCGGTATTCAGCGTAAAGAGAATTGGACCTGAAGAAGCAAGTCCAAAATAAGTCGTTGTAATATAAAGATGTTCAAATACCTTAGGTAGGCAATTACGTATATCGCCGCTGTTTCCCACGAAATTCGTGGGAAAACTCGCGCCGTCGCGAGAGAGCGCGGCAGAGGGCGGTTTCTCTGCTTCTGGTGCGGAGAATTGGGCCGGCGTCGAGGGGAGATGCGAGAGGCGGCTCGTGCAGCCCTCGCACCCAGCCGGCACGATCCGGTTGCGAGCGATGGCGGCCTGCACCGTGAACGCCGCCCTGCCGCGAAGCCGGCTAGCCCGGAAATGCCTCGGGGTAGGCGAAGAGGCCGGGGGCGCCGCCGGTGTGCCAGAAGACGACGGTTTCGCCCGGGGCGATCGCGCCGCTTCTCACGCGTGCGATCAGCCCGGCCATCGCCTTTCCGGTATAGACGGGGTCGAGCAGGATCCCTTCCGTGCGCGCGACCAGTTCGACCGCCTCGACCATCGCCGCAGTCGGTTGGCCGTAGCCGGGGCCGACCTGGGAAGCATCGACTTCCAGCCTGGCCGTGCTGCGCGGGCGGCCTTCCAGAGTGGCGATCTCCTGAACGAGCCCGGAAACGATGGCGCTCGCCTGCTCCGACGAGCGCGAGACGCTGATGCCATGCACGCGGCAAGGCAATCCGGTTTCCTCCACTCCGACCAGGATGCCGGCATGGGTGCCGCCGCTTCCGGTGGGCAGGACGATGTGATCGAGCTTGCAGTCCTGGCTCTTCGCCTGCGTTGCCAACTCCAGAACCGCGTCACGATAGGCGAGGCTTCCGAGGCCATTCGAGCCGCCGACCGGGATCAGGTAGGGGCTGCGCCCTTGCGCCGACAGGGCCGCCATCGTCTCGGCGGCGACGACGGAGCTATCCACGCCCGCTGCGAGAAGGCGGACATCAGCGCCGAAGATCCGGTCGAGCAGCCAGTTGCCATTGTTTCGATAGGCTTCGCTTCGGTTCTCCACCGAATCCGTCAGCAGGAGCACGCAGCGGAGGCCGTGCCGGGCGGCCGCTGCCGCAGTCTGGCGGGCATGGTTCGATTGTATGGCGCCGAGCGTGACCAGTGTGTCGGCGCCGCGCTTCAAGGCTTCCGCAACGAGGTACTCCAGCTTGCGTGCCTTGTTGCCGCCTCCGGCAAAGCCGGTAGAGTCATCGCGCTTGATCCAGATCGACGGGGCCTGTCCGTTGCGGCCGAAGGCCCGCGACAGGTTGGGGAGCGGCTCGAATGGCGTCGGCAACGCCGCGAGGCGGATCGTGTCGGGTCGGTTCATTCCAGCAGGCTCCGAAGGCAGGCGCCGTGAATCGCGCCATGCCACCATATCGCCGGAGCATCGGAGCGCCGGGTCGATCGCTGCATGCCTGCCGTGCGTGTCCGACACAGCGATAGCCGAGGCCGGCGAGGCGAACCTCGCGACCGGTCAGGTCGGGAGCTAGGCTGGCCGGGCAGAGCGGCCGCGCAGGAATGTCGTCCGCTGGCTTTCCTCTTCCTGCAGCCGGATCTTCGCCCGCATCAGGTCCTTCCAGCCGAGATAGCCGACCAGTTTTCCTCCCTCGCGGGAGACCACTGGCAGATGCGCGACATTGGCTTCCGAGAGCCGGTCGGCGACGCTCTCCAGATATTCGTCGGGATAGGCGACTACGAGGCGGTCCGGCGGCAGGATCTCCGCCAGCGGCGCGGTTCGATGCGTTCCGGAGCGTCGCCAGCGGATGACCGAGGGCGGGTCGATGATGCCGAGCGCCCGGCCCTCGGTGTCTACGACCGGAAAGCTCGGATGGCCACGCTCGGGGGCGGCGAGGAAGCGCGCCGCCTGATGCAGGGTCATCGCGGCCGGAACCGTCTCGACCTGGCGAGTCATCACCTGCTCGACGCGGGTCAGCGCGAAGGGATCGATGCGGTATTCGCGGACGATGTGATGGCCGCGCCGCGCGATCTTCTCGGTCAGGATCGAGCGCTTCATGACGAGTACGGTGAAGGCGTGGGCCGCGGCGCAGGCAGCGATCAGCGGCACCAGCACATGGGTGTTCCCGGTCAGCTCGACCGCGAAGAAGGTCGCGGTCAGTGGCGCGCGCATCGTGCCACCCATCGTCGCTGCCATGGCGAGCAGAGGCCAGAACCCGGGTGATGCCGTCGGGAGGACGCCGGAGGCCACCGCCCCCATGGCGCCGCCCATGATCAGAAGCGGGGCCAGGACGCCGCCCGAAGTGCCCGAGCCGAGAGCTATCGACCAGATCACCGCCTTGGTGACGAGCAGCGTGATCGCTGCCGCCGCCAGCGTCTGACCGCCCAGCATGTCGGCGATGTTGGCATAGCCGACGCCAAGCGCGCGAGGATCGATCAGGCCGCCGAGGCCGATGACGACGCCTCCGATCATCGGCCACCACATCCAATGGATCGGCAGCTTGAGAAAGGCATCCTCGCAGGCATAGACGAGTTGCGTCAGCAGCGCCGAGAGCGCGCCGGCCGCGATGCCGATGGCGACCCAGCCGAGCAGGCCGGGAACCGAGGCTTCCATCGACCCCGTGAAGGGGAAGAGCGGTGCCGGCATGTGCAGCAGCGTGCGCTCGACCTCCGCGACGATGGCTGCAACCGCGACCGGGATGAAGCTGCGCGGCGTCCATTCGAACAGGAGCAGTTCGACCGCCAGCATGATGGCGGCGATCGGCGTGCCGAACACGGTGGTCATGCCGGCAGCGGCGCCCGCGACGAGCAGGGTCTTGCGCTCGCTGTCGCTGACAGGCAGCGCCTGAGCGATCAGCGAGCCTATCGCGCCGCCGGTCATGATGATCGGGCCCTCGGCACCGAAGGGGCCGCCGGTTCCTATCACCACCGCCGAGGACAGGGGCTTGAGGATCGCGACCTTGGCGTCGAGCCGTGAGCGCCCGAGCAGGATCGCTTCGATGGCCTCGGGAATACCGTGGCCACGGATCTTTTCGCTGCCGAAACGCGCCATCAAGCCGACGATCAGCGCACCGATGACCGGGATGAGAACCGTGCCGGGGCCGAGCTGGATGCTGCCCATATCCACCTCCGCGAAGGAGAGGCGGTGGAAATAGGCGATGTTGGTCGCGAGGCGGATCAGGTTCAGCAGTGCGATGCCGGCCAGCACACCGGCGGAGGCAACGACAACCGCAATCGCCGCGATGACGAGCACGCGCGGGCTGGTCGTGAAGTCGCCGAGGCGGCGCTTGTCCTGGCTGCGGGCGGCCATCGGGGTATTCCTCATGAGATGCGTGGGAAGCGAGTGTGGCAGGTCTATCGTAATACGATATAAATTTGTCAAGCTGCTCTTTGCGAGGCGCGCCGGCAGCGGTGTAGAGGGGGAAGAAGAGCAATCGCCCGGAGCCTGAGCCTTGTCACGACCTCGCCTGACGCAGGACGATTATACGGCGCTGGCGGAGTTCCGTTATCTGCTGCGCTCCTTCCTGGAGTTCAGCGAGAATGCGGCGAAGCAGGCGGGGCTCACGCCGCGGCAGCATCAGGCGCTTCTGGTCATCAAGGGCTACAGGCATGGAGACCCGATCGCCGTCGGCGACCTGGCCGACCGGCTGAAGATCCGGCACAACACGGCGGTGGAACTGGCCAACCGGCTGGTCGAGGCTGGGCTGGTCGACCGCGGCCATGACGGCGCGGATCAGCGGCGCGTCCTGCTCAGGCTGACAGCGGCCGCGGAGCAGCATCTCGCCGCGTTGTCCGGTGCCCATCTCGACGAGCTTTCGCGAATCCGTCCGACCTTGGAGGAAATTCTGCGGCGCTCCTCCTGATGGGCGTGGAGGCCGAGTTCGTTACAGCCGCCGCGAGAGGCGAGGGTCGAGACGGTCCCGCAATCCGTCGCCGAGCAGATTGACCGCCAGCACGACCAGGGCGAGCGCGACAGCCGGGCAGAAGATCGTCCAGGGGGCACGCGCGAGATAAAGCCGGCTGGAGGCGATCATGTTGCCCCAGCTGGGAACCTCCGGCGGAACGCCAGCGCCCAGGAAGGAAAGCCCGGCCTCGACCAGGATGGCAGAGGCGCAGATATAGGTGGCCTGCACGATCAGAGGCGCGATCGTGCTCGGCATGATGTGGCGGAACAGGATGCGCGGCGTGCCCGCTCCGCAGGCGATCGCTGCCTCGACGAAGGGCAACTGCTTGACGCCGAGCACGATCGACCTCACCAGCCGCACCACGCGCGGCAGCTCCGGGATCGAGATCGCTGCCACCACGATGGCGATGCTGCCCTGATTGAGGGCAACCATCGCGATCGCCAACAGGATGGCGGGGATCGCCATCAGCCCGTCCATAAGCCGCATGACGATGCCGTCGAACCAGCGATAATAGCCGGCGAACAGCCCGATGATCAGCCCCGCGAGGACCGAGATCGCCGCGACGCTCAGACCGACGATGAGCGAGACGCGGGCGCCGTAGACGGTTCGGGCGAAGACGTCTTGGCCGAGCTGGTCGGTGCCGAACCAGAGTTCCCGGGAGGGCGGCTGCAGGCGCCGGGTCGGCAGCTTCAGCATCGGATCGCCGGCGATCAGCGGCGCGATGATCGCGACGGCGACGAAGAAGATCAGGATGGCCGCGCCCAGCAGGATCGTCGGATTGCGGCGCGCGAAGCGGCCGAAGCGGGCGAGCCGGTTGCCGGAGGTCGAGGGGGTGGTCGGAGCGGTGATCGCAGTCATCGGTCGCGCCCCTCAATGCCGGATGCGCGGGTCGATAAGCGAATAGGAGAGATCGACCGCGAGGTTGATCAGCACGTAGATACCCGAGAAGACCAGGATCACGCCCTGGATGATCGGATAGTCGCGCTTCGAGATCGCATCGACGACGAGGCGGCCGACGCCGGGAATGTTGAAGACGGTCTCGGTGATGACGACGCCGCCGATCAGCAGCGCCACGCCGATGCCGATCACCGTGATGATCGGCACCCCGGCGTTCTTCAATGCGTGTTTCATCAGCATGGTGCGCGCCGAAACGCCCTTGGCGTTGGCTGTGCGGATATAATCCTCTTCCAGCACCTCCTGCATCGAGGCGCGGGTCATGCGCGCGATCAGTGCGATATAGGCGAGACCCAGCGTTACCGTCGGCAGCACGAGGTGGAGGAACCATGGGCCGATGCCGTCCAGGATCGGTCGATAGCCCTGCACAGGCAGCCAGCGCAGTTCGATCGCGAAGATATAGATCAGCCCGTAGCCGACGACGAAGGCCGGCATCGAGAAGCCGAGCACCGAAAACCCCATCAAGAGCCGGTCGATCGGACGGCCTGCCTTCCAGGCGGCCAGCACGCCCAGCGTGACGGCGATGGTGACGGCAAAGAGCATCGTCAGCACGGCGAGAGACAAAGTCGGCTCAAGGCGCTGCAGGATCAGCGTCGAAACTGGTGTGCTGGAGAAGATCGAAACGCCGAGGTCGCCCTGGACGACGCGCAGCGCCCAGCGTCCGAACTGGACGAGCAGGGGATCGTCGAGCCCGAGCCTCTGGCGAATGGCGAGGATCTGCTGCGGCGTGGCGTAGTCCCCCGCGATGATGGCGGCCGGATCGCCCGCCGAGAAATGCAGCAGCAGGAAGACGAAGATGCCGACCAGCGTCATCACCAGAATGGTCGATGCCAGACGTTGTGCGAGGTAGCTCAGCATGGTCCCGTCGTCCTCCTTCGACTGGGTCGTTGCGGGCACCGGCGGCCATCGGCCGATGGGTGGATGCAGCGCGGGGCGGATAGCCATCGTCGGGGTTGCTGCCGCGCGATCGCCTTCGCAAGACGACGCAGAGAGCCGGGGCCCGCCTGGCGCGGGTCCCGGTTGTCGGGCGCAGGGCGCGACGAGGCTTTCAGCCCTTCTTCACGTTCCAGAACGGAATCAGCTCGGGCATGCCGATCAGGCCCGTGAGGTTGCGTAGGGCGGCCGGCTGGAACCATTGGCCAAAATACATGTGCGGCACGAAATCCCAGGCATTCTGCTGGATGTCGCGGGCGATCTGCTTGCGTTCGGCGTCCGTCTGGGCCGCGGCCCATTTGTCGCGCAGCTGTTCGTGCAGTTCGTTGCTTGGCCAGCCGAACCAGCCTTTCTCGCCATTGGCGGCGTGGCCGCTGAGCGAGACGGGGTTGCCGAAGGCGTTGACGGAACCGGAGGTGAAGAAGACGTTCCAGCCACCCTGGTCCGGTGGGGACTTCACGGCGCGGCGCGTGACGACAGCGCCCCAATCGGAGGCCTGCAGCGAGACGTTGAAGCCGGCCTGGCGCATCCATTGCGCGACCAGGTTGGCGGCATTGTTCATGTAGGCGATGTTGGTCGCCTGCAGTACCACCACCGGGCGCCCGTCATAACCGGATTCCTTGACGAGCTGCTTCGCCTTCTCCATGTCCGGCGCCGTCTTGAACCAGTCGATATTGGCATCGTTCTCCATCGGCGTGCCCATGCCGAACAGGGATGAGCAGCCGCGGAAATACTTCTCATCGCCGAAGGTCGCCTTCATCACCTCAGTCGGGTGGATGAGGTGCAGCATGGCCTGGCGGGCCTTGACGTTGTTGAACGGCGGATAGAGCCAGTTGACGCGAACCCAGCCGAGCTGCCCCTGCTTGTTGAGCACTTCGAGCTTGATCTCCTTCTCACCGGCGAGCGAGTCGAGCAGATCGACGTTCGGATATTCGATCATGTCGATCTCACCGGCCCGGATCGCGGCGATCGCGGTCGCCTCATCGGCGATGTTCTCGAAGACCACCCGGTCGACATTCACCACCTTGCCGCCGGCGGTGAAGACCGCAGGCTCTGAGCGGGGCACATAGTTCGGGTTCTTGTCGTAAACGTAGCGCTGGCCCTGGACGACGGCGCCCTCGTTGAAGACGAAGGGGCCGGAGCCGATGATCGTGCTGATCTGTTGGTTGGGGTCGGTCTGCGCCTCCTTCTCGCGCATGACGTAGCAGACATTGGTCGCAGCCTTTGCGAGCCATTCCACCACGAGCCCATAGGGCTCCTTCATCACGATCTGGAAGGTCTTGTCGTCCTTGACCGGCGTGTCGGCCAGGCGGGCCATCATGTGCTGACCGCCGCCGTCGCGCGCGCCCCAGCGCCGGATCGAGGCGACGCAATCCTTGGCGGTCACGGGCGTGCCGTCGCTGAAGTTCAAGCCGTCGCGCAATTCGAAGGTGTAGGTCTTGCGGTCGTCCGAGAGCGACCATTTCGAGACCATCTGGGGCTGCGGCTCATATTTTTCGTTCACGCCGAACAGCATGTCGTAGACCATGCCCGCGTGATAAGAGGTCATATTCGCGGTGGTCCAGACCGGATCGAAGACGCGAAGATCGCCGTGCAGCACGGCGCGGATGGTGCGTGCGGTGGAAGGCGTGGACTGGGCGCGGATCGTGGCCGGGGCGGCGACGAGCGCACCGGTTGCCAATCCGCCCTGAACGAAACGTCGGCGTGTCGTGGTCATGTCGTTCTCCTCCTCGTTGCAGGCTGGGCCGCGGGCATTCACCTCGTCTGGCCCTTATCGGGGCATGCTTCTTCTCTCCTGTTCCATCCGGGGGCGCGCGGCGTCAGACGACGAGGCGGCCCGGCGGGAGCGGATCATGCGGCCAGAGCGGCCGGTTGATCTTGCGGTAGGGATATTTGCGCACGTCGAGATGCGACGGGCCGCCGCCATCGGTGTAGATCACCTCGCTGGCGATAGGGCCGTAGGCGGCATGGAAATGGTTGGTCGACTTGACGCTGACGATGCGCTTCTGGGTCGGGTCGATACCGACACTGGTGAAGATCTCCAGCCCCAGCGCCTGTGTCCGGTGCGAGAGCAGTGCGACGTCGATGCCGTCGATGCGGATGCCGACGGCATTGCCGATCGGTACCTTGGCTGTGCCGAAGCTCTGCGTCCCGTTGCGGACCGCGCCCAGCACCGTCACCTCGCCGTCGACTGGCGGCCCCGAGGTCGAGGCGGCCTTGCCACCGAAGCGCAGCGGAATGGTCGCGCCGACGCCCGCCGTGAGGCAGAACTCGACCGCGACCGGGTCCCAGACCGGGCCGACAGCGGCGTCGGCGATGCCGCGTTCGCGCAGGCGGTGGATGATGTTGGTGTTGTCCGAAGCCGCGCCACCACCGGCATTGTCGGTCGAATCCGCGATGACGCGCGGGCCGTTGGCGGGCCCGCCGAGCGCGCGGTCGAGCGCCTCGTCGAGCGGCGTCACGGGCGGAGCGAACTGTCCCTTGAGCGAGCGGAACTCCTCGCCGAGCTTCGCCGCCAGCGCATCGCCCTTCGCCTTGGCATTGTCCGTCACGACGAGGACGCGGGTGCCGATCTCGGGGACGTCGCCTTGCTGGAAGCCATGCGCCAGCGAAACGGAAAGGATGCCATCCTTGCCTTCGAGCGCGCTCATCCGATCGACGAAGGAGCGGCCTGGCTCGCGCGTGGTCGGCACCAGCTCGATCATGCGGCAATCGTAAAGCGACATCACGGGTTTGATCTCGCCGCGGATCGTACGCAGTATGAGGTCGACCAGCTCCTCGGCCCGCTCGACGAAGTCGATATGCGGATATTCCTTGTAGAGAATGATTGCGTCGGCGAGACGCACCCGCTTCTCGGTCAGATGACAATGCGGATCGAGCTCGACGCCGATCGGGACGTCGGGGCCGACGATGGCGCGGACATGCTCGAGGATGTCGCCTTCGCAGTCGTCATAACCATGCGCGACCATGGCACCGTGCAGCCCGAGCAGGACGCCGTCGACCGGTAGCGCGGCCTTGAGCTGGGCGAGGATCTCGTCCCGCATCTCCTCGTAATCGGCCTTGACGCAGGTTCCGGACGGCTCGGCCCAGAAACAGGAGCCTTCGATCAGTTCGAAGCCGTCGCGCTTGGCGCGTTGCCGGGCGACATAGAGCGGAGCGGTGGTGTGGGTTGCCCGGTCGGGGTGATGTCCGGCCGGGAAATAGGCCGAGGCCTCGAAATTGGCCCGTGATGTCGGGATAGGGGAGAATGTGTTCGTTTCGGTCGCGAGCGAAGCGGCAAACAGACGCATAAGCTACCTTTCCGAAAAGGTGATCCTCATGTTCGGTTGGCCGCGAAGGCCATGTCAAGCTGCAGCGCCGCTCCCGAATTGTGCGCCTGCGGTATCGGCTTCGGTGCGTGAGCCCCTCGATCAGTAGGTCGCCCGGGCGCCCGACAGGTCGAAGATGCCGCCCGTCGAGAAGGAGCATTCGTCCGAGGCGAGCCAGAGTACCATGCGCGCCACCTCTTCGACCTCGACGAAACGCCCCATCGGGATGCGGGACATGATGTCGGCGCGCCGCTCCACGGAAATCTCCTTCGCCATGGCGGTCTCGGCGGCAGCGGGCGTGATCGCCGTCACGGTGATGCCGTCGCGCGCGGTCTCCTTGGCCGTGCTCTTGGTCAGGGCGATCACGCCTGCCTTGGAGGCCGAATAGGCGGCGGCCAGCGCCATCCCCTCCTTGCCCTGGATCGAGGCGATGTTGACGACGTGGCCGCGCAGCGGATGGCCGCCGATGCCAACGCGCGGCTCCTGCGTCCGCATGCGGCCGAGCAAGGCCCGGCTGACGAGATAGGTGCCGAACAGGTTGACCCGGAGCACCGCCTCGAAATTTCGCGGATCGGTTTCCCAGATCGGCTTCACCTCGCCCAGAATGCCGGCATTGTTGACGAGGATGTCGATGCGCCCATGGGCGGCGAAGGCAGCCGCGGCGGCGGCATCAACGGCGGCGGCTTCGGTGATGTCGACCTGGCGCTGGCCGACGCCGAGTTCGGCAGCGGCTTCACCGAGGCGGGCGAGATGAGCGTCCCACAGTTCCACCGTCGCGCCGGCATCGCGCAACGCCGCGGCAATACCGCGGCCGAGGCCTCCAGCACCACCTGTGACGATGGCCTTGCGGCTGGCGAGATCATAGCGGGCATCCATCAGCCGGCGCTCCAGGCGGTCTTGGTGCGGGTGATCTGATGACGGTAGAGGCCGAGCGAATAGGGCCCGGCGGCGCCGATGGCATCAAGCGCGGCGGGTGACAACGCCTGTTTCGCCAGTGCGGCGAAATCGGGCTCGTCGCCCCAGCCCTCGAGCAGCAGTACCCAGCGCGGCACGGCATTGGCGACGCCGCGGGCCTTCTGCTCGGCGGTCGCGACGCCGCTCGCCTCGGCATCGGCGACGAGCAGGTGCACGCCGGCGATGCCGGGTTTATAGAGCAGATCGGGAATGAGGCGCCGCACCAGCGCCTCGCGATGATCCTTCTCCCGACCTTCCGGCACATCGTAGCGCAGCGTCGCGATCAGTCCGCCTTGTGCCGGGCCGGTGCTCTCGACGACCCGGCAGATCGAACGGGCGACCGAGCGGAAATGCTTGACGGCGCTGAGCGTCCAGGGCGTGGGTGCGTTGACGCGAGCGGTGTAGTCCTGGCTCTTCAGCGTCTCGACGCTCAGCGCCTCATAGAGGTTGAAGAACTCCAGCTCGGCCTCGATCGCGACATAGCGGCGCCCACGCAGGAAGCCGGGAATGCCGACGCGTTCCGGCATGTGCTCCTGGCCGTGCCAAGCATAGAATTCACCGCGCCCCTCCGGCGCGATGTCGTGCCAGATCGCGACCGCCCCTTCACCCGCCAGACTCAATGCACCCTCCCGGCTTGCCGTCGCGAGGCGCGTTGACTCGGCCTCGCCGCACTCATATACGGAAAGGAATTCTGAATTGGAAATCATTTCCAAAAATAATCCGAGGACGCCATCAAGGTGACGATCGCTGCCGTCGAGCGGGCATTGAAGCTGATCGAGGCGCTAGCCGGCGAGCCGGATGGCGTCGATCTCAGCCTGCTTGCCGAGCGGCTCGACCTGCCCTTCAGCGCGACGCATCGGCTGCTGGCGACCCTGGCCGAGCGCGGGTTCGTCGGCCAGGATGCGCAATCCGGTGCCTACGGCCTGACGCTGAAGCTCGCCCAACTTGCTTTCCGCGATCTCGACAGCCGCGGCCTGCCAGATGCCGGCCAGATCGTGCTCGACCGGCTGGCGGCGGAGACGCGGGAGTACTGCCGGCTCGCAGTGGTGGACCGCGGCGATCTGGTCTGGATCGCTCGCTCGCAGGGGGCGACGGCCGGCTTGCGCTACGAGCCGCCGATGGGGGCCGGACCTGTCCTGCACGCGACCGCGACCGGCAAGGCTTGGCTCGCCTCGCTGCCGGAGGCCGAGGCATTGCGCATTGTCTTCGCGCGCGGCTTCGACGGCGATGACCGTACCGGGCCGAATGCGCTCAGGGACGTCGACGCGCTGAGGGCCCATCTCAGCGAGGCGCGGCGGCGTAGCTTCGCGACGGCGGTGGAGGAGGGAGAGATCGGCATCGTCGCAATGGCGACGACCTTCCGATCCGGCCCCGATCCGGCCGCGCCGATTGCCGGGACGCTGAGCGTCGCCGGCCCGCTGCCGCGGATGCCGGAGGAGCGGCGACCGGTTATCGCGGAAGCGCTCAAGCGTGCCGCCGAAGAGATGGCCGAGATCTGGCCGCTGCGCCGGCGGCAGATTCAGCCGACGCCGGCCGTGCCGGTGCGCGACATCCAGCAGGCAGGAGTATCGGCATGAGCGACGGAGCCGCCACATCGGCTCTCCCGGCGGGTTCGGTGGAGCGGAGCCGGCTGCGCGAGTGGGGCTCGGCCATCGCATGGCCGTTGATGAGCTTCGCCGTGCTGCTCGCCGCCTGGGAATGGCTGGTGCCGCTCGCGCGTATCCCGGAATATATCCTGCCGGTGCCGAGCGCGTTCTTCGAGCGACTCTGGACCGACCGTGCCGAGATCTTCCAGCACACCCTGGTCACAGCCAATGAGGTCGTGCTCGGCTTCCTGATGGCGGCGGTCATCTCGATCCCGCTGGGCTATGTCATCGTATCGGTGAGGTTGCTGGAGAAGGCGATTTATCCGGTCATCGTCTTCTTCCAACTCGTGCCGAAGATCGCGATCGCGCCGCTGTTCGTCGTCTGGTTCGGTTTCGGGCTGTTTCCGAAGGTGCTGCTGACTTTCCTGCTCTGCTTCTTCCCGACGCTGGTGGCGAGCATGACCGGTTTCCGCGCCCTCGACGAGCGCGTGCTCTATCTCACCCGCTCGATGGGCGCCTCGGCCTGGCAGACCTTCCGCTATGTCCGCGTGCCGGCGGCGCTGACCTATATCTTCTCGGGACTGAAAGTCTCGGCGGTCTTCGCCGCGACCGGCGCGATCGTGGGCGAGTTTGTCGGCGCCAATGCGGGCCTCGGCTACCTCCTGCTACGCGGCACGAGCTTCCTCGACATGCCGCTGATCTTCGCCTGCCTCGTGGCGCTGAGCGTCGTCGGCATCCTGTTCAGCTACATCGTCGACGGCCTCGAAATTCTGCTGATGCCCTGGCAACGCAAGGGCTGACCACCACACGCATAAGCCGGATGAACCGGCTCTCGGGAGGATACAGATGAACAGACGCATGCTGATCACCGCTGCCGCCGTGCTCGTGCTGAGCGCTTCCGGCGCACTGGCGCAGAGCGCCGGCAAACCGATGAAGATCACGCTGAACTTCCTTGCCGCGGCTCCCAATGCCGGCTTCATGATGGCCAAGCAGATGGGACTCTACCAGAAAGCCGGCATCGACTTGACCATCGAGGAGGGTAAGGGTTCCGGCACCACGGCGCAGATGGTCGCGACCGGCCAGACCGATCTCGGCTTTGCCGACGCTCCGGCCGCGATGCAGCTGCGCACCAAGGGCGCGCCGGTGAAGATCGTCGCGCCGGTGCTGCAGACCAACGGCTTCGCCATCATCGCGCTGGAGGATTCCGGCATCGCCTCGCCGAAGGACCTCGTCGGCAAGCGCGTCGCGGTCCAGCCCGGCACAGCGCAGACCACGCTGCTCGACGCAATCCTCGCCAGCAACCAGATCGACAAGAGCAAGGTCAACATCATCAACATCGACCCGGGCGCCTTCGTCGGGGCGCTGCTGGAAAAGAAGGTCGATGTCATCCTGGGCGGCGCCGATTTCCACTCCGTCCAGATTCGTGAGCGTGGCTTTAAGGTGCGCGACATCTTCTATCGCGACGTCGGGGTGCCGACGGTCGGGCTCTCGATCATCGCCCGCGACGACAGGATCAAGGCCGACGCCGAACTCTATAGGAAGTTCGTCGAGGCCAGCCTGCAGGGCTGGGATGCAGCCCGTAAGAATCCGGACGCCGCCGCCGACGCGGTCGTCGCGCAATTCCCCTCGGTGAAAAAGGCGCAGGTGATGGCCCAGTTCGACGTGGTCAACAAGCTGCTCTGTGCACCCGGTGCAACATCGCTCGGCAAGGTGCCGGAAGCGAACTGGACCAAGAGCTTCGAATTACTCACCCAGTATCTTGGCCTGCCCAAGGACAAGCCGATCACCGATTACTACACGACAGAGCTGCTGCCGGCGTCGGCACCGGCTTGCCCCTAAGCCTTGGAAGGCGGTCATCCCAGGCAACCGAAGGGCGGTCCGGGAGCCAAGCCTCAGCGCTTCCGGCAGCCATCCCGGCATGGACCCCAGGTCTCTGCCTTGCTTCGTCGGGGATGCCCCCAATTCGAATGAGAATACGATGACCGCTGCAGCCGCCCACGCCGCCGCCTCGATCGAGGGACGCGGCCTCATCAAGACCTTCGGCAGTTTCACTGCCGTCGATGGGCTGACATTGAACATCCGCAGCGGCGAATTCGTCAGCCTGATCGGCCCTTCCGGCTGTGGCAAGAGCACCTTCATGCTGATGGCCGCCGGGCTGATCCCTGTCAGTCAGGGCGAACTCCTTGTGAACGGCAGGAAGCTGACCTCGCCGCTGACCGATATCGGTATCGTCTTCCAGGATCACCTGCTGCTGGAATTCCGCACGGCGATGGAGAACGTGCTGCTGCAGGCGGAAATTCGCGGCCTGCCATTGGAGCCGGCGCGCGAGCGGGCGCTCGAGCTTTTCGCAAAGCTCGGTATCTCCCATGCGGTTGATCGCTATCCGAAGCAGCTTTCCGGCGGCATGCGCCAGCGCGTCTCGATCGCGCGCGCTCTGATCCACAATCCCGCGGTGCTGATGATGGATGAGCCCTTCGGCGCGCTCGACGCCATCACCCGCACCCAGATCCGGCACGATCTTGAGCTGCTCTGGATGGAGCAGGCGAAGACCGTGGTCTTCATCACCCATTCGATCGAGGAGGCGATCGGCCTCTCGGACCGCGTGCTGGTGATGTCGCCGACGCCCGGTCGAATCGTCGATGAGATCGCGATCGAGCTGCCGCGTCCGCGTCCGGCCCATCTCGGCGACTATCCGAGCTTCAATCACTATGCCGACCGCATCCACGACGCTTTCCGGCGATTTGGTGTGATCAAGTATTGAGCGAGTATCCCAATGGGGTGCGGTTGCGTTGCTTTCGACCAGCAGCGCCCTCAAGACCAGACCGGATCGCGCATGCGCATGCCGATCGCATGCGCATGCTGCGCGACACGCGCAGCAATCTGATCCTGCACACCACTGTCGGCCGCAATTGTCGGGAATGACAGGCAGAGCCCCATGATCTCATTGCGCCCAGGATCTGCAATCGCTGCCCCGATCGAGGAAATGCCCGGCGTGATCAGGCTTGACGAGCGGGCGATCCGATTTTTCCGGATAGCCGCAAACTCCGCCTTGACCTCCTGATCGCTCATCATCGCGCGCAAACCCAGCTTACCTTGTGCATCGAGCTGCGCAATGGCGCGATCGTCGTCCAGTCGTGCCAGGATCGCCCGGCCTATGATGGAGTCGAAGGCTGGCTTGCGCTCGGCCACGGCGCCGGTGTGTTGCAAAGCATAGGTACCTTGCTGGGCGACCAGCAGCACGCGCTCGTGTCCTGACACGATTCCTGCATGCCCGGTGAACCCGAACTCGCGCACGAGGTCGTCGATTGCGACGCGAACCAGATCCAGCAGACTGTGACGGGCGAGATAGAGCGCGGCGAGGTCCAGCGCACGCCCGCCGACGACATAACCCTGATCGCGGTCCTCGCGCTCCAGAAGCCCGGCTTCCGATAGCGCTTTCAGCAGCCGAGACACCGAGGCCTTGGGCATGTCGAGCTCGCGGCAAACTTCCCCGACACGCAGAACGGTCCGTTCTTCGTTGAGAAGCGAGAGGATGCGCAATCCATTTTCGAGCGAGCTCATGGTTGTTCCATATGCGATAACAGCGTTGACATATATGGGACGCCAGGCTCTCTTATAGCAGCAGCGACAAGCCGCTGCACGATAGCCAACGAGAGCGCGCAGCAGATGATGATTGGCACCGCCAAGCCTGCCAAAGGGCAGATCACGAAGGGCTATGTTGAGCTCGGCTCCTACCCCGACGGCCCAATCTATTCCCCGGTACTAATTGCCGAGGGCCAGAAGGATGGCCCGACGCTCTGGCTGCAGGCCTGCATCCATGGCCCCGAAGTCGTCGGCCCGCTCTCCATCCAGCGCTTCCTGAAGACGGTCGACCTCAGCCAGCTTTCCGGCCGGGTCGTCTGCCTTATGCTCGCCAATCCGCTCGGCTTCCGCGGCTACAACCGCCTGACGCCACAGGACGGGTACAACCTCAACCGCGTATTTCCCGGTGATCGTCAGGGTCATCACACTTACCAGCTGGCCCATCGGCTGCTGGAGCTCTCGCTCGCGAATTCGGACGCGATGCTGGACTTGCATTCTGGCGGCGACCTCACGATCACCTGCCACTATACGCTGTTCCATAACAACGGGACGGCGGAAGGCGCAGAGTCCGAGCGGCTCGGGCGCGCCTGCGGCGCCCCGAATGTCTGGAACTCGCTGGAGGAGGGCCTCTCCGGCTGCCACTTCACTCACTACACCAAGAACGGGAAGCCTTCGCTCATCGTCGAAAGCGGCGGCGGCGCCCGGGTAACGTCGGAAGACCTCGACCGGCTGACGCTCGCAATCTTCAATGTCTGCAAGGCCCGTGGCATGCTGCCTGGCGAACCGATCGTGCCGGCGCAGTTTCGCCTCGGCGGCGATGCGATTCATCACAAAGCCACCCATGGCGGCCTTTTCATCCCCAAGGTCGGTCCGGGGGACGACGTCGTGAGGGGGCAGCATCTCGCCGATATCGTCGATCTTTTTGGAGACGTGGTCGAAGAGGTGCACTGTCCGGTCGAGAAGGCCTGGGTCGGATCGATCCGCCGCCCGCATATGCCGATCTACAATGGCGATCAGGTCTTCGAGCTGGTCGGCACCAAAGGATACGACCCGGCCTGAGGCCGCAAGACGAACTCGGTAAACTGGCCGGGTTTCGATACCCGGCCCAACAGCAGGGGACCATCATGGGTATCAGCCACATCAGTCGTCGCCACGCGATGGCGGCGCTTGCCGCCTCTGCCATTCTCCCGTGGGCGCCGGGCGCGGCACAGGCGCAATCCTTCGCTGGCCGCAAGCTCGTGAGCTCGGGCTTCGGCGGCTCGACCATGGACATCATCCAGGCGGCCGTTTTCACGCCCTTCGACAAAGAAAGCGGGGCGTCCTCGACCCAGGTCCCGATGCAGTCGGCCGCCGCTCTCGCGCGCATGAAGGCGGAGGCGGGCAACCCTCAGATCGACATGTTCCAGTTCTCCGGCGGTCAGGAAGCCTTCGCCAAGAGCGAGGGGCTGAGTCAGCCCTTGGCCGGCGTCTCCCGCCTGGCTCAGATTCCGGCGACACTGAAGGATCCCGACGGGCACTGGGTCACCTGGGCGGTCATCGCCGAAGGTATTGTCTACCGGAAGGACAAGATCCCGACGCCGCCGACGAGCTACAAGGATTTCCTGAAGCCCGAATACAAGGGCCACATCGCCTTTCCGGCGATCACCAACGGCTATGGCGTCGATTTTCTCGTGATGCTCGCCAAGGCCTTCGGCGGCAGCGAAGACAATATCGAGCCCGGCTTCGAGGCGATGAAGAAGATCAAGGGGGAGACGATCTTCAAGGCGGCCTCCGACCTGCCGACCCTGTTCGGGCAGGGCGACATCTGGATCATGCCCTACGACACCGGCAACACTTTCAAGCTGCAGCAGGCCGGCTTGCCGGTGGCTTTCGCCACGCCGCAAGAGGGTAGTCCCGCCGTCAACATCACCGCGTGCGTTGCCAAGGGAGCGAAGAACGCGGATGTCGCCGGCGCGGCCATCGATGCGATGCTGAAGCCGGAAGCGCAGATCGAGATCGCGCGGACGATGCGCTGGACTGCCTCCAATCCCGAAACCAAGCTGCCTGCGGATCTGGCGGCGGAAGTTCCTGCCGTGGGCAAGCTCGCCCAGCTCGATCGCGACAAGATCAACGCCAAGCGCACCAGCTGGATCGAACGGTGGAATCGCGAGATCGCACGGTGACGACAGCGATTACAGGCTCGGGCGTGGCGCGTTTCGCGCCCGTCATGCTCTTCGCTCCCTGCGCCTTCGCCTATGCGGTCTTCTTCATCTGGCCGCAGGCATCGCTGCTGGCGTTGAGCGCCACTGAGAAGGCCGGTTTCACGCTCGCGCAATATGAGCGCTTTATCTTCGATTCCTATTACTGGGAGATGCTGGGCCGCACGCTCTGGCTGGGCTTCGCCGTCACCTCGATCACCCTGCTGCTGGGTGTCCCGACAGCCTATCTCCTCGCACGATCGCAATCGCGGTGGGCGAACTTCCTCCTGCTGTTGACGACCTTTCCTCTGCTGGTTAGCGCCGTCGTGCGCTCCTTCGGCTGGATGGTGCTGTTCTTTCGCGATGGCCTGCTCAGCCGGACGTTGCTGGCAATGGGGGTTGTGAACCAGCCGGTGCAGACCATGTACACGATGACGGGCGTCATCATCGCCCTCGCACAGGTCCTGTTGCCGCTGATGATCCTGACCCTGCACGGGGTCTTCAAATCGATCGATCGCGATCTCGAATACGCCGCGATGAGCCTGGGCGCGCGTCCGAGCGTCGCTCTCGGTCTGGTTACTTTCCGGCTGGCAAGCGGAGGCATCGTCGCAGGATCGCTGCTCGTCTTCTCCCTGGCAATCAGCGCCTTTGCCACGCCGAGCCTGGTCGGAGGCGCCCGTGCAAACGTCATGGCGACAGCAATCTACGAACAGGCTGTCGAGCTGCTTGACTGGCCGTTCGCGGCGGCGCTGGCGGCCATCCTGCTCGTCGTCGTCCTAGCGGTATCGCTCGCGTATGGCGCCCTCCTCGAAGGGCGTGGCGACAAGGAGGCTTCGCGATGACGATCTCCCTGCGTTCTCCGCTCGGCATCGCCATGCTGATTCTGGCGGCCCTGGCCTTCGGATATCTGCTGCTTCCGATCCTCGTCGTCGTCGCCGCACCGCTCGGAGATACGGGCTACCTCGCGTTCCCGCCGCGGGGCTTGACGCTGAAATGGTATGCCGTGGCGCTGCACGATACGCGCTATCTCACCGCGCTGCTGGTGAGCCTGCGCATTGCCGTGGTCAGCGCGTTCATCGCCTGCACATTGGGGGTGTCAGCCGCCTATGCGCTGACGCGCTTCGACTTTCCGGGCCGGCGGCTGCTGGAAGCGGTGTTCCTGTCGCCACTGATCCTGCCGACGCTCGTGCTCGCCGTCGGGTTGACGCTGTTCTTTACCCGCACCGGGCTTCTGACCGGTCCGTGGAAGCTCGTCGCCGGGCACGTCATCGTCTGCACGCCCTATGTGCTGCGCGTTTCTCTGCCTGTGCTGCGCCGCTTCGACCGAAGCCTGGAGGAAGCTGCTCGCAATCTTGGGGCCTCTCCAGTCGCCGCCTTCTTCCTCGTGGTCCTGCCGGTCGTCCGGCCGGGCATCGTTGCCGGAACGGTCCTCGCCTTCATCACCTCCTTCGACGAGGTTGTGCTGGCGCTGTTCCTGGCCGAGCCGGGCGCTCCGACGCTACCCGTGACCATCTATTCGGCAGTTCAGCTGGGCTTCGAGCCCTCGGTGGCAGCGGTCTCCGGCCTGCTCGTGCTCGCGACCCTTGGTTTCATGCTGCTCTATCATTTGTCGAGCTCCCTCGGGCGCTCCCGGAACTGACCATGGACATCGAGATAAGCCACCTGCGCAAGACCTATGGCTCAGCGGTCGCGGTAGCCGATCTGAGCGCAAAAGTTCCTCAGGGCCAGATGCTGGCATTGCTGGGTCCCTCGGGCTGCGGCAAGACCACGACCCTGCGTATGGTCGCAGGCTTCATCGAACCGACTTCCGGCTCGATCCGGGCCGGCGGTTCCGACATCACCCGAATGCCGGCCCACAAGCGCGATACGGGATTGGTTTTCCAGAACTACGCGTTGTTTCCTCATATGAGCGCGGCCGAGAACATCGCGTTCGGGCTACGCCGGCGCGGCGTGGCGCGGGCTGAACGAGATCAGCGAGTCGGCGTCATGCTCGACAAGCTCAAGCTCTCCGGACTTGCGGACCGGCTGCCCCGTCAGCTTTCCGGCGGCCAGCAACAGCGCGTCGCGGTGGCACGCGCGCTCGTGATCAACCCTTCGATCCTGCTACTCGACGAACCATTCTCCAATCTCGATGCCAAGCTGCGCGAAAGCACTGGCCTGGAAATGTCGCGGCTACAGCGCGAATTTGGCCTGACGTCGATCTTCGTGACCCATGATCAGACCGAAGCGATGAGCATCGCCGATACGATCGCAGTCATGAAGGATGGCGAACTCCAACAACTCGGCAGCGCAAGCGAAATCTATGAAAAGCCGGCGAACCGCTTCGTCGCGGACTTTATCGGCAGGGCGAACTTCCTCCCCGGTCGCATTGCTGGCCGGAACGAGACGCATGTATCGATTGCCCTTGCCGCCGGCATCACCATCGAGTTGCAAGCCAATGGTGTGGCAGGCTCCTCCGGGGACGATGGTGAGGTTCTGCTTCGCCCCGAGGCCGTTTCAGTCACCGATGCCGGCCCTGCCAACACACTTCAGGCAACTGTCGAGCAAATTTCCTATCAAGGCTCCATCGCCAATCTGCATGGCCGATTGACTGATGGAACTGCGCTCGTTGCCTCTGTGTCGCCGGACACGCTACGCGGCTTATCTCCGGGCGCTACTACCAATCTCGCGATCAGAGCTAACGCGATGCGTTGGTTTGGCGGACGCCGGTAGGTTCCAAGTGATCCGGCAGTTGCCAGTAGGCCTACACCGATCGCCTCGTCTTCGGTCTGCCGACTAGCCAAGGCGCCGCGCCAGAAATCCGTCGCGGAGAAAGGTGCCGCCCGAGAGATCGGGTTCGACAATCCTTTTGTGTGCCCGGCTGTTCACAGTGGCCAAGTCGCCTGCGTACAACTTCCCGGGTCGTGGTTTTTCGCTGAAAGCAGACGCATCACAGGCAGCGCTCCGAAGCGCGTGCTTCATTCCTCAGGCACGAGGATCAAGCACACCACCCCGGAAAGCGCGCAGGCGAGGAAGCCAAGATCGAAACGGGACGTCAGGCTTAGTGTCATCGCAAATGCTGATGGCGCGACCACGTAACCGAGGAATATGACGAGGGTGGCAGCGGAAGAAGCCTCCCGGACGAGTGCTGGAGGACAAGCCCGAGCGATTTCGGACAACTGGACACCGTTCCAGCTAGATACAGTGATGCCCGCGACGGCAGCGATGATGCAATAGATAGGGAAAGGCCATTCTGGTGTCGCCAGGGCCAAACTCAGGGAGGTCACGCCTGACGCCAACCCGATCAAGCGCAATAACAATCGTGGGGCTTCAAGCCGATCGGAGAGCCAACCGAGAAAAACACGACCGACGACGCTGGTTGCTTGCATCAATGCATACAGCGCTCCGGCGGTCTCGAGGCTGTAGCCGAGCTGCGAGACCGCATACGTCATGAGATAGGCGAACCAGATCCCCTGTCCAATCGCCAGGCAAGCGCCGGCTGCCGTCAGACGAAACAAGGTCGAAGAAGCTGTCAGCGCTCTGATCGGTGTTACCAAATTGGAGACGGAAAGGATCACCCCCAGTCCAAACTTCAGTCCCCTCTCCCGATCTTGATCAAGCGCCTCTCGCATAGGCTGGACACTGGCGATGATGGCAAGCACGAAGACTGCAGAAGCAAGGAGGGCGATGCGCCAACCATAGGCTGCTTCGAGAGGGGGTAGTGCGAGGCCCGCAATGACTCCTCCAAGCGGCACTCCAGCCTGCTTGATCGAGAAGATCATGCTGCGACGGCCCTGAGGTGCCGTGCGATGCAGCACATCGTTGCCCGCGGGCGACGACGGTCCGTATCCCACACCGATGAGCAGCGCGGCGATGCAGGCTGTTACCGTCCAGTTCGGCAGAAAAAGCGCCAGACCCAGGATTCCGATCATGAGCCCGACTTGGAGGGCCCGCACTGAGCCGAGAGCTCTCAGATAGGGCGCGCCCAAGGCAAGAAAGAGGATCGACCCAAGTGTGTTGAGGCTGGCAAGATACCCCACTACCGAATCCGACCAGCCTCGCGCCTCGGCGAGAATAGGCGCAATGGTCGGAGGAATCCGGCTGAGGAAGGCGGTGGCCATCTGGACCGCGACCATGGTCGCGAGAGCAAGCTGCCATGAAGGAGCGGCTACAGCTTTGAAGAGGCCGGGCTTCACACGTTCAACTCGCGCCAGCGCAAGCAGGCAACGCCGCGGCGATCTTTGTCATCAAGTTCCGGGTCGGTGTCGGCACACTCCGAAGTCGCGTACTGGCAACGCGTACGGAAGCGACACCCACTCGGAACATTGGACGGATCAGGCGGCTCACCTTGCAGCGAGAAATTCTCGGTAATGCGAGGTCCACCGATCCGGGGCGCAGCCGACAGCAGCGCCTGCGTGTAGGGATGGCGCGGTGCGGCAAAAACCTCGGCGGTCCGCCCGATCTCAACGATCCTCCCGAGATACATGACGATGACGCGGTCGCAGATCGACTCGACGACAGCCAGGTCATGGCTGATGAAGAGGTAGGTCAGATCGAATTCTGACTTGAGGTCGCGGAACAGCCGCAGCACGGTTGCCTGGACCGAAACGTCCAGCCCCGATGTGGGTTCGTCGAAAATGACCAGTTCCGGCCCGAGAACCAGAATCCGCGCCAACCCGACCCGCCGCTGTTGACCGCCGCTGATCTCGTGAGGATAAAGATCGAGATGCTCGACGGGCAATCCGACCGCCTTGACGATCTCCCTGACCTTCTCCTCCCGCTTTTCTCTCGGCCAGTCGGTGTGAATAATCAGTGGCTCGTGGAGCGAACGGCGCAGCGTCCAGCGCGGGTCGAGGGAAGCGCCCGGATCCTGATAGACATATTGAAGGCGCGCACGGATTTTGGGAGCACGCTTCTGGCCCGGCGAGGCAATCCTCTCGCCCAGCATACGGACTTCGCCCTCGCTCGGCTCGTGGATGCCCATGAGCGTCTTGCCAAGCGTGGACTTGCCGCAACCGGATTCGCCGACAATTCCCAGAATTTCGCCGGGCTCGACCGCGAAGGAGACATCGTCCAGTGCGCGCAGGCTGCCGACCTTCCGGTTCAGGAACCCTCGGACCGGGAAGTGCCGGGCTAGGTTGTCGACTTCGAGGATGGGGGGATTATTGGCGTCAGACATGTACAGCCTCCGCCTCAGCCGGCCAGGGATGATGACACGCAACGACGTGGCCATTGGGCTCTGCAATCAGCGCCGGCCTGCGTTCGTGACAAACGTCCGTTGCGCGGGGGCAGCGGGGATTGAAGCGGCAACCGTTAGGGGCCTTGAGCGGGCTGGGAACCCCGCCGGGAATTCCGATAGGGTCACGCCCGGGCGTGGGCAAGCTGTCGAGCAGCATGCGCGTATAAGGATGGCGGGGGTCGCCGAAGAATTGCTCGCGCGGCGCGATTTCCGCGGTTTGCCCGGCATACATGACCACCACGCGATCGCAGATTTCCCAGGCCGCGCCGAGATCATGGGTCGTGAACAGGACCGAAACGCCTCGTTCGACGGCCAGCCGCCGCAGCAACCCCAGGATTTGCGCCTGGACCGTCACATCCAGAGCGGTCGTAGGTTCGTCGGCGATTATCATCCGAGGTTGAGGAAGAAGCGCCATTGCAATCATCACCCGCTGGCGCTGGCCGCCCGATAGCTGGTGGGGATACTTGTCGAGCATGGCCTTCGGCTGCGGCAACTGAACGGCATCGAGCATAGCGATGGCGCTCGCCTCGTCCGCCTTGCGCGAACGGCCGAAACTCCCCATTCCGTCCCGAGGGGCTTTGAAGCGCATCAGGTCGCGGATCTGGGTACCAATCCGAAACAGAGGGTTGAAGCTCGCAAAGGGATCTTGCGGGACGAAGGTAACCACACGGCCCCGCAGATGCTCGGCCGCCTTGCCACCCGAGAGCATATCGACACCGTCCAGCCGGATGTGCCCGCTGTTGATCTCTGTTTGGCCTTCGGGAAGCGTTCCGAGGATCGCACGGGCCAGCGTTGACTTGCCACAGCCGGACTCGCCGACCAGTCCGACGATTTCACCGGGTTTCACGCTGAGATCGATCCGGTCGAGGACCTTGGCGAGGCTTTTTTCCGTTCGAAAGCTCAGGGACAAGGCCTGAATATCGAGGAGATTGCTCATGATCAGACACTGCGCCGCGTACGCGGATCGAGGATGTCGCGCAGGCCGTCGCCAAAGAGATTGAAGCCGAGCACCGTCAGGAAGATCGCGATGCCCGGAGCGAGTGCGTACCACCAGGCCTCGGGAAGGAATTCACGGCTTTCCGCAATCATCCGCCCCCATTCAGGAGTTGGAGGTGGAGCGCCAAGCCCCAGGAAGCCCAGCGTCGCCGCAGTGAGAATCGTCGCGCCCATGCCGATCGACGTCCGGACGATAATGGGCGAGGCGATGTTCGGCAGGATGTGCAGGACGATTACGCGCCAGGGTGAGGCACCGAGCGCGACTGCGGACTCGACGAAGACCTCATTCCGCATGGACCGCGTCTCGGCGTAGACCAGCCGCGCCCAGAATGGCCAGTACGTCAGGGAGAGAGCCAGAATGACGTTCTCGATTGATGGTCCGAGTGTCTGCGCGATCGCGATGGCCAAAACGATCTGAGGCACAGCCAGGAAGATCTCGGCAATTCGCATCAGAGCGTCGCTGACCCAGTTCTGGTAGTAGCCGGCAATGAGGCCAATAGGCACGCCGATGATCAATGCCGAACCGACGGCGATCCCCGCCAGCATCAATGTGATCCGGGCGCCGAATAGCATCCGACTGAAGATATCGCTGCCCATTCGGTCAGTACCGAAGAGAGCGGTGGTTGACGGCGGTTGAAGGCGGTTTCCAATGTGGAAATCGAAAACGTCATTGGGAAAGGGAGCCAACAGCGGCGCGAACAGCGCAGCCAGGACGAGAAGACCCAGAAGGCTTAACCCGATGAAGGCAGCTCTATCCCTCGCGAAGCGCTTGAGAAGATCCATCACGCGGCACCCCGCGGATCGATCGCAGCCTGCAGCATATCCACCAGCAGATTTATGAGGACGAACAGTGCACCCGTGCAAAGAGTGAAACCCATCACAGCGTTGTAGTCCGACTGCAGGATGGAGCGCACAGCATAAGCGCCGAGACCCGGCCAATCGAACACGGTCTCGACCACGACCGCGCCGGCCAGCAGAATGCCGAATATGAGACCAAGCTGCGTAACGGTCGCGGTCAATGCCATGCGCAGCACGTATTTCCAGATGATCAGATGACGAGGCAGCCCCATGGCCGTCTGATAGGCCACGGACGGTGAGTTGATGACGCCGATCACGCCGTTTCGGGTGAAGCGGACGACCGTAGCGGCCGCAGGTAGGGCCAGCGTGAGCGTCGGCAGAATGATGTGCTTGAATGCCGAGCCGATCATCTCGCTGTCCCCCTCGATCAGCGCGTCGACGAGCATGAGACCTGTGACAGTCTCAGGCGGAAATCCCTCGATGCGACCGGAGAGTGGCAACCATCCGAGCTTCATCGAGAACAGGAACTGGAGCTGCATCGCCAGCCAGAAGGATGCGACCGCCAGGCCGGAAACCGTCACCACGCGAAGCACGTGGTCGACCCAAGAGTTCCGGTGCAGGCCACAAAAGACTCCAAGGGGGATGCCAATGAGGCCCGCGATCAGGACGGCAAAGATGGTCAGCTCCAGCGTTGCAGGCAGGCGCGACGCCAGGTCGTCCACGATCGGCTGCTGGGTGAAGAGGCTGGTGCCGAGGTTGCCTTGCGCGATATCGCGCAGGTAGTTCACGAACTGGACCGGCAATGGCTTATCGAAGCCAAACCTCTCCCGCACCTGCTGCACCTGTTCGGACGAAGCATTCTCCCCCGCAGCCAAAACCGCAGGGTCGACGGGGATCACGCGCGACAGCAGAAATACGATCGCGAGCAATCCCACGAGCGTCGGCACGAACCAAAGCAATCGGTTCGCCACCATTGACAGCCAGTTCATGGCGATGCCTCCGGTTGGAGAAGTCGAGAACCGCTCAGCGCTTGAGGGATGCCCAGCGAATGTCCTGGCCGTTGCTGACCGGCGAGAAGCGGATTCCCTCGATCTTGCTCGAATAGGGTCCGTACCAGCGCGTGTTGTAAACGAAGATGCCGGCAGCATCGTCGTTCACCATCTGGGTCATCTCCTCGTAGAGCTTGCGCCGTTCGTCCTGGTCTCCGGACACGAGCGCGCGATCGAGCCGCTTATCGAACTCGGGGTTGCTGTAATACGAGAAGGTGCGCGTGCCGTGATAACGCGTCCCATAGAGCTCCCCGACCCAGTTATTGGGATCGACGTAGTAGGTGCTCTTCCACAGCGGCACGATATCGGCCTGAGTATCGGCCTTGCGCATCCGGCTGGACACCACTGACCAGGGCGAGACCTCGACCACCACATCGACGCCGATCTGGCGCAAAGTGTTCTGGAAAAGCGTCGCTGCCTGCTCTGACTCGCTGAATCCGGCCAGGGCATTGATGGTGATCGGCCGCAGAGGCTCCGTCACCTTCTTCAGCTCTTCGCGAGCCTTGTCGAGATTGTAGCTGTAGCCTTTGAGACCAGCCGGCGTTCCCCAGATGTTGTTGGGGTTCGGCCCCGGATTGCGCGAGACCGAGTCCTTCATGATGCTCTTGATGAAGCCGTCGTAGTCGAAAGCGTAGGCCAGCGCGCGGCGGAAATTCGGATTGTTCATCGGCGGCTTGGTGCAGTTCAGCGCGAGGATGAACACGCGCATGGATTCCTGCTCGATGATCTGAACATTACTGGACTGTCGGAGCCGCTGAATCTGATCATAAGGAAGGTAGCCGTCGGCGCCTTGAAAGTCGCCGCGGATCAGGCCAAGCACGCGGGTGTTCGTCTCCAGAACGGTGCGGAACTCCAGGTCATCGAATGGTTGGCCGGTCCAACCAGCGAAATGGTCGGCAAATCGGCGCGCTGTAAAACCTACGGCCGGATCATGCCGGCGCAGTGCGTAGGATCCAGAGCCAGCCTCATTCCGGGCGAGCCACGCCTCGCCCCAATCCCCATCCTTCTCATTGGCCTTCACGAGCGCGCTGTTGACCACGAGGATGTCAGGGACGGTCGTAAGAAAGATCGCTGAGGGGCCGTTCAGGTTGAAGACGACCGTGTGCGGGTCGGGCGCCTGTGTCGATCCAGGCTTGATGCTATCGAGATACAGGCTGGCTGGGCCCTTCTTGAGAGCGAGGATGCGCTCAATCGAATAGACGACGTCGGCAGAGGTCAGCGGCTTGCCATCATGGAATTTGGCATTCTGCCGCAGCTTGAATGTGTAGACCTTGCCGTCGTCCGAGATCGTATGGCTTTCCGCGAGCCATGGGATCATCTTGGGAGGGTTGTCGACCCAGCGGTAAAGCCCGTCATAGAGATTGAAGCGTGAAGCGGCGCGGGCCGTGTCGAAAATCGTGTGGGGATCGAGGTTATCGTAGGGGCTGTTGTTCGCGTAGACGAACTTGCCCCCAGCCTGTGCCAGAACTCCGTCGATCGGAAGCGACGTCAAGGCCACCGAACCCAGAACCGCTTTAAGCGCGTCTCTCCGTGTTGTCGTCATGCCGTCCCTCCATTGTTGTGGTGTTTCAAGGGCTGCCGGTCACCGAAACGACCTGGCCTGTGATGAAGTCCGCATAGTCCGAGGCGAGGAACATGACCGTGTAGGCGATGTCCTGTGGCGTCCCGGGACGGCGTCGCGCCGTGTTGGCGATCATGTTTTCCTGCCGCTCGGCCGAATAGGATTGCCACTGACGCTCATAGTCCGGGCTCGTTCGTTGGAAGCCGGGGGCAACCGCGTTGACCGTGATCCCAAACGGTCCGAGTTCCTGGCCAAGCTGCCGAGCCAAGCCGATCTCGCCGGCCTTCGCCGAGGCATAGGCCTGAATGCCTGTCAGTGAGGTTCGCAGCCCGGCACCACTGGCGATCAGCACAATCCGCCCTTTCGCGCGGGCTTTCATTCCCGGACAAACCGCCTGGGCCGCCAAAAAGGCCCCGGTCAGATTGACGTCGAGAACTGCGCGCCAATCAGCCTCGTCGACCTGCTCCAATGGCTTGGCACTTTGGCCCAGCACGCCTCCTGCCACATAAACGAGGACATCGGGGGCACGACCACTAATCCGCTCTGCTTCCTCGACCCACCTGTTGACCGCTGGCTTGTCCAGGAGGTTGAGTTGCGTCGGATGCGCCGGCAGCCCCGCCATCTCGTCCTTGAGGCGATCGGCTGCAAAAACATTGGCGCCCCGAGCAGCAAACTCTTCGACAATGCCTCGCCCGATGCCGCGTGCGGCTCCAGCCACGAGCACAGTCTGGTTCAAGAATTCGATATTCATGCCGCGTCCTCCAACTGACGAGGCACGATCTGCGGGTACTGCACCAGAACATTGGCAAAGGCCCGTTCCAACGCCGCAACCGGATCCCTGTCGGCTGCTCCGTCGGCATTCACTGCCGCAAAGAGCTCGTGTTTGACGAAGAAGCGCCACTCAACCGGAAGAGCGAACAAGTGCTGTGAAAGCCGGTCCCAAACTGCATCGCACCAAATGCGCTCGAAACTCAGCCTTTCAGGGTCGAAGGTCATGCCTTGGGGGCTTTCCCGAGGCGCCGACCGCAACGCCTTGGTGGCGGCCTCATCGACGACACCGTCCTTGATCACCACGCCATACGCTCTCGCGCCACCTTCGGTGACCTTGCCCCCGAGGACGTCCTGCAGAACCTCATCATGCGGACGTTCGAAGGGATCGCCCCAGCCTCCTGCGCCTGCGGCTGAAATCGTCAGGATGTCGCCCGGGCCGCAGCGAACCACGTCGGTGTTTCCCAGGTCTTCGGGTTTGGCGCTGCCGTTGGCGCGATGGAAGCTGCAGGTCGAGCCTGGTAGCCCCCCCTCAAGCCCCCAGCAGGAGAAGCGAACGCGGTCGCGGTTACGGGCGGTCACGACCGAGTTGGGCGTGAACATCTGGAACGTCATCTGAGCCGCAAGGCCGCCGCGATAGCGCCCCGGTCCGCCCGAATCCGGCACGAGCTCATAGCTCCTGACTCGTATCGGAACTTCTGCCTCGGTGATCTCAACAGGCGTGTTCTTCAGGAAGGAATTCGAACCATCTTGCCCATCCTCGAATGAACTCCCGCCCCCGCCACCGGTGATGGGATTGATCGACGCCATGGCCAGGCGGCCGGTGCGGCTGTCTGTGGTGCGTACGTTCAGGATACCGCCACCGCCTGCGGGGCCGGCTGGCAGGCGATCGGGCATTGCACGCGAGAAGGCACCGATGACCATTCCCTGGATGCGCGCACAAGTCAGGCTGCGCATGCCCGTGGCCGCCGGGTAGACCGGGTTGACGACCGAGCCCACCGGCAGGATGCACTGAACCGGGCGCAGAAGTCCCATGTTGAGCGCGACCGTTCGATCGAGCGAGTAGACGACGTAGTTGTAGCCGACGAGCGGCAGAATATGGCGCGGCAGCCCGCCAGTCGGCATGTTCAATGCCGACTGAAGCTGAGGGTCGCTGCCCGTGAAGTCGAAGATGGCTTCGTCGCCCCGAACCTTGACCGAGAGCTTCAGCCGGCATGGAACGCCCCCGGGGCTATCCTCGTCGATGTAATCGGTGAATTCGTAATCACCGTCCTGCATCGAGGCGAAGAGCTGCCGCGCCTGCCTCTCGGCCAGATCGAGCACGCCATAAGTCGCGGCACAGACAGTCTCGACGCCGAAGCGGGCGATCGCATCGCGGATCTTGCGTTCGCCGGTCTTGAGCGAGGCGATCTGGGCTTTCAGGTCACCCCAGTTCTGATCGGGCATGCGCACGTTGCGCAGCATGATGCGCAGCACGCTCTCGTTCATCACCCCGGCTTCGACGAGCTTCATGGGTGGAATTCGAATTCCCTCCTGCTGCACCTCCGTCAGCGCGCGTGACAGAGACGCCGGCACGGCACCGCCCATATCGGTGTTGTGGATATGGCCCACCGCGAAGCAAACGAGCCGATCTTCATGGAACACCGGCATCCAGAGATGAATGTCGGGAGCGTGGGTGCAGACGTAGCCGGAATACGGGTCGTTGGTGATACAGATGTCACCAGGCTTGTAATCCGCGATGGCGTCGATCGCGCCCTTGTAGTCCAGGCCGATAAACCAGGTCGCGCCGAGGTCTTTCGGGCTGGCGAAGGTTTGCCCACAAAGCGTCGTCAGTCCGCTGGTAAAATCTTCCGTCTCCTTGACGAAGGCGGAATGCGCTGTCCGCAGAAGCGTGAATGCCATGCTCTCGGCCGCAGCCTCGAAATGACTCTTCAGGATCTGCAGCGTGACAGGATCGAGCGCCGCCATCAGATCGCACTCCGCTTCAAGATCAGATTGCCGAAGCCATCGACATGGCCCTCGAAACCAGGCGGGGCCCAGGTCGTCGTATCGTCTTGCAAAATCACGGCCGGGCCGGCGAAGAACGAGCCCGGCGACATGTCGCTTCGATTGAAAAGGCCGGCCTCGATCGTCGATCCTTGATGAACGATCGGAATGCGCTTCCTGGGTTGCGTCTGCTGCAGCTTCAGGCCCTGTTCGGCGAACTCGGGCTTGGGCGTGACCCCGGCGATGACCACACGAAGCGCAACGATCTGTACATCTGCCGCGTCATCCGAGTGATCGTAGATTTCGGCATGGCGCTTGTGGAACGCCGCCGCAATGGCGGCATGGTCGCCGTCGACGATCCAGGCCTGCTCCAAAGGGGTCTCGATCTCGTAGGACTGGCCGCGGTACCGCATGTCGGCCGTAACCAAGAGCGTGGCCTCGCCCGCATAGCCTTGCCCTTCGAAGAGCCACCCGCGAGCTTCCTTGCCGAGTTCGTCCATCGCCTGGCGCAAGGTGTCGAACGAGTGTGGATCGACGTCGAGGAATACCACTCTGACGAAATCCGAACGCAGATCTGCAAGCAGGCCTCCGAGGGCGGCCAGCACACCTGGAGTTTGAGGGATGATGACGGACTGCATGCCCATCGCATCGGCCAGGAGGCAGCCGAGCATGGGGCCTGCGCCACCGAACGCCAGAAGCGCATAGCCGCTCGGCTCCTCGCCAACCTGTGAGAAGAGCCGGCTGGTCTCGCGATACATATTGGCCACCGCGAGCTGGATGATGGCCTCAGCCGCGCGTTCCGACGAGCGATCGAGGCCCCTGGCGATTGGTTCAAGCGCCGCAAGAGCTCGAGATCGGTCAACGTTGACGGCGCCATATCCGAGTTCGCCGGCGCCCAGGACGCCGATGGTGGCGAAAGCATCGGTGATCGTTGCGCGCTCGCCACCACGGCCGTAGCAGGCCGGTCCAGGAGTCGATCCCGCGCTTTCCGGCCCGACGCGCAAAACACCCAACGTGTCCACGGAGGCAATCGAGCCTCCCCCGGCTCCAATCGAGGACACCGACACTGTCGGAAGGTAGATCGGATACTCCCCGACGAGTTCGCCGGAGCGGAAGTCAGGCTTCCCGTCCTTCAGCAGCGCAACGTCGGCGCTGGTGCCGCCGATGTCGAGACTCATGACTCTGGAGAAGCCAGCCAGCTTGGCCGTGAAACCTGCACCGATCACACCGGCAGCCGTGCCGGATAGCAGCATTTCGATGCTGCGCACCTTGCCAGCCGCAGCGGTCATGACTCCGCCGTTCGATTTGGTGATCATCGGAGCGGGAACGACCCCGCGCTCGATCAGAGCATCCTCGAGGCGGCCGATGTAATGGGACACCCGAGGTTGCACCGAGCCATGGATGCAGGCGGTGATGGTGCGCTCGTACTCCCTGACGATGGGCCAGATGTCGGCGGAGCAGAAAACCGGCAAACCGGGTCGCAGGCGTTCGATCTCCGCTTTGACCAGCCTTTCATGTGCAGGGTTCTTGTAGCTGTGCAGCAAGGCGATCACGATCGCCTCGGCTCCGCTTGCTTCCAGTCGACCTAGAACGGCGGCGATCGCAGCCGAATCCGGGATGACCTCTGCAACGCCATCCGCATTGATGCGCTCCGGCAGCGGCGCCACGCGTTCTCTCGGCACCAAGGGAACGGGTCGGCGCGAGAACAGATCATAAGGATCCGGGATCTTCAGGCGCGCAAGTTCCAGGACATCACGAAAGCCTTCGGTGACAATGAGCCCAAGCTTCGCGCCCTTGCCCTGAATGATGCTGTTCACGCCGACTGTGGAGCCATGGGTGAAGTAGCTGACCTGCGAAGGCGCGATGCCGAAGCGCTTCTCGATCTCATCCAGCCCCTGAAGGACCTCGGCTCCAGGAGCGTCCGGGCGCGACAGAACCTTGAGCGTGCGCAGGTTCAGCGTCGCTTCGTCGAGCACGCTGAAGTCGGTGAAGGTGCCGCCGATGTCGACGCCAATGCGATAGCCCATCTGTCAGCCCCGGCTGTTGGTGGCTGACGGGATAGGAGTCCCAAGACCGGCTTCATCAGCGCAATAGCGGCAAATCTCCTCGTGTGTCGCGAACCAGACGGAGCCCTTTGCTTTCGCCGCCCTGATCACTTCGTCGAGAATGAATATCCGCGAGCGGTGCCCGATGATGTGCGGGTGCATCGTCAGCTGGAACAGCCCCCCTTCTTCCGCAGCGACGTCGAGTTCCCGCAGGAAGAGATCGAGTACCATGGGCGGCCCGCTGTGAGGCCGCAGCCCCTTGAAGCGATCCATGCCGAAGTAGACGGCATCGTCCCGGATCCACTCCACCGGCAACTCTACGATTCCGGTCGGCTGACCTTCGTCGAGAAGCTCGTAGGGCTCGTCGTCCGCCATCAATGACGAATCGTAGAGCAGCCCCATCTCGCGAACGATCTTCAGCGTCCACGGGCTGAAATCCCATGACGCCGTCCGCATTCCTTTCGGCTCCCGGCCGGTGAGCTTCGTCAACGTGTCACGGGCACGCAGCGCCAGATCGCGCTCCGTATCGTAATCGAGCACCGAGTTGAGCTCGTGAATCCAACTATGGATCGCCACCTCATGCCCGGCATCCGCAACTGAACGGGCTTCCGGGTCATGCAAAAGCGCGGCGACGGCTGGCATGAAGAAGCTGGCGGGGACCGAGTGACGGGCAAGAGTTGCAAGGATGCGCGGAATGCCGGAGCGATTGCCGTATTGCCCCTGGCTCAGCTTGGAATAGGAGCGTCCGCCCTCCCGGAGCTCATTCGTCTCGTGATCGGAGTCGAAGGACAGGGCGACGGCAAACTTGGCGCCATTCTTCCAGACTCCAGGCTTGAGCGACCGCCCTGCCCGGACATGATTCACAACCTGACGCCAGGTCTCCTCACTCCATGTCCAGGGCTTGGTGTCGGGAGGCAGGGTGACGTTCATTGGGATCACTCAGCGATTGAACTGGAACCCGTCCACCACGATGTCTTGGCCTGTGATGAAGCAGGGGTTCGAGGTTGCGAGGAACGTGACGAGCTCTGCCACGTCGTCGGGCTTGCCCATTCGCTTCAGCGCGATGCCGGCATCGGCAATCGCGGGGCCGCGGGCTCGGGTCAGCGTGTTGCCGACTTCGGTCTCGATGATGCCGGGGCAGACGGCATTGATAAGGATCTCCGGGCCGAGCTCTTTGGCGAGGGCGCGGGTCATCCCGATGATCCCGGCCTTGGCCGCCGCGTAGGCGAACCGGCTGACGGCAGCCGTCACACCGCCAGAATGCGCATTCAGCGACGACATCGAGATGATGCGCCCGGCACCCTGGCGCTGCATTATCGGCGCGACAGCCTGGATATAGTTGAAGCAGCTCTTCAGATTGAGAGCGATCGTGTGGTCGAACTCGGCTTCAGTGATCTCGAAGATGCCTTTCGGCATCCCCTTGCCGGCATTGTTCACGAGGACGTCGACGCGCCCCCATTCCCCGACCACTTCGGCAACAATACGACTCGCTTCTTCTTTGAATATGACATTCGACTTGAAAGTCAGAGCACGGCGTCCAAGCGCCTTTACCTCTTCAGAAGTGCGGCTTAGCTCCTCTGCCAACAGATCAACGAGTGCAACATCCGATCCAGCCTTTGCAAGAGACAGGGCACAAGCGCGCCCAATACCTCGCGCGCCACCCGTGACAATCGCCACGGGCGCAGCGTTGCTTGAATTCATAGCATCCCTCTTTCAAGAGTGTTGATTTCCTCTTGATTAAGAGAGAGCCTACTGCCGGCAAATTAGTTCGCCAAGAGAGATTCGGTTCACATCCATGAACACTGAGGTCAAATCTGCAGCGCGTGTATTGGACCTGCTGGAGTACCTCGCCGGCTGTTCGGAACCCGTGAAACTCAAGGAGATCGTCGCAGCGCTAGGATTTCCGAAGAGTAGCGCTCATGCGCTCGCGCAGACCCTAGTCTCACGCGGGTACGCGATTCAGGATGCAACCGAGCGCTACGTTCTTGTCCATGCGAGCCGCCATCAATCGGCGTCGCGAGCCTTGGAAGCTCGCCTTCTTTCAGCAGCCCATCCCATCATGGAACAGCTTCGCGATGAGAGCGGCGAGACCGTAATGCTGGCGGTTCTAACTCAACGAGGCGATTGCCGGCGCATTGCCAAATGCGTGAGCCGGCAGGCTGTCCGCTACGATATCGAACTGGATGGTCTTTCCGATTCTTACTGCTCGGCGACCGGCCGCCTCCTACTCGCTCACTGGGACCCAATTCTTACCGACGGTTATTTTGCGAGGGCGCATCTCGTGCCGAGGACTCCTAAGACCGTCACGGATCCCGACGCGATAAAGGGAATGTTCGATACGATCCGCGCGGAAGGCTTTGCCGTCAGCGACGAGGAGCACGTAACGGGATCCACGGGGCTTGCCGCACCGATTTGGGGGAGAGAAGGCAAGGTCATAGCCGCGCTCAACCTTGGCGTTGTAGCACTGAGATATCACGTTCGCGCGCGAGAGCTTGCTGATCTGCTCAAGGATGCCGCGCGTCGCATTAGCGGTCGTTTGGGCCATAGAACATCCTCGGGTCATGAAGCTTCATTCGCAGAATAAACGCGTCTATTAGTCCAATAATGACCATTTCTAGCGACTGTTTGAGTTTTCTGCCGGAATCTTCGTTGCGAACTGCTGCCTGGTGCTATTCAACAGCTTCAGCCGGTCCGAGCCAACGTGCCGCTTCGTGCCGGCATACCCACCAGCATCCCCACTGATTGTCATTCAGAGCCGGTAGTCCAGGCAACATGATCTGTTTCAGCCCGCAACCTCGTGGTGCACGCGAGCCAGGCTGACGATCGCGGCGAGGCTAGCGAAGATTGCGGCCAACACCAGTGCAACTTCTGGTGCGGAAGCGAGCGGGATGACCTCGAAGATGGCTGCCATCGCGATGGCGCCAAGGGTCTGGCCGGCCAGCCGCGCAGTGCCTTGCATGGCGCCGGCAGCACCGCTGCGCGTCTTGGGGGCCGACAGCAGCAGGACGCGGTTGTTCGGGGTTTGGAAGAGGCCGAAGCCGAGACCGGCAACCAGCGTGCCCATGATAAAAACCGCTCCGTGTGGACCAGCCGGCAACAGGCCGATACTCGCAAGTCCAATGGCCAGCAGGGCTCCGCCCGTGGCGCAGAGCCACGCCGTCTTTACGCGATTGGCCAACCATCCGGAAATCGGTGCGATCACCGCCACCGCCGCAGGCCAAGGCATCATGTAAAGGCCTGCCTGGGTCGCCATCATGCCGAGCCTGTGCTGGAGATAAAAGGGCAGGGCGAGCAGGCCCAGCATCTGGCCGGTAAAGCAGCAGATCGATGCAATGACGGAGAACCGGAAGGCCGCTGCAGCGAAAAGGTCCGTCGGCACAAGCGGTGCCGCACTTCGGCGCTCGATCCGCAGCAAGATGAAGAAGCAGGCGACCGACACAGCGATCAGCAGGCCGCCCGTCACCGGTGACTGCACGACACGCTCAGTACCGAGAAAGAACAGGACGAACATCAGAGTGTTTGCTGCCATCGCCCTGCCATCGAGCCGGCGCGCCACGCCAGCCGTTCGGACCAGAACGGGGCCAGACGCTAGCACGATGATGCCAAGTGGGACGTTGACGGCGAAGAGCCAGGGCCAAGGTGCAATCGCGAGGATAGCGCCCGCAATGCCAGGCCCCGCCGCCGAGGAGATGGCGATCGTCATCGCATTGATACCGATGATCGTGCCGAGGAGGCGCTGCGGCACCGAGAGCCGCAAGTTCGTAACACCCAAGGCCATGACAGCGCCGCCGCCGAGACCTTGGACGAACCGCGCTGCCACCAGCATGTGCAGTGTCCCTGAGAAGGCGCAAGCCGCCGAGGCCAGGGTGAAGAGCGCGACACCCGCGAGGAAGACCCGTCGGGCTCCGATCATCTCGCCGATGGCGCCGCAGGGCAGCAGCGCAATCAGCACCGCGAGCTGGTAGCTCGAAACGACCCAAATCGTGTCGCTCGGGCTGGCATGCAAGGAGGCCGCGATCGTGGGCAGGGCGACATTGGCTATGGCGCTGTCGAGCACTACCAGCACCAATGTCAGGAGGAGGACGGCGATTGCAAGGTAGCGACGTGGCGCTGGCAGGCCGTCGGCGTGGATGTCGAGAGCAGGCTGGAGCATGGGAGCTTTCCGTGGTGGCTCCATCCTGATATGCCGCCGTCGGAAATTGCACCAGACGCAACGAATTCAACTGATGTTTGCGTAGAACGCCATGTCTGACATTGATCTGAACCTGCTGAATGCCCTCGATGTTCTGCTTCAGGAACGTAGCGTGACGCGGGCCGCACTCAGGCTTCGGCTCAGCACTTCCGCGATGAGCCGAACCTTGTCGCGGCTCAGGAAGGCGCTTGGCGATCCGATATTGGCGCCGGCCGGTCGTGCGATGGTGCTTACGCCCCATGCCGAGACCATCGCCGAACAGGTCCATACACTGCTGGTGGGCGTACAGGGGGTCCTGCGGCCGCCGCCACCGGTCGATCCCCGGAGCATGGAGCGCGAGTTCACGATCCGTGCCAACGAGGCCTTTACGCAGCTCTATGCCGCAAAGCTGAGCGCAGCAGTATCTGCTGTGGCACCCGGCGTGCGGCTGCGCTTCATGCCCAAGCCCGACAAGGATATCGGGCCCCTGCGGGAGGGTACGGTCGATATCGAGATCGGGGTGATCTCTGGAGATGGCGGCGAACTTCGCGCCCAGACCCTGTATCGCGATGCTTACGTGGGTGTCGCGCGGGCTGGCCATCCCCTCTTCGATGCGCCAATCACTCCAGAACGCCTGTGCACCTGGGGTCATGTGGTGTTCGCGCGGCGGCGGGATCGATCCAGCCCGGCAGACGAAGCGCTTGCTGTCCATGGACTTGTGCGTCGGGTGGCTGTCATCGTCCCGGGCTTTCCCGCGGTGATCGCCGTGGCCGCGGCCTCCGATCTCTTGGGTCTTGTTCCGCGCTCGGCTTGCTTGGCACTGCCGGGATACGACACAGCGCTCTTCGATCTACCGATTCCGATGCCCGAGGTCGTTGTGTCGCAGATTTGGCACCCGCGAATGGATGCCGACATCGGCCATCGCTGGCTCCGCGCGATGGTGTTCGAGGCGTTCCGTAAAGGCCCATGACCGCATGTCGGCTGGTGAGGCGAGTTTGGGGGAGAAGAGGGGGATTTGGTCTCCCGCCGCAAGAGATGAGTGGACGAACCGGCGCCGCATCACCGGGCCCGGCCGCGCCGCAGGTCAGCCCATAGCCGAGCGGACCCACGGCGAGCGAAGATCGGCCATGGTTCCACGGGGGTTGGCGGCCTCCGGAAGCCGGCTTAAGGAGCGCTTTCCTCTCCCGGAGACATCCCCATGGCGACCGCGCCCGTTCTTCCAGACGACCTGCTGATCGGCGCAGCTGACGAGGTCGCGATCCGGCAGGACCTGGTCCTGACAGCGCTCGGCAAGCGCCCGGCCGATATGCTGCTGCGGGTCGAGCGGCTCTTCGATGTCCATACGCGAAGCTGGCGCGAGGATCAGGAGATCGCGATCAAGGGCCGGCGCATCGCCTGGACCGGTCCCGCTGGAACCTTCCCCGGCACGGCTGCGCAGCGTGTCGAAAAGCCCGGGCTCGCTGCCGTCCCCGGCTTCGGCGAGGTCCACAAGCATATCGAGAGCACGCATCTGACGCCAGAATGGGAGGCGGCGCTGGTGCTGCCGCGCGGCAATACCTGGACCTGCGAGGCGAGCCACGAATTCTCCAATGTCGACGGGCCGAACAACCTCACCTTCTGGCTGGAGGCTCGCCGCCACGGCTCGCCGCTCAAGATATTCCCGTTGCCGGGCTCTGCGGTACCGCCGACTGCCTATGAATGGGGCGGCGGCTGGTTCGGCTATGACGAGCAGAAGGGCTTCCTGAAGGAGAGCCTGATGGTCGCCGGCCTCGACGAGGTCATGGATTGGCCCGGCTTGTCCGACCCCACGAACCCGTCCTACCAGCGGCTCTGGGGCATGATCCGCGCCACCTTCGAGCAGCGCGGTGTGGTCGAAGGCCATGGCGCGGGCTTGCGCGACATTGCCACGATCAGCGCCTTCGCCGCCGCCGGCCTCGCCTCGGATCACGAGGCCTGGCTGCCGGAGGAGGTCTGGGAGAAGCTGGCGCACGGCGTCTTCGTCGAACTGCGGCCCTATTCGATGCCGGAAGTGATCCCCTGGCTGATCGGGAAGGGGCTTTCCGATTGGTCTCAGATCGCCTTCACCACCGATGACCGCAGCGTCTCCGACACCTTCAAGCTCGGCGCCACCGACCACAATGCCCGCCTCGCCATCCGGCATGGGCTGGCGCCCGAGATCGCGATCCAGTGCATCACCATCAATCCGGCGCGGCATATGCGATTGACGCCCTGGGTTGGCAGCCTGGCGCCGGGCCGCTTCGCCGATATCGTGCTGCTGTCCGAGGTGAAGGACCTCACCATCGCCGAGGTCTGGGCGGATGGCCGCCCCGTCTCCGAAGGCACGCGCTATACCGGCCCGGTACCGACGATCGACTGGCCAGAATGGGCGCGTGAGACCGTCAACATCCAGCGCAGCCTCACCGCCGATGATTTTGCGATTCCGGCCGGGCCGGGGCGCGCGACGATGCAGGCGGCGCTGCTGCGGCCGTTCCACTGGGCCGACGACTTCATCACCGCCGACCTGACGGTCGAGGACGGGACGGTGCAGCGTGATTCCGCCCGCAACATCACCAAATTCGCGATCGTCGACCGCTTCTCGGGCGAGGGCAAGGTGGCGAAGATGTTCTGGCTCGGCTGCGGCCCGCGCACGCCCGATACGGCGCTCGCCTGCTCGGTCGCGCATGACAAGCATAATATCTGGGCCGTCGGCTCCTCCGACGCGGCGATGGCGCTCGCCGTCAACACTTTGAACGAGCTGCAGGGCGGCTGGGCGCTGGTGCGCGACGGCAAGGTGCTGGCGACGGTCAGCTACGAGATCGGAGGGCTGATGAGCTGTCGCTCGCCCGAGGCGCTCGACGCCGAGATGCAGGCGCTCTACGCAGCCGCCGAGACGATCGAGTGGATGTACGAGCCAACCTTCCATCCGCGCTGGTTCCCGGGGTTCCCCGAACGCCTGATCTTCGCCACCCTGACCTGCGCGCCCTGGCGCTGGGTGCTGGTGGCCCCTTGCGAGCAGGCGCCGCAGGGTTTCGTCAACGTGCAGACCGGGCAGGTGCATCCGATCGTCTGGTAGGTGCGGCGCTTTCAGATCGGCAAGACCCGGTCCGACGCGGCCGGGCAAGGGGGCTTCATGACGACATCGACATCCGGACCGGCGAACCCGCCCAAGACTCATTCGGGCGGCTGGCTCGACCGCCGCTTCAAGCTCACCGAGCGCGGCAGCTCCGTGCCGCAGGAGGTGATCGCCGGCATCACCACCTTCGCGGCCATGGCCTATATCGTTGCGGTCAACCCGGCGATCATGTCGGCGGCCGGGATGGATCGCGGCGACCTCGTCATCGCGACGGCGCTCGCCGCGATCTTCGGCAGCCTGATGATGGGGCTGACTGCCAACCTGCCTCTGGCGGTGGCGCCGGCCATGGGCTCCAACATCGTCTTCGCCTATGTGATGGTGAAGCAGATGGGTATCCCGTGGCAGGGCGCGCTCGCCATGGTCTTCATCTCCGGCGTGATCTTCCTCGTACTCAGCCTGTCCAAGGTCCGCGAGAAGGTCGCGAAGGAGGTGCCGGAGGTTCTGAAGGTCGGCATCCAGGCCGCGGTCGGCACGCTGATAGTCTTCATCGGCCTGCGCGGCGCCGGCTTCATTGTCGCCAATCCCAGCACCTATGTCGCAATGGGCTCACTTGCTAGCCCGCCCGTGCTGCTGACGCTCGCCGGCATCCTAATCACGCCGATCCTCGTAGCGCGCGGCATCCCTGGCGCGCTCATCCTGTCGATCGCAGCGATCACGCTGATCGGGCTTTTCGTACCGCTGAAGCCTGATGGCACGATGGTGACGAGCCTGCCGGCCGCGATTTTCGCCTTGCCGAAATGGCCGCACAGTACCTTCCTGGCGCTCGATTTCAGCTATCTCGTCTCGCATTTTCTGGTGGCGCTGCCGCTGCTGTTCTATTTTCTCTGCGGCGAATTCTTCAGCACGCTGGCGACGCTGATCGGCGTCACAGGCGCCGCGAATCTGCGCAAGCCCGACGGCTCGATCCCCAATGCCACGGCCGCTTTCTCGACCGATGCGACGGCGACCATCGTCGGGCCGCTGCTCGGCACCTCGGTCGTCACCGCCTTCATCGAATCCGTCACCGGTGTGCAGGCCGGCGGCCGCACCGGTCTGACCTCGGTCGTGGTCGCGCTCGGCTTCGTCCTCGCGCTGTTCATCTGGCCGGTCTTCGTCATTATCCCGCCGCAGGCCACGGCCCCCGCGCTGGTCCTGGTCGGCATCTTCATGCTGCAGGGCCTGGGGCGGATCGATCTCGGGGATCTCGCCAACGCGGTCCCGGTGGTGCTGATGTTGCTGGTCACCGTGCTCAGCAACAACCTGATCAACGGCATGGCGATCGGCACCTTCGCCTATATCCTGCTTTGCCTCGCGCTGAACCGGCGCTCGGAAGTCACTCCCGTGGTCTGGGGTCTCGGCGTGGTTTTCGTGCTGTTCTTCGTGGTCACCAGCCGCCTGATGTGACAACGGCGCCTTCGCCGGGCCAGGATCCGAGGTCGGCGAGATGATAAGGCATTATGCTTACGTTCCTGCAGCGCTGCGCTGAAGCCACCGTTCAGCGCAGCGCCAGTGCGGCTTGAGGTATTTGGCGCCTTAGGGTCGCGCGTAGGATTCGGTTTCGCCAACATTCCGGCTCTCTGCTCAGCGATTTTTGCAATTCGACACGCTAAAATTTTGCCCTTATACATCGTTAAACAAGAGAGTATTAATTTCATTACGTAAAGAAAGAAATATCACTCTCGGAGAGCTGTCTTGTGGCAAGAAAATGGATCTTGTCTTGGCTTTTGCTTCGCCCTTTCGTCACTCACCTGCGAAGCAAAATCTGCAACGCCCTTCGGAAAAACTCCTCGTCGCCGCGACCCAAATCGGTCATTCCGCTACCCACAATTGATTTCGAGAAGCTGACATGTCCGAACCGGTGTGGGAGGGCGCACCTTCTCAACGTCCGCCATTTGGTCATTCTGGCGCCGCCGCCAGCCTTCATACTACCCCCCCGGAGACCGGCCACTCCGAACGCCAGGAGAGGCCACCTGCGGACAAGGGCCCCTGCGGTCCACCTATCAGGAATTGGTGCGCGCCACGCTGTGTCTCGAGCCGAAAATGCGTTCGCCAAGAATGGCAGCAGAGGACTTCGAATCCTGCAGAAACGCGCCTGACGCCGTTTTCGACAGCGCACGAAACGCGACGTAGCGCTTGCGTGGGAAGGTGCTGCCGAAGTCCGCAAGATGCGAGCGGTCGACCAAGATATTGGTTCATTAAGAAAACTGGCGCGCCCGACACGATTCGAACGTGTGACCTTTGCCTTCGGAGGGCAACGCTCTATCCAGCTGAGCTACGGGCGCTAACCGTGGAGGCTGGATAGCCGATCCCCGCCGCTTCGGCAATGCGGGATTTTTGGGTGCCGTGAAGTTCTTCGAGGGCAAGGGGCGCACGTTCGAAGTGCGCCAGGGCGCAGGAGTGTGGCCGCAACGGCCGGGAGCTTGCGGCTCGCCCGAGGCCAGCGATCGAACGAGATAGGCAATCGACATCGCGCGCATCGCATGTCTCTTGACGTCTCATTCAAAAAAATAAATTATAATTTATAATATTGGAGATGCGGCCAGTGAAAGTTTCTCGACTCAGGGCGATCCAGCTCGAAGCGCGGTTCGCGGACGTATTCGGCGGCATCGACAAGGTGCCGGCGGAGCTGCTCGCTCCGGCCGCGCATTTCCGACGCATCCCGCGGACCGGTCAGGTTTCCACGCTGGTCGTGGTGGAAAGCGACGATGGTGCGGTGGGCTATGGCGAGGCTTTCGGGCTGCCTCACGCTGGCGCTGCCACGGCGATCATCAACGGCGTCATCGCGCCGGCTTTGATCGGCTCGGCCATCGGCGAGCCCACGGAGATGCTGGCCGATCTGGAGCGCTACTTCACGGCGATGGGCAGCACGCGCGGCCCGGCGATCGAAGCGCTGAGCGGCGTCGACATCGCCCTGTGGGACCTCAAGGCGCGCGCCGCCGGCCTCCCCCTGGCGACGCTGCTCGGCGGCACTCCGGGGCCGGTTGCGACCTATGTCAGCCCGGTCGGCTTCCAGGATCATCCCGACAAGTCGGCACGCGCGGCGCGCGCCTATCTCGACCAGGGCTACACCGCGATCAAGCTGAAGGTCGGCCGGGGCCTTGCGACCGACATCGATCACATCGCGGCCGTGCGCGGCGAGATGGGACCTCAGGCCGCGCTCTATCTCGATGCGAACTGCGCCTACGACGTGGCCACGGCGATCGCGGTCGCGAAGGCGCTGGCGCCTTACAATATCGGCTGGTTCGAGGAACCCGTGCCGCCGGACGACCCGCAGGCCCTGGCGGAGGTCCGCAAGGCGTCGCCGGTGCCGATCGCGGCCGGCGAGAACGACTTCACGCTCAGCGCCCATGCCAAGCTCGTCGCCGCCGATGCGGTCGACTTCCTTCAGCCCAATATCTCGCGCGCGGGCGGCGTATCCGGCCTGATGGCGATCGGCGCGCTCTGCGCGCGTTCCGGCATCGCGATGGCGCCCCATGGCGTCGGCACCTGCGTCGCCGTCTCGGCTGCGGTGCATACCTGCCGGGCGGCGCCTGCCGTCCATGCCTATGAGGCGAACCGGCTGCTCAACCCGCTGCGCGACGAGATGGCGGCACGCCCGCTCATCACCGAAGGCGGGCAGCTCGTGGCCCAGGATGTCCCGGGCCACGGCGGCGAGCCGGATTTCGGACGCCTGGAGCGCTATGCCCTCGGCGGCCTGGAGGCGAACAAGGAGCGGATCCATGCCCATATCGGTGCGTAGTCCTGAAGATCTGGGCGAGCTCGTCGGCAAGCCGGGCGAGACGCTCGCCGAGACCTTGCGGCGCACGCTGCTCGACATGATCGTGTTCGGCTATTTCGAGCGCGGAACCCGGCTCTATCCAGAAAAGCTCGCCGAGCACTTCAATGTCAGCCTGACGCCGGTGCGCGAGGCCCTGATGCGGCTCGCCGCGGAGGGTTTCATCGAGGTCATCCAGCGGCGCGGCTATCATATTCGCGATCCCGACGCGAAACAGGTCCTCGACCTCTGGCAGGTGCGCCTGGCGATCGAACTCATGGCCGGCGAACTGATGATCGATCGGCTGAAGGCCGGCGCGCTGGCAGATGCGGCGATCGACGAGCTCGAGGCCATCCACCAGCGCCTTTCGGTCGAGCCGCATGCGATCTCGCATAAGGACCGGCACGAGCAGAACGCCAGCTTCCACCACAGGATCGTCGAGTTCAGCGGCAACGACCTGCTGCTTTCGACCTATCGCGGCATCCAGATGCAGGTGCTGCATGCCTGGATCCAGCGCGGCATCGAGACCTGGCGCGCGCGCCACGCCTCCGAGGCCGTGGAGCACAGCGCCATCATCAAGGCGCTGCGCGACCGCAATCCGAGCGACTACGCCAAGGCGGTACGCGCCCATCTCGGCCGCTCGCTCAAGGACGCGCTGGCCGATCTCAAGGCCCGCAACGTGATCGAGGAACTCGCACAGAGCCGAAGCTAATCGGCCGCATTCTCAAGGGGAGGACATCATAATGCAGAGACGTCAGCTTCTGACTACGCTCGCGGCCTTCGGCTGCGCGTTCGCGAGCGCTTTGATTCCGCAGGCCTCAGTCTCGGCGCAGACCAAGACGATCCGCATGTGGACGTTCCTGAGCGCCACCGGGACGACACCGCGCGAGGTCGCGCTGGCGCAGATCATCAAGAACTACGAGGCCGCCAATCCCGGCACGAAGATCGTCGTCGAGACCCAGGTCTGGGATCAGATGACGCCGAAGTTCCTGGCGGCTCACCGCGCCGGCAATGCGCCCGACATCAGCTGGGTCGTGACCGACTTCCTCGGCGATGCGATCGGTTCTGGGTCGCTGGCCGACCTCAACGAGCTGTTCATCAGGAAATGGCCCGCCGACCAGGTCAAGGACCATGCCAGCGCCTATTGGGACCTGACCAAGAAGGGCGACAAGCAATATGCGATGTTCGCCTCGCCGAACTACATCTCGATTCTCTACCGGGCGGACCTGCTGAAGGCGGCCGGCATCGACCCGGCCTCGATCAAGACCTGGGACGATCTTCGGGCTGCGGCCGAGAAGCTGACAGTGAAGAATGCCGCGGGACAGGTGACGCGCTACGGCTACGCCCAGGGCTTCAGCGAGCAGCAGGCCGACCCGCACATGATGATCCCCTATCTCCTCGGCGAGGGAGAGCAGCTGTTCAAGCCAGATGGGAAGGCCAATTTCGCCAGCCCTGCGGGTATTGCGGGCATGACTTTCGCGACCGACCTGATCAAGAAGTACCAGGTCTCGCCGCCGCAATCGGCGACCTGGACGGTCGACGATTTGTTCGAGCAGTTCTCCTCCGACCGCGTCGCGATGATCCAGGGCCCGAGCGTGCGCGTCTCCTCGCTCCAGGCCAAGCTGGGCAAGGAGAATGTCGGCCAGATGCTGTGGCCCGGCAACGGCAAGACAGCTCACTCCCCCGCCGTCATGGCCGGCTGGGCCGTGGGCGTCTGGTCCAAGGGCCAGCAGAAGGAGGAGGCCGGCAAGTTCGTCGACTATCTCCTCGGCGCGGAATCCGAGAAGATCTGGGTCACCGTCGGCGGGCAATCGCCGCTGATGGCCTCGACCGCCAAGGCGGTCGCGTCCTTCGTCGACCAGCCGGGCAATGGCTATATCCGTGTCGCCGGCGAGGGCGCGAGCAAATATGGCTGGCTGACCCCGATCGAGTTCAATGTCGGCGGCTATCGGCAGGCGCTGAACAAGGCGACGCAGCGCATCATCGTCGACGGCGTCGCGGTCAAGACAGCCCTCGAAGAGGCGGAAGCCCGCTTCAACCGCCAGAACAATCGCTGATGTGCGCCCAGGCGGAGCCCGAGCGGCTCCGCCTTCGATCAGGGATCGCTCTCAATGACGATGTATTCGCGCCTGACCGGCGTCAATTACGTGCTGCCCGCGATGGCGCTGCTGATGCTGGTGCTGTTCTCGCCGGTCCTCTACGGCTTCTGGTTCAGCCTTTTCCGCATCCAGTACGGCGCACCGACCGACTTCGCCGGGCTGGAGAACTATGCGCGCCTGCTCGACGACCCCGTCCTGGGCGCGACGCTTGAGCGCAGCGCACTATTCACCTGCGCCGCCGTCGCACTGACGCTCGTCATCGCACTGGCCCTCGCGGTCTGGATCAACCGCCTCGGACAAAGGCTAGGCTTCGTCGTCCAGATGATCGTGATCCTGCCCTGGATCATCTCGACGGTGGTCGCCACCCTGCTGTTCCGCTGGGTCTTCGTCAGCGATATCGGGCTGGTGGGCTCGCTGGTGCGGATGGCGGGCCTCCCCGAAGTGCAGCTCCTCAACAGTCCCGGCAGCGCCATGGCGCTGCTGATCGGCGTCTCCGTCTGGAAGAGGGTTGGCTATGCCGTCATCATCCTGCTCGCAGGCCTCAAGGGCATTTCGGAAGACTATGAGGAAGCCGCCAAGATCGACGGCGCCAATCGCTGGCAGATCTTCTGGCTGATCGTCCTGCCGTTGCTGAAGACGCCGCTGCTGCTGGTCACGATCGTCCTGACCCTGTCTAACCTCAACACCGTCGAGACCCCGCTCGTCCTGACCGGCGGCGGGCCGGGAGATGCGACGCGCATCCTGCCAATCGAGGTGTTCGAGCGCGCCTTCGTCACCTTCGATCTGGGCTCGGCGACGGCACTGGCTCTGGCAATGTTTGCCGGCAACATTCTGCTCGTTTTCGCCTATGTCAGGCTCGCCAAATGGAAGACGTGATGAACGCTGCGTCTGCCCGCTCCCATCCCCGGCCCGTCACGCTGCAAACCGGCGCCGCTACGCCCAGCAAGGCCCGCATCGTCCTGCCTGGCCTGGTCGGCCTGGTCATCGCCGGCCTCTTCATGGTGCTGGCCGGACTCAACCTGCTGCCCCTGTTCTGGGGCATGCTGACCTCGCTCAAATCGCAGCCGGACCTGTTCAGGGCACCGCCGGTCCTGTTCGATTTCGTGCCGACCGCCGAGAACTACCAGCGCGTCGTTGATAGCGGCTTCCTCGGCAACATCCGTATCAGCGTGTTCTACTGCGTCGTCACGGTGGCAAGCGTGCTTGTGCTGGCTCTGCCCGCGGCCTATGCCTTCGACCGCTTCGACTTCCCGTTTCGACGGGCGCTGTTCATGCTCGTGGTTGCCAGCATCCCGCTGTCGCTGGGAGCGGCCGCGCTGCTGATCCCGAACTATCTGTATTTCACGCGGCTCGGCCTGACCAATTCCTGGTTCACGCTGCCGCTGATCTATACGGCCTACCAGCTCCCGATGGCGATCTGGATCGTCAAGGGATCGCTCGAGAGCATTCCGCGTGAGCTGGACGAAGCCGCGATCATCGACGGTGCGACGCATTTCCAGATCCTGACGCGCGTCATGTTGCCTTTGACGCGCCCGGCGCTGGGCGCTGCGGGGGTGCTGACCTTCGTCGCCTGCTGGAACGAGTTCGTCGCGGGCTCGGTGATGATCGACACGCCGGACCTGCGACCGATACAGCCGGCGATCTACAACTTCATCGGCTATTTCGGGCGCGAATGGGGGCCGCTGACCGCCTCCGCGGCGCTCGCCATTCTCCCCATCCTCATCGCATTCGCCCTGCTCAGCCGACTGATCGTGTCCGGCCTGACGAAGGGCTCGGTCAAGGGTTGAGACATGCATACCGCGTTCAATATCGGTTGCGACGAGGCCGAGCACGTCATCGCAGCGGCCGCCAGGGAAGCGGCGCAGATGGGCGTGCCGCAGAACATTGCGATCGTCGACGCCGCCGGCCATCTCGTCGCGTTCCGGCGCATGGACGGCGCCAAGTTCACCTCGATCGAGATCGCTGTGGCGAAGGCCTTCAGTGCGTCGGGCGCACAGGTCGAAACCAGGGCGATCGCGCCGCGGACTCTACCGGGAGAACCGGGCTTCGGCCTCCAGAATCTGCATGGTGGCCGCTTCACCACGCTCGCGGGCGGGATACCACTGCGCGTCGCAGGGCAGGTGGTCGGCGCGATCGGCGTGAGCTCCGGCTCGACGTTTCAGGACCAGCAGGTGGCCGAAGCCGGCGCTGCCGCCTTCGATGCCCTCGGGCTTTCCGGCTGACCTGCCGCTCTCTCAGTCCATTGAAGCATCGTGAGCCAAGCCATGTGGGATATCATCATCGTGGGCGGCGGCTCGGCCGGCTGCGTTCTGGCAAACCGTCTGTCCGCCGACCCTGCGCGCAAAGTCCTGCTGATCGAGGCTGGGCGCGACCTCAAGCCCGGCGAAGAGGGCGCGGCGATCCTCGACACCTATCCCGGCAAGGCGGCGTTCGATCCACAGAATCACTGGCCGAACCTGATGGTCCAGACGCAGCCGCACCTGCACAATGCAACGAAGCGGCCTCCGCCCAAGCGCTATGAGCAACCGATGCTGATCGGCGGCGGCTCCAGCATCAACGGCCAGATCGCCAATCGCGGCACCCCCGACGACTATGACGAATGGGGGCGAGCCGGCGCGGCGGGCTGGAGCTGGGATTCGGTGCTGCCCTATTTCATCAAGGCCGAAACCGACCTCGATTATGCCGGGCCGCTGCATGGCAAGAGCGGACCCATCCCGGTCCATCGCATCCCGCGCGAGCGTTGGCCAGCCTTCTCGATCGCTGCCGAGGCCGCGATGGAAGCGCAAGGCTACCCCGACATCAAGGATCAGAACGGCGCGTTCGGCGACGGTCATTTCGCAATGACCCTGTCGAACAACAACGGCCAGCATCGCGTCTCGACCGCGATGGCCTATCTCGATGCTGCGACTCGGCGCCGGCCCAATCTGACGATCATGACCGACACGAACGTCCTCTCGCTAGCGATGGAGGGCAGGCAGGTCGTCGGCGTCGATATTGCGAAGGGGAATGGGCAGGAGCGGCTGACGGCGCGGGAGGTCGTCGTCTCGTCGGGCGCGATGCATTCGCCGGCCCTGCTGATGCGCTCGGGCATCGGTCCGGGTGGGCACCTGCGCTCGCTCGGTATCGAAGTTCATGTCGATCTTCGCGGCGTCGGCGCCAATCTGCAGGAACACCCCGGCATTTCGCTCTCTGGCTATATCAAGCCGGCAGCACGGCTGGACAATTCGACCCGTCGGCACATCCATGTCGGTATGCGCTACAGCTCCCATGTCGCGGATTGCGGGCCGTCTGACATGTTCCTGATGGTGGCCGCAAAATCCGCCTGGCATCCGCTCGGGCCACGGATCGGCACGATTATCTCCTGGATCAACAAGGCCCATTCCCGAGGCGAGGTGCGATTGGTTTCGCGGGATCCGCGCCAGGAGCCGACCGCCGATTTCAACTATCTCTCGGACTATCGCGATCTCCAGCGCATGGGTGCGGCCGTGCATCTGATCGCAAAACTGTTCGCGACGCGACCGCTCGCCGACATCGTCGAGATGCCAGGGGCATCGAGCTATAGCGGCTTTGCCAAGTCGCTGGGCCGGCAGACGCTGCGCAACTACCTGATCACCGCGCCGATCGCGCTTGCCATTGACGCCCTGCCGCCATTGCGGAAGCTGTTCTTCCAGCGCGCTGTCTCCAGCGGCATCAGCCTGCGGTCGCTGTTGAATGAGCCGGATATCCTGGAGGCCTATGTCAAGGCGCATGCCTTTGGGCAATGGCATTGTTGCGGTACCTGCCGGATGGGTTCGGCTGATGATCCCGACGCGGTCGTCGACGGAGCGACCGGGCGCGTCCATGGCGTGGACGGCCTCAGCATCGTGGACGCATCGATCATGCCGACCGCTCCGCGAGCCAATCTGAACTTTCCAGTGATCATGATCGCGGAACGGATGGCGGACCTGATATTGGCTCGGCCTAGCTAGATCATATCAGGCTGAGCAGCGGATAAGACGGAAATGTTTCGGTAACAAATTTGACAGGCGCCAGCGGCACCTGATTTCAGCATGTCTCTCAAAAATAACGAAGATTTTTAGCGCGCGTGAAGTGCGCTTACAATTTTGAGAGGTGCGAACTGGGTCGGCAGCCACGCCCCACGCCCATGCCGCGAATGTGGATGCCGAAGGCAGGTGATCCAAAAGGGGTACTCCGTTTGTGCGGCCGGGAACCCCTTTGCTCGCTTCGTCATGAAGTGAACCAAGCGTAAGCTTGTGGTTATTGTGGGTTGAGTGAGGGTTCTGCCGTGTTGTCGAATGTGCGATTCTCCGACATGCAGATTTCTGCGACGGAACTGCAAGACGCGGCGCAGAAGATCAAGGACCTTCGCCGGGCGGCAACCGAACATGCCATTGATATTGGACGCGAGCTTCTGCGCGTAAAAGCAAAATTACCTCACGGTGTTTTTGTCAAATGGGTTGAGAAGGCGTGTGAGTTCAAAATCAGGACGGCTCAGGACCTGATGAAGCTAGCACGCGAGGCGGAGTCCGATGCGAACGCGAAGCTGGTCGCGTTGATGGTTCCGTCGACGCTGCGCGTCTATCTCTCGAAGAAGACTTCTCCTGCGGTTCGCGATGCCATTCTGAAGCGACTCGAGAATGGCGAGCGCGTGTCGCGCAGCGACCTCTATTCCGAAGCCTCGGGCGCGAAAGCAAAAATGACGGCTGAAGCGGAAGGGCGACCGCTGCGGGAAGGATTTTCTTCGTCGTTTTTTACGCCCGAACCGCCAGGCTCTGCCGACGAGCGGAGACGCGCCGCTGGCGTGGACCAAGCTCGGATGGTGGCCGAGTTGCTGCTGCGCCGGCTCAGCCCGAAGGACTACGAGCAGATCATGGACGGAATAAACTGGGAGGTCTGGAACAGGGTCTTCGTCTGGATGAGAGCCGTGCGGATCGTGGATTCCGAGAGGGTGGAACTGGCGCTGTCGAACGCACCTGCCGTTCAAACTCTCGAGGTCATATCCGCCAAGCTCCAGTAATCGTTACACGGATGGCTGCTTTTAATTAGTGAGTTCGCGTCGCGTAGTTCCCTGAAATCTGTCTTTCCGAAAGGCGATGCTCGCGGCGAGCATTGAACGGCCGGCGACTAAAGATCGGAAGTCCCATGTTGGACTATATTGATGATCATCAATCATTGTCGACGCTCGGATTCCTTACCCTCCGCCGTCGCTGGAAGCTGGTTTTCACCTGCATCGCCTTGTCGCTCGCCGCGGCTGCGATCTTCGTCATCCAACGGGGTGTGAGCTACACCGCCTCGACGCAATTCCTGGTCTATGTCAAAGAAGTTCAGCCCGGTTCAGATCTCGTCATCTCGCTGGGGCGCGCCGACCTCACGCAGGTCGAGAACGAAATCGAGATCATCCGTTCGCGCGGCACCCTGACCAAGGTGGTGCAATCTCTCAATCTGGCGGATGACCCGGAGTTCGTTCCTTCTGCGACACTGCCGCGGGAGATCGCTCGCTGGCTCTTCAGCGTCCCGCAAGCAACGACCGACGAAGGACGCGGCAGGCAGGAGATCGCCGTCGATTCCCTCGCGAAGCACATCGCGATCCAGCGGATCGGGACGAGCCATACCATTCTCCTCAACGTCACCACCTCAGACCCGCAGAAGTCGGCTCTGATTGCGAACGAGATCAGCCAGATCATGCTGCAGTCGCGGGTCAGCGCCGAGCAGGATGGTGACAGGTCGCCGTTGCTGCGCGAGCGGCTACAGGGGCTCGGCCCCAGTGTGTATGTGATGACGCCGGCCCTTGTCCCGGACAAGCCGAGCGGACCGCGGAAGCTCCTCATTCTCCTGGGCGCACTCGTGGCGGGCTTCGTGGCCGGGTTGATCGCCGCCTTGTTGCTGGACTTCAGGGACAAGACGATCCGTACTGCGGCGCAAGTCGAGCGCTTCGGCCTGGAATGCATCGGCGCGCTCCCGTTGCTCGCACGCCGGATGCTGGCTGCTAGCGGCAAGGCTGGGCCCGACAAGGATCGGCCGGGGCAGGATGGGTTGCTGCCTGCGCCCCTGGCAGCCCAGACCCTTCTGCGCATGACGGCGGCGGCCGAAGCAGTGAAGGTCCGCGTCGTCGGCATCGCCTCACCAACCGCCGGGGAAGGTGCGACAACCGTGGCGCGGCATTTTGCGCAGACGGCTGCTCGCAGCCACAGGAACGTGTTGCTGGTCGAAGCCAGCCGGAGCCCGACGCGAGGATCGTCTCCCGAGACGCGCGGGGACTTTCGGCGCGGTGATGACGGCGGCCCCGATGTTCTCGCGATCGTGGGCTCGGACGAAGGTGAAGGCCCTGCCAACTGGTGGATGCATTGTCAGCGGAAATCACTGGCCGCCTACGATCTCATCGTCGTCGGCCTGCCGCCTCTCGAACAGGGTCCCGCCTTTCGCCTGGCCGCCCAGAACATCGACGGAATCCTGCTGGTGATTCAGTGGGGTGGCGTGGACAGGGAGCGGATCGAGCGCGCCCTGGCGGTATCGGGCACCGTGCCGACGGACTTCATTGGAGCCGTGCTGAACAAGGTCGATGACCGGATGATCGGGCGGTTCGGAGACAAGCTCTGGCAGGCGGAAACCATCATCGCGGCACGACGACGCCTGTTCGCGGCCGTCACGCCGATCAAGCCGGTCACTGGAACATCATGAAGCGGAGAGGTGCTACAATGAAGCGGAACCGTTCATGGGTAAATCTCGTCGGCACAGTTTCCCTGCTTCTGTGCATGCTCGACGGCAATGCCGTCCGCGCGACGTCCGATTACGTCATTCGCGCGGACGACAAGCTCAAGATCAAGATCTTCCAGTATCCCGAGTTGAGCGGCGAATATAAGGTTCGCGCCAACGGGACGATCTCGATCGCGCCGATCGGGGATATCTCGGTCAACGGTCTTTCGACCAAGGAAATCGCGGCCCAGATTTCCGAGCGTTTCGTGCGCGCGGGTATATCCGACAAGCCCGGCACCTCGGTCGAAGTTCTCGAGACGCGGCCGGTCTATGTCCTGGGCGATGTCCAGAAGCCCGGGGAGTATCAATTCCGTCCCGGCATGACGGTTCTGCAGGTCGTCAGCCTGTCCGGCGGCTGGCTGCGGTTCAACGATCCCGGCTTGATGCGGCTCGACCGCGACAGCATCACCATCACCGGCGAGATGCGCAATCTCGTCAGGCGGTACTATGAGCTGACGGCGCGGCGTGCGCGCCTGAATGCCGAGCTCGTGATGAAGACGGACGTCCAGTTCCCGTCCGAGCTCGTCGCGCGGTCGCAGGGCGACACCGGGTTGAGGCAGCTGATCGACGAAGAGCGGTCGCTGTTGAACATCCATGTCGATGCTCTGAAGACCCAGATCGACAGCCTCGAGCAGAATCGCGGCCTCTACGAGCGTGAGATCGAGGCGATCACACGTCAGATCCAGGCCAACAAGGTTCAGGCGGCGAGCGTCGAGAAGGAGCTCGTCGAGGTCCGGGGTCTGGTCAAGCGCGGCCTGACGACCATCAGCCGCCTGGCGAATCTCGAGCGCATGCAGGCACAGCTCGAGATGAACGAGCAAGGCTTCCAGACGCTGATCCTGCGTTCGCGCCAGAACATCACGCAGGCCGACCAGAGGATTTTCGACCTCAAGAGCGAGCGGAACGCGTCTCTGACCGCCGAGGTGCAGAAGGTCCGGATGGATATTGACGATATCAGCGTCAAGTTCGACACCAACCGGAGCCTGCTCGTCGAGGCCAAGGTGACCGCCCCGACGCTGGTCGGCGTTTCGGACGGCGCCATCGAAACCCGCAGCCTGGTCGTCGTCCGCATTCAGGACGGAAAGGCACAGACGATCGATGCGGATGAGAACACCGAGCTCCTGCCCGGGGATGTGCTCAGGGTCCAGAGAAGCATCCTTCCGGGCGCGTTGGGTATCGGCTCGCTCGAGCAGACCAGCCTGATGATGCCGACGCGCGTCAAGCAGTAGTCCTTGCGGCCGCGCGTGTCCGCGCGGCCGAAAATCCCAGGCCAGTTTCGTTGCGTGTGATGGGTTGTTTCGTCCCGTGGATATGAGTGGGGGAGATCGACTATGGCCTTCCGAGACGGAGATTCTGGCCCAAAGGGAGCTGGTGGGCTCTCGATTCAGCAGCAGATGCTGGCGTTCGAGCCGCAACTGCGTGCCTATGCGATGTCGCTCAGCCGGAGTGCCGACAGGTCCGACGATCTCGTGCAGGAGACTCTGCTGCGCGCGATCAGTAAGGTCGATACGTTCCGACCCGGCACGAATCTCGGCGCCTGGCTGACGACAATCCTGCGTAACTGCTATCTCTCCGATCTGCGCAGGCGGCGCCATGAGGTGGAGGATGCGGATGGCTGCTATTCCGAGGCGCTGCGTGCAGCGCCGGAGCAGGAAGGTCAGCTGGAGTACAAGGAGTTCTGCTCCGCTCTGAGGGAAATCCCGTTCGATCAGCGCGAGGCGCTCATGCTGGTCGGTGCGGCGGGACTGTCCTACGAGGACACGGCCACGCTTTGCCGGACCACGACCGGAACGATCAAGAGCAGGATCAACCGCGCGCGCTCGCGGCTCGCTGCGCTGCTTTCGATCGAAAGTGTCAACGAGATCGGTTTCGACAATCAGACCCGCGCGATCATGGCCAGTAATCGGGGCTCTGATCCGAAACGCTGGTCTTTCTGAGCCTAGACGTCAGCATTCGGCGAGGAGTGTGCTCCTTGCCGAATGCTGCTTTTCGCCGTCGCGCTCCCGACGGCTTCGTGGTGTGAAGGTCCACCCAATCCTTGTTCGCCCGCACATTCTGCGCGCGAAAGGGTGATCGCACTCGAAAATGCAGCGGATCGCCGCGCGCCTTTTCGAGCGTGGTCACAGCGATCCGTGGATTGACTCCTTCCGAACATCAGCCCGTTTTCGACCCGATGCTCTGGCCAGCCGCCTACCGCTCCCGCAAGCTGTCGTGCTGGTAGCGCGCGAGGGGGGAGAGCAGGTAGCTGATGATCCGGCGCCGGCCGGTCTTGATTTCCGCCGTCACGGCCATGCCGGGCGACAGATTGACCTGCTTGTCCTCGATCGCCAGCTGCGTCCGATCCAGCGAGATCCGTGCGGAATAGAGCAATTCCCGGCCGCGCGGTTCGCTGCTGTCGGTGGATGCACCCGAGGCCCTCTCGCCACCGTCGGGGATCTTGTCGCGTGCGATGGCGTCCTGCGACACGCTGAGGATGGTTCCGCGAAGCAGGCCGTAGCGCGTGAAGTTGAAGGTGTCGATCTTGATGGCGGCTTCCTGGCCGGCGCTGACGAAACCGATGTCTCGGTTCGAGACCATGGCCTCGATTTCCAGTCGGCTCTCGGCGGGAACGATGTAGAGCAAGGTCTGCGCGGGGGTGACGACGCCGCCAATCGTGTGAATCGCGAGCTGCTGAACCATTCCGTCGACCGGCGCCGTCAACCTTTGCAGGTTCTTGCGCTGCTCTGTCTTGACGATATCGCGCTGGAGGCCGGCTGCCTTCTGCCGGGCCTTGCTCAGATCGTCGAACAGGGTTCGTTCGTATTCGGCAACGGTCTTGGCACGCGTCTCCGTCAGCGCGGCGACGGCGGCATTCGTCTCGCTGCCGCGCTTCTCCTGGACCAGGATGTCCTGACGCTGGCCGACGAGATCCTGCAGCTCGGCCAGGTAGGTGACCTTGGAGCCGAGCTCCTTCTGATAGAGCTGCTCGCGGATCTCGACCCGCTGTTGCAACGGCACGATGGTGGATTTCAGCTTGTCGACCGAAGCCTGGATCGTATCGCGTTCGGCGACCTTCTGTGCCAGCTGGCTGTCGATGGTCGCGAGCTTGGCTTTCTGCTCGCTGCTCTGGCTGGCCAGCATGCCGCGGTAGACCTGCAGCAGGTCGGCCGGCGCGTCCTTCGGCGGTGCAAAGGCCGAAACAGGATTGTCCTTGTCGGCGATGGCTGCCTGCAGCCTGGCGATGTCGAGGCGCGCCGCCATCAGGTCGCTCTGCAGGTGCCCGAGTTCGGCATCGACGGTCGTCGTATCGAGGTCGATCAGCACGTCGCCGGCTTTGACGGTCTGTCCGTCATGGACCTTGATTGCACGGACCACGCCGGTTTCGAACGGCTGGATCATCTTGGTCCGATCGCTCGGGATGATCTTGCCGGGCGCCACGGCGACGATGTCGACGGTGCCGATGCAGGCCCAGGCCAGCGCGGCGCCGAAGATCGAGATGATGCTCAGGCCAATGATGCGCCCCAATGGCGAGGGAGGGGTTTCGACGATCTCGAGCGCCGCCGGCAGAAAGGCGAGTTCCAGCGAGCGCAGGCGCTTTTCATCGGTCGATCGGGCGACGATGGCCTGCTGCAATGCCTGCGAACGCACAGCGAGCCCGCTCACGGCGGCGCGGGTATTGCGCGCGCCCCAGCCTGCGGTCGTCGACAGAGCCTGGCGCGCGCGCAGCGCCACGCCCGTGTCGAAGCGCGGGATCAGCCCCGAAGCCGCCTTAGCCTGCTTCAGCAGGATGACGCGGCCATTCCATTCCGCCTCGAATTCGGCCCGCGTCATCAGCACTGGCCGCGGGCTGCTTGCCCCTACGACCAGAACCTTTTCGTCGTTGGCCTTGCCGAGCAGCAAAAAGCCCCCGTCGCGAAGCCCGGCGATGCAGGGCAGCGGCAGTTCCGCGAGCTTGTCCCAGCTGACCGAGCGGGAGCGGCCGGCAAAGCCGTATGCTCGCGCTCCGCGCAGGATTTCGGCGGTGCCGACAGAATCTTCGCCGATATGCTGGCGAAGCTCTTCGACCGTGACGGTGGCGCCGCGCAGGCGCAGCAGCATTTCCAGGGCGAGAAGCCCCGACTGATTGTTGGTGAACGCTTGCATGGCGCTTTTCTTGCCGCGGGTTCCTCTCGGGAATTCAACGCAGCACAATGGTCCTCGATACAATGGAAGGAGCGATTATCCGACGGCGTCTCGACGCTGCTCGTGGCTGCGGATCGAAGAGATGCTCGTCGGCTGGTGTCCTGTGAGCGTCGGCAGGGTGGAAGACGCCCGTGACTCCGGCCGCGCGGCCGCGTGACTGGCCCCGGACCCGATGCTCTCGGTCTCCGGCAAGCCGGACTGGAGCCGGTGCAAGGTGGCATATCGGCCGCCCGTCCGGATCAGCTTCTCGTGCGTACCGTCCTCGATCAGGCGGCCGCCTTCGATGGTGACGATCCGGTCCGCCATTCGCAGCGTGGAGAGGCGGTGGGCGATGATCAGTACGGTGCGGGACCGCGCGATCTGCGTCATGTTCTGCTGGATGATGTGCTCGCTCTCGTAGTCGAGCGCGCTCGTCGCCTCGTCGAAGATCAGGATGCGAGGGTCGGTCGCCAGAGCGCGGGCGATGGCGATGCGCTGGCGCTGGCCGCCGGAAAGGCTGCCGCCGCGTTCGCCGACGATCGTGTCGTAACCCTCGGGCAGCTTGAGGATGAAGTCATGCGCGCCGGCCAGCTTCGCCGCAGCGATCACCTTGTCCGCCGGCAGGGCCGGGTCGGCCAGGGCGATGTTGTCGCGGATCGAGCGGTTGAACAGGACGTTGTCCTGCAGGACGACCCCGATCTGGCGGCGCAGCCAGGAGGGATCGATCTGGGCGACATCGACGCCGTCGACCAGGACCCGGCCATTCTCCGGCACATAGAGCCGCTGGGCGAGCTTCGCCAGCGTGCTCTTGCCGGAGCCGGACGGGCCGACGATACCGATCATCTGCCCGGCCGGAATATTCAGGTTGATGTTGTGCAGGATCTCCGGTCCGTCGATCCGATACCGGAATGTGACATGCTCGAATGAGATGTCGCCGCGGATCGCAGGAAGCGCCGTGCGGTTCGGATTGTATGACGGCTCGGGCGTGGTGTTGAGAATGTCGCCGAGGCGGGCGACCGACAGACGCGCCTGATGGAAGTCCTGCCAGATTTGCGCCAGTCGCAGGACAGGCCCGCTGACCCGGCCCGCAAGCAGGTTGAACGCCACCAGCTCGCCCACGGAAAGATCGCCGGCGATGACCAGCTTGGCACCGACATAGAGGATCGATGCGGTCACCAGCTTGCTGATGAACTGGACAGCCTGGCTGGCGACGTTGCCCAGGTTCAATACCCGGAAGCTCGCTGCGACATAAGCGGCGAGCTGCTCCTCCCAGCGCTGCTGCATCTGGGGCTCGATCGCCATGGCCTTGAGTGTCTCGACCGCCGTCACGCTCTCGACCAGAAAGGCCTGGTTCTCTGCGCCACGGGCGAACTTGTCGTCGAGGTAACGGCGGAAGAGCGGCGTCACGCCAGCCGATATGCCGATATAGAGCGGCAGCGAAGCGAGGACGATCCAGGTCAGCAGCGGCGAGTAGAAGAACAGCGCCGCGACGAAGACGGTCGTGAAGAACAGGTCGATGACGAGCGTCAGCCCCGAACTGGTCAGGAAGTTGCGAATATTCTCGAGTTCGCGCACGCGGGCGACGGAATCGCCGACGCGTCGGGCCTGGAAATAGCCGATCGGCAACGCCAGCAGGTGGCGGAAGAGGCGCGCGCCGAGCTCGACGTCGATCCGGTTCGTGGTGTGCGAGAACAGATAGGTCCTCAACGCCCCGAGAACGACTTCGAACAGGGCGATCGCCACGAGGCCGATGACCAGCACGTCCAGCGTGCTCATGCTGCGATGCACGAGCACCTTGTCGATGACGACCTGGAAGAAGAGCGGTGAGATCAGGCCGAAGAGCTGCAGGAAGAAGGACGCCACCAGCACCTCGGTGAGGAGCCAGCGATATTTATGGATGGCGCCCATGAACCAGGTGATGTCGAACCGACGGGCAAGGTCGGTCAGCGACGCCCGCTTCGTCATCAGCACGAGCCGGCCGTCCCAGATCGCTTCCAGTTCGGCGCGCGACATCATGCTCGGCCGCGGCGCGTTCGGCGCCTGGACGAGGATGCTGTCCTCGCCCACACGCCCCAGCACGAGGAAGCTGCCGTCGCGCATCGCGGCGATCACCGGAAGCGGCGTGTTGGCAAGTCGCTCCCAGCTCGTGGTGATGGACCGCGCCTTGAGGCCGAGGCCCTTGGCGCACCGGACCATCTCCGCGACCCCGATGGGGCGGCCTGGAAACTGATGCTGGATCTGTTCAGGAAGGACGCTCACGCCTTGGCTGCGCAGGATGAACAGCAGCGCAATCAGGCCGTCGTCAGAGATGGGATGGGTATCGTTATCGGGATTTTCCAACCGTCGTGGCCCCGGATTTGTGATGTTGAACACGGACACGCGGGGAACATCCCCGCGTGTCCGGCATTGAGAGCGTCAAACGCCCGGGTTCGCAGCGACGCGTGAGGCCGAGTTCGGCGTGGTGGCCGGCTCAGCCCGCCGCGTCCTCAAGCCTGTGGCTTTGCGAGCGTCTGGGCGGTGTTGTTCCACAATCCCTGCGACGACCCCGTGGAGGTCGATGCGGGGGTGGCGAAACTCGACGCTGCGTACTGATCGAGCAAGGCGAGCTTGGACATCGCAGAGCCGTCGGACGATGCCGGGGCGGCCACGTTGTCCTGAGCGCCAGGGTAGCCGACCGTCTGGCGGTTGCCGAATGAGAAGTCCGTCGCGCTGCTGCTCCGGCCTCCGCCTGCAACGGCCAATACGCCTCCAGGCTGATGCGGCGCGCCATCGACATTGACGGCCCGGCCCGCTCGATCCGTGACGCCGTCCAGATTGTATCCGGAGACCTCGAGATCGGTCGCGCTTTCGCCGGCTCCCACCACATACTTGAACTGCAAGGTGTTGGTGCCCGACCCGCTGACGTAGCTGGCGGTACCGCTGCTGTTCAGCGACAAGGTCGGCTTGCCGTCGACGGTCATGACATCCTTGAAGTTGACGGAAAGCCAGACCGTGTCGCCAGCGCCGACTGTGCCGTGTCCGTTATGGATGCCGGAGCCGTTGGCGGCGATCCACTGAACCTCCGGTCCAGAGCCGCCTGTCGTCGCCTTGGCGCCAACGGCCAGAACACCTCCCGGCTGGTGCGGCGCGCCGTCGACATTGACGGCATTGCCTGCCCGATCCGTGACGCCGCGCAGGTTGTAGCCGGAGACTTCGAGGTCGGAGGCTTTCTCACCGGCCGCCACCTTGTAGTCGAACTGCAAGGTGTTGGTGCCGGACCCGCTGACATACTTCGCGGTGCCCTTGCTATTCAGCGACAAGGTCGGCGTGCCATCGACGGTCATCACCTCGTTGAAGTTGACCGACAGCCGAACGGTGTCGCCGGCGTTGACGCTGCCATGGCCGTTGCGGATGCCGGAGCCGTTGGCGGCGATCCACTGGACCTCCGGCGCCGTCCCGTCGGTCGGCACCTTGGTGTCGACGATTAACGTTCCGGCGGGCTGATGCGGAGCGCCGGACAGATCGACAATGTTGCCGGCCTGGTCGGTGACACCGTTCAGGTTGTAGCCGGTGACCGCGAGGTCAGAGGCCTTCTCGCCGGCTGCCACCTTGTAGTCGAACTGCAAGGTATCGGTACCGGAACCGCTGACATATTTGGCGGTGCCCTTGCTGTTCAGCGACAAGGTCGGCGTGCCGTTGACGGTCATCACCTCGTTGAAGTTGACCGACAGCCGAACGGTATCGCCGGCACTGACGCTGCCGTTCCCGTTGGTGAGGCCAGAGCCGTTGGCGGCGATCCACTGAACCGTCGGTGTGGTGGTATCCGACGGTGCCTTGGTGTCCACGACCAGCGTTCCAGCCGGCTGATGCGGTGCATCAGATACGTCGATGGCATTGCCGGCCTTGTCCTTCACGCCGGACAGATTGTACCCGCTGATCTCCAGATCGGCGGCGCTTGCACCCGCGGCAACCTTGTACTCGAACTGCAGCGTATCGGTACCGGCTCCGCTGACGTATTTGGCGGTGCCCTTGTCGTTCAGCGACAGGGTCGGCGTGCCGCTGACGGTGACCGCTTCGCTGAGCTTGAGCGTCAGGTACACGGTGTCGCCGGCATGGACGGTCCCCGTGCCGTTGGTGACTCCGGGGCCGTTGGCCGCGACCCACTGCACGCTCGGCCTGGTCGAGTCGCCCGCGGCGGGTGGGTTGGTGACCGGAGGCTCGGTGGTCGGCGGATTGACCACGACGGGCGGGGTCGTCGTCGGCGGTTCGGTGACCGTTCCGCCCGACGAGCCGCCCGTGCTTCCGGAGCCGGAGCCGCCGCTCACGGCTTGCAGCAGCGGCGTGATATTACCCATGTCATGCCACAACGCGGTCATCGTCGCGTCGTCGAAGGCATTGGCCTGCGCCCGGACGTTGGTCGTGCCACCAGCGACATCGATGACATAGGCACCGTATTGCTGCATGGCCTTGAAGACCTGCTGGCCAAGCGCAGAGAGGCCGGCGGGCATCGGCGTACCCGGCGGAATCGCGAGATGCTGTCCTTCCTGTACGATGCCCGAAGCGCTGCCGCCATCGCTGGAGATGGCCTGGCCGACGGCGCCCGGCTTGGCGAGACCGAAGTCGACGGCAAGCTGCAGCGCGTGATCGATCGATCCGTCTTTCACCTCGTCTGCGACGATAAGGCCACCGAGCTGGCTTGCGCCGGCTGCCGTGATGCCGGCCGCGAGGAAGGGCGATTTGCTGCCCCAGCCGTCACCCGTGACGACGTTTTCGGCGGCGAAAGAGGCCGCGGAAGCCGTGGTGTTGCTCGTGCGGTTGAACTGCCAGAAATTGTAGGCGACGTCGCCGTCGATGACGATCAATTCGCCGTCTGTGCCCGCCGCGCCGTTGGCCGCTGCCGGCATATGAACGCTGACGGTGCCCCCAGGATAACCCCATCCCGGGGGATGGGAAACCTGAACGAGGGGGTCCGAAGAAGATGCAACGTAAACTGAAGGTGAATAGCTACTCCACGCTACACTGTAGTTATACCCTGTTGAGGTAGGCCAGTTGAGTTTTGTGAAGGTTGCATCAGCTGATACTTCTGTATTCCAACTCGAAGACGCAGTAAATGGCCGAGTTTCGAGTGAGGTCATATGCCTATATTCCTTGGATTATACGGTAGGAAGGCGAAATGACGAGATTGGTAGGCCAGCCGGGTATCTCTCGCCATTCCGTGTAGGACGCAGCGCATAGCCAGGCATGCTGCGCGACTCGAAGGCCGGATGACGGGTCATCGCCATCTCAATTGGCGAATCGAAGGCCCATCCGCGAGCGAAGTTGGTGAAATATCGTGTTTGGAATGTGATGCCAAAAGGAATTTGTTAAGAAAATAAATTCATTAAATATTTCAACGAGCTACTAGAGATATTTCTGTGGACATCCGGTGGATGAGCCCCAGAATGGGTGCCCGTGACGGATAATTTGGCGGCAAAGCAAGCTGCCGAGGGGGTACTCCGAGGGGTACAAGATTGACCTGCGCGTGCGATTTTGTGGGCGCTCAACGACGGCGCGCATAGGGTGTGCGGCTGCCGATTTCAGGAGGAAAGGCTCCCGGAAAAGGATCGGCGCGGGAGCCTCTGACGCAGGATTCCTGGCGTCGGTTACTTGTCCCGTCGCGGTAAGATGGGCGTAACGTAAGGCAGTGCCGATGCTGAGCGGACGACGCAGAGTCAGAGCCCCGGCTGCTCCGGATTTCTAAAGGGATGGAGTCATCACCTGTCGCGCATCGGCGCGACCGAACCGATCTACTCGTTTGGCTGCGTCACGTGCTGAAGCAGTGGTGATATTCGCGTGAGGTCCCTTTGCAGCGCGGTGATCGTCGCCTCGTCGTAGGCATTCGCCTGGGCGCGCAGGTTGGTGACGCCACCCGCGATGTCGATGACGAAGGCGCCGTATCTCTGGTAGGCACGAAAGACTTTCTGCCCAAGGGGCGACAATCCGCCCGGCATCGCCACGGTGGCAGGAATTCCCAGGCGCTGACCTTCCTGAGCCAGGCCTTGCGGATTCTGGCCGTCGCCGTTGATCGCCGCACCGACATGGCCCGGTTTCGCGTAGGTCGCATCGATCGCGATCTGCAACGCGTGCGTGATCTCACCCCGATCCGTCTCAGCCTGGACCAGCAAGCCGGCGAGCTGGCTTGCGCCGGCAGCCACGATACCTGCACCGAGAAACGGGAATGCGCGCCCCCAGCCATCTCCGGTGACGAGATCGGTTGCCGCGTAGGATTGTGCGGTGGCCTTTCCGGCATTTAACCGTCGAAATTGCCAGAAATTGTGGACGGTATCGCCGTCGATCACCAGCAATTCGCCGTCGGTGCCCGGTGCGCCATCGGCATCGGCCGTCATGCGGAGCTCGAGAACGCCAGCGGGACGCCCCCAGCTTGCCGGATGCTCGACCAAGATGACCGGATCCGTAGGGGAGCTCATATGGATGGCAGGAGAATAGCTGCTCCAGGCGACGCCGAAGAGAGCACCCGCCGGCCAGTGGATCTTGGCGAAGGTCGCATCCTTGGCGATCGGTGTATTCCAGGACGAGCTGGCCGCGAATGGCCGCTCGCCGAGGACAAAGCGGCTTGGCGCGCCACCATCGACCAATTTGCGTGGGTCGTTGGCCTGGGTGGGTGAGGACCCTATCGTCATGGCGAAGATCGCCAACATTCCGGCGAGAAGCGAGGTTGGCCAGCTCCGCAGGCCGGGCTGTACTCGGTAGGAACTCGTCGGACCGAGCATCCGACGGGGCGCGGGGGAGTTCCCTTGACCGCCGATCATCTTCATCGTTCGGTCCGGACCCAGTCGATCCGGCGGTGAATGAAGAAGCGGATGTAGGAGGGTATCTTGAGCAGGCAATAGGCTGGCCCTGCCGCCAGCTCGCGCCACGAAATGATCTGCTGGGCGAAGCGCCACCAGGCAATGCCGATCGTCGCCATAAAGCAGGCCAGCACTATCGACGAGACAATAAGCGGCGCTGTGCCACCGCTCACGACGAACCAGGCGAGTCCTGCGAGTTCCATCAGCATGAGGGACATCGCGAGCAGCGTCAGCGGCGGAATGCACAGGTCGAGCGCGAAGGCGAGAAGATGCAGGCTGCGCTTCGAGATCGCGTGGCCAGTCAGGGGAAGGAAAAATTCTCCGATGATCGCGAGGTGGCCATGCTCCCATCGCGTGCGCTGCTGGCGCTTTCCGGTTTCGCCTTGAGGAAGCTGGCTGACGATTTCGGCGCCTGGGCAGAAATAGGGGGCCCTTCCGGCGAGCGCGAAGTCGGCGCCGAGCTTTTGATCTTCTGCGAGATGGCTGGTGGCGAGGTCGAGGCGGCTGAGCTGCTCGAAGGGCAGGGCCATTCCGGAACCCATCAGCTGGCAGGGCCATCCGAGATGGGCGGAGCCCAGCGGCCGAACGAAGGTCTTGATCGTCCAGGCCAGCCGCGAGATCTTGTCGGCGGCGGTCGGCGCGGGAGGCGCCAGCATCGCATACCGCGCCTGGACGGGGCGCCCCGTCGTGCGGCAGGATCTGGCCAGAAGCGCCAGCGTACCCGGCATGACCTCGCAATCCGCATCGACGACGATGACGACCTCTGGAGGGTCCGAAGCGAGCGACCGGATGCCATGGGCCAGCGCGTAGCCCTTTCCGATGCGCGTCACGTTGCGGCGGATGGTGACGTCCGCGCCGGACCGCGTGGCGACGCGCTCGGTATCGTCCGAGCAATTGTCGGCCACCACCAGCAAGCGCCCGGCGGGCTCCAGCTGTGGCATGATCGCAGCGATGCTGCGGGCGATGATCTGTTCCTCATCATGGGCCGGCATGATCACCGTGAAGCGCGGGCAGGGTGCCGATCGTGTCGATGCAGGCCGCCTCGTGGGGAACAATGCGGCGGCGATCTGCACGGCCAGGAAGGCGACCGGGATCGCCGTCAGGAGGCAGGCCGTGATCAGGGCGAAGGTGATTGCGCCGGTCATGGTCGTCACGATGGTTCGGGTCCCGGAGTGGCAGCCGATGTGCGTGCCGCCGCATCCGCTGCGATCGCCGCCTGGAGGATCGTTTCCGCCGGTATCCGGGAGGAGAGCGGGAAGCTCTCGGGAAGCTTCGCCGGGAAGGGCGCTTCGCGCCGCTCGTTGCTGTCGAGCGAACGGGCCAGGACATCGAGGATTTGCTCGGAGGCGTGGCCGTCGCCGAACGGGTTCCTGGCCTGCGCCATGGCGCGATACGCTTCCGGATTCGTCAGCAGCTCCTGACAGGCCGAGACGATTGCGGCCACCTCTGTTCCAACCAGACGCGCGGTGCCGGCCTCGACGGCTTCCGGGCGTTCGGTGCTGTCCCGCAGGACGAGGACCGGCTTGCCGAGCGCGGGGGCCTCTTCCTGGACGCCGCCGGAATCGGACAGGATGATGTGAGCGCTGTTCATCGCCAGCACGAACTCCTCGTAGCCCAGCGGCTCGATCAGCGAGACGCGCGGATGGGCTCCCAGCATCGGGCCGACGACCTGGCGGACGCGCGGGCTGAGATGCACGGGGCAGACCACGCGAAGGTCCGGGAAGCCCTTCAGCAGGATCAGGACGGCTTCGCAGATGCGTTGCATCGGCTCGCCATGGTTCTCGCGACGATGCGTGGTCAGGAGAAGAGTTGGTGCGGATGTGAGCGTGGCGGCTGGAGCTGCCTTGGCAAGCGCCATCAGCAGCGCGTCGATGGCGGTATTTCCAGTGACCCAGATCGTCGCCGCGGGCACGTTCTCCTTCAGCAGGTTCAGCCTCGACATCTCGGTCGGCGCGAAATGGAAGTCCGCGATGACGCTCGTCAGGCGGCGATAGACCTCCTCCGGAAAGGGAGCCCGCTTGTCATAGGTCCTGAGGCCGGCTTCGACATGGGCGACCGGCACGTTCTCGTAGAAGGCGGCGAGAGCGCCGACGAAGCTCGTCGTCGTGTCTCCCTGCACGACGACGACATCGGGGCGCACCTTCGCGATCACGTGCTGCAACCCCTCGAGTGCGGCCGTCGTGACATGGGTAAGATCCTGATCCTTGCGCATGACATTGAGGTCGGCGAGGATCGGCAGGTCGAAATAAGAGACGACCTGATCTAGCATCTCGCGATGCTGGCTGGTGCGCACCGCCAGAACCTCGAAACGCTCGGCGTCGGCTTTGGCCGTCAGGATGAGAGGGGCGAGCTTGATCGCTTCGGGCCGGGTGCCCATCACCACGAGAATGCGTTTGCGGGAAGTCATTTCCATCCTCGCTCAAGGCCGCGGGGTCGCGCGTCGGACACGGGAGACCTGGGCGATTGCGCTCCAGGAGATCAGGCCGAGAAACTGGGAGTTCGTGACCAGGTATCGGCTGAATAGCCGGCGAGGCTCCTGGATGAGGCGATAGGCCCATTCGAGCCCCGCGCGCTGGACGAAGGCCGGGGCTCGCTTCCGCCGACCCGCGATGACATCGAAGCTGCCGCCGACGCCGATGACGATCCGCGCGCCGAGATTGTCCCACTGCTCCTCGATGAAGTACTCCTGTCGCGGTACGCCCATGGCGACGAAGAGGATCTCGGCGCGGCTTTCCGCCACAGCGCGAGCGCGAGCAGCGGCTTGCTCCGGTCCGAAATAACCGTCGGCATATCCGCGGACATCGAGGCCGCGATGCCGGTTCTGGAGGACACCGACCGCGGAGCGGACGATGCTGCTCTCAGCGCCGAGAAAATAGACGCCGAGGTCCTCGCGTACGGCACGGGCGCAGAGCTGGTCGATCAGATCGATGCCGGCAACGCGCTCGGGCAAGGGCTGCTGCCATAGGTGCGAGGCCCAGACCAGGGGCTGCCCGTCGGCGACCGTCCATCGCGAGGTATCGACGAAGCGTTGCAGCCGCGGATTGGAGCGCATCATCATCAGGATTGCGACATTCACGGTGGAGAGGACGCCGCGCTCTCCATTGCGGATGGCTTGAATGAGTTCGTCGACGGTCTGATCCGCCGAGAGCTTGTCGAACCGGCCGTTCAGAATCTGCGTCTGGGCGGGCGTCGTCGTTCCGGTCTGGAGTGGATGGGCCGTGTCTGATGGCATCGAAAGTCCCTCAGGCAAAAGGCGTCGCGCGGGCAGCAGGCCAAACGCGACCGATGCGCGGCGCGAGGCCGCCGGTGTCCCGCCGCATACCGTTCGAGAAATTCAATGCCGGATCAGAAGATTGGTTCGCGCAAAAGAAATTCGCGCTGACTTCGAGTGAAGTATTCGGTCGTTCGGGGCAATCGCGAGATAAATTACGTTAGGGAATGTTCGCTTCGCGTTTGCCGAAAGCGCAACCTGTTGCGCTTTCGGCAAACGTACTCCGCGTGCGTGCGGGCCCGAAAATTCGATTTGGTCAGGCACGAAGAACCCACGCTTGCCACCGGCATTAAGTCATTGCGGACGTCGAGCATTTCGATGGGCAGCGGCAGCATCTGGTGAGCTGATGTCGACCAACGCTATTTCTCCCCAGGCACGACATGTCCCCACGGCCACGCTGGCTCATGGGACGCAGGTATTTTGGACTGTCGTGGTCGCCAGCCTCGAGATGATCGTGATCGTCGCCTGTGCTTATGGCGCTTTTCTCGTGTATTCGTTCGTAGTCTATGATGTGATCTTCTTCCGCAGCGACTATGCGCTGGCTTCCATTGCGGTGGGAGCGCTGTACGTCGCCCTGTGCATCGCCGACAACCAGTACGACCTGCTCGGCCCGCAATGGAATGAGCACAGCTGCTCGCGAGGCGGGGCGGCGCTCTGCCTGTCATTCGTCGCGCTTTTGACGACCGGCTACCTGACCAACAGCCTCGGCGGCTATTCCCGCGGCACGTTCCTCGCGCAGCTGCTGGCGACGCTGCTCGGTCAGGTTGCCATCAGGGCAGGGCTCAGGCAGGTCATCGACCGGGTGCGCTGGCATGGCCAGTGGCGTCGCGAAAGCATGGTGGTTCTGGTCATGCCCGGTGCCCGAGGGGTCGGGCATGTTCGGGCCCGGCTGGCTGCCAGGCACGAGCATATCCTGCGCTGGTATGATTTTCCTTCGGTGCCGGACGGTGCCGGTGGGAGTGCCTCCTTGGAGGTACAACTTTCAGAGATCCGGCGCGAATGCCGGGCGTTGCCGATCGACGCCGTGCTCATCCTGTTCGGCTCCGACAACATGGAAGTCGTCTCGAAGAGCGTGGAGACGCTGTCGGAACTGCCCGTCAGGATCCAGCTTCTGCCGATCGAACTGGCAGAGCTCATGCGGCGCAGCCGCGTCGGCAACTACGGGCATCTGCGGGTGCTCGAATTGTTCTGCGGGCCGTGCTCGTTGCGGGACCGGTTCCTGAAGCGTGCCTTCGATGTCGCCGCCGCATCGGCGTTGCTGACGCTTCTGTGGCCACTGTTCGTCGTCGTCGCGGCCTTGATCAAGCTCGATACGCGCGGTCCGGTTCTCTTCAGGCAGACGCGGCTCGGCTTCAACAACGAGCCGATCCAGGTCCTGAAGTTCCGCAGCATGAACTGCCTGGAAGAGGCGCGTGACGGGTTTCGCCAGGCGGTCAGGAACGATCCCCGCGTGACCCGGATCGGCCGGGTGCTGCGGCGCACCAATATCGACGAGTTACCCCAGCTGTTGAATGTCCTGCGGGGCGAGATGTCACTCGTGGGGCCGCGGCCGCACGCCGTGGCCCACAACCATATGTTCGCCGACCAGATCCGCAGGATGTTCCGGCGGCACAACGTCAAGCCCGGGATGACGGGCTGGGCCCAGGTCAATGGCCTGCGCGGCGAGACCGACACGTTCGAGAAGATGCAGAAGCGGATCGAGCACGATCTCTACTACGTCGACAACTGGTCGTTCTTCTTCGACCTGAAGATCCTGGTCTGGACGGTCGTCTCGAAGCGCGCGCGCATCAATGCCTATTGAGCGAGAAGGGAAACCTTGATGCGGGTCTGCTACTTCGTCTCCGAATATCCTGCGGTCTCGCACACGTTCATCCGGCGCGAGATCGCCGAGCTCGAGCGGAACGGCATATCGGTCTTGCGTGTTTCGCTCCGAGGTCATGACCGCAGGCTGGTGGATCCGGACGACATCAGCGAAAAGGCCCGTACGCGCTATATCCTCGACGGCGGCAAGGCCAAGTTCCTCGCGGCGCTTGCGGGCGCCTTCGTGCGGAGGCCGCGCGCTCTGGCGAAAGCCGCATGGGCCGCCATCAGGATGATGCGGCGCTCGAGCCGCCCGGCTCCGTTCCACCTTATCTACCTCGCGGAGGCGCTCGTTCTCGCGCGCTGGGTCGAGGAAGAGGGCATCGAGCACGTTCACGCGCATTTCGGAACGAATGGCGCGGAAGTCGCCATGCTGTGCCACCTGCTGACGGGCGTACCCTACAGCTTCACCGTGCACGGCCCGGATGAGTTCGACAGGCCGGAATATCTCGGCCTGCCCGCCAAGGTGAAGCACGCGGCCTTCGTTTGCGTGATCAGCTCGTTCACCGGCAGCCAGCTCTGCCGCTGGATTCCCCCGGAGGCCTGGAAGAAGATCGAGCTGGTGCGCTGTGGGCTCGACGCTGATTTCCTGAACGCGCCGCCATCGAAGAGCGTCCCGAAATCCCGACTCGTGGCCGTGGGCCGGCTCAGCGAGCAGAAAGGGCATCTGATCCTCCTCCAGGCTCTCGCACCCCTCGCGCGCGAGGGGCTCCCGTTCAGGTTGACGTTGGCGGGGGATGGCCCGCTGCGGCCGCAGCTCGAGCGAAGCATCCGGGAGCTTGGGCTCCAGCAACATGTCGAGCTGGCGGGCTGGATGAGCAATGCCGAGGTGCGCACTGCGATCCGCGAGGCGAGGGCCCTGGTGCTGCCGAGTTTCGCGGAGGGCTTGCCGGTCGTCCTGATGGAGTCCCTGGCACTCGGCCGCCCCGTCGTCGCCACCCACATCGCAGGGATTCCGGAGCTGGTCGCCGACCGGGACTGCGGCTGGCTCGTTCCCGCGGGAAGCGTCGATCGACTCGCCGACGCGATCCGGCAATGCCTGAGCGCGCCGGACTCCGTCATCCGGACGATGGGGAGCTCGGGGCGAGCGCGTGTGCTGGAGCAGCACGATGTCGCGCGCGAATGCCGGAAGCTGGCAGCCCTGTTCAGGGCCGGGCGGCAGGTTGAACAGGCGCCGGCCGAAAGCGTCGAGGCGATTGCGGACGTCGCGGATGCGCGCGGCGCAGCCCTCGTCGGCAGGCATGCCGCCATCACAGTGATGAGGAGCGCCTGAGTGGTCGAAGTCACTGTCATCGTTCCAACGCACAACCGTCGGCGGATCCTGCCGCAGGCGGTCCACTCGATTCTGCGCCAGCAGGGTGTCGCGATCGAACTCGTCGTCGTCAACGATGGCTCGACCGATGGGACCGCGGGCTGGCTCGACTGTCTCGCCGCTCGCGACCCGCGGGTAAAAGTCGTGCACCATGCCGAGCCGCGCTTCATATCGGGCGCGCGCAATGCCGGTATCGCTCACGCTGCGGGACGATGGGTCGCCTTCTGCGACGATGACGACCTCTGGGCTCCGGACAAGCTGGCCTTGCAGCTCGCGGCGATGCGCGACAATGCGGCACGATGGGCCTGCACCGGAGTGGCGGTGGTCGATGAAGGGTTGCGGATCGTCGGGCATCACCATGTCGAGGGCGGCGATGTACTGGCGGGTTTGCTCGCGAGCAACAGCATCCCGACGGGGTCCACGGTGATCGCCGAGCGCGATCTCGTGCTGGATGTCGGAGGCTTCGATCCTGCGCTGCGTGGCTCCGAGGATTGGGATCTCTGGATCAGGCTGGCCCTGCATTCGCGGTTGGCCGCGGTCGACCGGCCGCTGATCGCCTATCGCCTCGGTCGGCAATCGCTGTCGATGAACGTCGAGCCGATGCGAGCGGGCCGTCGGACCATCGCCCAGCGATATGCCACGTTGGCGGCTGCTTATGGCGTGGAGTCGGATGAAGCCGGACATGAGCGCTATCTCGCAAGGCAGCTTCTGCGCGCCGGCGCACGTGGACCGGCAGCTTCCATCTTCACCGCCCTTGCACTCAGGCACGGCCGGTGGCGCGAGCTGCCGCGGGCCGCCGCCGCACTGATTGTACCGCGCTTGGCCGATCGAATCGGACAGGGCCGGGCGGCCGCGGCCGTTCCCGCGACCTGGCGCCAGGACGTCGAACTCTGGCTTCGGCCGATCCGCGAGGAGAACCAGGCTATTCGGCATGTCGCCGAAGTGTGGGGTGAGGGCAGGGAGCTCGAAGCATGAAGCCGGCGCCGGGCTCCATCGATGCCGTCCCCGGGCGAGATGCTTCCGTCGGCGGCCGATCGCATCTGGCGGACGAGTTCCGTTCGTGAGGTCAATGTCGAGGCGATCTGGAGGCTGCTGCGGGGCGCTGCATTCGACACCCTTCTGATCCGCACCTCGTCCGACCCCATCTTCAATCTGCTGGGCGGGGATGCCGGCGGCGCGTCGATGGGAGTGGGTGCCCTGTTCAATGTGCTGGCGATCGCATCGTCGATCCCACCCTTGCTCTATGCCTTTGTCGACATCGCGCGGGGGGTGTCCGATCTGGACGAATTCCGCCTGCAGAGCACCTTCTCACACGCGAACATTTATGCCTTCTACCTCGGGCTGGTGCTGGGGCTGGGGCTCTATGTCAGGTCATCGCAAATTGTTCAGGTATCGGGGCGGGTCCGCACGCTGGTGACGCTCTACCTCCCGCTGCTGATGATGTTCCTCCTGCTCACCAAGACGCGCAGCGCCTGGGGTGTCTGCGGGGTGATGTTCCTGGTCTACGCTCTCAGGATCGACCGCCGGTTCCTCGCTGGCCTGCTGCTGGTGCCAGTGATCTTCATCGTGAATCCCAGCCTGATGGATCGGCTGACGGACGTCACGGCCGCGACGGAGGTCGACAGCTTTTCACAGCTCAACGACAGCAACCGGCTGAATTCCTATGTCTGGCGGCAGGCGCTTTGGGAATCCGCCATCCCGGAGGTGCTGGAGCAGCCGGTGCTCGGTCATGGTCTCGAATCCTTCAAGCCCGCGACGCCGAGCTTCTTTCCCCTGGTCAGCCCAGAAGGCATCGACGGCCATAATTTCTACCTTCAGATGAGTTTCGAGCTGGGGCTTCTCGGCTTCCTCGCCCTGATCTGGCTGCTTGGCTGCGTGGCATGGTGTCTCGCGAAAGGACTGCGACGTGTCTCGCGAAAGGACTGCGACGCGACCCGCCCGGCCTGCTGATCATTTCCTGTATCCTGGTCGCCTATATGCTCGAGTCCTATTCGGACAACATGCATTTCTACCTGTCGTTCAATTGATATTTCTGGTTCGTCATGGGCACGATCTATGTGTGGCTCTGCCGGGACATGGCTTCGGCTTCGACCGCCAAAAGTGGTCGAAGAGACGCATAGCGATCGCAACTCCTTCGGCTGAAGCCACTACCGCCGATCCCAGCTTGCGGGATCCGAAGCACGGGGCCGGTGGCGCGCGTGCTCTCGTCGGGCAGGGCAGACGATCTCAAGACCCGTTTTGAAGCCAGTGCTGCAGGAACGGCAGCGGATCCCCTTGCGTTGATTTCGTGAAAGCCACTGCGGGCGGACATCGCCAGGTGGGGGAGGGCGCCAGCGAACTGGCCTCGCACGGCATGGCTGCTTCGGCAGAATGTGATCCCCCCCTTCGCGAGTCTGTCGAGCTGAACCGGGCGCCGGAAACGGGCCCCATTTTGATCGAAGTGCACGATGGACACGAGAAGTCGCCCGCAGGTCATCCAAAGCACGGAAGGGTTCGATGGCCAGCTCGATGTGCGGCCGCGCCCCTCCTTCGGTCTGGGAAGCCTCAGGAGCCGCAAATGGCTGCTCGCTCTTGGCTCCGCGGCCTGCCTGGCCATTGCCGCCCTCTATATCCACCTGCGTCCGGCGACATACACCGCTTCCAGCCAGCTGCTGATCTATATCAGGCAGGTCCTGACAGGCCCGGACCAGGCGATCCTGCCGGGGCGAGCCGATCTGCCGATGGTCCAGAACCAGATCGAGTTGCTGCGCTCCGGGAATGTCCTGGCCAAGGTCGTGGAAGCGCTGAAGTTGGCCGAGGATCCTGAATTCGCGGGCCCTCAGTCGTCGTCCTCCGAAGTGCGAAAGGCTGGCCAGCAGCAGGCCTCTCCCCAAGCCGTGACAGGCAACTCCGCCTTTCGCGCAGCGCTGGGAGAGCTGAAGGGCAAGCTCAGCGTTCGCCAGGTTGGCACGAGCCACATGGTCACGGTGAGTTTCAGGGCCTCGGATCCCGAGAAGGCGGCCCGCATCGTCAACATGGTGGTGCGAACCTATCTGCAGGAGCGCGCGCGGGCTTCGGATGCCGCCTCGTCCAGGGCGCCGACCTTGCGCGAGATCTACCAAAGCCTCGGCCCTAGCGCCCAGGTGGTTTCGGAAGCGGAACCGCCGATCCGGAAGGATGGACCTCCGGCGGCGCTGATCCTCGCGGCCGCCGCCCTATTCGGCCTGGGCGCGGCGAGCGCCATCGCCCTCCTGCTCGACCTGATCGACGATACGATCCGTAGCGAGCACCAGATGGAGTACGTCCTCGGCCTGGAGTGCCTCGGTGTTGTTCCGCGTTTCCCCGGGGTCGGCGACTGGGCCGAGGACGGCGCTGCTCTGCGTTTGCTCGCATCGGAGCGCCCGGTGCTGCGACGTGCGTCCGCGATGGTGCAGGACTCTGCTTCGGCTGGGCCCCAAACCATCGGCGTGACATCGGTTTTACCCGGAGAAGGCACGACGACGCTTGCGATCAGCCTCGCGAAGACGGCTGTCGCGGCCGGAAGGCGGGTGCTGCTGGTCGATGCCGTGCCGGATGACCCCTCGCTTTCGCGGTGGATCGCGAGCCTCTCGCAGGACCCGCCACCCCCGGGAGCGCACCCGCCGACCGAAGCGCTCGAGGGCATCGTTGCGGTGCAGCCCGGCCTGGACGTCCTGCCGCTCGCCGAGCGGCTCGGCGGTGGGGATCGCCTGTTGCCGCGCGGCCTGCTGGAAGCAGTTCTGAGTGCTGCGGAAAGTTCCCACGATCTGGTCATCGTCGACCTGCCGGCACTGGTCGCCGGCCCTCAGGTGCGGGCTGCGGCCTCGGCGCTCGATGGCTTTCTGCTCGTGGTGAAATGGGGGGCGACCCCGTCCGAGCTCGTTCGGCAAGCTTTTCGGTCGGCCGGCGAAGCTCGGCTCAAGTTCATCGGCTCCATCCTTGCCATGGCCGATGAAAAGGCGATGCAACGTTATGGATATGAGCTTCCCGCGGAATTGAAGGCTGTAACGGCAACCTAAGTCACGGTGCCCCAGGTTTCGGGCGGGGACTGTAAAGGGAGAGGGTCATGAAGGTCGTACTTTTTTGCGGCGGCATGGGCATGCGGATGCGGGGATATGTCGACGATGTCCCGAAGCCGATGGTGCAGATCGGATCGCGTCCCATCCTTTGGCACCTGATGAAGTACTACGCCCATTTCGGCCACAAGGACTTCATCCTCTGCCTGGGCCACAAGGGTGGCGCCATCAAGGACTATTTCCTGAAATACGACGAGTCGATCTCGAACGACTTCGTCTGGTCTCGTGGCGGCCGGAAGATCGACTTCATCAACCGCGACAGCGACGACTGGACGATCACCTTCGTGGAAACCGGCCTGCACGCGACGATCGGCGAGCGCCTCAAGGCCGTCGAACCCTATCTGAAGGGCGAGGAATACTTCCTTGCGAATTACGGCGACGGCCTCAGCGACTTGCACCTTCCGACGATGATCGACGAGCTGCAGCACAGCGATGCCGTCGGTTCGCTACTGCTGGTGCAGCCGACGGCAAGCTTCGACCTGGTCAAGACGACGCCGGCGGGCAAGGTCGCTGAGGTCGTGGCGCTGAGCCAGTCCGACATCTGGATCAATGGCGGCTTCTTCGTCTTCCGGAATGCGATCTTCGACTACATCAACCCGGGCGACGAACTGGTGCGCGAGCCGTTCGCGCGGCTGATCGAGCGCCAGGCCCTGCTGGCGCACAAATGCACCGGATTCTGGCAGTGCATGGATACCTTCAAGGACAAGCAGCGTCTCGAGGAGCTCAACGACACCAACCCGCCGTGGAAAGTCTGGAGGGAATGCGCCGGCGTCCCGTATCCGGCAATGGCGAAAGCGGCTCCCACGATGACGCAGGTGGCCTGACCATGCTGCGGCTGAAACCCGATGGAGCCGGTTCCTCCCCGCTCCAGATCCTGTGCCTCGGCTGCCACTCCGACGATATCGAGATCGGCTGTGGCGGCACGGTACTGCAGATCGCGGCGGAGCATCCGGATGCCGTATTTCATTGGGTCGTGTTCAGCGCGAACGGCGTGCGCGCCGCGGAAGCGGCGAGCGGGGCGCGGCAATTCGTCGACCCCGCCCGCATGAAGCGGGTCGTCCTGAAGAATTTTCAGGACGGATACATGCCTTTCGTCGGAGCCGACATCAAGAACGTCTTCGAGGAAATCAAGCGGGAGGTGTCTCCAGACATCATCTTCACGCATAATCGCCACGATTCTCATCAGGATCACCGGCTGATCGCCGAGCTGACCTGGAATACTTTCCGCAGCCATCTGATCCTGGAATACGAGATCCCGAAATATGATGGTGATCTCGGGCAGCCCAGCGTCTTCAATGCGCTGTCGGGGGACACCTGCGAGAAGAAGGTCGACCTGATCCTCGATACCTTCAAGTCGCAGGGCAACAAGCATTGGTTCGACCGCTCGACCTTCATGGCGCTGATGCGGTTGCGCGGCATGGAATGCAATGCACCGAGCGGATATGCGGAAGCGTTCTACGCCCGCAAGTTGATGCTCTGAACCGGTGATCCGAAATGACATGCAGGATCTGAAGAGCAGGACCGTCCGGGCTGGACTCATCACTGTCGGCTCACGCGGGGTCGGCTTCGCGATCCGTGTCCTGGCTCTGATGGTCATGGGCCGCTTGCTCACGCCGGAGGATTACGGGCTGGTCACGATGGTGACGGCCTTTACGGGCATGCTGAACATGTTCGGCTGCTTCGGCCTGTTTCAGGCGGCGATCCAGCGCGATGCACTGAGCGAGGACGAATCGTCCTCGCTGTTCTGGCTGAACATGGCCTGCGGCGCCCTGCTCACGCTGACCGCCATCTTGTCTGCGCCGATGGTCAGCGCATTCTATGGCGAGCCGCGTTTGCTCGCGATCATGGACGTGATCGCGTTCACCTTCGTCATCACGGCTGCCGGCATCCAGCATGGCGTGCTGCTCCAGCGGCGCCTGTCGTTCGGGGTGGCTGCCCGGATCGAGATCGGCTCGCTGCTGATCGCGACGGCGGTGTCGGTGGGAATGGCGATGGCGGGCTGCGGCTATTGGGCGATCGTCTCGATGACCATCACCCTGCCGCTGGCCACGACTATCGGCCTGTGGCTGTTGACCGGCTGGATCCCGGGCCGGCCGCGGAGCAGCACCGGGCTCGGCTCCATGCTGCGATTTGGGGGCGGGACGACGTTGATCGGCTTTCTGTCCTATCTCTCGACCAATATCGACAAGCTTCTGCTCGGTCGTGTCTGGGGCACGGAAGCGACCGGCCTCTACAGCCGGGCCTTCTATCTCATCAATTTCCCGACCGAAAACCTCAACACGACGATCGGCGAGGTCGCATTTGCAGCGCTGTCCCGAACCAGGGGCGATCTCGATCGTCTCCGGCGCTACTTCCTGAAGGGTTACTCGCTGGTCGTGACCCTGACCTTGCCTCTGGCGGCCATATGCGGACTATTCGCCGACGATCTGATCATGGTGGTGCTGGGGCCGAAATGGACGAGCGCCATCGAGATCTTCAGGATTCTTGCGTCAACGATCCTGGTGCTAGCGATCTCCAACCCGCTCGGCTGGTTGCTCAATGCGCTTGGCCTGGTGAAACGCGGTGTGCAGATCGGGCTGTTCTCAACCTCGGTCATGATCGCGGGAATCCTGGCCGGGCTTCCCTACGGACCACGCGGCGTCGCGATAGCCTATTCATCCGTCATGGTGCTCAAAGTGATCCCGGTTTCGGTCTGGGCGTTGCACGGCACGGGTGTGCGTTTTCGTGCGTTCGTAGGGGCGCTGGCGAGTCCCTTGGCCGCATGCGCGATTGCCGCGTCGATCGGCTTCGGGGTACATCGTCTGTGTGCGCCGGCGCCGCTGGTGCTGCGTCTCCTGCTGGATGTCGGCTCGTTCGGCGTGGCCTATCTCGCGGCGCTACTTACGATTGCGGGCGAGAAGGCGCTCTATCTCGATCTCTTCCGTTCCGCGAGAGCGCGCGCCGATCAGATTGCGTGATGCTCTCTATGGCACGGGCATTGGCTGCCTCAGCCGTTCGACACGGCGCGCGAAGCCTTCCCAAGCAAACCCATGAAGCGTGACAGTTTCCCAGCCGGAACCTGGGTAATGCGGCGGACATTATCCACGTACAGAGCCTGAATTCCGGGGGGCGGGGATGCGCTTTGCAAAGGGGATGCTCTTCGTAAAAGCGGATGTTCGCTGCGTGGGGCCGGGACAGCCATGCTGAATCGCTCTTTCTGGCAAAACCGCAAGGTGTTCGTTACCGGGCACACCGGTTTCAACGGGGCTTGGCTTTCGCTCTGGCTGGAGGCGCTGGGCGCCGATGTCACCGGCTACGCGCTCGATCCGCCGTCGGCGCCCAGCCTTTTCGAACAGGCGAAAGTGGGGGAATGCGTCCGTTCGATCCTAGGCGACGTCCGCGATTTCGCACATCTCCAATCCGCACTCGCCGCGTGCAATCCCGATGTGGTCATCCACATGGCGGCCCAGTCGGTGGTTCGCCGGAGCTATGAGGCGCCGGTCGAAACCTACGCCACGAACGTCATGGGGACGGTTCACCTGCTGGAGGCGGTCCGCCGGCTCGACCGCCCTTGCGTCGTGGTCAATGTCACGAGCGACAGATGTTATGAGAACCGGGAGTGGGTCTGGGGTTACCGCGAGAGCGACCCGATGGGTGGTCGCGACGCCTATTCGAACTCCAAGGGTTGCGCGGAGTTGGTGACCGGCGCCTATCGCGATTGCTATTTCGCGCCGGAGATGTTGTCCCGACACGGGGTGGCGCTGGCCAGCGCCCGGGCAGGGAATGCTATCGGCGGTGGCGATTGGACGGCGAGCCAGCTTATCCCCGACCTGATCCGGGCCTTCCAGGACCGCCGTCCCTGCCGTATCCGCAACCCCACGGCGATCCGGCCCTGGCAATTCGTCCTGATGCCGCTCCACGGCTACCTTCTGCTTTGCGAGAAGCTTGCCGAGGACGGTGCCAGCTTCGCCTCGGGTTGGAATTTCGGGCCAATGGAAACCGATGCCAGGCCGGTTTCCTGGATCGCCGACAAGCTCGTGGCATTGTGGGGGGACGGGGCTTCCTGGACGCTGGACGGGACGGCCCATCCGACCGAAGCGCAATTGATGCGCCTCGACACTTCCAAGGCGCGGACGCTGCTCGACTGGCATCCGGTGCTGCAGCTCGATCAGGGCCTGCTCTGGACAGTCGAGTGGTACGAGGCGTTCCAGATGGGAAAGGACGTCCAGTCCCTCACACGCAGGCAGATCGAACGCTATGAATATTTGCTGCAGGACGACGCGGAGACGCACGCCGTTGCAGCGCGCCGGTTGAAGGCTGTCCCCGCTTCCCTGCTCTCGGCTGCAGACGGCTGATCCGGAGATTGAACCAGGACACGAAAGAACGCGCACTCATGCCGAACGCTGCTGTACTTGGAGTTGGGGTGGCTGGATCGGAGGTAACGCTCTGCTTCGCGGTGCTCGCCGATGCCCGCGAGGCACAGATCCCCGCCGTAAGGTGTGCTGCGCATTTTCCTATGCCAGCGGCAAGGTTCACTGATTTGTTCTTGGATATCGCCGGAAATTGTCCAGAGAAGATGAGATAACAACGAAGGTGGGCGCGATGAACAAGAGCAGCAGCCCGTTGGTAAGTATGGTGACGCCTGTACGCAACGGGCAGAAATTCCTGAGAGAGTGCATCGAAAGTGCACTGTCGCAGACATATGAGAATTGGGAATACATCATCCTCGATAATGCCAGTGTGGATGGAACGCTCGATATCGTCGAGGAATATCGGCGCCGCGACAACAGAATTCGTGTCTTCAGCAATGACAAGGCACTGCCGAGCATCGCCAATTATAATCGAGCGTTCGACCTCATCTCCAGGAATAGCAAGTATTGCAAAGTCATCGCTTCGGATGACTGGATTTACCCGGAATGCCTCGAAAAGATGGTCGGCCTGGCCGAAACCCACCCATCGATCGGGATCGTCGGCGCGTACCAGCTGAGCGGAGGGCAGGATATCTGGTATGTCCGGAACGCCGGCTTGTCCTATTCGCAGTCCATCGTTTCGGGGCAGGATATCTGTCGCGCTCAACTGCTCGGCATGCTGAGGGTCTTCGGGAATCCGACCTCGGTCATGTACCGGTCCGATCTCGTGCGGAAGACCGACGCATTCTTCCCAAACCCGACGCAGGAGGCGGATACCAGCGCATGCGTGAAGCATTTAAGGCATGCGGATTTCGGCTTCGTGCACCAGATTCTGACGCATGAGCGCATTCATTTCGACCGGTTGACGACCCGCTCTCTCGAAAGCAACGCCTATCTGTCGGCGGAAATCAGCGACTGTCAGGAATATGGCGACTGGTACCTTTCCCAGCAGGAAAAGGCGGCGCGGATCGGTGAGTTGCTGGAGGAGTACTATGCCTATCTGTCCGCTAGTGCTTTCAAGTTCAAGGACAGGGCGTTCTGGAATTATCATATCGGGCGATTGCAGGATCTCGGGCATCGGTTCGACGCGCTGAAGCTGTGCAAGGGTATTTCCGGCAGGGCGGTCGATTCGATTTTGAATCCCAAGGGAACAATCCAGACGATCAGCAAGCGCATTCGCCTGTATTACCTGTTCAGGAGCGCGCAGGCGCCGTCGAAAGGCGGCTGCCGCTGACGCAATGCCTCCCAATTAACCACAGTCGGGATGCGCTTTATTCGCAGTGGATTGCGCTACTGTTCCAGGCTGTTTAGGGGCTTGATGCAGACGTGTTCGATATGAGTTTCCCGCAAGCGTTAATGATTTGCTAATCAACTTGCCGTCGAGGCAAATTTTAGGTAACTTTGGTTCTGGAAGGTGCCGGCAGATCGCTTTCGGTTCGATCTGAACATTCATGTGTTGCGGGCATTTCAGTGGTTTACAGCGTTTTTCAGCATTTGCATCTGCGTAAGGTGGCAGGGGCCGCTCTTGATAAGGGCGAACCTGCAAGGGCCGCGCAGGGTGTCGCGGCGCAGAGCGCCACGGCTCGTTTCCTACCAAAATGCACCAAGGATGGAAGCGCGTCTGGCGCGGTGTCCTATCGCGTCGGTCTTTCGCGTATTTCGACGTCGCGTTTCTTGAACCCGACAATGGAATGTGTCGCACGCGCGACACGATTTCGCGTCGAGCCGCGCCGAAGAGGAACGTGGGCGGGTTCTTCAACTTCGGTGGATCCGCCGAATTTCATGCATTGTTGAATTCATAGGGAGAGGGGGGACTGGGATAAATTATCTGATTACCGGGAGAGTCCTATGAAGGAGAACAGGGCCTTTTGTGTCGTCATTCTAGGGAAATACTCGCTGATGAAGGAGGGTATTTCCAGAGTATTGCAAGCGAACGATTTTCGTGTCCTTACATCAAATTCTTGCTCCGAGCAGATCAAGCTCAGGACACGTGCGCCTAAAACTCTGTTCCTGATCGTTCACGCCGATGACGAATTCGGTGACGTCGTTGCCGAGATCGAGCTCCTGAGGGAACAGTATCCGGAGGCCTATGTCGCCGTGGTGGCCGAGCATTATGGCCCGGACGAGCCGGCGCTGGCATTCAAGGCCGGCGCCGCCGGTTACCTGGTCAACGCCATTTCTTGTGATGCCTTCGTCAAGTCGATCGAGCTGCTGATGCTGGGAGAATCCATTTTCCCGCCGGCGTTTCCTGCGCCCGCGCCGGCCGTGAAGGCACAGCGTCGCTCGAAAGCCGCTACCATCGCGTCGCACGAAGACGAAATATCGGCAGCGTACACCTCTCAGGAGGATACGGCGGCGCCTCTGCTTTCTCCTCGCGAGACAGCCATTCTGCGCTGCCTGATCGAGGGGGATTCCAATAAATTCATCGCGCGGAAGATTGATATCACCGAGGCGACGGTGAAGGCTCATGTCAAAGCCATCCTGCGCAAAATTCGCGTCCAGAATCGAACGCAAGCCGCGATCTGGGGAATGAACAACGCGCTGCTTCTGCTGCCGGCAAACAGCAATTCCCTGCTTACTGCCGCCAGCACGGAAAATGCGTAGCCGAGGCTCCGACAAGCCCCATTCTGTGAGGTGTCTGTCTCAGGCCGCGCGTTTTCGCGCGATGCCGCCTTGCCGCCGGCACGAAGCGAGCCGGCAGGACCCGTGGTTCGCTGGGGATGAGTGCAGCGTGAGGCTTCCGGCAAAAGTGCCCGCAGCGGAACGCTTCCCCCAAACGATGTATTCGACGGCGCAGGGCTTTCCACCTATCACGCCAACAGCCGAGCTTTCGCAGCTGTAACCGTGCTGCCTTGCGACACGGCGAGCTGCAGCTTCGAGCGGGGCCGTTGGGAGACAAGCCACATGCTGAGCGCGTTTTCGCGGATCGACCTCGTTGGCGGCTCGACCGCGCTCGAGCCGATGCGGCGCATTGGCCAGGCGGTCGGGCATCCGCAGCTCTGGGTGAAGCGCGATGATTGCATGCCGCTGGCTTTCGGCGGCAACAAGGTCAGGAGCCTCGAGTTCTGGCTCGGCGAGGCACAGGAACGGGGCTGCGATATGCTTGTCGTTGCTGGCGGGCTCGCTTCCAATCAATGTCGCCTGGCGGCTGCTGCAGCGGCGAAGGTCGGCCTCGACGCGCTGGTGCTGTATGCGGGGGACGTCGCGGTCCCGCTGCGTGGTAATGCGTTGCTGACACAGCGGCTCGGTGCGCAGATCCGCCGCCTCGGCCCCGTCAGCGAAGAGGAACGCGGACGGCTGGCGCGTAAGGCCATGCTCGATCTCGCTGCAGCCGGGCGCCGGCCTTATCTGATCGGCGATCCGATTCGTGGCGCGCTCGGTTATGTGCGGGCTGCCAGCGAGCTGGCGGAGCAGGCCGAGGCCATCGATCTCGACCTGCGCCATGTCGTTCTGCCGGGTTCCATGGGCCCCACCGAGGCCGGCATGATCTATGGCGCGGCCACGCTCGGTCTGCCCTGGAACTTCCATCTTCCCAGCGTCGAATACGAGGCCGAGGGGCTTCGGCGCCGGCTTGAGGAGATCGTCGCTGGCCTTGCCCGGCTCGTCGGTCGAGAGCCGCCGTCGGGCTGGCTCGACCGTGTGAGCATCGATGTCCGGCAGCTCGGCGAGGGTTACGGTATCCCGACGACCGCCTCGTTACGAGCGGCCGGGCTCTTCGCCGAATGCGAAGCCTTGATCATCGAGCAGACCTATGTCGCCAAGGCCTTCTCAGGGCTGTTGGGCTACGTAGAGGATGGAAGCATCCCGCGCGACGAAGCGGCCTGTATCGTCCATACGGGCGGCACGCCTTCGCTCTTCGAGCAAGGCTGACGAGCCGCGGCATCGCTCGGCCGCTGCGGCGCGAGTTTTCCCCGCACGCAGCCCCTTGCGGTCGCATTCGGCCCCCAATAGGCTCCCTTCGCAGTGCCGACAACAGGCACGCCCAAGGGGAAACGCCTATGCCAAAGATGTTCACCAAGCTGGTTGCATTCGGCCTTGCCGCGGCTGCCTTTTCCGTCTTCGCCGCGCCGGCCTCGGCACAGGCGACGCTCGAAGCCGTCAGGAAGCGAGGCAAGATCCTGTGCGGCGTCTCCCCGACGGCCCCAGGCTTCTCCTATGCCGACGACAAGGGCGTGCGCCAGGGCTTCGACAGCGATATCTGCCGCGCCGTGTCCTCCGCCGTCTTCGGCGTACCGGACAAGGTCGACTTCGTCCCGCTTAACACCAATGTCCGCTTCCAGGGGCTGCAATCCGGCGAAGTCGATCTGTTGTCGCGCCAGACGACGCTGACCTTCTCGCGCGATGCTTCGCTCGGCCTCGATTTCGCGCCCGTCGTCTTCTATGACGGCCAGGGACTGATGGTTTCAAGCAAGCTCGGCGTGAAGAGCGCGGGGGAGCTGTCGCAGGCAGCGGTCTGCATCCTGCCCGGCACGACGACGCTGCAGAACCTCGAGGACTACTTCAAGCCGCGCAACATCAAGTATGAGGCGGTGGTCTTCGAAAATCCCGATGAGTGGCGCAACGCCTTCTTCTCCGGCCGTTGCGATGTCATCACCACCGATCGCTCTGACCTTGCTTCGGTGCGCGCCATCGCCAACGATCCCAAGCAATACGTTATTCTGCCCGAGACGATCTCGAAGGAGCCGCTGGCGCCGGTCGTTCGTCAGAACGACAGCAACTGGCGCGACATCGTCTCCTGGACCGTCAACGCGCTGATCGCGGCCGAGGAATACGGCATCACTAAAGACAACATCGACGAACAGCTGAAGAGCAAGGACCCTGAGGTGCAGCGCCTGCTCGGCGTCAATGGCGATCTCGGCAAGATGCTGAATCTCGACAACAAATGGGCCTATAACGCCATCAAGCAGCTCGGCAATTACGGCGAGCTCTTCGAGCGTCATCTGGGCGAAAAGACCCCGCTCGGCCTGAGTCGTGGTCCGAACCAACTCTGGACCAAGGGCGGGCTGCTCTACTCGCCGCCTTTCCGGTGATTTCTGCTGCTGCATCGGACCGAGAAGTGGCTTCCACTTCTCGGAGGATCCGATGCGGTAGCGAATTCAATGATCGCCGTTGTCGCGTCCGATCGGACGCGCGGCGATCTGGCGTGCGTTCCCTCGATTGAACTGAACCGCCGGTCGTTCTGCGGCCGGTGCGTCTCCGGCACGGAACTGCCCGATGGCCTCATCTACATCCAGCCCGCTGCGGCTGCTCTATGACCTGCGCGTGCGTGCGGTGCTCTATCAGGTCGTGGCGGTCGCGCTCGTCCTTGGCGTCGGCTTCTATCTGTTCGGAACGGTCTCGCGAAAGCTAGCCGATCAGAACATCGCGACCGGCTTCGATTATCTTTCGCGGCCGGCCGGCTTCGTCATCAGCCAGTCCTTCATCAGCTATGATTCCGGCAACACCTATGGTCGCGCTATTCTGGTCGGTTTGCTCAACACCGTCTGGGTCTCGGTTTTCGCGGTCATTCTGTCGAGCGTGCTCGGTCTCGTCGTCGGTCTCGCGCGGTTGTCGCGCAACCCGCTGCTGTCCTTCCTCGCGCTGCTCTATGTCGAGGCGCTGCGCAATGTGCCGCTGTTGCTCTATCTCTTCCTCTGGTACGCGCTGATCGTCGCGGTCTTTCCGCCGGTGCGCGAGGCATGGCAGATCCTGCCCGATGTCTTCCTCAGCAATGGCGGGCTCATCCTGCCGTCGCTGCGCTGGTCCGCCGCCCATAGCGGCGTAGCGGCCGCGCTCGCGCTTGGCATTCTGCTGGCCTTTCTCGTCGCGGCCCATTTTCGCCGCCGAAGGGTCGTGTCCGGCCACAGCCGGATCGCGTGGCCCTATGTCCTGGCCGCGCTCGTCGTCCCGCCGTTCCTGGCGCTCCTGCTGTTCCAGCCCGATCTGGTGGTGAACTGGCCGGAGAAGGGCCGCTTTCGCATCACCGGCGGTCTGCAGGTCACGCCGGAGTTCACGGCGCTGCTGGTCGGGCTCGGCCTTTCGGCTTCGGCGGGCATTGCCGAGATCGTGCGCGCCGGTATCCTCTCCGTCGGGCGTGGGCAATGGGAGGCGGCGCGCTCGGTCGGGCTGCATGACGGGCAGACCATGCGGCTCGTCGTGTTGCCGCAAGCGCTGCGCGTGATCGTTCCGCCGCTGACCAGCTCCTATCTCTCGACCTTCAAGAACTCATCGCTCGCCATCGCCATCGGTTACCCCGATCTGGTGATGGTCTCCAACACGACGATGAATCAGACCGGCCAGGCGATCGAGGGCATCGCGATCTTCATGCTGGTCTATCTCGGCATGTCGATCACGATCTCGCTGCTGATGAACTGGTACAACGCCCGCGTCAGGCTGGTGGAGCGCTGAGATGGCCGACCTGACCAACATGGCGAGCTTCGGAACCGTCGAACGCGAGGAACCGCCGCGACCGCGCGGGGCGTGGTTCGCGACGCTCAAGCCCTATGTCGGCTCGCCGCTCAATGCTGTCATCACCCTCGCTTGCCTGTGGCTGATCTACCGGGCGGTCACAGGCGCCTGGGGCTGGCTCGTCACGCGCGCCGTCACGGAAGGCGGGCCGCAGGCCTGCAAGGTCGGCCACGGCGCCTGCTGGCCCTTCCTGGCCACCAAGCTCCGCTTCATGATCTTCGGCTTCTACCCGTATGAGGAGCATTGGCGACCGGGGTTGGCGATGCTGCTGTTCCTCGCCGCGATGATCGTCTCGATGATGCCGCGCTTCTGGTCGCGCCGGCTGCTCTGGCTCTGGCTCGGCGTAGTCATCATCTGCGGTGTGCTGATGTATGGCGGTGTGTTCAGATTGCCGGTCGTTTCGACCACCAGCTGGGGCGGCCTGCCGCTTTCCTTCATGCTCTCCTCGATCGGGCTCGGCTTCGGCTTCGTGCTCGGCGTGCTGCTGGCGCTGGCGCGCTCGTCGAAGCTGCCGGCCATCCAGGTCATCGCCGTCATCTTCATCGAGATGGTGCGTGGGGTGCCGCTGGTCTCGATCCTGTTCATGGCCTCGGTGATGCTGCCGCTGTTCATGCCCGACGGCGTGACCATCGACAAATTGCTGCGGGCCCAGGTCGCGATCATCATCTTTGCCGGCGCCTACATCGCCGAGACGGTCCGCGGCGGCCTGCAGGCCGTGCCGAAGGGCCAGCACGAGGCCGCCGCCTCGCTCGGCCTCGGCTACTGGTTGTCGATGCGCAAGATCGTGCTGCCGCAGGCGCTGAAGATCGTCATCCCGCCGCTGGTCAACATCTTCATCGGCTTCTTCCAGGACACGACGCTGGTCACCATCATCGGCCTGCTCGACTTCCTCGACACGGTGCGTTCGGCGATGCGCGACCCGGTTTGGCAGGGCATCGCCGTGCTGGAGGGCTATGTCTTCGCGGCACTGGTCTACGCCGTGTTCAGCTACGGCATGGGCTCCTATAGCCGCTTCATCGAGCGCCGCCTCAAGACCGACCATCGCTTGTAGAGCTCGCGGCAGGAGCGGTGGTTCATAGAAGGCGTGGGGTCACCTTCTGTTTCGGCAGAGGGCGGCTTCGGTTTTGGTGGCGTCGCGAATGATGCGCCGGGCGGTCACCGGCGGGCCTTGACCGCTGTCGATTTCGCCGCCGAAAACGATGCTGCCGTAATAGGTGCCGCTGACATCGTTCACGCGCTTTCGTTCCGCATCGGTCAAGCGATCCAGCGCGGCATCAGTCCGCGGCAGACGCTTTCCGGAGGGCAGAAGCACGACATCCCGGGCCGGGCAGGGTGGCTTGAAGCAGCGCAGGCCGTTGTCGCAGACGACGAACATCGTTTCGGCGCAAGCGGGTTGCCAGAACAGGGCGAGTGTGGCGGCGACGATGGATGCTCTCATGCTGTCTCCTCATCCTCATCGACCCGAATCGCAGCGGGACGATTCTCCGGGCTTTCCACAGGCATTCTGCCAGCGTCAGCGCTGCAGATGAGCTGCCCCACCTCGGAACGCCATCCCGAGGAGGCCTGTGACAATCGGGCAAAAGGCAGGGTTTGTCGTCGTTCATTCGGCTGATCGGGGCGGCATGGCGCCTCGCCGAGCGGTGGGCCGGAGCTCTGCCGTGAAGGCTCCGACCCCCTGACGCCGTGGCGATTTACGATCTGTTAACCATTCCATCGATACACCGAAGCAACCGAAAATTTACCAAGATAACCGACGTGTTAACTCAACCCCGGCCTATCCGCCTCAAGGGGCGGTCCTATCTCGCGCTCACGCTGACCCCGGAGCTGCCCTTCGAGGATTGGCTGGTGCGGCTCGACGATCTGGCGTCGCGCTCCGCCGGCTTCTTCCTGCGGCGCCCCGTCGTGCTTGATGTCACGGGGCTCGACATCGATCGGGCGGAGCTGCGCGAGTTCGTCGGCAAGCTCGGCGCCCGGCAGGTCCGGATCATGGGAATCGAAGGCGCTTCCCCGGCGTTGCTCGGCTCGGATCTGCCGCCGGCGATGGCCGATGGCCGCCCGACTGCGGATATCGAGCCTCCGGTCGCCACCGAAAGCGCGAAGGCCGAGGTCGTCGAAACCGTCGAGCCCGTGCTGCCGTCCCCGCCGAAGGCCGTGCCTTCGATGATCGTCACGCAGCCGGTGCGCTCGGGGCAGTCGCTGGTCTTCCTCGAAGGGGACATCACCGTGATCGGCTCTGTCGCCTCGGGCGCGGAGGTCGTCGCGGGCGGATCGGTCCATGTCTACGGAACCCTGCGCGGACGGGCGATGGCCGGCACGATGGGCAATAGCGAGGCGCGCATCTTCTGCCGCAAGCTCGAGGCCGAGCTGGTCGCGATCGACGGCTACTACAAGACGGCCGAGGACATGGAACCGGAACACCGCGGCAAGGCCGTGCAGATCTGGCTCGAAGGCGAAACGTTCAAGGTCGGCACGCTCGCCTGAGCCGGCGGCATCATCATTCAAAGGAGCGGTCAATGGGCAAGGTCATCGTGGTCACATCCGGCAAAGGCGGCGTCGGCAAGACGACCTCCTCCGCCGCACTGGGCGCCGCGCTCGCGCAGGGCGGCGAGAAGGTCGTGGTCGTCGATTTCGACGTCGGCCTGCGCAATCTCGACCTCGTCATGGGGGCGGAGCGGCGGGTGGTCTACGACCTCGTCAACGTCATTCAAGGCGAAGCCAAGCTCACCCAGGCCCTGATCCGCGACAAGCGGCTGGAGACGCTCTACCTGCTGCCGGCCTCGCAGACCCGCGACAAGGACAACCTGACGGCCGAGGGCGTGGCGGCGGTCATCGGCGCGCTCAAGACCTCGTTCGACTGGGTCATCTGCGACAGCCCGGCCGGCATCGAGCGCGGAGCGACGCTCGCCATGCGTCATGCCGACGTCGCCATCGTCGTCACCAACCCGGAAGTCTCCTCGGTCCGCGATTCCGATCGCATCATCGGCCTGCTCGATTCCAAGACGCTCAAGGCCGAGAACGGCGAGCGCGTCGAGAAACATCTGCTGCTCACCCGCTACGACCCCGCTCGGGCCGAGCGTGGCGACATGCTGAAGGTCGATGACGTCCTCGAAATCCTGTCGATCCCGCTGCTCGGCATCATCCCCGAGAGCATGGATGTGCTGCGCGCCTCCAATCTGGGCTCGCCGGTCACCCTGGCCGATGATCGCTGCGCCCCGGCGGTCGCCTATTTCGACGCCGTGCGCCGGCTCAAGGGCGAGACGCTTCCGGTCGCGGTGCCGGGTGAGAAGCGCGGCTTCTTCGGCAAGTTCTTCGGAAGGAAAGCGGCATGAACCTGCTTCGTCTTTTCTCCCGCACGCCGTCGGCTCCGGCCGCTCGCGAGCGATTGCAGGTCCTGCTGGCGCATGAGCGGGCCGCGGTCGGCGACTCCGATCTCGTCACCAAGCTGCGCGACGAGATCCTGCGCGCGATCTCGAAGCACATGCAGGTCGACGACGAGAAGGTCAGCGTCCGCATGGAGCGCGGTGCCAAGGTCTCGACGCTGGCGGTCGATATCGAGATCCCGTTCGATGCGGGCAAGAAGGCGGCCTGAGGGCCGCCTTTCACGCACAGGTTCCCGGCGGCGCGCTCACCGCGTCAGTTCGGCCGCCCGCCTGGCGAAGGCGATGGCGAGCCGGCCGGTTTCGGCAGCATTGTCGGCGGAGGCATTGCCGGCCCGTGCACGTGCCGCAATGCCCTCGAAGATCACCGCCCAGCGGAACAGCGCGAAGGCGAGGTGGAAGGGCTGCAGCGTCTGGCCGTGACGGGCCCTGACAGCATAGAGCGCCGAGAAACGATCGAGATCGGGCAGGCCGAGCGCCGCGAGGTCGAGGCCCTCGATCCCGCCGTACTCGTCGGGCCGCGACAGCCAGGCGATGGCCGTATGGGCGAGATCGGCGAGCGGGTGGCCGAGCGTCGAAAGCTCCCAGTCGAGCAGGGCGACAACACGCGGCTCCGTCGGATGGAACATCGCGTTGCCCATGCGGTAATCGCCATGGACGAGGCTGACGGTCTCGTCGGTCGGGATGTGCTCCGGCAGCCAGTTCCGCAGCCTGTCGATATGGACGTCGTCGCGGCTGCGCGACAAATCCCATTGCCGGCCCCAGCGCGCGATCTGCCGGGCGAAATAATTGCCGGGCTTGCCGTAATCGACGAGGCCCGCGGCTTCCACCTCGACATTGTGTAGCGCCGCCAGTGTTTCCGCGAGCGAGGCATACATGGCGCTGCGCTCGTCGGGCGAGAGGCCCGGCAATGTGCAGTCGTGGAAGACGCGGCCTTCGACCTTCTCCATCAGATAGAAGGGCGTGCCGAGGATGGAGCGGTCGTCGCAATAGAGCAGGGCTGGTGGCACCGGCACGTCCGTTCGAGCGAGCGCGCTGATGACGCGGTATTCGCGGTCGATGGCGTGGGCCGAGGGCAGGAGCTCGCCGGGGGGCTGCTTGCGCAGCACCAGCGCGCGATCGTCATAGGTGACAAAGAAGGTCGGGTTGGACTGACCGCCGCCGATGCGTTCCAGCCGCATCGGGCCGGATAGACCTTCCACCGCTCCACGCAGGAAAGTGTCGAGCGTGGCGGTGTCGAAGCCCGGCTCGTGCTGATCGGCAGAGGCTGTCACGCGCCGGGGACCTGCCAGCGCCAGAAATCATCGCCTTCCTTGTCGAGGAAGCGATTGAGGACCATCTGGTGCACCTCGTCGGCGCCGTCGACCAGCCGCGCCTGACGGGCATAACGGTAGATCCATTCGAGCACAGTATCCTTGGAATAGCCGCGCGCGCCGTTGATCTGGATCGCCATGTCGGCCGCTTCGTGCAGCGTGTTGGCGGCCTGGACCTTGGCCATCGAGACCTCCTTGCGGGCCTGGCCGCCGCGGTCGAGTTCCCAGGCCGCCTTCATCACCAGCAGCCTCCCGATCTCGATCGCCATCGCCGCGCGGCCGAGCTTGAGTTGGATGCTCTCGCGGTCGGCGAGGCGGATGCCGAAGCCCTCGCGGGTCGCGGCATAGGCGCGGGCGATCTCGACGGAGCGCTTGGCGAGGCCGAGCCAGCGCATGCAATGGGTGAGGCGTGCGGGCCCGAGCCGGATTTGCGTGACCTTGAAGCCGTCTCCTTCTTCCATCAGCACATCATCGGCGGGGATGTGCAGTCCGTCGAATTCGATCTCGCAATGGCCACCATGCTCCTCCGGTCCCATGATCGGGATGCGGCGGAGGATCTTCCAGCCGGGCTGGTCGCGGTGGAAGAGGAAGGCGGTCAGGCCGCGGCGGGCATCGTCGGAGGTACGTGCGATCACAATGAAATGCGCCGCAGCTTCCGCGCCGGTGATGAACCATTTGCGGCCGTAGAGTTTCCACGAGCCATCGGGCTGTTTTTCGGCACGGGTGCGGATCATCGTCGGGTCGGAGCCGCCGCCAGGATGCGGCTCGGTCATCGCGAAGGCCGAGCGAACCTCGCCGGCGACGATCGGCGCAAGCCAGCGGCGCTTCTGATCGGGCGTCGCCACCGCCTCCAGCACCATCATGTTGCCGTCGTCGGGCGCGGCGGAATTGAAGACCACTGGCCCGAAGATCGAGCGGTTCATGGCCTCGTAACAGACCGCCATGCCGACGCGCCCAGCGCCGAGCCCACCGGTCTCCGGCTTGAGCTGAAGGCACCAGAGCCCAGCTGCGCGCGCCTTGGTACGCAGCTCGGACAGCGCCGGCTCGGCGATGTTCTCATGCGCGTCCCAACTGGCAGGGTCGGTCTCGCGCGGGATGATCTCCGTCTCGACGAAGGCCGCGATCCGGCGTCGCAAACCTTCGAGCTCGGGCGAAATCGTGAAGTCCATCATCGTTCCAGGCTGGCTGAAGGCAGGGGCGGGAGCAAGCGACCAGAAGGTCTACGAGGTGAGATAAGCGGCCAGGCCCGCGGTCGAGGAATCGTGGTTGTTGCCGGGCGCCTTGCCTTCGATCACCGGCATGAGTGCCGTCGCCAGCTCCTTGCCGAGCTCCACACCCCATTGGTCGAAGGCGTTGATGTCCCAGATCGCCGCCTCGACGAAGACGCGGTGCTCGAACAGCGCGATGATCCGGCCGAGCGTGAAGGGGTCGAGCTTGCGATAGGCGATCGTCAGCGAAGGGCGACTGCCAGGGAAGGTCATGTGCGGCGCCCGTGCCTCGATCTCCGCTGGTGCGACGCCTCTCTTCGCGAGCTGCGCCTTGGTCTCCTCCAGCGTGCGGCCCTTCATCAACGCCTCGCTCTGGGCGAGGCAGTTGGCGATCAGCAGGCGCTGGTGATGGACGAGCTCGGGATTGTGGCCCTCGGCCGCGATCAGGAATTCGCAGGGCACGACATCGGTGCCCTGGTGGATGAGCTGGTAGAAGGCGTGCTGCCCGTTCGTGCCTGGCTCGCCCCAGACCACGGGGCCGGTCGGGCGCTCGACCGGCGTGCCATCCTTGTGGACGCGTTTGCCGTTCGATTCCATGTCGAGCTGCTGCAGATAGGCAGGCAGCCGGACGAGGTGCTGGTCGTAGGGCAGGATGGCGCGGGTGGGGTAGCCGCAGACGTCGCGGTGCCAGAGGCCGATCAGGCCCATGAGGACCGGAAGGTTCCTGTCGAGCGGCTCGGTGCGGAAATGCTCGTCGACCGCATGGGCCCCCGCAAGGAAGGCGCGGAAATTCTCCGCCCCGATCGCGATCATCACCGGCAGGCCGATTGCCGACCAGACCGAATAGCGCCCGCCCACCCAGTCCCAGAAGCCGAAGACGCGTTCCGGCTTGATGCCGAAGGCGGCAACCTTGTCGAGCGCGGTCGAGACCGCGGCAAAATGGGCGCCGACCGCGGCTTCGCCGAGCGCACCGGCGAGCCACTCCCGCGCGGTTGCGGCATTGGTCATGGTCTCGATGGTGGTGAAGGTCTTGGAGGCGACGATCACCAATGTCCGGGCCGGGTCGAGCTTGGTGATGGTATCCGCGATATGGGCGCCGTCGACATTGGAGACGTAATGCAGGCGGGGGCCGTCATGGTAAGGCGCGAGCGCCAGGGTCGCCATGACCGGTCCGAGATCCGAGCCGCCGATGCCGATGTTCACGACATCGGTGAAGCGGCCGCCATCGGCGGCGGCGATGCTGCCGCTGCGGACCCCTTCGGCGAAGGCGAAGAGGCGATCCAGCGTCGCGCGCACCTCGGGCATCACATCGACGCCGTCGACCAGGATCGGCTGATCCGAGAGATTGCGCAGCGCGGTGTGCAGGACGGCGCGGTTTTCCGTCGTGTTGATCGCCGTGCCCGCGAACATGGCGTCACGCTTGGCCTCGACCTCGGCGGCGGCTGCGAGCCTCAGCAGAAGGGCGAGGGCCTCCGGCGTGACGGAGGTTTTCGAGTAATCCAGCAGCAGGTCGTCGAGCCGGGCCGAGAAGCGGTTGAAGCGCTCTTGGTCCTCGGCGAAGAGCTCGCGCAGGTGACGTCCTTTCGTCGCGGCACGATGGGTCGCCAGCTCGCTCCAGATCGTGTCCAACCGCTTCGGCATAGTCGATGCTCCGTTCGTCATGCCTGCGACCATACGCCAAGAGCGGCCGGCGCCGACATCATGAGTTGCAACTTTGCCATGCGCGACGATTTCGGCTTCCGCGTGGCCCGGGCAGGGCATTCGCGAAAGGTAAAATCCAGGCCCGGTACGCGGCGCGCCGTCTCACCGCAAAAAATCTGCTGCTCACCAGCCGAGATCGGTTATTCCTCGGGACTGTTTGGATGGGCCGGCACGCTGAGCGCCGGCACGTTTCGATGGGAGCCGTCGCCTTGAGTCCGGTTGCTTTTTCCCGCCATGCGGCGGTTGCCATTGTTACACTCGACAATCCGCCGGTGAACGCCCTCAGCGCGGCGGTGCGGGCCGGGCTGGTCGAGGCCATCGCGCAGGCCAATGCCGATGACGGGATCAAGGCCATCGTGATCGCCGCCACCGGGAAGGCCTTCATCGCCGGTGCCGATATCAGCGAATTCGGCAAGCCGCCGGCGCCGCCTTACCTGCCCGATGTCCTCGATGCGATTGAAGGTTCGGGCAAGCCGGTCGTCGCGGCGATCCAGGCTGTGGCGCTCGGCGGCGGGCTCGAGGTCGCACTTGCGTGTCATGCCCGCGTCGCGCTGCCAGCGGCGCAATTCGGCATGCCGGAGATCAAGCTCGGCCTCATTCCCGGCGCAGGCGGGACGCAGCGGCTGCCGCGCCTGATCGGGGCTGCGAAGGCGTTTGCGATGATGCTGTCCGGCGATCCGATTCCGGCCGGGCGGGCTCTGGAAGCGGGCTTGCTCGACGAGGTGGTGTCGAGCGACCTGCTGGCCACGGCGATCCGGGTCGCCGAAGGCCTCGCCGCGGAAGGGCGCCGTCCCGTCACCAGCGCCGCAACCGACCGGCTCACCGAGGTCGATCACGCGGCCTTCGAGACGGGGGCGAAGGATGCACTGCGCAAGGCGGGCGATATGCCGAACGTTCCGGCGCTGGTCGAGGCGGTGCGCAATGTCTTCCTGCTGCCGTTCGCGGAAGGGGTGGCGGCCGAGCGCAAGCTTTTCCTGACGCTGGTGGCCGATCCGCGCTCGAAAGCGCTGCGCCATGTCTTCTTCGCCGAGCGCGAGGTCGCCAAGGTGCCGGGTATCGGACCCGAGGTGAAGCCGCGCGCCATCGCCAGCGCGGCCGTGATCGGTGCGGGCACGATGGGCGGCGGCATCGCCATGTGCTTCGCCAATGCCGGTATCCCGGTGACCCTGATCGAGACGGCGCAGGCGCCGCTCGACAATGGCGTGAACCGCATCGGCGCGATCTACGACATCTCGGTCCAGCGCGGCTCGCTGACGCCGGAGGCGCGGGCGGCGCGCCTTGGCCTGATCAAGCCGGCGGTCGGGCTCGCCGCAGCGGCCGGTGCCGATATCGTCATCGAGGCGGCTTTTGAGGAGATGGGCGTCAAGCAGCAGATCTTCGGCGAGCTCGACAAGGTGGCGAAGCCCGGCGCGATCCTCGCCAGCAACACCTCCTATCTCGACATTCCGACCATCGCGGCGGCGACGAAACGCCCGCAAGACGTTCTGGGCATGCATTTCTTCAGCCCGGCCAATGTCATGAAACTGCTGGAGGTGGTGCGGCCGAAGGGCATGGCGGATGATGCGGTCGCCACTGCCGTCGCGATCGGGCGCAAGCTCGGCAAGGTACCGGTCGTCGTCGGCAACGGTTTCGGTTTCGTCGGCAACCGCATGCTGGAGCAGCGCACCCGTGCGGCCGAGCGGCTGCTCGTCGCCGGGGCGTTGCCGCATGAGGTCGACCAGGCGCTCGTCGATTTCGGTTTCAAGATGGGTCCCTTTGCCATGGCTGACCTCGCCGGCAACGATATCGGCTGGCGCTCGCGCAAGGCACGAGGCTTGAAGGCCGCCGTCGCCGACGCGATCTGCGAGGCCGGGTGGTTCGGCCAGAAGACCGGGCGCGGTTATTACCTCTACCCGCAGGGTGCGCGGGCCGGGCAGCGCTGCCCGGAAGTCGAAGCGTTGATCGTGCGTATTTCGGCTGAGCAAGGCGTGACGCGCCGGGCTTTCACGCAGGAAGAGATCCTGGCGCGGCTGCTCGATCCAATGGTGAACGAGGGCGCGCGCATCCTGGAAGAGGGGATCGCCGCCAGGCCCGGCGACATCGATGTCGTCTGGATCAATGGCTACAACTGGCCGGCCTGGCGTGGTGGCCCGATGTTCTGGGCCGATAGCGTCGGCCTCGACGTGATCGCGAAACGACTGCAAGCGCAGGCGGCCGAGAGCGGCGACAAGGCGCTGGAACCCGCACCGCTGCTGAAGCGCCTCGCCGCCGAGGGCAAAGGCTTCGCCAGCCTCGCCTCCGGCGGCTGAGCCTGTCTCAGGTCAGTTCCGCGCCGCGCCGCTCCGGGATCAGGAACCACATGGCGACAAGGTCGAGGATGTAGAGCGCGGCGAGCGCCGCGATCGCGAACTCGAAGCCATGGGTTGCTGCGAGCGCTCCGACTACGACGGGGCCAAAGCCGCCGACGCCGCGGCCGATGTTGAACAGCACGTTCTGGGCGGTCGCACGCGCGGCCGTCGGATAGAGCTCGCTCATCAGCGCGCCATAGCCGCCGAGCATGCCGTTGACGAAGAAGCCCATCACCGCGCCGCCGATCAGCAGCGCCGTGGGGTCGGTCAGGCGGGAATAGACCACGACCATGATGGCGGCGCCGATCATATAGGCGATGAAGGACGGGCGACGGCCGATGCGGTCGGCGATGTGGCCGAAAGCGAAGATGCCGAGCGCCATGCCGCCGATGGTGACGGCCGTCCACACCGCCGACTGGGTCAGGGCGAAGCCGAACCGGGTGGAGAGGTAGTTCGGCAGCCAGATCATCACGCCGTAATAGCCGAAGTTCTGGACCGAGCAGAGGATGACCATACCGAGGCTGAGCTTGGTGGTGTCCCAATCCTTGACCAGCAGATGCAGGGCCGATTCCTTTGGCTTGTCCTGCGTGCGGGCAACGAAGACTTCAGGCTCGTGCAGCGAGTGCCGGATAAAATAAGCGACAACGGCCGGCAAGATGCCGAGCGCGAACATGCCGCGCCAGCCGATGCTCGGCAGCAGCAGCGGCGTGACGAGCGCCGCGGCGAGAACACCGGCTTGCCAACCGAGGCCGACATAGGAGGAGGCACGGGCGCGTTTGGAGGCGGGCCAGGCTTCCGCGACGAGCGCCATCCCGATCCCGAACTCGCCGCCGAGGCCGAGGCCGGCAATGGTGCGATAGAGGAGAAGGTCCCAATAGCCCTGCGCCAGGGCGCAGAGGCCGGTGAAAACAGCGAAGAGAACGATCGTCCAGGTCAGCACCCGCACCCGGCCGATACGGTCGGAGAGCATGCCGAAGCCGATACCACCCAGCACTGCGCCGACAAGTGTCGCGGTGACCAGGGATGCGGCCTGGCCCTGGCTGAGCTGGAGGTCGGTCGAGATCGCCTTCAGCATGAAACCGAGGATCAGGAGGTCGAAGCCGTCCATCGCGTAACCGATGGCAGCACCCCAGACGGCCTTTCGGGCCTTGTCGTCCACCTCTGTCGGGGCAGAAAACCGCATGGAATCTGCGGTCGCGGTTCGGTTGTCGCTCACGGTGTCGGTCCCCTTGTCTGGTCGCTGGTTCGCGGGCCCAAGGGCACTCTTTGACGCCCGGGTCAATTCGTATCCTTAGCCTACTATCGCCGCCCTCTGCATGCGCGCGTCGATACGCATCCACAGGGACGATTGGCCTGCCTCCAGCGGCAGGCGGGGAATCCATGCAAGACCCGAGCCCAAGCCGCGCTGTCGAAAACCCGTTTCGGGGATTGACCCGTCTCGCGGGACGGCACAGAAGGGGCCGTTTGCGAACTCGACAGGTGCCTCGTCCCCACGCCGCGCGCGGCGAACGATGGCGCTCAGACCGGAGAAACTGACGCCATGGCCAATCTGTTCACCCCCACCGACCGCAAGGTGATCGCGCGCGAAGCCGCCAAGATGTTCCTTGAGATCAAGGCGGTTCATTTCTATCAGGACAAGCCCTTCTTCTTTACTTCCGGCTGGGCGAGTCCGGTCTATATCGACTGCCGCAAGATCATCTCCTATCCGCGCCTGCGCTCGACGCTGATCGATTTCGCCGCCACCACGATCGTTCGCGACATCGGCTACGAGTCGCTCGACATCATCGCCGGCGGTGAGACGGCGGGTATCCCCTTCGCCGCCTGGATCTCCGACCGTCTCGCGCTGCCGATGCAGTATGTTCGCAAGAAGCCGAAGGGTTTCGGCCGTAATGCCCAGATCGAAGGCTCGGTCGTCGAGGGAGCGCGCACGCTGCTGGTCGAGGATCTCGCGACGGACGGTCGCAGCAAGGTCAATTTCGCCGAGGCACTGCGCAATGCCGGTGCCGACGTGCAGCACTGCTTCGTGCTGTTCTACTACGATATCTTCCCGAAGAGCCGCGAACTCATGCACGAGATCGGCATCAATCTGCACTACCTCACCACCTGGTGGGATGTGCTCGCCGTGGCCAAGGAAAGCGGCCATTTCGAGCCGAAGGTGCTGGCCGAGGTCGAAAGCTTCCTGAACGATCCGGCGAGCTGGTCGGCCAAGCATGGCGGCATCTCCGAGTTCGGCCAGGAGAAGTCGGCCTGACGGCGATGGAGCCTGCTTCGCGACTGAGCCTCGATACCGGCCGTCGCTTCCTGCGCGACGGAGCCGGGCGCTGCTTCGATCCTGCGACCCGGACCTGGAATGCCGATGCGGAGGCTGCCCCTGACATGGCGGTCTCTGCCATCGAGGCCCTGTGCTGGCTGCAGCGGGAGAGCGGCAAGGCTGTGCGCGTTCCCGTCGCGGTGATCGGGACGCGGACTCCGACCACCTCCCAATTCGCCATGGCCGAGCGGATGGGCGCCCTGCTCGCCGGGCAGGGCGTCACGGTGCTTTGCGGTGGCCGCTCGGGCGTGATGGAAGCCGTCTGTCGCGGCGTCGACGGGGCTGGTGGACTGTCGATCGGATTGCTGCCGGACGAAGAGCCGGAGGCAGCCAATCCCTACGTGACCGTGCCGCTCGCAACAGGGATCGGCGTGGCTCGCAATGCGCTGATCGCGCGGGCAGCGTTCTGTCTCGTCGCCGTCGGCGGCGGCTATGGCACGCTGTCGGAGATTGCTTTCGCGCTTCAGTTCAAGCGGCCGGTCTTCCTGCTGGACGGTGCGCCAACGGTCGAAGGGGCGGTGCGCTGCGCCGATGCCGAAGAGGCGCTCGAACGGGTCGCCCGGATTTTCCTCGCACTGGAGCGTTGAGACGGGACGGCGCGCGAGCCCGTGTCAAATCAGCATGCCACGGACGCGCGCTCCTCGGTTGACGCGGGAGCCGCTGCCGCTCCACCTTTCGTGCTGGCGCTTCGTATGCTGGCATCGTCAGTGTCGCGCGCCTGGACGAGCGGATGGAGATCATGGCTGCAGCTTCCCCGACGGTGGTTTTCGATGTCGGCAACGTCCTGCTCCGCTGGGACCCGCGGCTGGTCTACCGGGAACTGATCCCCGAGCCGGAACGGCTCGACTGGTTCATGCAGAATGTCTGCACGGCGGCCTGGAACATCGAGCAGGACCGCGGCCGCTCCTGGGCCGACGCGGTGGCGCTGCTGGTGTCGCAGCATCCGGAATGGGAGCGTGAGATCCGCGCCTATGACGAGCGCTGGCATGAGAGCGTGCCCGGCGTGATCGAGGGCAGCGTTGCCGTGCTGGAAGAGCTGAAGCGGCGAGGCGACAAGGTTTACGCCATCACCAACTTCTCGCGCGAGAAATGGGCCGAGTGCCTGATCCGCTTCCCGTTCCTGCAATCCTTCGACGGCGTCATCGTCTCGGCGCATGAGCGTCTGCTCAAACCCGATCGGGCGATCTTCGAACTGTTGCTGGATCGCTACGGCCTGGCAGCCGGCGACTGCATCTTCGTCGACGACAGCGCCAAGAACATCGAAGGCGCACGCGGCGTCGGGATGCAGGCCGTGCATTTCGTCGAGCCGATCGACCTGCGTTCCGAACTGCGGGAGCGGGGCCTGACGCTCTGAGCGACTTCGGCGGTCTTTGGGAGGAATGCCGTGAGCGACAAGCCAGCAAAGGGACGCGGCATCGCCGGCGGCCTCACCAATTATGGCGACCCGGAGTTCGCTGCCTATCTGCGCCGTTCCTTCGCGCGCTCGATGGGCTATTCCGACGAGGCTCTGGCGCGGCCGATCGTCGGCATCGCCAACACCTATAGCGGCTTCAACAACTGCCACCGGCATTTTCCGGAACTGCTCGAGGCTGTGAAGCGTGGCGTGCTGATGGCGGGCGGGCTGCCGTTCGAATTCCCGACGATCTCGCTGGGCGAGGTCTTCCTCAACCCGACCAGCCTCAAATTCCGCAACCTGATGGCGATGGACACCGAGGAGATGATCCGCGCCCAGCCGATCGATGCGGTCGTGTTGATGGGTGGCTGCGACAAGACCGTGCCGGCGCAGCTGATGGCGGCGCTCTCGGCCAATGTGCCGACGGTACAACTCGTCGCCGGGCCGATGTCGACAGGGCGCCATCGCGGCGAGCGCCTCGGCGCCTGCACTGACTGCCGTCGCTTCTGGGCGCGTTACCGGGCCGGTGAGATCGACGGTACCGAGATCGAGGTTGTCGAAGGGCGCCTGGCGACCACGGCCGGCACCTGCGCGGTGATGGGCACGGCGAGCACGATGGCCTGCATCGCCGAGACGTTGGGGCTGGCGCTGCCGCGCTCGGCGGCGATCCCCGCCGTCCATGCCGATCGCCTGCGCTGTGCGGAGGAGAGCGGCCGGCGGGCCGTCGAGCTGATCGGGACGCAGACTCTGTTGCCGCGCCAGGTCGTGACCGAGAAGGCGATCGAGAACGCCTGGCGGGTGCTGCTCGCGATCTCGGGCTCGACCAATGCCGTCATCCATCTGACCGCCATTGCGCGGCGCGCTGGGGTCAAGGTCGATCTCGATCGTCTCAACCGGCTATCGGACGAGACCCCTGTTTTGGTCAATCTGAAGCCGGTCGGTGCCAATTACATGGAGGATTTCTTTGCCGGCGGTGGCGTGCCGGCGGTGCTGCGCGAGTTGCGCGATCTCCTGCATCTCGATGCACTCAGCGTCACCGGCAAGACGCTGGGCGAGCTGATCGACGCGCCGCTGGTCGACATGGTCGACCGCAGCATCGTCAGGCCGCGCGCCGAGCCGGTCGATCCCGATGGCGGACTCGTCGCGGTGTTCGGGACGCTGGCGCCGCGCGGCGCGATCGTGAAGCGCGCCGCGGCCGAGAAACGCCTGCTGGAGCATGAGGGCCGCGCTGTCGTGTTCTCCTCGCTCGAAGACCTCGCAGCCCGGATCGACGATCCCGATCTCGATGTCGAGCCCGACGACGTGCTGGTGCTGCAGAATGCCGGGCCGCGCAGCAATGCGGCGATGCCGGAGGCCGGCTACCTGCCGATCCCGCGCAAGCTCGCGGCGCGCGGCGTCAAGGACATGGTCCGCATCTCGGATGCGCGGATGTCGGGTACCGCCTATGGCGCCATCGTGCTGCATGTCGCGCCCGAAGCGGCCATCGGCGGGCCGCTCGCCCTGGTGCGCAATGGCGACCGGATCAGGCTCAGCGTCTCGAAAAGGCGGCTGGACCTTCTGGTGGACGATGCGGAACAGGCAACGCGCCGCAAGGCGCTCCCGCCTGTGGCCGAGATTGTGCGGCGTGGCTACGACAAGCTCTATGACACCCATGTGCTGCAGGCAGACGAGGGCGTCGATTTCGATTTCTGCTGACGGCGGGCTTCGTCAGAGCCGGATCGTCTCGGTGCTGGGCAAGGTGGCGACGCCATGGCTCGACATCACCACGATCCGATCGTGCAGGCGATCGATGAGACGCGTCAGAATGCGAAGCCCTTGATCGGCGCGCAGATGCTCCGTCGGCTCGTCGAGCAGCACGAGCGGCTTCTCGGAGAGCCAGGCGCGGGCGAGGTTCAATCGCTGCGCCTCGCCGAGCGAAAGGATGTCCTGCGTGATCCAGCCGTCCAAGCCACCGGCCGTGCGGATGCGCTCGGCCAGCTCGACGGCTTCTAGCGCCCGCCAGTGCTCGTCATCGGACGCGCTGAGAGCGAAGAGATTGGCGCGCACCGTGTCGGCCAGGATCGCCGCGTCGTGCGGGCAGAACATGGCCATTGCCTGCCGCTCTGCTGCCGATACCGGGCCTGCTTCACTTTGCAAAATGTCCTCGCCGGTCCAGCCCGCGATCTGCTTGAGCAGGCTGGTCTTGCCGGCGCCGCTTGCACCGATGAGGATCGTTGGCCGCCCGGCCCGCAACGAAAGCGCGAGAATGCCGTCGAGTGGTCGATCATCCGGGGCGCGACGTTGCAAGGTCGCACTCCGGAGTGTCTGGAGCCGCGCGGGCAATTGTACCCGCTCGGCCGGTTGTTCTGCCATTCCGACCCAACGGTCGATCGCTTCTTTTGCGGCACGGCGGCGCAGCGTCGCGACGACCATGCGTGACGCACCTTGCGCAGCCTCGGCCAGCGCGATCCAGGAAAAGGCGAGGAAGGCGGGGATCAGCAGGGCTTCGCTCCGCGCTCCGCCCTGCCAGGCGGCGGCGAAGACGCTGATGGCGGCGACAGGGCCGAGCAGTGAAGCCAGCGCATCGAGGCCGGATTGCGCGAGCCGCAAGGTGCGCTCGGCCCGATCGGCTCGCGAGAAGTGGTCGAGTGCCGCGGCGCAATAGGCAGCCCATTTCCGTTCGGCCTGAAGCGGAACGACCGACGCCATTGCGCTCCCGAACTCCTGAGCGCCTTCACGCCGCGATCCGCGAGCCTGCGCCCAACTGGCCGCGCCGGTTCGTGCGAGATGGCGCGCAGCGATGATGAGCGCGGTCAGCAACACGGCGATGGGTATGAGGGCGAGCGGGGCGATCAAAGCCGTGGCCACCAGGGCAGCGACCAGGCCGGCGGCCAGGAGCAGGCCAGGAAGGTCGGCGCGCAGCCTGGCGAAGTCGAGATCCTCGACATCGTCGAGATAGTCCGCCAACCGTGCCTGATCGGCGAGCTGCCAGCCGGCACTGCGAACGGTGGAGGCCGCAGCCATCGCCGTGAACAATGCGACCCTGTGCGTCGTCTGGTCGGTCAGCGCCGCGTGATGGCCAGTCAGGCGCTCGCCATAGCGGGCCGCGGTCCGGCCAACAGCGAAGAGCCGCACTAGCGCGGCCGGAACGTGGAAATTGAAACTGTAGGCAGCAGCCGTCAGCCCTGCGATCGCGACCGAGCCGAGGAACCAGGCGGAGAGCCCGCCGAGCAGCACGCCGCAGAGGAGCGCCATGACGGCGAGGGTAAAGGCGTAGCGCCAGAGCTTGCGCGCCTTCGCGCTCCGGGTCGGTGAGAGATCGCTCATGCTGCCGTCTCCAGGGACGGGGCCGCGTGGAGCGCAATGCCGCGGTTGGCGAGAGCGATGAGCGCGGGGTCGTGGCTCGCGACAATGACGAGCCGGCTTTTTGCCATATCGAGCAGGGCCCCACGCACCGCTTTGGCCGTCGCCGGGTCGAGCTTGGCCGTCGGCTCATCGGCGATGACCGGGCGCTCGCTCACCTGGGCGCGTGCCAACGCGATGCGCAGTCTCTGCCCACCGGACAGGTTCGCACCACCATCGATGATCCGCGCTGAGAGGCCGCCGGGCAGCAGATCATCGTCGAGCAAGCCGATACGGGCGGCTGCTTCGTGCAGAGGGGTGGCAGCGGAAGATTCAAGGTCTTCCGCGATAGCTTGTGCCAGCGAGCCGTCGGTGACGAAGCTGTCGGTCGCGACCCAGATGCAGGTCGGCAGCATCCTCGAAGGCGCAGGTGTCGGTCCGGCTTCAAGTCCCGCGAGCCGGCGCAGCAGAGTGGACTTGCCGGCGCCGCTCGGGCCGGAGATGACAACGAGCCCGCGCTCGGGAAGCACGAGCTCGGCCAATGCCCGTTCGACGGCCGGCAGGCGGGGCGCGGGCACATGATCCGCATCCAGGAGGCGATCGAGAGCGGCTGCAGCGGCGAGCCCCTCGGCTTTGGCATGATACTGCTCGGAGAAGCGCCGGAAGGGCGCGAAATAGTCCGGCGCGATCATCAGGATGAAGAGACTCTGCCAGAGCTCCAGATTCGAAAAGCCGGGAATGGTCGCGAGCCTGAGATGGCCGAGGCCGAGGAAGACGGCGAGCATCGCGATCGAGAGCGAGGCGAAGAAGTCGATCAGCCCGGCATTGAGGAAGGCGACGCGCAGGACGCCCATGGTCTTGCCGACATAGGCGTCGAGCCGGCCGGCGAGCTTGGCTTCCTCCACGGGCAGGGCGTCGTTGGCGAGAATGGTCGGCAGCGTGCGGATGCGATCGGCGAACTGGCCGGCGAGGTGGCTGAAGGCTCTTTCCTGTGCATCGGCGCGGCTGCGGATGGTCTGGCCGACCATCACGAAGAAGAGAATCATCACCGGGGTCAGGATGAGGACGAGCAGCGCTGCCTGCCAGGAGACGATGGCGAGGACCGTCGCTGCCATGAGCGGGCCGACAGCCATCATCAGACTGGCGACGCGATGGCCGATAACGAGGCTCGCGACCGCCTCGGGGTGGCGTTGGAGACCGACCGTGACGCCGCCGGCCGAGTGGGCATGCAGGAGCCGCGCAGGCATGGTCTGCAACCTCGCGATAGCGGAATCGCGGAGCGCAATCGAAACCTCCGTCTCCGCGAGAGCCTGGGCGCGATCAGCCAACAGGCTGGCGAGCGCCGCCCCGAGGATGGCTGCTGCGATGGCGATCAAGAGCCAGGGCGCGAAGGCCTGTCCCATGATCAAGAGGCCGAAGAGCCAGGCCATCAGTCCCGAAGCGGCTAGTCGCAGCGCCGTGCGCGTCAGCTGCCAAGCGAGCAGGCGCCTGAACCTTTCGGCGCCGAGCCCGCGCGCCCGATCGAGCGCAGCGAAGGCATCTCCGGCGTTGCTTTCGCGGTCTGGCCGCTCCTCAGGGATGGCGGGCTGCTCCATGTCCCTTCTTTTGCACGGCGTTGGTCCTGCGCTCTTGATCGAGGTCAAGAAGCGCGGCGGAGATTGGGATATAAGGAAGCGTCCCGAAAGGATGCTGCCATGGTCGATCCGCTTCTCGTCGAGTTGTCGCGCCTCCAGTTCGCGCTGACGGCTCTCTACCATTTCCTCTTCGTGCCGCTGACGCTCGGCCTCTCCATCCTGATCGCGATGATGGAAACGGTCTATGTCATGACCGGCCGGACGATCTGGCGCGACATGACCAAGTTCTGGGGCGTGCTGTTCGGCATCAACTTCGCGCTTGGTGTCGCGACCGGCATCACCATGGAATTCCAGTTCGGCATGAACTGGGCCTACTATTCGCATTACGTCGGCGACGTCTTCGGCGCGCCGCTGGCGATCGAGGGCCTGATGGCCTTCTTCCTCGAAGCGACTTTCGTCGGCCTGTTCTTCTTCGGCTGGGACAGACTGTCGCCGCGCGCGCATCTGATCGTGACCTGGTTGATGGCGCTGGGCACGAATTTCTCGGCGCTGTGGATCCTGATCGCCAATGGCTGGATGCAGAATCCGGTCGGCGCCGCCTTCAACATCGATACGATGCGGATGGAGGTTACCGATTTCACGGCGGTGATCTTCAACCCCGTTGCGCAGGCGAAGTTCGTCCACACCGTCTCCGCCGGCTATGTCTGCGCTGCCACCTTCGTGCTCGGCGTCTCGGGGTGGTACATGCTGCGCGGCCGGCACATCCAGCTGGCGAAGCGCTCCTTCGTCATAGCCTCGGCCTTCGGCCTCGCCTCGGCACTGTCGGTCATCGTGCTCGGCGACGAGAGTGGCTACGCACTCACCGACAACCAGAAGATGAAGCTCGCGGCGATCGAGGCGATGTGGGAGACCGAGCCGCCGCCGGCCTCGTTCACCGCCATCGGCATTCCGAGCCTGACCGATCGCAAGACCCATTTCGCGATCCATATCCCGTGGGTAATGGGCCTGATCGGCACACGCTCGGTCGATACTCCGATCCCTGGCATCAATGAACTCGTGCAGCGGGCGGAGGCGCGCATTCGCGACGGGCTGATCGCCTACGACGCACTGGAGAAACTCAAGGCCGACCGGAACGACGGCGTGGCTCGCGCGGCTTTCAAGGCTTCCTCGCATGATCTCGGCTATGCGCTGCTGCTCAAGCGCTTCATCGCCGATCCCCGGCAGGCGACCGAGCAGAACATCAAGGATGCTGCCTGGTCGACCGTGCCGGGAGTACCGTGGCTGTTCTTCGGCTTCCGCCTGATGGTGCTGTGCGGCTTTGTCCTCCTCGCCGTCTTCGCGATCTCGCTGTGGCATACGATCCGCGAAGCCGAGGCGCCGCGCTGGCTGTTCCGCATGGCACTGCTCGCGATGCCCTTGCCCTGGATCGCGATCGAGGTCGGCTGGTTCGTCGCCGAGTTCGGTCGGCAGCCCTGGGTCATCGAAGGAGTGCTGCCGACCTTCCTCGCGACCTCGCAGCTTGGCGTCTACAACCTGTTGCTCACCATCGCCGGCTTCACGCTGCTCTACGGCACACTCGCCGTCATCGAGGTCAGGCTGATGTTGGCCGCCATCCGCAAGGGGCCGGAGATCGCCTTGGTCATGGAGGGGCTGCGGCCCGGCGCCCCGGGCCAGCGCCCGGTCGCCCCCTATCCGGCCGAATGACCCGCAGCCCGGCAAAGGATCACGACGATGATCGATTTCCTGTTCTCCTATGAAGTGTTGCGGCTGATCTGGTGGGTGCTGCTCGGCGTCCTGCTCATCGGCTTCGCCGTGATGGACGGCTTCGATCTGGGCGTCGGCACGTTGCTGCCCTTCGTCGCCAAGGAAGACATCGAGCGCCGGGTGGCGATCAACACCGTCGGCCCGGTCTGGGAAGGCAACCAGGTCTGGTTCATCCTCGGTGGCGGAGCGATCTTCGCCGCTTGGCCGGCGCTCTACGCGGTCAGCTTCTCGGGATTCTATCTCGCGATGTTCTTGGTGCTGAGCGCGCTGATCCTGCGGCCCGTCGGCTTCAAATATCGTTCCAAGAAGCCGGATCCCGTTTGGAGGGAGCGCTGGGACTGGGCGCTGTTCATCGGCGGAGCTGTTCCGGCGCTGATCTTCGGCGTCGCGGTCGGCAACACGTTGCAGGGCGTGCCCTTCCACTTCATGCCGGATCTGCGGCCGATCTACGAGGGCAACCTCATCGGTCTGCTCAACCCGGCTGCGCTCTATTGCGGGCTGGTGTCGCTGGCGATGCTGACGATGCACGGCGCTGCCTGGCTCGCCTTCAAGGCCGACGGACCCGTCGCCGAGCGGGCACGGAACTTCGGGACGCTCGCGGCCCTGTTGACGACCGTGCTGTTCGCCGGAGGTGGCCTGCTCGTGCAACTCGGTCTGCTCGGCGGCTACAAGGTCACCTCGCCGATCGTCTGGGACGGTCCGTCCAACCCGCTGCTCAAGACCGTCGTTGCCGACCCCGCCGCATGGCTGTCGAATTTCCAGGCACATCCACTGCTCTGGATCGTGCCGGCACTGGGTGTCGCTGCGCCGCTCATCGCTCTCATCGGTTTCCGGGCGCGCTGGGAGGGGCTGACCTTCCTCGCCTCCAAGCTCGCTGTCGCCATGATCGTGGCGACGGTCGGCGTGGCAATGTTCCCGATCCTGCTGCCATCGAGCAGCAATCCCGGTCATTCGCTCGCGGTGTTCGACGCCTCGTCGAGCCGCGCCACGCTGCGCAACATGCTGCTGGCGACGGCGATCTTCATGCCGTTGATCCTGGCCTACACCGCCTGGGTCTACAGCGTGCTGTGGGGCAAGGTCACCGAGAAGAGCGTCGAGGACGCCGGACATTCGGCCTACTGAACCGGACAGGAGTGAACGCACCATGTGGTATTTCGCCTGGATTCTCGGCCTTGGCCTCGCTGCTTCCGTCGGCATCCTGAACGCGCTGTGGTACGAGCTGCGCACCGTGCGCGACGAGCCGACGCACGAGGCCGTCTCGCTGCCGACGCCGTGATGCGGCGGCCATGACACGGCAGCCGGTCGGGGGCGAGTGGAGCGGAGCCGGACGCGAGCCCGGCTTCATCCCGCGAATCGACATGGCGCGGGGACATGCCCGGATGCTGGAGGTCTGTGAGGCACTGGAGAGGCTCGCGGACGATCTGCCCGCTCATGTCGACAGGCTGCGCTGCCTGATGCTTGCGAACAGCCTCCTTCCGCTGATCGAAGCCTGCCATCGCTTCGAGGAGCAATACGTCTTCCCCGTCTTCGCGATCTCGCAGCGCAACGCTGTCATCGTGAGCCGCCTCAAGGCGGAGCACATGCAGGATCGCTGTGCCGCCGAAGACCTCAGCGAGGCCCTGCTGGCCTATGGCGAGGGGCGGCCGATCGCGAACCCCGAGGCGTTCGGCTACATGCTGCGGGCGCTGTTCGATTCGATGCGGAGGCACATCGCCTTCGAGCAGGATTGCATCCTGACCGTGCTCCCCGGGGGTGGGTGAGCGCTGATCGGCTCAATCGCCGGAGCAGGCGGCAAGCTTGCGGATGTCGTCGAGGATGACGTGGCGGTTATGCTCGATGCGGATGACGCCCTCGGTTCGCAGGCGTGTGAACTGCCGGCTGACGGTCTCGATGGTGAGGCCGAGGAAATCCGCGATCTCGGCTCGCGACAGCGGCAAGTCGAAGGCGATGGTGCGCTGTTCCGGCTTCATCGTCGGGTCGATATTGCGTGCGATCATCAGGATGAAGCTCGCAACCTTCTCCGTCGCGGTCTTGCGGCCCAGCGTCAGCATCCAGTCGCGAGCCTGGTCGAGCTCCTTCAGGGTCTGCCGCAGCAGGCGATGCTCCAGATCGGGCTGCTCGGTCATCATCCGCTCGACGGCCGCGCGCGGGAAGGAGCAAAGCTCGACATCGGTCGCAGCCTCGGCGGCGAGGGTGCTCTCGGTCCTGAAGGGCCGGCCGACGAAATCCGGTGCGAACTGAAGCCCGACGATCTGCTGTCGGCCGTCGGAGAGCATCTTGGTCAGCTTCACGACGCCGGAGAGAACGTTCGAATAGCTCTCGACATTCTGCGCATCCCCGATGAGCTCGGAACCCTCGCCCGCCTTCCGCTTCGAGGACGATTTGGCGAGCAGGGTGAGCTGCTCGGCCGTCAACGCACCGCAAATGCCGCGATGTCGCGCCTCGCAGGAGGCGCAGAGGGCCGGATAGCCGGTTGTGTGGACGTCGTCGCGCAAGATGGCGCACCATATCCTCTCGGGGCCGCGCGGCCAACTCGGCGGTGTGCCCCACGATGCCGCAGGAGGCAGCCTGTCGCAGCCGAGGGGTGACGAGGCCGTGCTGTTCGAAGCCGAGGTGGCAATGTCTCCCTTTCCCTTGCGCGAACGGCTATGCTGGATCGCTCTTCAAGGCTTTCGATTAACTTCAGGGTTATTCTGGACGTGACAACGCCGCGCCTTCATCCGCTGAACGGGCGAATCAAGCTGCGCCATCTGGTGTCATTCCTCGAAGTGGCGCGGCTGAAGAGCGTCGTGAAGGCGGCGGCATTGCTCGGGCTGAGCCAGCCCGCGGTGTCCAAAACCGTCCAGGAACTGGAAGATATGCTCGGCGCCACGCTGTTCGAGCCGAATCGCCGGCCGATGATGCTGACCGGGCCAGGCGAGGTGTTCTTCCGCTATGCCGGAGCGAGTCTGACAGCGCTGAAGCAAGGCGTCAGCATGGTCGGGGACGATGGCGCGAATACCGATATCGCCTTCTCCGTCGGGGCCTTGCCGACCGTGTCCGCCCATGTCCTGCCGCGGGCGCTTGCGGAGGTCATGACACGTTATGGCGCAATGCGGCCGCGAGTCGTGACTGGTCCCAACGACGTATTGATGTCTCAGCTCAGACTCGGCGATCTCGATCTTGTCATCGGCCGCATGCCCGATCCGGAGACCATGCGGGGCTTCGCCTTCGAGCATCTTTATTCCGAGCGGGTCGCGCTGGTGGTCAGGCCGCACCACCCGCTTCTGGCAGCGTCGCCTTTCGACATGGCGAGTGTCGCTCGGTATCAGTGGCTGCTGCCGCCGCCGGGATCGGTGATCAGCTCGACGGTGGAACGCTATCTCGTCACCCATGCACTGCGGCCGACGGCTGGCGTGATCGAGACGGTCTCCGACGCCTTCGCGCGCAATTATCTGCGCCTGAGCGACGGGATCTGGTTCATCTCGGAAGGCGTCGTCGCCGAGGATGTCGGGACGGGCTGGCTTGCGGTGCTCCCGGCCGAGACGGCTGACACGCTGGGGCCAGTCGGATTGACGACGCGCATCGACACCGTGCTGCCGCTACCGGCGCAGCTTCTGGCCGTGGCGCTGCGTGAGCTGGTGGCGCGACGGGCGGTGGACAAGCCTCCGCGCGGGTGACTGCGACAAAGGCACCGAACCGAAAAAGCAGAAGCGATTTTCGGGAAGATCCGATGCGATAACAGATAGATGGATCGGCCTGACCGCCTCGCTAGGGCGCGGGGTGACCGAGGAGGCGGGTTGCCCTGACCGACACGGACCTTATATCGGCCGCGTGACCATGCCTGACCAATTCATGCCTGACAGTTTGATGCCGAGCCGCCCTTTCAGCTTTCCCGGAGTCCTGAACTCCAAGGAACTGCTCGTCGCCGAAGCGGTCCATGCCCGCGCCTGGGCGGCGTTGGACCATGACGACCGCCTCGATCCGGAGCTGGAATCCGACGCCAAGGCCCGGCTCGGGCGAATCGTGCTGCGCCTTATCGGCGAACGCCCGGCATCGGTCACCGATCTTGCTGCCGCCGCGGTCGAGGAGTTCAGGGCAACGCGTCCGCCCGGCCCCGATGGGACGCGAGACCGGGCGGACGACCCGTCTCAGTGAGCGGCCATGTCGAGCGGCGGCTCGACATCGTCGGTGATCGGGTTGGCGAAGGGATTCCTGGCGCGGAACGCCGCGAACTCGTCCTTCGCCGCTTTCAGCAGGGCGGGATCGTTCAGCACGTCGGTCGCAACGCCGGCCATGGCCTTGGCGGCCAGGGCCAGGCCCTTATGTGCCGCAGGAGCCAAGCCCTGCGCGACGAGCTGCCAGGAATGGCCGGGCGTACCGATGGCATAACAGGCGGTGCGGCACTGCACGGTGGGAACCACCCAGCTCACCGTGCCGACATCGGTCGAGCCGACCGAAGTGTCGCTGCCGGCGCCGAGAGGGTAGATCTCGTCGCTCAGCGCTTCCCCGTCTTTCGGCTTCAGGCCGAGGCGGGAGTAGGATGAGGCAATGTCCTCGGCACTCAGCGTCTTCTGGAAGCCAGCCGCGAAGGCCTGATCGGCCGCGTCGAAGCCGGGCCCACCCAGAGCCTGCAGATTGGCGTGCATCGCTTCTTCGAGCGGGCCGTTGCCGATGAGATTGGCGTCGCCGGAGAGCTGCTTGATGGAGACGGAGGTCTCGCTCATCAGCGCGGCGCCCTCGGCGATCTTCTTCACGCGCGCAACGAGGTCCCACATCTCCGAGAGCGTCGCGGCGCGAATGAGCTGGCGCGTCGTGGCCGTCGCTTGCACGACGTTCGGGGCGATGCCGCCGGGATTGATGATGGCGTAGTGCACGCGTGCTGTCGAAGGCATGTGCTCGCGCATGTAGTTGACGCCGATATGCATCAGCTCGACGGCATCCAGCGCCGAGCGGCCGAGATGCGGCGCGGCGGCGGCATGAGAGGCGCGGCCGGTGAAGGTGTATTCGATTTCGACACAGGCCAGCGAGAACGGCCGGTTGACGCCGGTGAACGAGGCCGGGTGCCAGCACAGCGCGATGTCGACATCGTCGAAGGCGCCGGCTCGGACCATGAAGCCCTTGGCGGAGCCGCCTTCCTCGGCAGGGCAGCCATAATAGCGCACCCGGCCCTTGAGGCCGTTGGCCGCCAGGTAGTCCTTCACGGCCGCTGCGGCCAGGAGCGAAGCAGAACCCAGCATATTGTGGCCGCAGCCATGGCCGTTGCCGCCCTTCTCGATCGGTGTCGCGGCGGTGACGCCGGCTTCCTGGCTCAGGCCGGGCAGGGCATCGTATTCGCCCATGATGGCAATGACCGGGCCGTCTTCTCCGGCTTCGCCGATCAGCGCGGTCGGCAGGCCGGCGACATTCTCGGTGATGCGGAAGCCTTCGCGTTCCAGCATGGTGCGGTGTTCGGCGGCGGAGCGGACTTCCTGGTAGTTGAGCTCGGGCATGTGCCAGATGCGATCGGACAGCGCGAAATAATCCGGCGACTTGTCGTCGATGCGCCGCCAGACTTCCTTGCTGTTGCTGGCGTCCTTGCTGCTGCTCATGGGGGCTCCTGTTCCGGGCGCTGGGCCATCTGTATTGGCGCCAATTTTTCACATATGGGTGATAGCCGGACAAGCCGAGCCGGGCGCAAGGGGGTCGGCCCAACAGTGCATGAGGCGACGATGTCGAACGGCGAGGCGAGGGAGGAGACCGGCCGCAGGCCAAGCGCGAAGGCGCGTGCCGGCCGTCACGATGCGCTCGCCAACGCGCTCGCGGACGAGATCCATTCCGGTGCGCTCGCGCCCGGCGAATGGCTCAAGCAGATCGATATCGAGCAGCGCTACGGCGCCAAGCGCATGGATGTGCGGCGAGCGCTCGACCGGCTGGTGCAGAAACGGCTTGTCGTTCACCTGCCCAATCGCGGCTACCACGTCGTCAAGCCCGACGGGCGGCTGGCGCAGGAGATTCGCGACGTGCGGGTCATTCTCGAGACGGGCGCGGTCGACGGCATCGTCGCCCGGGTACGGGAGGAGGATGTGGCCGAAGCGCTCAGGCTGGCACGCCGCTTCGAAAGCCTACTGTTCGACGGCACGGTCATCGATCTGCATGATGCCAACATCGCCTTCCATGGGCACCTGCTGGGGTTATGCGGCAACCCCGAGCTTTGTGCGCTGGTGCAGGAGCTGCGTGGCCGCATCGCTTCGGCGCTCGCCGGGCAATGGCAGAAGCGCAGCCGCATCGAGCAATCGAGCCGCGAGCATCTAGCAATGGTCGAGGCGCTAGCCGCACGCGACGCGGAAGCGCTGCGGCGGCTGATCCGCGCGCATATCCTGCAAAAGCCAGACGGCTTGGCCGCCGGAGTGTCGGAAGTTTAAATTTTGTCGAATTCTGCGTTCTTACTGAAGCGACATAAGTCGATGACTTATCCGCGCGTTGCCGCATAAGATTTTGACGCTGTCCTGTTGCCTTGCTATTCGCCTTTCAATTCCTTCTGCCGAATTGAGCTGCCATGATTTTTCTTCGTCGCCTGACACTGGGCTCCGCTGCCACCGCTCTTCTGCTTTCGGTTGCCTGGTCCGGCGCACAGCCTGTGAGGGCGCAACAGGCGCGTCCAGCGGCCAAGCCCGCTGCGACCACAACGACCGCCCCGGTCGTCGGGCAACCGGCGGTGACTGCGACGCTGCCGAACGGTGCGAGCGCGATCAACGAAACCTATGGCGACTGGACAGTCGATTGCCGCATCCTCAACAGCCAGCGTCTTTGCCTGCTGGTTCAGTCGCAAGGCAACAACCAAACTGGCCAACGTGTCTTTGCCATCGAGCTGCGGACGCCGAAGGAAGGGCGGGTGGAAGGCACGATCCTGATGCCGTTCGGGATGAAGCTTGAGAACGGCGCGGTGCTGCGGCTCGACGACAAGGATCTCGGCCAGGGGCTGCGTTTCTCGACATGCCTGGCGCAAGGCTGCCTGCTGCCGATCTCCTTCCCGACAGTCGCGACTGACGCGATGAAGAAGGGCAAGACCCTGACGGTGGCGGCGCTCAATCTCTCAAATGGCGAGCCGGTCTCCTTCAATGTGCCGCTCAATGGCTTCGCCGCCGCGTTCGACCGTGTCGCGCAGATTGATCGATAGCGGGCATCCGGCGCGACCGATTTTGGCGATTTCCTGCCATACTGGCGGGATGCTTAGCGGAAAGCGCCAATACGAGGATCCTTGGCGCTTAAAATTGGTTCGCCTAGCCAGAACATCCGTGCATGATCGGAGCTCTGGGGAGTTCGAGCCAAAATCCATGACGACCGATCCGCGCCTGCCGTTCCTCGCCGAGCTGGAGAAGAAGATCCTCTGGCTCGCCTCCTGGACGATCCATAACGCCAATCACATCCGCCCGAACGAGGACGGGATGAAGGTGGGTGGGCATCAGGCCTCCTCGGCCTCGCTCGCCACCATCATGACCGCGCTCTACATGGCAGCGCTGCGTCCGCAGGACCGAGTTGCGGTGAAACCGCACGCCTCGCCGATCTTCCATGCCATCAATTATCTGATGGGGTTGCAGACGCGCGAGAAACTGGAGAATTTCCGCGGCTACAAGGGCGCGCAAAGCTACCCCTCGCGTACCAAGGATATCGACGATGTCGATTTCTCGACCGGCTCGGTCGGCCTTGGCGTCGCGCAGACGCTGTTCTCCTCGCTGACCCAGGATTACGTGAAGGCGCATGGCTGGGCGAAGGACCGGCCGGAAGGTCGGATGGTCTCGCTCATCGGCGATGCCGAGCTCGACGAGGGCAATATCTTCGAGGCCCTGATGGAGGGCTGGAAGCACGGGTTGCGCAACACCTGGTGGATCATCGACTACAACCGCCAGTCGCTCGACGCCGTCATCCGCGAAGGGCTCTACGACCGCTTCGAGACGATGTTCCGCAATTTCGGCTGGGATGTCGTGACACTGAAATACGGCTCGCTGCAGCAGGCGGCCTTCAAGGAAAAGGGCGGCGATCGGCTGAAGGCCTGGATCGATTCCTGCCCGAACCAGCTCTATTCGGTGCTGACTTTTCAGGGTGGCGCCGCCTGGCGCAAGCGGCTGATGGACGATCTCGGCGACCAGGGGCCGGTGACCAAGCTGATCGAAAAGCGCTCGGATGACGAGCTTTCCAAGCTGATGTGCAATCTCGGCGGCCATGACCTGCCGTCGCTGCTTGAAGCCTTCGAGAGCATCGGCCATGACCGGCCGGTCTGCTTCCTCGCCTATACGGTGAAGGGTTTTGGCCTGCCGCTGGCCGGTCACAAGGACAACCACGCCGGGCTGATGACCAAGGAGCAGCTCGACGGCTTCCGCAAGGCGAACGATATCCGCCCCGGTCATGAGTGGGATCTGTTCGAAGGGCTCGGGATGCCCGAGGGCAAGATCCGAAGCTTTCTCGACAAGGTGCCGTTCTTCTCGGAAGGACGGCGGCGCCTCTCCGCTGCCAAGCTGCCGGTGCCAGCGACGCTACCGGCGGGTATTCAGCCGTCCATGTCGACACAGATGGGCTTCGGCAAGGTGCTCGACGAACTGGCCAAGGCCGGCGGCCCGCTGGCCGACCGCATCGTCACGACGGCGCCGGACGTCACCGTCTCGACCAATCTCGGCCCCTGGGTGAACCGGCGCGGTCTCTTCGCCCGCGCGTCGATGGCCGACACCTTCAAGGACGAGCGCATTCCTTCGATGCAGAAATGGGAATTCTCGCCGAAGGGCCAGCATATCGAGCTCGGCATCGCCGAGATGAACCTGTTCATCAATCTCTCGGCGCTCGGCCTTTCGCACTCGATCTTCGGCGAGCGGCTGATCCCGATCGGCACGCTCTACGACCCCTTCATCTCGCGCGGCCTCGATGCGCTGAACTATGCCTGCTACCAGGATGCGCGCTTCATGGTGGTGGCGACACCGTCGGGCGTGACGCTGGCGCCGGAAGGCGGGGCGCACCAGTCGATCGCGACGCCGCTGATCGGGATGAGCCAGGATGGCCTCTGCGCCTTCGAGCCCGCCTTCGTCGACGAACTCGCGGTGATGATGCGCTGGTCCTTCGACTACATGCAGCGCGACGGCGAGGGCGACCCCGACGAGCGGACTTGGCTGCGCGACGAGACCGGAGGCTCCGTCTATCTGCGTCTATCGACTCGCCAGGTCGAGCAGCCGAGCCGGGCGATGACACCGGAGCTGGAGCGCGACATCATCGACGGCGCCTATTGGCTGAGAAAGCCAGGGCCGAACGCCTCCGTCGTGATCGCCTATACCGGCGCGGTGGCTCCCGAAGCGATCGAGGCGGTCGGATTATTGTCCGAGGACCGACGTGATGTCGGGCTGCTCGCCATCACCTCCGCAGATCGGCTCAATGCCGGCTGGCAGGCTGCGGAACGGGCGCGCCAGCGCGGCAACCATGCGGCGACGAGCCATGTCGAACGGCTGCTCGGCGAACTTTCGCGCGATTGCGGCATCGTCTCGGTGCTGGACGGGCATCCGGCGACGCTGGCCTGGCTTGGCAGCGTCCATGGTCACCGGCAGAAGGCGCTGGGGGTCGAGCATTTCGGCCAGACCGGAACGGTCGCCGATCTTTACCGGCATTTCGGCATCGACGCGAACGCGATCGTCCACGCCGCCAATGCCGCGGCGCCTGGGCGGCCGGTGCGCTATCTCAAGGCGCTGCCGTAGAAAGACCTGCCATCCCGTGCCTGCGCAGCAGCGTTCCACGCTGCGGCGTGCACGGGATGATGCCCGTCAGAAGCGCGGCGACTCGATCGTGTTGGCGAAGGGATTGCTGCCGGCACCGACGCGGCTGGGCAGGGTGTCCTCGCCATAGAGGCTGCCGGTGCTCACATAGATCGGCGAGGCGGCGAAATGCTGGCTGGCATAGCGGTTCATCGAGCCGACCGGTGCGACCTTGCCGGCATCGAGATAGCTGCGCTTCTGAACAGTGATCCGCAGCGGCCCGCGGCGGCTCTGCGCTTCGGCCAGGCTCACCATGACGGTCGATGCCGCCAGAGCGATGGTGAGAGCGGTGGCAACGCGCTTGAACGACATCATGACGACAGTCTCCGGGAGTGGCGACACCCACTCGATGTAAGCATCCTCGACCCGGAGCAAAGCCTAATGCGGGCCCGTTAACAACATTGTTAGCGTGATGCCTCGTTGGCGGCTCAGCGCTTCCGGTGTGTCGTCTTGGAGCGGGCTGGTCGCGCGGGCGGCGTGACTTTCAGCGTCTCTGCCGCCGCGGTCTTCACGCGGAGCGCCGGCATGGAGCCGTCGACATCGAGCCAGGAGGCCTTGCGGCCGCTCGCTGCAAGATGCGGTTTTGTGCAGGCCGGGTCACGCGCGAGTTCGCTCTTGGCGAAGGTGGCGCGCAGTTCCTCATTTCCCGCCGCATTGGCGAGATCGAGCCGATCGATGAGGCAGGCGAGCTGGCGACGATCGCTCGGCTTGGTCGCGGCGCACCACCAGCCGTTCATCGCAAACGCCGTCATGTCTCCGGCGGAGCGGAAGGCGAGGCAACTGCGGCTCGTGCCGCCGTCGTCGAGAACGACATCGGCTGTTTCCAACGTGCCGAAACGCGTCTGGATCGCGACCGGTGCGCTGCTGCGCGTGACCGACAGAGCATGCAGTGCAGCCTCGCGAACGAGGTCGACAGTGAAGGAGCGCTCACCGGACTGCTCCAGAGGCCCGGTGCGCAGCCGAAGCGTGAGATGGGGGGTGCTGTCCGCAAAAGCGGCGAAGGCCAAGACATCTTCCCGCCGGCCATCGGCCGTGCGCCGGGCTTCGTAGCTGGGAGCCGTGCGGCCGAACTCGGGTGAGGCAAGGTCGAAGATCGCGATCGGCCGTGGGATCGGGCTCCAATCCGCTGCACCGAGATTGCCGCGGCGAGCTGCCGGCTGCGCGGCTGTGCCGGAGGTTGAAGCAGCTGTGAGACTGGCGAGTTGCGGCTGGTCTTCGTCCTTGGCCGAGAGGCCGGTGACGAGCGCTGCGGTCATGCCGAGGCCGGTCAGCGCAGCCAGGCCCCGCCAGAGCAGGGCGCCGGGCAGACCAAAGCCGCGTTGCGGGACGACCAGGCGAAGCCAGCGCCACAGCGCGCGTCCGGAGCGCTCGCTGTGATCGGCAGCGGTGATCAGTGCCGGGACGAGGTCGATGCGGGCAACGCGCTGTCCGGCGACTCGGCACGTTCCATACGCACGAAGGAACCATGGCCGCAGCTGTTCCAGCCGTGCACGGACGCCTTCCAACGCTGAACCGGATACCGAACGCAACCCGTCTCTCCCGCGCAGCGCGACCGCCGCGCATCCTCCACACCCACCGGGAGCCTGCCGCGAGAGGATGGCCCGGAGGTTACCGGGAGGCTGGATTCGGCCGGCAGCATGAACACAGGGTCAAGAAGCAGGGTTAACGCAGCGCGCCGCCGGGGGAGGCGGGTCCAGCAGGGGAATTGACTTTTTGCCGCGGCCGGTGTTCTGACAGCGTACGACGCAGCCTTGCGTCGCTTGCGAAGTTTGCAGCCCTTCGGGATTGGTTCCGTGACTGTCGGCCTGACGACGAAACACACGACCAAAACGACGACCGGGAAAGCCGGTACGTCGCGCTGACGCTTCGCCTCGGTTCCGGGTCCATCTCCCCCCGGCGGGGGTAGATCGCCGAACCAGCCCGGAACAGGGGCAGGGGCGGCTCCCAAAGGGAGATCCGAACCGAATCCATCCGCAAAGGATCACATCAATGAGCTTCAAGGTCGCAGTGGTCGGCGCTACCGGCAATGTAGGCCGCGAGATGCTGGACATTCTCGCCGAGCGGGCCTTTCCGGTCAGCGAGGTGGTGGCGCTGGCCTCGTCCCGCTCCGTCGGCACCGAGGTCTCTTTCGGCGAGAAGACGCTGAAGGTGAAGGCGCTCGAGCATTACGACTTCTCGGACACCGACATCTGCCTGATGTCGGCGGGCGGCGAAATCTCCAAGGAGTGGTCGCCGAAGATCGGTGCGCAAGGCACAGTCGTCATCGACAATTCCTCAGCCTGGCGCACCCACCCCGACGTGCCGCTGATCGTGCCCGAGGTGAACGCCGCTGCTACCGCCGGCTTCACCAAGATGAACATCATCGCCAACCCGAACTGCTCGACCGCGCAGCTCGTCGTCGCGCTGAAGCCGCTGCATGACAAGTTCGGCATCAAGCGCGTCGTCGTCTCGACCTATCAGTCGGTTTCCGGCGCCGGCAAGGAGGGCATGGACGAGCTCTTCAACCAGACCCGCGCCGTGTTCTCGGCCGGCGAGGTCCAGACCAAGAAGTTCCCGAAGCGCATCTCCTTCAACCTGATTCCGCAGATCGACGTCTTCATGGAGGACGGCTACACCAAGGAAGAGTGGAAGATGGTGGTCGAGACCAAGAAGATCCTCGACCCGAAGATCAAGCTGACCGCGACCTGCGTGCGCGTGCCGGTCTTCATCGCTCATTCGGAAGCCGTCAATATCGAGTGCGAGAAGCCGATCACGGCTGATGAGGCGCGCGAGGTGCTGCGCAGCGCGCCCGGTATCCTCGTCATCGATAAGCGCGAACCCGGCGGCTACATCACGCCGCATGAGGCGGCCGGCGAGGACGCGACCTATATCTCGCGTATCCGCGAGGACGCGACGGTCGAGAACGGCCTCGCCTTCTGGTGCGTTTCCGACAATCTGCGCAAGGGAGCGGCGCTCAACGCCGTGCAGATCGCCGAGGTGCTGGTCAACCGCAAGCTGATCCAGCCGCGCAAGCAGGCGGCCTGAGCGGGTTCGCCGATTTTCAAGGCGTCTTCGAAGGCGGGCGTGAAGCCCGCCTTTTTGCTGCGCTGAAGCCGGGTCTTGCATGGGCCGCCTGTGATCTTTGCGCAGCGGCGCAGGTTCCAAATCGATTAAACTGCAATTCCTCTCGCGATTTTCCTGGCCGTGCCCAGTCCTATTCCTCCCGGACCCGTTTCCGAAACCGCCCATCCGGCCACGCCCGGATCGCTGCGGCGCGACAATGCGCTGCTCGGCATCGGTGTCATGCTGCTGGCGACGATTTTTCTGTCGGCCGGTGATGCCGCCTCGAAATATCTCGCCGCGCAGAACGTGCCGGCGCTGCACATCGTCTGGCTGCGCTATGCGATCTCCGGAGCGATCCTGATCGCGATCGTCGGGATCAAGCGGGACTGGGGCTCGTTCCGGACGCGGCGAGCTGGCCTGCATCTGCTGCGCGGCATCGGCGCGATCGGTTCGTCCATCCTCTTCGTATCGGCCCTGAAGCAGCTGCCGATCGCCGATGCGACCGCGACGAGTTTCGTCTCGCCGTTGTTCGTGACCGCCTTGTCGATCCCGATGCTCGGTGAGCGGGTCGGCTGGCGGCGCTGGCTGGCGACGGTGGTGGGCCTGATCGGCGTCCTGATCGTGGTGAGGCCGGGCGGCTCCGGCTTCCAGCTCGCATCGTTGCTGCCGGCGCTGTCGGCGCTCTGCTGGGCCTTCTCCCTGATCGTGACGCGCCTGATGAGCGGGACCGAGAGCCCGATCGCGACCGTGACCTACTCGACGGTCTTCGGCGCTCTGGTGATGACGCTGCTGCTGCCGCTGCACTGGGTGACGCCGACCTGGGAGATCGCCCTGGTCGGGTTCTTCATCGGCGCGGTCTCGACGGCCGGGCACTGGCTGGTGATCGTGGCGTTCCGTTACGCGGGCGCATCGCTGCTGGCGCCATTTTCCTACATCCAGCTCTTCTGGGCCTCGCTTTTCGGCTTCTTCCTGTTTGCCGCCCTGCCCGATGCCTGGACGCTGGTTGGTGCGGTCATCATCGCGAGCTCGGGCCTCTACACGGCGCACCGCGAGCGCATCCGGGCGAAGCAGGTTCTGGGCTGAGACGCCTCAAGTCCAGATTGTCCGTGCGATAACGATGATCTAGCGCTTGACGCCGTAGCGGGCCAGGAACATCTCGATGGCCTCGTTCACGACGTGCGCGATCTCCTCTTCGCTGGGAGGAGTGCGGACGGCGTTGAACAGCCGGGGGCGGGTCAGTGACGACTGGCACAGATCGACGAACTGCACCGCCGCGAGCTGGGTGTCGGCGATCGGGATGAGCTTGCCTTCGGCGATCATGCGCTCGAGGTGGCGGGCGATCAGGCTGGCGCCCTGCATCGGGCCGTTCTCATAGAAGCTGCGGCCGATATCGGGCATGCGCTCGGCCACGCCGATGACGATGCGGTGCGCGCTGACGGCGAATTCGCAATTGATCATGCGCACCAGGCAACGGCCGAAATTCGCCAGCGCGCGCACCGGATCCTCGTCCTGATCGAGCGCCTCGAAGGCGCCGCGCTTCTGCGCGTCGCGCTCGCGCTCGATCAGAGCGACGAAGAGATGCTCCTTGTCCTGGAAATAGACATAGAGCGTGCCCTTCGAGACATTGGCGGCCGCCGCGATATCGTTCATGCTGGCGGCGTCGAAACCCCGAGCCGTGAAGACCTGGTAAGCTCCATCGAGAATCTGGCGCCGTTTCTCCGGGTCCGTCCCGGCGATCCGCCGGTTGCGCCGTGCCGGCTTGAGGTCCGGCGTCATATTGTCCGTCATGCTTGTTTCCGCCGGGCAGCCCGGCCATGCAAAAATAATCGAACCGCCCAGTTCGATTTCACTTGATATGCAACATCGCCGGCGTTATTTCAAGCGCAATCGAACCAGACGGTTCGAATTGTTCTCATCAGGATAACCCATGTCCGCCGAGATCACGGATAAGCGCCGCGACCGCCTGAAGCTGGTCGATCCGGCCCTTGAGACAGCCAATCCCACTGAGGCGCGCCAGCCGGCGGAAACCACCTCGGCCCCCCCGCCCGAGGCGGCGCAGCCTCCTGCGAAGCGCAGCCCCGTACGCCGCGCCGGGCTGACCCTGCTCGCCGCCGTCGCGCTCGGTGCCGGCCTCTGGTACGGCATCGACTGGTGGCGCAACGGCCGTTTCATCGTCTCGACCGACGATGCCTATGTCGGCGCCGAAATGGCGACGATCTCCGCGAAGCTCGCTGCCAATATCGCCAAGGTTTCCGTGGTTCAGAACCAGGAGGTCAAGGCCGGTCAGCCGCTGGTGACGCTGGATGCCGGCGACTGGCAGATCGCGCTGGCGAGCGCCCGCGCCAAGACGGCGACGGCGCGCGCCACGCTCGCGCGTATCGATAGCCAGATCGAGGCCGGGCGTGCCGCGCTGGCGCAGGCCAAAGCGCAGCAGAGTTCGGCTGAAGCGGCAGTCACCCGCACGAGCGCTGATTATGATCGCGCCAACAGCCTGGCTGCCAAGTCCTACGGCTCGCAGGCCACGCTCGATGCCGCGACCGCGGCGCGTGACCAGGCCGTGGCGGCGGTCGCCAGCGCGAAAGCCGGCGTGGTGCAGGCTGATGCCAACATCAAGGTGCTCGAGGCTCAGCGCGTCGAGGCCGCCCGCCAGATCGACGAGCTCAAGGTGGCAGAGGAGAAGGCGGAGCGCGATCTCTCCTTCACCCAGGTCAACGCGCCGATCGACGGTGTCGTCGCCAGCACGAACCTGCAGCTCGGCGATCTGGTCAGCGCCGGCAAGCGCCTGATGTCGATCGTTCCGCTCGATCAGGTCTATGTCGACGCCAACTTCAAGGAAACGCAGATCGCACCTTTGAAGATCGGCGATCGCGCCTCGATCACGGTCGACGCGCTGCCGGACCAGGTCTTCCACGGCACGGTCAGCGGCATCGCCGGCGGCACGGGTTCGGTCTTCACGCTGCTGCCGCCGGACAATGCGACCGGCAATTTCACGAAGATCGTGCAGCGCGTGCCGGTGCGCATCGCGCTCGACCGGGAATCGGCCAGCAAGCATGTGCTGCGGCCGGGCATGTCGGTCGTCGTCTCCATCGATCCGCGTCCCGCCGGCCAGCGCTGACGCTGCAAGGAGGCCGTCATGGCCACCGCGACCTTGAATGCGCCGGCGGGAGCGCCGCCGGCTTCCGACGCCATTCCGATGCGCCGGATCTTCGCCTTCATGGCGATGGTCTTCGGCATGTTCATGGCGATCCTGGACATCCAGATCGTCTCCGCCTCGCTGGCGGAGATCCAGGCCGGCCTGTCCGCATCGTCGGATGAGATTGCCTGGGTGCAGACGGCCTATCTGATCGCGGAAGTGATCATGATCCCGCTGTCGGGCTATCTCAGCCGCGCACTCTCGACGCGCGTGTTCTTCTCGATCGCGGCGGCCGGTTTCACCATCTCCAGCGTCCTCTGTGCGACAGCCTCGTCGATCAACGAGATGATCGTCTGGCGTGCGATCCAGGGCTTCATCGGCGGTGGCATGATCCCCGGCGTCTTCGCCGCGGCCTTCACCATCTTTCCGCCCTCGAAGCGACCGGTTGTCTCGCCGCTCATCGGTCTCGTGGCGACACTCGCGCCGACGATCGGACCGACGGTGGGTGGCTATCTCAGCCATGCCTTCTCCTGGCACTGGCTGTTCCTGGTCAATGTCGTGCCTGGTATCGGCGTGACCATCGCGGCCTGGACGCTGATCGATTTCGACAAGCCAGACCACAGTCTGATCAAGCGCTTCGACTGGATCGGGCTCGGTGCCATGGCCGCTTTTCTCGGCAGCCTCGAATATGTGCTGGAGGAGGGGACACGGCTGGACTGGTTCCAGAGCGAGGAGATCATCGTCTTCTCGGTGGTCATGGTGATCGGTGCGGTGCTGTTCTTCTGGCGAGCCCTGACCCGGGACGACCCGCTTGTCGATCTCTACGCCTTCAAGGACCGCAACTTCGCCTTCGGTTCGCTGTTCTCCTTCTGCATGGGCATCGGCCTCTACGGGCTGACCTATCTCTACCCGGTCTATCTCGGGCGCATCCGCGGCTATGATGCGCTGATGATCGGCGAGACGATGTTCGTGACCGGTCTGTGCATGTTCTTCACGGCGCCGATCGCGGGCCGGCTCTCGGCCAAGCTCGATCCGCGCGTGATGATGATGATCGGGTTCAGCGCCTTCGCGTTGGGAACCTGGATCGCGTCCCGCATCACCTCGGACTGGGACTTCTACGAACTGCTCTGGCCGCAGGTGCTGCGCGGCTGCGGCCTCATGCTCTGCATGGTGCCGATCAACAACGTTGCGCTCGGCACCTTGCCGCCGCAGCAGCTCAAGAACGCTTCGGGGCTCTACAACCTGACCCGCAATCTCGGCGGGGCGGTCGGGCTCGCCATCATCAATACGATGCTGAACACCCGCACCGACCTGCACATCACCCGGTTGCACGAATGGGTCGCAGCAGGGCGGCAGGTCGCGGAGGAAGCGCTTGCGAACACGACGCAACGCTTCAACGATTTTGGCGATGCGGCACAGACGATGGCGATGGCCGTGCTCAACCAGCGTGTCCACAAGCAGGCGCTGGTCATGGCCTTCGGCGACGTCTTCCTGGGATTGACGGCGATCTTCGCCGGCCTTGTGGTTCTCTCGGTCTTCCTGAGCAAGCCAAAGCCGGTCGCTGCCGGCGCCGGTGGCGGGCACTGACGGCCATCGCCGCGAGCGAGCCGCTTCTCCGCGGATCTTCAGCCCTGATGGCCAGTCTTCCGGTCGATCGACGCCGGCCTTGTTACGGATCGCGGCGGTGCACAACGCTGCTCTGCAGCGCGATGTCGCATCCCGCGCGATTGACATTCCGGCGACGGTACGACAAATATGTCAGTAATATCAGTAGTTTAGATGATTTCTAAACTACGGGGCCGCGAGGCTGGAGAGTGGAAGGCGTTTTTCGATGAGCGTTCTGGCGAGCAAGGATCGGGAGCAGGCTGTCGCGGCGGAGCATATTCCGTGGCCGCAGAAAAGCCCGACCTCCTGCCCGATCAGCGGGGTGAAGGCGCGCCTGCGGGCGGCTGGCCTGCGCCCGACGCGCCAGCGTATGGCATTGGGCTGGCTGCTCTTCGCCAAGGGCGACCGTCATGTCAGCGCCGAGATGCTCTACGAGGAGGCGCTGCGGGCGCGCGAGCCCCTGTCGCTCGCCACGGTCTACAATACGCTGCGCCAGTTCTCCGAAGCCGGGCTGCTGCGCCAGGTTTCGGTGTCGGGCCCCAAGACCTTCTTCGACACCAACGTCTCGGAACACCACCACTTCTACAATGAAGAGGACGAGACGGTGACCGACATCCCCGGCTCGATGATCCATGTCTCGGGCCTGCCGGAGGCGCCGGAAGGCATGATGATCTCCTCGGTCGAGGTCATTGTCCGGCTGCGCAATGCCGATGGCGAGGAAGTCACGACGGCCAAGCGGGTGGCAGGCCATCACGCGTGATCGTCTGTTCCTGCAACGTCCTGTCCTGCCGGCAGATCAAGGGCACTGTCGGCCCTGACGGTAGCGGCCCGCGGACCGCAGGTGAGGCTTATGATTGCCTCGGCTGCAGCCCGGATTGCGGGCGCTGCGCACGCGAGGTTCGCTCGATCCTAGCCGAAGCTCGTGCCGCTTGCGCGACTCAGTGCGATAGCTGTGCCAGCCGCGAGATCGAGTGCGCCGTCCACGTCAGCGTCGGGCGCATGCTGGATGGCATCGCGCTATCCGAGGACGCCGCGGCGCAGGCTGCCTGAGGCAGCCGCTTCGTCCGGCCGGTGGATTGCCTGGACACGCGTCGTTTTCCCTCTTTCCTTCCGGGATACTCCTCTCTACATTAGGATCATTCTAATGTAGATCGTGAGGAGCGACGCCATGAAGGGCGACAAGAAGGTCATCGAATATCTCAACCGGGGGCTGCGCTCGGAGCTCACCGCGATCAATCAGTACTGGCTGCACTACCGGATGCTCGACAATTGGGGGCTGAAGGAGATGGCCAAGACCTGGAAGAAGGAATCGATCGAGGAGATGGTCCATGCCGACCGTTTCGTCGACCGCATCCTCTTTCTCGAAGGTTTCCCGAACCTGCAGACGCTTGACCAGCTCCGCATCGGCGAGAACGTCAAGGAAGTCATCGAATGCGACCTCAAGGCCGAAGTCGAGGCGCGGGCGCTCTACCAGGAAGCTGCCAAATATTGCCGCGACGTCGGTGACTATCCGTCCGAGGACCTGTTCAAGGCGCTGATGAAGGACGAGGAAGGTCATATCGACTTCCTCGAGACGCAGCTCGACCTCATCGATCGCGTCGGTCTGGAACTTTACACCCAGAAGCATATCGGCGGCCTGGAAGGCGACGACCACGAGCACTGACGCGGGAGCGAGCGCCGGGTGCATCATCCGGCGCCGTCACGACCGCCAAAGCCCAAGAAAAAGGGCCCGCCGATGGCGGGCCCTTTGTCGTTTCGAGGTGGTTCTCGATCAGATGAAGCTGATGTTCGACGCTTCCGGCCCCTTGCGGCCGGCGCGGATCGAGAAGCGCACGCGCTGACCGTCCATCGGCGGCTGCAGGCCGCTGCGGCTCAGCGAGGAGACATGCAGGAAAACGTCCGGCCCTCCCTTGTCGGGAGCGATGAAGCCGAAGCCGCGATCCGAGTTGAAGAACTTGACCGCGCCATCGAAGGGGCCTTCGACCGGGCCGCTGTCGCGGTCCTGAAAGCCGCCGCCACGCGGGCCGCGATCACGATCCTGGAAGCCGCCGCCGAAATCGTCGCGGGGCGCGCGCGGCGCGAAGCCGCGCGGAGCGGCCGGCGCCGTCTGGGTGGCGGTGGAGGCGTCGATCTCGTGAACGGCGACGACCTGCAGGCCGCGGCGGCCTTCACCGAGATCGGCGACGATGGTCGCGCCGGGCAGCAGATCCTGCTGGTCCAACGGGCCGATCGCCGAGATGTGCAGGAAAACATCGCCCGAGCCGTCGACGGGCGAGGCGAAACCGAACCCCTTCTCGGGGTCGAACCATTTGACTTTGGCTTCGATATTTTCGTGCGTGACGAAAGGCTGGGCAGCAGGAGGCTTGCGACGATCGAACATGGAGCTTCAGATATGAGTGACCGGGAGCACGCAACTTAGCTCATGCCGGGCGCGCCGTCATCGGGGTCAATGCGAAATTATCGCACGACATTTTCCGTCATTATAGTGCTTTTTTTTACGCCATCCCCAAGCCGGTAAACGGCGTTTGTCATGCGCTTGGTGCATGGATGTTTACTTTATTTGCCGCCTCTTCACGCGCCTACGGCAAAAATGCCGCAGCTGGGCCTCTTGCAATCGCCGCAATTGAAGGCGATCTGAAGCGCGGCTAGGGAAGAACGCCTCCTGTTCGATAGCGCGACACGGCGCTGTTCGGGAGATGACAATGACACGATCAACGAAAGTCCGCGGCAAGGCCGGCCGCGGGGAAATCCGCAGGCTGTGGCTGGCGGAACGCGATCTCTTCAGGGATCATCTGCTGAGACTCGACCCGCTGACGCGGCAGCAGCGCTTCGGTACGGCCGTGAACGATGCCTTCCTCGACAACTACGCCATGACGACCTTCGGGGTCGGTGGACTGGTCTATGCCTTTATCGAGGATGGCGTGGTGCGCGGCGCGGCCGAACTGCGCGGCCTTGACGACATCATCGCGCAGACTGGTGAGGCAGCCTTCAGCGTCGAGACCGGCTGGCGCCGCAGCGGCATCGGCGGCGAGCTGTTCGCGCGGCTGATTACGGCCGCCCGCAATCGCGGGATCAGGACGCTCTACATGACCTGCTTGCCGGAGAATGCCGCGATGCGGCGGCTCGCGCAGAAGTTCAAGGCGGATCTGGTTGGCGGCTATGCCGATGTCGAGGGCGTGATCGCCACCGGCGGTCCCACCCCCTTCACCATCCTCGACGAGGCGCTCGACAACGCCCAGGGCTTCGCCACGCTGGCTCTGTCGCTGCAGAAAGCCTTCTGGCCGACGCGCCTTTTCGCTCGCGCACTCAGAGCGTAGGCGCACCGTCAGATCGTGAGGCGCACGCAGCGCCTTGCGATCTGATCGCCGTTACGGTGCCATATCGATCCGAAATGCTACTTGCCCCTTCGGACCGGTCGGACGCCTTAGCGATTGAGCGACAGGGCCGCGCCAGACTTGGTCACGGCGCCGTCAAGTGCGTTGCCGCTGGTGGCGCGCAGCCGAGCTGCGACCGTGCCACCCTGCTGGTAGAGATAGACCTCACCGTCGCGGTAGTCCCAGGCCGTGATCTTCTGGAGATCGCGGTTGGCGCAGCCCGAGGAGCTGGCGCGATAGAGATCGAGAGTCGGCGCGCTCGACAGCTGCACGCGGCAGGTGCCGCCGGTCGCCTCGCGCGCGGTCCAGCCACCGATCACGTTGTCGCGCGTCGTCGAAGGACGGGCCGGAGCCGTCGGGCTGGGACCGAGGCCAGCGACCTGGTTGTTGCCCGGCGTGGCCGGAGCCTGGCCCGGCTGGCCCATCGGCGGCTGACCCTGCGGCGCACCGGCACCAGGCTCGAAGAACGGATCCTGCCCGGGCACTGCGCCGCCGGCTCCGGGCGGTGGGGCGGAAGCGGCTGGATAACCGCCGGGGGGCGGCAGCGGCTCGGACGTCACGGGGGCGGACGTCACCGGCGGCGCCGCAGGCAGGACGGGCTGGCTATAGGAGGGCGGGTTCATCACCGGCCCCGAGAAGCGCTGCGAACCGGCACAGGCTGTCAAGGCCAGCAGGGGAAGCAGGGCGGTCGCCTTCAGCGCCGGAATAGCGGTCTTCGTCGTCGTCATGCGGCGCGATCCCAATCAATCTAACTTTGCGTCAGTATCACAGAGCCATAATGAACGCGGCATGAGCATGGTCTAGCCCAACCGGACCCGCTTGCGAACCCGCGAAGTCCGATCTGGTTCCGCGCCCGCCTCGCGGGCATAGTGCGGCGCTTCGGAAGGACCGCCATGATACCGCTCAACCCGACTTCGATCGCCCCGCCCTTCGCGCGCTACAGCCATGGCATGGCGGTGCCGGCAGGCTGGCGACTGGCCGTGTGCTCGGGCCAGCTCGGCATAATGGCGGACAGTACGGTACCGCAGGGCGTACGCGAGCAGGCCGATCTTTGCTTCGCCAATATCGCCGCGATCCTCGCCGAAGCGCAGATGACGCTCGGCAACATCGTGCGGATCAACGCCTATGTCACCGACCGCGCCCATATGAAGGGCTATATGGAATCGCGTGACGCGCATGTCGGCGTGCCGCCGCCAGCCTCGACCCTGATGATCGTCTCCGGTTTTACCCGGCCGGAATTCAAGGTCGAGATCGAAGTGATCGCGGCCGCTCCCTGAGAAGCGGCCGCGGAACGGCAACTCAGCCGGCCTTGCGCTTGTTCTGACGGTTCGCGACGAGGTCGTCGACTACGGCCGGATCGGCCAAGGTCGAGGTGTCGCCGAGCGCGCCATGCTCGTCCTCGGCGATCTTGCGCAGGATGCGGCGCATGATCTTGCCGGAGCGGGTTTTGGGCAGGCCCGGCGCGAACTGGATCAGGTCCGGCGACGCGATCGGCCCGATCTCGTTGCGGACATAGGCGACGAGTTCCTTGCGCAGATCTTCGCTCGGGCTCTGGCCGGTCATCAGCGTGACATAGGCGTAGATGCCCTGGCCCTTGATGTCGTGGGGATAACCGACGACGGCAGCCTCCGAGACCGCGGGATGCGCGACGAGCGCCGATTCGACTTCCGCGGTACCCATGCGGTGGCCCGAGACGTTGATGACGTCGTCGACGCGGCCGGTGATCCAGTAATAGCCATCGGCGTCGCGCCGGCAGCCGTCACCGGTGAAGTACTTGTTCGCATAGGTCGCGAAATAAGTGTCCATGAAGCGCTGGTGATCGCCGTAGACAGTGCGCATCTGGCCGGGCCAGCTATCGGCGATGACGAGATTGCCCTCGCAGGCACCTTCCTGGACCTTGCCCTCGGTATCGACGATCTCGGGCTTGATGCCGAAGAAGGGGCGGGTGGCCGAGCCGGGCTTCAGCTTGGTGGCGCCCGGCAACGGCGTGATCAGGATGCCGCCGGTCTCGGTCTGCCACCAGGTGTCGACGATCGGGCAGCGATGGTCGCCGACGACGCGGTGATACCACTCCCAGGCCTCCGGATTGATCGGTTCGCCGACCGAGCCGAGCAGGCGCAGCGAGGCACGGCTGGTTTTCTTGACCGGCTCCTCGCCGGCGCCCATCAGCGAGCGGATCGCGGTCGGCGCGGTGTAGAAGGTGTTGACCTTGTGCTTGTCGATGACCTCCCAGAAGCGGGAGATCGACGGGTAGGTCGGGATGCCCTCGAACATCAGCGTCGTCGCGCCGTTGGCGAGCGGGCCGTAGAGGATGTAGCTGTGGCCGGTCACCCAGCCCACATCGGCGGTGCACCAGTAGATGTCGCCGTCATGGTAGTCGAAGACATATTGGTGGGTCATCGCCGTATAGACGAGATAGCCCGCCGTGGTGTGCAGCACACCCTTGGGCTTACCTGTCGAGCCTGAGGTGTAGAGCAGGAAGAGGGGATCTTCCGCATTCATCTCGACGGCTGGGCAATCGGCGGGAACCTTGCCGGCTTCGTCGTGATACCAGACGTCGCGGCCGGCCTTCATCGAGACATTGCCGCCGGTACGCTTGACGACGATGACCGTGCCGATGCCGCCCTTCACCTTGTCGTCGGCGAGGTCGACATTCTTCTTGAGCGGCACCGTGCGGCCGCCGCGCAGGCCTTCATCGGCGGTGATGACGATCCTGGAGTCGGAGTCCTCGATGCGGCTGGCCAGCGAATCCGGCGAGAAGCCGCCGAAGACGACCGAATGGATGGCGCCGATGCGGGCGCAAGCGAGCATCGCATAGGCCGCCTCGGGGATCATCGGCAGGTAGATGGTGACACGGTCGCCCTTACCGACGCCATGTGCCTTGAGCACATTGGCGAACTTGCTGACCTCGGCATGAAGCTGGCGATAGGTGATCGCCCTGGATTCGGACGGGTCATCGCCTTCCCAGATGATCGCAGTCTGGTCGCCGCGCTTGGCGAGGTGCCGGTCGATGCAGTTATGGGCGACGTTGGTGGTGCCGTCCTCGAACCACTTGATCGAGACCTTGCCCGGCTCGAAGCTGGTGTTCTTGACCTTGGTGTAGGGCTTGAACCAGTCGATCCGCTTGCCGTGCTCGCCCCAGAACTTCGACGGATCCGCGATCGAGGCCGCGTACATCTCCTGATAGCGGGCATCGTTCGCCCAGGCCTTGTCGGCCCAGCCGGCTGGCACGTCATAGATCGTTTCGGACATTTGCAGGCGTCTCCCCGGACAGGGTTCTTGATCGCGATCCCGTCCCCGCCTGACGGCGGGCGCGGTCCCGCTTCCTTTGAATTGGCTGCATCATAGGATGCAGGCGCGGCGCGGCAAGCGCTTCGCGCTCGCACTTTCGTGTCACAGACTTTCGGCGATGCTGGCCGCTGCCCGTCGCGGTGGGTTCAGAGACCGCCCATCTTGCAGACGATGTCCCATTCCTCGTCCGTCACCGGCTGGACCGAGAGGCGGAAGGAGGTGACGAGGGACATCTTCGCGAGCCGCGGCTCGGCCTTGACGGCGGCAAGTGTCACCGGCTTCGGCAACGGCTTTACCGCCTTGAAATCGACCAGCACCCAGGGCGGGCCAGCGGCTTCCCAGGGATAGGCCTCGCGGATGACCTCGACGATGCCGACGATCTCGAGGCCCTCGTTGGAATGGTAGAAGAAGACCTGGTCGCCCTTCTTCATCGCCATCAGGTTGAGTTTCGCCGTGTGGTTCTTGACCCCGTCCCAATGCGTGCCCTTCGCGCCGGCCTTGACCTGGTCGTCCCAGGACCAGACCGAGGGTTCGGATTTGATCAGCCAGTGAGCCATCAGGCCTCGTCCTCCTTCAGCGGCACGGGGGGCTGCGAGGCCGCCTCGCCCTGTTCGTTCCAGAACCGCACCATCTCGCGGGTCAATGCAGCGTAGTCCTTGGGCTCCAGCTCGACTCGGACCTCGCCCTCGCCGAAGGGCAGGATCAGCACGAAGCGATGCGTACCCTCGGCCCGGCGCCGGCGATGCTGGATCACCGGGCTGGCGATGCGGCCGGCGAGCGGCACGGGGCCGCTTTCGGCGACGAGCTCGGAGCCCGTCGTCTTCTTCACCTCAGCAATGCCACGCGCGATGCGCTTGCCGAGGTCGGAGAGTTCTCCCGCCATGGCTTCCTCCGTCATTCCGCCTTGAGCGGTCGCGCGAGTAGCGCCGCGACCGCCTCGCGCACGCCGATCCGGCCCGCGATGATGGCCGCGACGGCCTCGGCGATGGGTGTCTCGATGCCCTCCGACTGCGCCATCCTGGCGAGGACCGGGGCGGTGAAGGCGCCTTCCGCCAGCTTGCCGCCGGCGGCCTCCGCCGGGCTCTTGCCCTGGCCGAGCGCCAGACCATAGGCGAAATTGCGCGATTGCGGCGAGGCGCAGCTCAAGACCACGTCGCCCAGGCCGGACAATCCCATCAGCGTCTCGGGATCGGCGCCATGCGCCTCGCCGAAGCGGCGCAGTTCGGCGAAGCCACGCGCGACCAGCGCGGCGCGGGCGCTCTCGCCGAAACCGAGCCCGATGGCGATGCCGGCCGCAATGGCGAGCACGTTTTTGGCCGCGCCGCCGATCTCGACCCCGCGCGGATCGCCGGAATGATAGATCCGGAAGGCGGGCGAGCTCAGCGCCTCCGCAAGACCTTGAGCCAGCGCCGGGTCGGCCGCGGCGAGGGTCACGGCTGTCGGCAGGCCACGGCCGATATCGGCGGCGAAGCTCGGACCGGACAGGATTGCGGTAGGAACCTCCGGCCAGAGGCCGGCGATGATCTCGGTCGGGAACAGGCCGCTCGCCTGCTCGATGCCCTTGGCGGCCGAGATCACCGGCGCGCCGGCCGGCAACGCGGCGGCCATCGCAGCGGTGGCGTCTCGCAGGCTCTGGGTCGGCACGGCGACGATGAAGGCGTCGCAGGGCGCCAGATCGCCGAGTGTAGCGGTAGCGCTGATGGTTTCGGGCAGGGCGACATCGGGCAGGCGCGGCGCCTGCCTTTCCTTGCGGATCGCTTCGACCGTTGCGACGTCGCGCGCCCAGAGCCGGACGGCGCGGCCCGCACGGCTGGCGGCAAGCGCCAGCGCGGCACCATAGGCGCCGGCCCCGACGACGCCGATCGTCGCGAAGCCCGTGGATCGGCTCATGCGGCGGTCGCGGGCTTGGGGGCGAGCTCGTCGAGCGGCCAGCGCGGGCGGGCGGCGACCTTCATGTCGTCGGTGAGCCCGAGCCTGAGCCGCTCCAGCCCGGCCCAGGCGATCATCGCGCCGTTATCGCCACAGAGCGCGAGCGGCGGGGCGACCATCGGCAGGCCGGCTTCGGTGGCGAAGCGGCTGAGCCCGCTGCGAATCGCCTGATTGGCGGCGACGCCACCGGCGACGACCAGCGACGAAGGAGTGATGCCCGCCTCGCGGCAGGCGCGCAGGCCAGCGCGGGTGCGGTCGACCATGACGTCGACGATCGCTGCCTGGAACGAGGCGCAGAGATCGGCAACGTCGTTATCGGAGAGGGGCGCGATGCGCTCGGCGACGAGGCGCACCGCCGTTTTCAGGCCGGAGAGGGAGAAGTCCGGGTTCGGCCGCCCCTGCATCGGGCGAGGGAAGTCGAAGCGCTCGGGGTCGCCCTTGGCCGCCTCGCGCTCGACGGACGGACCGCCCGGATAGGGCAAGGCGAGCATCTTGGCGATCTTGTCGAAGGCCTCGCCGACGGCGTCGTCGATGGTGCCGCCGAGCTTGAGGTAGTCCCCGATGCCGCGCACCGCGAGAAGCTGGGTATGACCGCCGGAGACCAGCAGCAGCAGATAGGGAAAGGCAACGTCGTCGGTAAGGCGCGCGGTCAGCGCATGGGCCTCGAGGTGGTTGATGGCGATGAAGGGCTTGCCCGTGGCGAGCGCGATCGCCTTGCCGGCGGTGAGCCCGACCATGACGCCTCCGACGAGGCCGGGGCCGGCGGCGGCGGCGACGGCGTCGATGTCGCCGGGCTTGAGCTCGGCATGGGCAAAGGCGCGCGCGATGATGCGGTCGATCGCCTCGACATGGGCGCGGGCCGCGATCTCCGGCACGACGCCGCCATAGGCGGCATGGGCCGCGATCTGGCTCAGGATCTCGTTCGACAGGATCTTGGTCTCACCCGAGCGTTCGACGGAGACGATCGCGGCTGCCGTTTCGTCGCAGGTCGTCTCTATCCCAAGAACACGCATGATCGGTCGACTTGTCCCGCGGAATGGAGGATCAGGTGATGAGGCGTTGCAGGCAGCGGTGTTCCGCCGGCAATTCCTTCGTATAGTGCCTGCCACGGTCGAAGGCCAAGGACAAAGCGGCCGGTGGCTCAGGGGAGCCGCCCGCCGGGCTGTAAAGAAAAGGGAGAGGGATGGCCGGCATCATCGTTCCGCCTCAATGCAACCCGATCGCGGGAGCCTGTGCCGTTCGCGGCTCGTGCCATGATCGTTGGCCGTTTCGTCAGGAGCTGTGAATGCGCGTCTTCGTCTTCCGACCTCGCCCCGATGCCGATCGCACGGCCGAGGCCATCGCGGCTCATGGCTTCGAGCCGCTGGTCGCGCCGCTGTTCGAGGTGGTCAGGTTGCCGGGCGAGGCGCCGGCCGGGGATTTCGCAGCCATCGTCCTGAGCAGCGGCAATGCCGTGCCGATGCTGGCGGAAGGGCCGGAGGCCTGGCGTGACCTGCCGATCTTCACGGTGGGCGCCCGCACCGCGGCGAAGGTTCGCGAAGCGGGTTTGGAGGATGCACGCAGCGCCGATGGCGACCGCAACGACCTGATCGCGTTGATCAGGCGGACGCTGCCGGCGCCGGCCCGGCTGCTGATGATCGCGGCACGGGACCGCAACGAGGATGTGCCGCAGCGACTGAGGGATGCGGGCTATGATGTCGGGCTCTGGGAGGCCTACGCCGCCGAAGCGGTTTCGATGCTGCCGGAGGATGCGCAGGCCGCGTTGCGGCATGGCAAGGCCGATGCCGCTTTGCACTATTCGGCGCGGGGCGCCAAAACCTTCCTCAGCCTGGCCCAGGCTGCTGGCGTCGAGGAGCAGGCGCTGGAACTGACCCATGTCGCGCTTTCGGCCAATGTGGCCTCGCCGCTGATCTCGGCCGGCGCCAGCACGGTGCTGGTCGCCGAGCATCCGGAGGAGGCGGGAATGCTGGCGGCGCTGGAGCAGGTCTCTCAGCGCCTGCGACCGGAAGACGCGGGGCGCGCAGAGACGCGCGGCAGCCTCAAGCGCACGCCGCCGACCATCGAGCTCAAGGCCGAGCCTCAGCCGCAAGCCGAGATGCCCGAACAGGCGGCAGATGCCAGGAAGCCGTCGCCCGAGGCGGCGGCGCCGACCGAGGCGCTGCCGAAGGAGTTCTCTCCGCCGCCGGCCGAGCCTCCGCGCTCGGGGGCCGAACCTGTTGCGCGGCCTGCGACGCCCTGGCCCGCTTTGGCGGTGGCCGGCGTGCTCGGCGGTCTCGTCGGGGCGGGGTTGATGTTCTACGCGACGCGGTCCGGCGGACCGGCGGTGAGTCCGACGCAGTTGGCCGATCTCAGCGGCCGCGTCGACGGATTGCAGGCTGCCGTCGTCAGCGCAGACCGCAAGGCAGAGACCGCCGGAGAGGCGGCGACGAAGGCGGGGTCCGAGGTGCAGGCGCTCGCAGGTCGCGTCGGCACGCTCGCCAAGGCGCCAGCCGCCGATACCGGCGCCGTCACCGAGCAACTCCAGCGCGCCGAGACGGCGCTGGCTGCTTCGGGCGAGCGCTTCGACAAGCTCGCGGCGCGCGTCGCGGCTGTCGAGACGCAGGCGAAGGCTGCACCCACGACCAGCCCCGAAGGGATGGCTGCGGCGCGCATCGTGCTGGCGGAGCGGGTTCAGCGAGCCCTTGCAGGTGGGCGCCCCTTTGCGAGCGATGTCGCGGCTTTGGTGAAGGGCGGAGTCGCGCAGGCCGACGCTGCGGCGCTGTCGGCGGTCGCAACGACAGGAGCCGCGACGCGCGAGGCTCTGCTCGCCGGCTTCCGCAAGCACGGCGCGATGTTCCAGCGCGAGGTCACGCCGCAATCGGATAGCTGGTCGGACAAGCTCTGGGGGCTGGCGAGCCGCATCGTCACGGTTCGGCCCGTTGGCGACAGCGGCTCGAACGACCCTGCGACGCTGCCCTTGCGGCTCGAAAGCGCCGTCGCAGCGAACGACATGCCAAAGGCGGCGGCGCTGTGGAGCCAGTTGCCCGAGCCGGCGCGCCGTGCCAGTGCGGAGTTCGGCGCCGATCTGCAGAAGCGGGCGGCGGCGGATGCAGCCATCGCCAAAATCGCGCAGGATGCAGTCGCGGCGCTGGGCACTGCGGGCTGACGGAGGATAGAAGAGTCCATGGTTCGCGTTCTCGTCTATCTCGCCGTTTTCGCCTGCCTGGCCTTCGGCGCCGTCTGGCTCGCCGACCGGCCCGGCGAAATTTCCGTGATCTGGCAGGGCTATCGTATCGATACCAGCGTCGCGATCGGCGCGATCGGCGTGGTCGTGCTCGCCTTCCTGGTGCTGCTGGTCTGGGCGGTGATCCGCTTCGTCTTCGGGCTGCCTTCCGCCTTTAGCCTGTCGTCGCGGGCAAGGCGCCGGGCGCGCGGTTTCGAGGCCGTCTCGCGCGGCATGGTCGCGATCGGCGCGGGCGATCCCGTCGCGGCGGGGCGCTACACCGGCGAGGCGCGCCGCTTCGTGCCGAGCGAGCCGCTGACCCTGCTGCTGGAGGCGCAGACGGCGCAGCTCACCGGCAATCGTGCCCAGGCCGAAGCCGCCTTCAAGGCGATGCTCGACCGTTCGGAGACGCGGGTGCTTGGCCTGCGCGGTCTTTTTGTCGAAGCCAAGCGGCGTGGCGACATGGCGGCGGCCCGTGCCTTCGCCGACGATGCGGTACGCCGCTCGCCCTCGCTTGCCTGGGCGAACGATGCGCTGCTCGACTTCCACACCAATGCCGGGGACTGGCAGGCGGCGCGCACCGCCGTCGAGCGCCGCGCGGCGCTGCGCCTCGCAGACAAGGCGGAGGCGCGCCGTCAGCGCGCCGTTCTGCTCGCCGCAGAGGCGCTCGATGCACGCGACAAGGAGCCGGAACGGGCGCTCGCGGCGGCGCTGGAGGCGGTGAAGCTCGCGCCTGGGTTGACGCCGGCGGCGGCGCTTGCCGGTCGGATGCTGTCCGAGCGCGGCGATGTCCGCAAGGCCTCGAAGCTGCTCGAAGCCGCCTGGCGCGAGTCGCCGCACCCGGATGTCGCGGCGGCCTATCTCGATGTTCGTCCCGGCGACAGCGCGCTCGATCGGCTGCAGCGCGCGACGACGCTTGCCAAGCTGCGCCCGGCCGATCCGGAAAGCGTGCTGGTGCTGGCCGGTGCAGCCATCCAGGCGCGCGAGTTCCAGAAGGCGCGCGAGACGCTGAAGCCGCTGCTGGCGGGCGGCCCCTCGGTGCGCGCCTGCCTGCTGATGGCCGAGCTGGAGGAGGCCGAACACGGTTCTGCCGGCAAGGTGCGCGAATGGCTGGCGCGAGCCACGCGGGCGCCGCATGACGCCGCCTGGGTCGCGGACGGGCTGGTTTCCGACCACTGGATGCCGGTTTCGCCCATCACCGGCCGCCTCGACGCCTTCGTCTGGACGGTCCCACCGGCGACGCTCGGCAGCCCGCCGCAGGCGCTCGACGATGTGCTCGCCGACCTCGACGATTCGACTAAGCTGATCGAGGTGAAGCCGGAGAGCGTGACGGTGGTGGAACCGGCTGCCGTGGCGGCAGCGGCTTCGCCCCAGGAAGAGCCGAAGTCTGCGCCGGTCGCTTCTGCTCCGGTCGGGGCCAGGCCCGAGACCAAGGCCGAAGCGACCGCGAAGACCGAGGCGCAGATGGGCGCCCCCCTTTCGAAGCCGGCAGAAGCTTCTGGCGCCCCGGCGGCCGGAGCCGGCACGGCGGCCGCCCGCGACGCTATGCCGCCGAAGCCGGTGATCTTTCCCGTTCCGCATGCGCCAGATGACCCGGGGCCGGACGAAGAGCCGCCGACCGAGCCGAAGAAAGGCGGGTTCCGCCTGTTCGGTTGAGCGGGCGGGCTCCCAAAGACCGCCATTCGAGGTTCGCAGTGACGGTTCCGGCGCATCACGACGAAAAGGCGTGCGGCGGGAAGTCATGCGCCTTATAGCGGCGGCATGAGCTCCGGTTTTGAACAGAACAGCGAAAACGGCATGGTGACCCTGCAGGTCGGCGCAGAGCAGGCGGGCCTACGGCTCGATAAGGCGCTGGCCGTGCTCGCGGGCGAAATTTCGCGCGCCCGGTTGCAGCAGGTCATCAAGGAGGGTGGTGTCAGTCTGAACGGCACGGTCACCAGCGATGGCAGTCGTAAGGTCGCGGAGGGCGACGCGATCGCGCTGGTCATGCCGGAGGCGAAGCCAGCCGAGCCGGTCGGGCAGGATATTCCGCTCGATGTCGTCTACGAGGATGAGCACCTGATCGTGATCGACAAGCCGGCGGGGCTCGTCGTGCATCCGGCCGGTGGCCATGAGGACGGCACGCTGGTCAATGCGCTGATCGCCCATTGCGGCGAGAGCCTGTCCGGCATCGGCGGGGTCAGGCGGCCGGGCATCGTGCACCGGCTCGACAAGGATACCAGCGGGCTGCTCGTCGTCGCCAAGAACGACCGGGCACATCAGAAGCTTGCCAAGCAGTTCGCCGACCATGGCCGCACGGGGCCGTTGCAGCGTGCCTATCTCGCCCTCGTCTGGGGCGTTCCGCGGCTGCGCGAAGGCACGATCGATGCGCCGATCGAGCGCTCGAACCGCAATCGTGAGAAGATGATGGTGGTGAAGGAGGGGCGAGGCCGCGAGGCCATCACCCACATCACCCTGTTCGAGCGCTACCCGCCGTTGCTGAAGGGGCTGGACGAGACCGAGCCGCTGGCGAGCCTGATCGAATGCCGGTTGGAAACCGGCCGCACGCACCAGATCCGCGTGCATATGAGTCATATCGGCCACCCGCTGCTGGGCGACCAGCTCTATGGCTCCGGCTTCGCCACCAAGGCGGTGCGTTTGCCGGAGGAGGCGCGCGAGGCGCTGACGGCGCTGGGGCGGCAGGCGCTGCACGCGGCGGTGCTTGGTTTCGCGCATCCGGCGACCGGCGAGGAGATGCTGTTCGAATCCCAGCCGCCGGCGGATTTTGCAAAGCTGCAAGCAGCCCTCGCGAGGCTGTGAGCCGATCTGGCGCCGTTGCCACCTTTCCGCCAGACTGAGTTCGCATATACTGGGGTTATCGGATGCGGATGGCCAAGGGGGCGCCGCACGCGACCGATCCCGCCGAACTCCCGTCCGGTTTCTGCGTTGGATCAATTCGCATTGTCCGAAACCTGCGCGAAGGTTGATCGCGCGGTGGGCCTGCCGCGTAGCGGGGGCCTGAAGGAGGAGACACGCGCATGGCGAGTGCTTCGCTGCCTGTCCTGTCCGCGGAAGGCGGACTCTCACGTTATCTCGATGAAATCCGCAAGTTCCCGATGCTGGAACCGAGCGAGGAATACATGCTGGCGAAACGCTGGCGCGAGCATGGCGACCGCGATGCGGCGCACAAGCTCGTCACCTCGCATCTTCGTCTCGTCGCCAAGATTGCCATGGGCTATCGCGGCTACGGCCTGCCGATCGGCGAAGTCGTCTCCGAAGGCAATGTCGGCCTGATGCAGGCGGTCAAGCGCTTCGAGCCCGACAAGGGCTTCCGGCTGGCGACCTATGCGATGTGGTGGATCAAGGCCTCGATCCAGGAATACATTCTGCGATCCTGGTCGCTGGTGAAGATGGGCACCACGGCCAACCAGAAAAAGCTGTTCTTCAACCTGCGCAAGGCCAAGAGCAAGATCGCGGCTCTGGGCGACGGCGATTTGCGGCCCGATCAGGTCAAGCAGATCGCGACCAAGCTCGGCGTCAACGAGCAGGACGTGGTCGACATGAATCGCCGCCTCGGCGGCGACGCATCGCTCAACACGCCATTGCGTGAAGACGGCGAAGGTGAGTGGCAGGATTGGCTGGTCGACGATTCGGACAGCCAGGAGAGCCGCCTCGCCGAGTCCGAGGAGAGCAGCAACCGCCACATGGCACTGCGCGAGGCGCTCGACGTATTGAACCCGCGTGAGCGACGCATCTTCGAGGCGCGCCGCCTTGCCGAGGACCCGATCACCCTCGAGGAGCTTTCCGAGGAGTTCGGCGTCTCGCGCGAACGCGTCCGCCAGATCGAGGTCCGCGCCTTCGAGAAGGTGCAGGAGGCGGTGAAGAAGGCGATCACCCGGATTGAGGCGCCGAGCGCGGCGCTGCCGGCCGCCTGATCGCGGCATCGGAGAGGTATTGAAAGGGGCGCTTCGGCGCCCCTTTTTCGTTGCGCGCTCAGTACAGCGGCAGCAGCGGCTTCAGGGGCAGGCGGATCGGGCCGAGGAAGACTCGGCCTTCGCGCAGCGAGACCGGTGGCAGCGGGGTGAGGCCCGGCGTCGTGGACGCATTGCCGCGGCCTCCGAGGAGGCCTCCTAGCCCGCCCAGCAGATTACCGATGCGGACGCCGCCGATCTGCTCGATGCCGGCGGCGGCGATCTGGAGGTCGCCACCGACGCGATGGGTCGGATCGAGCAGCAATTGCCCGCTGCCCTCGACGCGCGCGGCTCCCTTGGTCGCAGTCAGGCGGGCGAGATCGAGGACGCCATTGGCGTTGCGCCAGGCTTCGAGAGCATCGGGGTTGAAGCCCTGGCGGAAGGCTTCGGACTGCGTCAGCGTCGCCTGCAGGTCGATCGTGCCGGCATCGGTCGTGCCGAGCAGTGCGTCGATCACCGGCAACACGGTCCCGGTGGCGGAGAGAGCGATATCGACCGCCTGATCGGCCGCCGCACGGTCGGGGTTACGGCGCAGATGCGCCTCGAGCGTCGCCGAGCGCCAGGTTTCGGCCGCCTGCCCAGGCGTGGTCAGCGTGATCTTGGGTTCGGCCGCGACGAGTGCGAAGCGTTGAGGTTCGCGCCAGGCCAGGCTCGAATCGAGTTGCTTCCAGGTGATGTCGAGGATGCGTCCTTCCGGCAGGGTGACGCGAGCGGGGCTGGTCGCCTCGACGATGACGAGGCCAGGCGAATAGATCTGCCCGACGGCCAGCGTCGGGCCGGTCTCGACGCGCACGGCCTCGCCCCAGCGCGTCGAGGTCAGGGTGAGCGAATCGCAGCGCAATTCGATGCGGAACGGATAGCCGCCGACAGAACGGTTGTTGCAGGTCCAGGTCCGGCCGCGTTCGGCTTCCTTCGCGATCGCCTTGTCGAGTTCGGCGACGACGCGACCATGAGCGTAGAACCAGAAGCCGGACCAGGCGGCGGCCAGGATGGCGAGCAGGGCCACGGGACCATAGAGCCAGAAACGGCTCTGGCGGCGCGTCAGGGAGGTATCGGTCATGCGGCAGGCGTTCCTTGCGCGACGGCGGGCGGCTCAATAGATCGCCAGCTGGCGATCCATCGCGTTGTTGCAGCATCGGATTTATTCGAAAAGCGGATTCCACTTTTCGCCGAGACCCGATAGCCCGCAAAGGCGGCGGGCGCCAGCATGCGGGGTTCGCCCCCGCTTCCGGCACTCGCGCCGCATCAAGCAGGGCCAGGCGGCCAAATTATGGGATGGCGATGACGAGCGGGGATAACGCGGCGGATCTCTGGGTGTTCGGCTACGGGTCGCTGATCTGGCGGCCCGGATTCGCCTTCGAGGAAAGCGTCGGGGCAAAGCTGCACGGCTATCACCGCTCGCTCTGCGTGTTCTCCCATGTCCATCGCGGCACGCCCGAGCGGCCCGGTCTCGTGCTCGGGCTCGACCGCGGCGGTGTCTGCCGAGGCCTGGCCTTTCGGGTCGCGGCCGCGCAGGCGGATGAAACGGTGGCTTACCTGCGGGCGCGCGAGCAGGCGACCTCGGTCTACCTCGAGCGCCATGTCCCGCTCAGGCTCGACGACGGGCGGCGCGTGCGGGGGCTGGTCTATGTCGCCGACCGCGAGCATCTGCAATATGCCGGCAAGCTACCACCGCAGGAATTGCTGAAGCTGGTTCGGCAAGGAAAGGGTCAGTCGGGCGAGAACCCGGACTACGTCCTCCAGACCCACGAACATCTGCGCAAGATGGGGGTCTTTGATCCGGTGCTCGCCGCGCTGGCCCAGGAGCTGGCGCCCGGGCTGCAGGCGACGCACCCGCCGCTCAAGGGCTGATCAGCCCGCCGTTTCCGCCTGCGGCATCAGGTCGAGCAACGCGGCGCGGCGGCTGGCGCCATCCTCCGCGAGAAGGTGGACGTGGATTTCCTTGGCGCCAGCTTCCGTTACGGCGCGCTGCCAGCGGCCCAGCGCGGCTTCGACCCCGAAGGGACCGGAATCGCGGGCGGCAACGATCTGCCGCTCGGCCGAGACGGCGAGCAGCACCGCATCGGTGAAGCTGAGCGCATGGGTATCCTCGACGGCGAAGACCGAGGCGACATAACGCCGACCCGAGCGACCGCGCCAGGCGGTGAAGCGGCGCTCGCTGAAGGACGCCGTGCTGCGCAGCGGCAATTCGCGCGCCGCAGGTTCCATTGCGGGAGCCGGCTCGTCGAACAGGTCCGGGGTGAAGCGATAGGCGAGGGCAGCCATATCCGTTCCTCCTGTGATGAGGAACAAAATGGGAACAACATGGAGATAAGTCAACAGCCGCCGGTGGCTACGGGGCAGAGTGCTGTCAGGATTTGTCAGGAGCCGCGAGTGGGTCGAGGCCGAGCGCGCCCAGCTCGGCGCGACCTTCGGCGAGCAGCCGGTCGCAGGCGGTCTCGATCCGGTTTTGCAGTTCGTGCTGGAACGTCGTCTTGTCGAGACCGGGCATGATCGGCGGCAGGATCTCGAGCCGGATCGTACCCGGGCGCCGCAGGAACTGGCGACGTGGCCAGTAGAGTCCCGAGTTCACCGCGACCGGCAGGCAGGGGACGTCGAGCTCGGAATAGAGATGGGCCACGCCGAACTTATAGGTGGGCGGCGCGCCGGGCGGGCGGCGGGTACCCTCCGGGAAGATCAGGAGCTGGCGGCCTTTCTGGCCGAGCTCGACCGTGGCGCGTCGGGTGACGTCCTTGAGGGCGCGGGCGCGGGCCCCGCGATCGACGGGAATCATCCTGAGCTTGGCGAGGGCCCAGCCGAACACGGGGATGCGCATCAGCTCCCGCTTCAGGATGAAGACTGGGTCCGGAAACAGGGTGAAGAGCGTGAAGGTCTCCCAGAATGACTGATGCTTGGCGGCGACCATCAGTCCGCCTGCAGGGATGTTCTCGCGACCGATCACCTCATACCGGGTGCCGGCGACGACCCGCATCAGCCAGAGCGCGCTGCGCGACCAGGCCACCGCGATGTGCCGCATCGCCGCCTGCGGCAGTAGCAGCGCGGGCAGGACCACGAAAATCAGCCAGAGGATGAGGTTGGCATAGAACAGGACATTGAAGGCGAGCGAGCGCAGGACGAGCATCCGCCCGCAATGAGGCCGCGCGCGGCGGCGGTCAAGCGCCTCGCGCTCAGCCGTCGCGGGAGGGGCCGCCATGGAGATGTGAGCGCCGCTCGGCTTCGGGCCCGAGAACCTCGGCCGGTTTGGGTGAAACCGGCTTGCGCCCGCCGATGATGACCGAGAGGTGGGAGTTTTCCGGGTCGTTCTCGACGAGACTGCGCAGCCGGGCGACGAGGTATTTGGCATATTCCGGCATGAGCACCTTGACCGTCGACCAGCGATGCCACCAGCCCGAGGTGTCGAGCTGATCGGTGACGACGGGATGGGCGACGAAGCGGACCCCCGGCATCGCATGGCCGAACTCCGCCAGCGTCCGCGGCATGTGATAGTTCGAGGTCACGACCAGGAGGGAGCGGAAGCCGTGCTGGCGCGCCCAGCGGCGGGTCTCGATCGCATTGCCGATGGTGTTGCGGGCGCGATAGTCGAGGTCGACGCAGCAACCCAGCAGATCGCGCGAAGCCGGGTTGAGCCGGGCGAGCTCCTCGCGGCTGGTCTTTTCGTTGACGCCGCTGATCAGGAGGCGCGCGCCGCGATCGGCACCGAGCAGGCCGATGGCATCGCCGACGCGCTGGGAGCCGCCGGTCACGACGACGATGGCGTCGGTGCGCGGCGTCCCGACCGGCTCGCGCGCCTCGATGCCGGCCGCGAAACGGGCATAGCCGCAGACGAACAGAATGATAGCCGCCGCGGCCGATACCACCGCGGCCAGCAGCAGGATGCGGCGGCGCGAAAGCCGGCCGCGCGGGACGGACGCGCCCGCCCTGCCCACCGTGAGATGGTCGTTGCCGCTGCCGATCATGGCCATGACGCGCCGACCCTAGCCGGGCAATCGGGCATAACGGCGGCAACCCGCCGGTTGTCGTTGCGCGGTTCCATCACGCCAGCATCTTCAGATAATGGCGCACGGTGAAGCGCGAGACGAGGCCGGCGATCGCTGCGACGACGATGGCGACGAGCAGGACGGCGGCATAGCCGCCCCAGCCGATCTCGAAGGCGCCGAACAGCGCCTGCAGTTGCTCCGCCTCCGGCGCCGTCGACCAGAAGGACGACAGGAAACCCAGGAGTGCGATCGCGATGATGGCGGCCAGCCCACCCACGGCGCCGCCGCGCAGGCCGAGCCGGATGAAGCGACTCTGGAATTCGCGGGCGATGAAATCGTCATCGGCGCCGACGAAATGCAGCACCTCGACGCTCTCGCGGCTGCCTGCCATCGCGCCGCGCGTCGCAAAGGCCACGGCAAGCGCCGCTGCCGTCAGTACGAGCAGCACGATGACGAAGCCGGAGACGATGATCGTGCTGGCCATGGCCGACAGCCGCCTGACCCAGAGCCGGTGATCGTCGAGAATCGCCGTCGGCACATCGCTGCGCAAGGCCGGGCCGAAGCGGCCGATATCGGGGGAGGCACCGGGCTTCAACTTCAGCACGATGAGGCGCGGCACCGGCAGCTCGACGAGGTCGAGCCCGGTGCCGAGCCAGGGCTCGAGCAGCTTGTCGGATTCGGCCTTCGGCACGGCGCGGACGCTTTCGATGCCGTCGAGTGCCTGGGCCATCGCGACGGCCTTGGCGACGTCCTCCTCGATGTTGCGATGCGAGTCCGGGCGGATCTGGATGGTCATCTCGTTGGAGACGGCACCGCGCCACTGATCGGAGGCGCGCGCAGCCAGGACGGCGGCGCCGGCGCTCAGCGCGGCGAGAAAGGTCAGGATCGCGATGACGGCCATCAGCGCACGGCCGGCCACCGTATCGACCGGCACCAGCGGCTGATCGCGCCGGAGATTGACCGGCAGCGCTTTCTCGCTGCGCGGCTCCGGCTCGTATTCGATGGGGTCAGGCATCGACATGCAGATGGCCGTCGGCGAGGACGAGACGCGGGGCGTCGTAGATGTCCATCAGGTTGAGGTCGTGGGTCGCGATGATGACGGCGGTGCCGAGCTGCTGCAGTTCCATGAACAGGCGCAGCAGGCGGCGGCCGAGGCCGGGATCGACATTGCCGGTCGGCTCGTCGGCCAGCAGCAGCTCCGGCCGTCCGATCAGGGCGCGGGCGATGGCGGCACGCTGCTTCTCGCCGCCGGAAAGCACGGCCGGCACGGCGTGCATGCGCTCGCCGAGGCCGACCCAACGCAGCAATTCGACGACTTCGGCGCGATAGCTCGCCTCCTCCTTGCCGAGCACACGCAGGGGCAGAGCGACGTTCTCGTAGACGGTGAGGTGGTCGAGCAGGCGGAAATCCTGGAAGACCACGCCCATCCGGCGGCGGAAGGTCGTCAGCGTCGAGGCTTCGAGACGCGAGACGTCCTGCCCGAACAGGTTGACGAGGCCGCGCGTCGGCTTCAGCGCCATCAGGATAAGGCGCATCAGCGTCGTCTTGCCGGCGCCGGACGGCCCGGTCAGATACTGGAACGAGCGCGGCGCGATGCTGAAGTTGATGTCCTTCAGCACCTCCGGCCCCATGCCATATCGCAGGCCGACATTCTCGAACCGAACCAAGCCGTCTTCCTCATCTCACAGGGTGCAGCTCGCCGAGATGCGAATCCGCGCGACGATGCCGCATCGTAAGCGGCGGCATGGCCAGCGGCTGCGCCGGCACCATCATGCCCCCAGAATTCTTCACGCGACGTTAACCATAAACAGCGTCAATGAAGGCGGTTGCCGCGGCTTGCCGATGCCGCGTTTCGTCGCGGCTTGCCGTGGGCAAAAGACCGGGAAAGAGTCGGGAACCATGCCAGCAGCCGACGCCACCAGGGAAAACACGCCGCCTCCATGCTGATCGTCTGCCCCTCATGCGCCAGTCAGTATGAGCTCGACGCGGCCAAACTGGGGCCGGATGGGCGCAAAGTGCGTTGCGCCCAATGCAAGACGCTGTGGCATGTCGATCCGTCGAGCGAGATGCCGGCGGCGCCGAGCCCGGAAGAGACGCAGGCGCTGCTCGCCGAGGAGCTGGAGCGCGCCGCGGCCATCGATGCCGAGATCACGGCCATCGCCGCCGAAGCCGACGCCATGACGGTTGAGGCGGAGGCAGAGGCTGAGCCCGAGGAGGTGCCGGTCGTCGCTGCCCCGGAACGGCGATCTTCTCCTATCCGCAAGCCGCGCATCGGAGCGGCTGGCATCGTCGACCGCAAAGGCATTGCCGTGCCGGTCGCAGCGGCGCTGGCGGGCATTGCCGTGCTGGCGGGCTTGGCCTGGCAGCGCAATCTCGTGGTGCGGGCGGCGCCGCAACTCGCCGGCGTGTTCGAGCGTGTCGGCTTGCCGGTAAACATCCGGGGCTTGAGCCTGAGCGCTGTCGAGAGCGGCCTGGTCGAGGACGGAACGAACCGCTTCCTCGTCGTCGAGGGTGACGTCACCAATATCGCCAAGGACAAGACCAAGGTGCCCCCGATCCAGGTCTCGGTGAAGGACGAGGCCGGGCAGACGCTCTATAGCTGGACCACCGAGCCGCCGCGCAACGTGCTGGAGCCGGCCGAACTGGTGCGCTTCCGGGTGCGGCTGGCTTCCCCACCGGAAAAGGGTCGTTCGGTGCAGGTCCGCTTCACATCGGTGTCGGCAACGACCAATATCGCAAGCACGCATTAGCTTTGCGATGATGCGCATCGGCTCGCGGTTTGCTGCGGGCCCGGCGTGCGATATCAACCAGCGGCAGCGGTTTCCCGGCGCAGCGACCTGTGCGGGCAGCGTTGCGGCCAGACGGGTCACAGAAACGGAGACATCATGCCGGAACGGCGCATCAGGGTGCTTTACGACGAGGCTGCGATCGCGCAGCGCAACGAGGCGATCGCCGCGGCGGTCGCGGCCAGCAAGCCCAAGGACCTGCTCGTCGTCGCCGTTCTCAAAGGCAGCTTCATGTTCGCCGCTGATCTGATCCGGGCGATGCATCGCGTCGGCCTCGCGCCGCAGGTCGAATTCATCCACCTGTCGAGCTATCGGGCCGGAACCGTCTCTTCCGGGCAGGTCGAGATCCTGCGCGACGTGCAGAGCGAGGTGCGCGGCCGTGACGTGCTCCTGATCGACGACATCCTCGAATCGGGCCGGACACTCGCCTTCGCCAAGGATTTGCTGGCGGCGCGCGGTGCCCGCTCGGTCTCGACCGCCGTCCTGCTGGAAAAGCCACACAAGCGCGCCGTCAACATCCAGGCGGACTATGTCGGCTTCGAATGCCCCGACTATTTCGTGGTGGGTTACGGCATGGACGTCGCCCATTCCTACCGGCAGCTGCCTTTCGTCGGCGTCGTCGAGACCGAGGATCAGGCCGGTTTGCCGGGTATCTGAGGGACTGCCATGTCGCGTATTCTGGTCGTCGACGACGAAGAGCCCTTGCGCCTGCTGGTGGCGCGCGGGCTCGGGATGGATGGCCACGCCTGTGTCACCGCTGCCGATGGGGCCGAGGCGCTCGATATCCTCGTGGCCGAGCAGGGCCGCTTCGACCTGCTGCTGACCGATATTCGCATGCCGCTGATGGACGGCATCGCGCTGGCGCTTGCCGCCAAGCAGCAGTTTCCCGAGCTCACCATCATGCTGATGACCGGCTATGCCGAGCAGCGCGAGCGTGCGAAGAGCCTCGAGGCGATCGTCGCCGAGGTGATGAGCAAGCCTTTCACCATTGTCGAGCTGCGCGCGACGGTGATGAAGGTGATCGAGCGCTCGATCGGATAGTGCCTTCCTCCTGGGTGCGGCGCATCAATCTTGAGACCCTGCGGGGCGGCAAGCGAGCGCGAATTGGTGAAATGACGAATTTCGTCGACCGACGCCGTGAATCGATGAAAAAGGTCGGCTATCGGCGAAAAACGCCAATTAAAATTGCTGCGGTGCGTTAGGCTGGATCCAGTCATCGATGCGGCGGGGTCGCCGTGAAAAGCAGGGTTTGGGGAAAGACAATGAGCAGCAAGAGCTGGAAGCCGCGCAGCCTCGCCGCGCAGGCCATGGGCAAGATCGATTCCGTGACCCGGGCCGTGGTACCGCCGATCCATGTTGCGACGACCTATATTCGCGACGAAGACAACGGCTATTCCACCGGCTTCATCTATGGGCGGCCGGACAACGAGACGACGCGCGAGGCTGAAAGCGTGCTCGCGATGCTCGAGGAGGCGAAGGCCGGCGCGCTGCTGTTCGGCTCCGGCTCGGCCGCGGCGACCGCGGTTTTCCAGGCGCTTTCACCCGGCGACCACGTCGTGGCGTCCAAGGTCATGTACTGGGCGCTGCGCAACTGGCTGATGACCGAAGCGGCGCGCTGGGGCCTCAAGGTCGAGTTCGTGGAGACCGACGATCTTGCCGCGCTGAAGGCCGCGGTGAAGCCGGGCGAGACGAAGCTGGTCTGGATCGAAACGCCGTCCAACCCCCTCTGGACGATCACCGATATCGCCGCCGCTGCCGAGATCGCGCACAAGGCTGGGGCGAAGCTCGCAGTCGATTCGACCTGCGCCTCGCCGGTGCATACGCGACCGCTGATGCTTGGCGCCGATATCGTCATGCACTCGGCGACCAAGGTGCTGAACGGCCACTCGGACGTGATCGCCGGGGCGCTTTGCGCCCGCGAGGACGATGCGTTCTGGAACCGCGTCAAGACGGTGAGAAAGGGGCAGGGCGGCATCCTCGGACCGTTCGAGGCCTATCTGCTGATGCGCGGCATGCGCACGCTCCATGTTCGGCAGGAGCGCCAGTCCGCCTCGGCCATGACGCTGGCCCAGCGGCTTTCTGCGCATCCGCTTGTGGCACGCGTGCTCTATCCGGGCCTGCCGCAGCATCCCGGTCACGACATTGCGGCGCGGCAGATGGAGAACGGTTTCGGTTTCATGCTCTCGGTCCAGGTTACCGGCGGCGAGGCTGCGGCGATCCGAACCGCAGCGCATGTCGAACTCTACAAGCGTGCGACCTCGCTCGGTGGCGTCGAAAGCCTGATCGAGCACCGCGCTTCGATCGAAGGCGCCGGCTCGCCTTGCCCGACGGACCTGCTCAGGCTCTCGACAGGCATCGAGGATGTCGAGGATCTCTACGCCGATCTCGACGGGGCTCTGAAGGCGGGTCACGCCTAAGGCTTCCCGCTGCTTGCTTCGGGGAGCGCTATGGCCAGATCGTCTTCGCCTTGGCGAGATAGCGGGTTCGTTCCACCAAACCGTTGCGCCCGCCGTTGATCAACCTGGTTACGACGGCAACGTCGTCGGCATCGGCCGCGGCGTTAATGGCGCGATCGCTCCAATAGGCAAACGCGATGGCAAGCGAGATGCCGGGCTCCTTCGCCAGCTCCGGCTCGGCCTCGAGGTCGATGCCGAGGACCTTGCCGAAGCGGCGATAATTGGCGCGGCCGGTGAGCTGGAAAATGCCGCGGCCGTGATAGCGGATGCCGTCGCCGGCCTGGGTGTTGCCGAGGTCCTGTCGGCCCTCATAACGCAGGAAATAGCTCGCGCCGCCATATTCCTCGAGTGTGCGGAAGCCGTCGGTCTCATGTGCGGCCTGAGCCAGGAAATGGCAGAGCCGCAACCGGGTATCGACATCATGGACCCGCGCCAGCGCGTCGAAGCGCTGCGCGATGCCCTCGGCGATCGCAGGGGCTCCGTCAGGCGCGAGGTGCAGAAGCCGCGCGCTGGTAACGGACAATGCCGCTGCCGGTGGTGTTCCGAAGATGGATGAGACGACGCCTCTGATCGACATGGATGGCCTTCCTCAAAGAAGGCCATCCTGACGCCGCGGCGTGGGGCGGGGATAAGTCGCCGCCCGGTGGCTTGTGCGTCAGCCGCTGACGGCGGTGTATTCGTTCTCGATCGAGGAGGCGTGGACCTCGTGGTCGAAGCCGTAGATGTGGATCGAGATCGCCTCGCCCGGTCCGAAATTGCGCATCCGATGAATGTTCGGCCCCGAGGGCAGCATGCAGGCGACATAGCCTGGCTGCCGCTGCTGTTCCTCGGTCGGCACGGCGCGGCTTGCGTCGATGGCGCGATACCAGGTCTCGGTCACGGTGCCCGAGACGACGCCGAAGCAGCAGGAGCAATGATGGTCATGGATCGAAGTGGCGGAGCCTTCGCCCCAGACGATCGCCCAGACGCTGACATTCTCATCGCCGACGAGCAAGTTGCGGGCATAGGCGCCGGGCTTGCGCTCGAGTGGCAGGCGCTGGATCAGGTCCGGCATGGCAACCAACTCGTGCAGGACCTCGCGGGCGGCGGCGAGGTAGTCGCGCGAGAGCGTTCCCTCATCGCTGCGCAGGCTGCGCAGAACTGCCCCTTGCCGTTCAGCACTCAGAAAACCCTGCATCCCATTCCCCTCTCGATCAGGCAGGGAAATGATACCGGCAAAGCCGGGGTAGCGGTTTGCGGAGATCTGGAATTTTCTTCTCTGATTGGAATCAGTTGTCCAATATGCAATAATTATTGGAAAATTTCACCCGCTTCATTCTCGCGAGAAGAAGTGGTTTCCGGATTTGCCGAGGTTCCATGCCCAAGCTCGACGCTTTCGATCTGCGCATCCTCGCGCGGCTTCAGGAGGATGCAAGTCTGCCGCTTGCCGAACTCGCGGAGGCAGTAGGGCTTTCGGCTTCGCCCTGCTGGCGGCGTGTGCAGAAGCTTGAGGAGAGCGGCTACATCAAGCGCCGCGTCGCGCTGCTCGACCGCGAGAAGCTCAATGCGGGTGTCACCGTCTTCATCGCCGTTCGGACGGCGCAGCATTCGATGGAGTGGCTGGAGCGGTTCCACATGGCCGTGCGGGATCTGCCGGAGATCGTCGATTTCTACCGGATGAGCGGCGAGATCGACTATCTGCTCAAGGCCTGTGTTTCCGACATTGCCGCCTATGACGTGCTCTACAAGAAGCTGATCTCGCGCATCGACCTCCGCGACGTGACCTCGATGTTCGCGATGGAGGAGCTGAAGTCGACGACCACGATCCCGCTGGGGTTTGCCGTGGAGGGCAATTGAGGCGGTCTGTTCGCCGGAGGCGAGCCGTGCCCGTGTCACACCGCTGAGACAGGCTGGGGATAGCCCTGCGCGCGCCGTCTCAGGAGATCAAGGCCATGTCGAACCCGGTTCTGCAGACCAACCGCCGCGCGCTGTTGCTTGGCCTTGGAACCGCGGCTCTGGCTGCGCCGGCTTTCGCCCGTTCGCTGCCGGCCCTGCCGACATCGAACCTCGGAGCGGATGCCGGCTATTGGCAGGCCGTGCGCGGCCTCTACAGTGTCACCCCGGAGATGGTGAACCTCGAGAACGGCTATTGGGGGATCATGGCCGAGCCGGTGAAGGCGGAATACAAGCGCCTGACCGATTTCGTGAATTTCGAGAACACGGTCTACGCCCGTTCGAAGATCGGAAAGGACCTCGACGATGTCCGTACGCCGCTCGCGGAATTTCTCGGCGTGGCTCGCGAGGAGATCGCGCTGTCGCGCGGCGCGACCGAGGCGCTCCAGGCCCTGATCTCCGGCTACAACAAGCTGCAAGCCGGCGACACGGTGCTCTATGCCGACCTCGACTACGATTCAATGCAGTATGCGATGAACTGGCTCAAGGGCCGGCGCGGCGTCGAGGTTGCCAAATTCGACATTCCCGAGCCCGCCACGCGGCAGGCCGTGCTCGATGCCTATGACGCTGCGCTGAAGGCCAATCCGAAGACCAAGCTCCTCCTCCTGACCCATGTCAGCCATCGCACCGGGCTGATGATGCCGGTGAAGGAGATTGCGGCCATGGCCAAGGCGCGCGGCGCCGACGTTATCCTTGACGCGGCCCATAGCTGGGGCCAGGTCGATTTCCGGGCGAAGGATCTCGGCGTCGATTTCATCGGCTTCAACCTGCACAAATGGATCGGCGCGCCGCTCGGCGTCGGCATGATCTATATCGCCCGGGATCGCCTTGCCGATATCGACACCTACATGGCCGACGAGGATTTCAAGGCCGACGATATCCGCTCGCGCCTGCATACGGGCACGCCGAATTTCGCGGCGCAGCTGACGGTGCCGATGGCGCTTGCCCTGCATCGGGAAATCGGGCCGGAGGCCAAGGAAGCGCGCTACCGCCATCTGCGCAACTACTGGGTCGCCAGGGCGCGCGAACTCAAGGGCGTCGAAATCCAGACGCCGGACGACCCGAGCATGGTCGCCGGCATCACCTCCTTCGCGCTGACCGGCAAGCGTTCGGTTGCGGACACCAACGCCATCGTCGCGGAGCTGCGCGACAAGCACAAGGTGATGACGGTGCGCCGTGGCGGCGTGGCCAAGGGTAACACCATCCGCATCTCGCCGGCGCCCTACATCATGGAAGCCGACCTCGACAAGTTCGTCGCCGCGCTGGCGGTGGTGTCGGGCAATCGGGCGGGGTGACGCCGGGCTTTGCCTCCGGCGTCGTGGTCGGACTGTGCCGACCCTCCGCGTCTTCCTTCATGCCGTGAGGTGTTCAAGACGTGGATGCTCGCCACAAGGGCGAGCATGACGAAGAGAAAGGCCGGCCTCAGCCCTTCGCGACCTTCTGGTAATCCTTCACGTCGGAGAAAGTGACGTCCGGCGCGCGCTCGGCGTCGTATTTCAGCGTGAACTGGCTCGACGCCATGAAGACCGGGTCGCCGTCGAGGTCGTCGGCCATGGCCGAGGGCTTGGCGCCGACGAATTTCGCGAGCGCCGCCTTGTCGTCCGAGGAGACCCAGCGCGCGATCGAGAACTGGCAGGGTTCGAAGTCGATCGGCAGCGAATACTCCGCCTCCATCCGCTCCTTGAGCACGTCGAGCTGGAGCGCGCCGACGACGCCGACGATGGCGGGCGCGCCGTCATGTGGCAGGAAGAGCTGGACGACGCCTTCCTCTGCCATCTGCTGCAGGGCCTCGCGCAGCTTCTTCGCCTTCATCGCATCCTTCAGCTTGACGCGGCGCAGGATCTCGGGCGCGAAGCTCGGCACGCCCTTGAAGACGATGTCCTCGCCCTCGGTCAGCGTGTCGCCGATGCGCAAGGTGCCATGGTTGGGCAGGCCGACGATGTCGCCGGCGAAAGCCTCCTCGGCGATCGAGCGGTCGCGGGCGAAGAAGAACTGCGGCGCATTGAGCGGCATCGGCTTGCTGGTGCGGACCAGCTTGGCTTTCATGCCGCGCGTGAGCTTGCCCGAGCAGACGCGCATGAAGGCGATGCGGTCGCGGTGGTTCGGGTCCATGTTCGCCTGGATCTTGAAGACGAAGCCGGTCATCTTCGGCTCGCCCGCCTCGATCTCGCGCTTGTCGGCGATCTGGGCACGCGGGCTCGGTGCATAGGCGCCCAGCGCGTCGATGAGATCGCGCACGCCGTAGTCGCGCAGTGCGGCGCCCCAGTAGAGCGGTGTCAGATGGCCCTCGCGGAAGGCCTGCAGGTCGAAAGGCTTCAGGCCTTCGCTCGCCAGAAAGACCTCCTCGCGCCAGGTTTCGGCAGCGCCATCGGGCAGGACCTCGTCGAAGAACGGATCGTCCCAGCCGTTGACGCGCTTGTCCTGGGCCGTTTCATCGCCCTTCTGGTTGCGGCGGAAGGTCGAGTTCTTGAGGTCGTAAGTGCCCACGAAGTCGCGACCACGTCCGACCGGCCAGGTCATCGGTGCGACGTCCAGCGCCAGCGTCGTCTCGATCTCGTTGATCAGGTCGAAGGGGTCGCGGGTTTCGCGGTCGACCTTGTTGATGAAGGTGACAATCGGGATGTCGCGCAGGCGGCAGACTTCGAACAGCTTCTTGGTGCGGTCCTCGATGCCCTTGGCGGCGTCGATCACCATCACGGCCGAGTCGACCGCGGTGAGGGTACGGTAGGTATCTTCCGAGAAGTCCTCGTGGCCGGGCGTATCGAGCAGGTTGAAGACGTGCCCGCCATATTCGAAGGTCATCACCGAAGTGACGACCGAGATGCCGCGCTGGCGCTCGATCTTCATCCAGTCCGATGAGGTCTGGCGCCGGCCCTGCTTGGCGCGCACCTCACCGGCGAGCTGGATCGCGCCGCCGAAATAGAGCAGCTTCTCGGTCAGCGTCGTCTTGCCCGCGTCCGGGTGCGAGATGATCGCGAAGGTGCGCCGGCGCGCATGCGGGGCTTGCGTCCCTGGAGCCTGGAGGGTCGAAAGATCGGTCATGGCCGGTGTGAAGACAGGATGAATCCGGCGAAGTCAATCGGCATGCCGACTCAGTTCTTCAGCCGGTAGCCGGTCTTGAAGATCCAGCCGATGATGCCGATGCAGAGCGCCAGGAAGAAGATCGTCATGCCGAGGCTGACACCAAGGCTGACATCGGCGAGGCCGTAGAAGCTCCAGCGGAAGCCGCTGATCAGATAAACGACCGGGTTGAACAGCGTCACCTTCTGCCAGAAGGGCGGCAGCATCGCGATCGAGTAGAAGGAACCGCCGAGGAAGGCGAGCGGCGTCACGATCAGCAGCGGGATGACCTGCAGCTTCTCGAAACCGTCGGCCCAGATGCCGATGATGAAGCCGAAGAGGCTGAAGGTCGTCGCCGTCAGCACCAGGAAAAGCAGCATCATCAGCGGATGCTCGACGCGCAGCGGCACGAAGAAGGTGGCCGTCAACAGGATGATCAGCCCGAGCAGCATCGATTTGCTGGCTGCGGCGCCGACATAGCCGATCACGGCCTCCCACCAGGCGACCGGCGCGGAGAGCAGTTCGTAGATCGTGCCGGTGAACTTCGGGAAATAGATCGCGAAGGAGGCGTTGGCGATGCTCTGCGTCAGCAGCGACATCATGATCAGGCCGGGGACGATGAAGGCGCCGTAGGGCACGCCCTCGATCGACTGCATGCGCGAACCGATGGCGCCGCCGAAGACGATGAAATAGAGCGCCGTCGACAGTACCGGCGAGACGATGCTCTGCAGGGGCGTACGCCAGGTGCGCGCCATCTCGAAGCGATAGATCGCCGCGATGGCACGGATATTGAGGCGCATGCCCGCCTCCGTCTCGCGGTTGGTGGTGACGGTTGTCATGCGCGCTCCTTCACCAGGCTGACGAAGATGTCCTCGAGCGAGCTCTGGCTGGTGCTGAGATCACGGAAGCGGATGCCGGCCTCGGAGAGGTCCTGCAACAGCGTGGTGATGCCGGTGCGGTCGGCCTGGGTGTCGTAGGTGTAGACGATCTCGTCTCCGGCCGGCGACAGGCTGAGGTCGAAGGTGGAGAGCGTGGCGGGCAGGGCGGTGATCGGCTGCTGGAGCTGCAGGCTGAGCTGCTTCTTGCCGAGTTTGCGCATCAGCTCCGTCTTGTCCTCGACGAGGATGATCTCGCCCTTGGAGATGACGCCGATGCGGTCGGCCATCTCCTCGGCCTCTTCGATGTAATGCGTCGTGAGGATGATGGTGACACCGCTATCGCGCAACCGGCGGACCATCTGCCACATGTCCTGTCTCAGCTCGACATCGACGCCGGCCGTCGGCTCGTCGAGAAAGAGAATGCGCGGCTCATGCGCGAGTGCCTTGGCGATCAGCACCCGCCGCTTCATGCCGCCGGAAAGCCGTCGGATCTGCGTGTCCTTCTTGTCCCAGAGCGAGAGCTCTTTCAGGATCTGCTCGATGAAGGCCGGGTTCTTCGGTTTGCCGAACAGGCCGCGGCTGAAGCTGACCGTGCTCCAGACCGTCTCGAAGGCGTCGGTGGTCAGTTCCTGCGGTACGAGGCCGATGGTCGAGCGCGCGGCACGGTAGTCTCGCTGGATGTCATATCCGTCGGCGAGGACGGTGCCGGTGCTCGGCTTCACCAGCCCGCAGATGATGCTGATCAGCGTCGTCTTGCCGGCGCCGTTCGGGCCGAGCAGCGCGAAGATCTCGCCGCGCCGGATTTCCAGATCGACGGATTTGAGCGCGCTGAAGCCGGTGGAGTAGGTCTTGGAGAGCCCGGAAACCGAGATGATCGGCGATGTCGAGGTCATGAGCATGGGCGCCATATAGGCCTGTTCGATGACGGTTGCGATGGTCGGTCGAGCGGGAAAAGCACGAATTCCTGCCAGCGCATGGCGGGACCGGCAACGGAAAAGGCCGGGCAACCTTGCCCGGCCTCGTCATACAGTCGCCTGGCCACGGGCTATTTCATGAAGAACCACAACAGGATGATGATCGGAATCGGAACGCCCAGAAGCCATAGGATAATCGAACGCATCAGCAGCCCCTCAGTGGAAGGATGATGCTGTGGCAACGTCTGCCGATGCGTGAAGGTTCCTATGCGTGACGGTCCAAGGGCGACACCAGCGCCTCGGCACTCGGATGCCAGAGAGGCCGGTAGCCCTGCTTCAGCGCTGCGAGAGTGGCAGGCGGCGTCAGGACCGTCACGATCCCCGTTGGGCGGCTGCGGCGGGCAACGTAGCCTGCCGGGGACCAGAGCAGAGCCGAGCCCGCGCGCAATGCCAGAAACTCATCTCCGCCGGTGGCCAGCAGCATGGCTCCCTCAGGCAGCTCCGAGGCCGGCAGACGATGCATGCGCTTCTCCCGGCCGGATCGACGCTCGCTGTCAAGGATCCTGTCGATCGCCGGGAAGAGCGGTACCTCTGCCAGACCGAGCCCCTTCACCAGCGCCTCGCGATAGGCGAGGGCATCGCGCCGCCGGCATTCCATGCAGGGTCGGTGGCCTGCGGCGAAGGCGGTGACCTCGTCGCAGAAGAACAGGTCGGTGTAGCCACGGCCCCAGACCTGGTGCCGGCGTCCCTTGAAGGAAAGCACGCAGCAGATCCACTGGCGGCTGGCCTGGATGCGGCGCGGCAGCACCTGCGTCTGCGGATCATGGAAACGTCCGCCGCGATTGCCGAACAGGGTGCCACGCGTCGGATCGGCAAAAAGCGCACCGTCCGGCCTGACGCGATTGGGCAAGGGCATGAGCTCACCTCCACGGGAGACAGGGTGCCAGCATAGGAGCGGGGCTGTCAGGACGCGGCAGGGACGAGCGTGCTGGTTTTCTGCAAATCCCGCAGGTTCTTCTTAACGTTAGGATCAAGTCGGGTGCGGCCCCTAAGGCATTTGAAGTATTTTCGGGCGCACTCCAAGGGGCGCACAAGGCGAGCGGAGTCGGTCGGCGTCACGATGAGTTCCTATATTCCCTTGATCCTGTTCACGGTGCTGACCAATGCGGCGGCGCAGTTGATGTTGAAGCGGGGCATGAGCGGCCTCGGCGGTTTCGATCTCGCCCGCGACGGAGTTGTCGGGACGGTGTTCCGTGTCGTCTTCAATCCCTTCGTCTTCGCAGGGCTCTGCACCTTCGTCATCAGCATGGTCTCGCATCTGATCGTGCTCTCGAAAGTGCAGATCAGCTATGCCTATCCATTCCTGAGCCTCGCCTATGTCGTGGTCGCGGCCTATGCCTATTTCATCTTCCATGAGGATCTGAGCCCGAGCCGTATCGCCGGCATCGGCTTCATCGTCATCGGCACTGTTTTCATCGCACAAAGCTGAGGGAGATCATGGACCTGATCGTTCGTTTGTTCCTGCGTCTCGGCGCGCTGTTCGCGGTGCAGCCTGACGCCACGCTCAAGCCGGTTCCCGTGCCGGCGAGGGTGCGCCAGCCGCGCCTGTTCCGCTGAGGCCGCCGGGAATGAAACACATCATCATCGGCGGCGACGGCTTCGTCGGCTCGCATCTGGCGGCCGATCTCGCGGCACTGGGCGAGACTGTGCTCGTCGCTGACATCGCCAAGAGCAACCACGCGCATTATGCGGCCGTGCCCTTTCACAAGATCGACGTGACCAAGGCGGAGAGCGTGGAAAGCCTTCCGCTGGCGCCGGAGGACGTGGTCTACAACCTCTCGGCCAAGATGCTCTCGCCGATCGTGACGCGGGCGGAGCGGCACGAGTTCTTCTGGCCGGTAAATTACCACGGCACACAGAACATCCTGAGCTGGATGGAGAAGAACGGCGCCGATCGGCTCGTCCATTTCACCACCGACATGATCTACGGCCATTCGGTGACGGTGCCGCAGGATGAGACGCACCCGGCGCATCCGCTCGGCGAGTACGGCGAGAGCAAGCTCGCGACCGAGCGCCTCGCCGAAGAATACCGCGCCAAGGGCTTCAAGATCTCGATCTTCCGTCCGCGGCTGATCATAGGGCCCGGCCGGCTCGGCATCCTGGTCAAGCTGTTCAAGCTGATCGACCTCAACCTGCCGGTGCCGATGATCGGTGGCGGCAACAACCCCTACCAGTTCATTTCGGTGTTCGACTGCGCCAGTGCCTGCGTCGCGGCCTGGAAAGCGGGCTTCCCCAACGAGGCCTATAATCTCGGTTCCGATGATCCGCCGCCGGTGAAGAAGCTTCTCGGCGACCTGATCAAGCATGCCGGCTCGAAGTCGATCCTGCTGCCGACGCCGGCCTCGCTGGTGAAGCTCACCCTCGATGCGCTCGACGCGGTGAACATGCCGATCATGGACCCGGAGCAGTACAAGATCGCCGACGAGGTCTGTATCCTCGACACCTCCAAGGCCAAGCGCGAACTCGGCTGGCGGCCGCAATACCGCGACGAGGACATGCTGCTCGCCGCCTATACCGAATACCGCAAGGGCAAGGATGCCCTGAAACAGGCGCATAGGAGCCTTGCCGCATGAGCATGCCCGCCTTCAGCCAGGAGGATGCGCCCGTGAGCGGCTCCCGTCCCCAACTCATCAGCGTCGAGGCCGCCAAGCAACTCGACGCGAGCCAGGTCAAGGACTTCTTCGCCAACCATATCAACCCCGGCCAACTGCATTTCCTGAAGCTGCTCGGCTTCGACAGGATCCTCGTCGATCGCGCCGAGGGCATGCACTACATCACCAAGGACGGCCGCAGGATCCTGGATTTCTTCGGCGGCTTCTGCTCGGTCGCCTTCGGTCACAACCATCCGCGCATCGTCGCGGCCCGGCAGAAGTTCCAGGACGAGAACCGTCATGAGATCTGCATGGCCTTCATGTCGCAATACGCGGCGGCGCTGGCGAAGAACCTCGCCACCATCGCGCCGGGCGACCTCGACATGGTCTTTCTCGGCTCGACCGGATCGGAGGCGATGGAGGCGGCGCTGAAGGTCGCCGAGCAGGCGCAGGGGCCGGGCAAGTCGAAGATCCTGCATGCGGCCAACTCTTTCCACGGCAAGACCAAGGGCGTGCTCTCGGTCACGGATTCGACGCTCTACCAGTCGCAGTTCAAGTTGGTCGAGAACCGGGTCAAGGTGCCGTTCGGCGATATCGCCGCGGTCAGGCAGGCACTGGAGAGCGACCCGTCGATCGGCATCGTCGTGATGGAGACGATCCAGGGCGGCGGCGGCATCGTCGAGGCGCCGGATGGCTTCTGGCGTGAGCTGCGCGCGCTTTGCGACAAGCACGGCGTGCTCTGGATTGCCGACGAGGTACAGTGCGGGCTCGGTCGCACCGGCCAGTTCTTCGCTTTCGAGCGCGACGGCGTCGTGCCGGACGTGACGGCGCTGGCCAAGGCACTCGGCGGCTCCAAAGCGGCGATGGGCGCGATGATCGCCCGTCGCGAAGTCTACATGAAGGCCTATGGCAAGCCGAAGACGGCGCTGATCCATGCGCAGGCAACCTTCGGCGGCATGGGCGAGGCATGCGTCTCGGCGATCGAGGCGCTCAACGTCCTCTATGACGAGGACCTGATGGGCAATGCCCGGCGCCAGGGCGATTATCTGATCGCCCGCCTCGACGAGCTGCGCGCGAAATATCCGACGCTGCTCAAGGAGATCCGCGGACGCGGCCTGATGATCGGCGTCGAGTTCCAGGACATCAGTGAGACCATGCCGTTCGGCGTGAAGCATATGGTCGCGTTGCTCGACGACAAGCTGAAGGGCTCGCTCTGCGGCTTCGTCGGGGCTCTGCTGCTGAAGGAACACGACGTGCTCGTCGCCTTCACCGAATACAACCGCAACGTCATCCGATTGGAGCCGCCGCTGATCGTCACGCGCGAGCAATGCGACCAGTTCATCGCGGCGCTGGATGACGTGCTGTCGCGCGGCGTCACGGGCATCGTCACCGGCTATCTGCGCAAGGTCGCTGCCGCGAAGGGCTGAATGCCTAGGCAAATGTAAAAAAGAGGCCGGCGTGAGCCGGCCTTTTTGAGTCTTGGGTCTCGAAACGGGTCTTCCCGGAAACTCAGTAGTAGCCGCAGACGCGGCGGTAACCGATGACGTTGCCCCAGCGGTCGAAGCGCTCGACGAGGTCGCAGGAGCGGACGGGGGCAGGGGCGGCATAATAGCCGTAGCCATAGGCCGGACGAGTGGCGCCGGCGATGATGGCGCCTGCAGCGATTGCGCCGACGACGCCGGCTCCGGCACCCCAGCCGCCGTAGCGGTAGCCCCAGCGCGGCCGGGCTTCGGCACCCGAAGCGATCACGGTCGTGGCCAGCGTCAGGGCAGCGAGGGTGGCGGTCGTCGCCTTGCGGAACGTCGTCATGGTCGTCTCTTCCCTAAGTCTGTCGAGAGCGAACGGCTCGCCCTCCTATGCCGATTGGTCGCGGCAAGCGGCGGGGAGGTTCAAAGAGGCCGTCATTATTTTTCAGGCCCGCCGGTTGGCTGAGCGAATTGCCCGCCGATCAGGCCCGAAATCAGCCTGTGGTCCCCGCGTAGTAGCGCAGGAGCTTCAGGGCAGCCGGGCTGTCCCAATCGGCCTCGCCAACGAGATAGCCGACGCTGCGCGTTTCGCGGTCGAGCAGGTAGGTCATCGGCAGACCGTAAAGGGCGAAGGGCGTGGGTTCGGTCGACTTCGGCCCCGACGCCACGGTACCGGTGGCATCGATGAAGGTCGAGAGGTCGGCGAGCCCGAGCCGTTTGAGATAGGCGGTCACGGTCGCGGGAGACTTGTCGAGAGACACCGGCGCGACGACGAAGGCCTCGCGCGCAGCCTTCGCTTGCAGCCGCCGCAGAATCGGCAACTCCCGTCGACAGGGCGGACACCAGCTCGCCCAGAAATTCAGGAGCACGACTTTGCCGCGATAGGCGGAGAGAGGTCTGGTCCTGCCAGCGAGATCGGTCAGCACGAGGGAGCCGGCCTCCTCGGGTGGATCGAGCTGCACGAACTGCGAGCTTGGTCCTGTAAAGAGCGGAGGCTTCGCACGTGCCGGCGAGGCGGCAATCGGCGAGAGCAGGGTCATGGCGATGGCCTGGCGACGAGTCGGCGAGAAGGCAGCGTTCGGCGTCGGTGCCGGCCTGTCTTTCTTGGAAGGAGGCATGACGCAGCTGCTAGCAGTCTGAGGCTCCGATGGGGAGCGGAGGCTGCTGCTCCCTCACGGGGCTGTGATGTTCCCGGGGCGTGGCGGTTAGCCGCTGCCGACGCGGCGCCAGAAATCGGAGGAGAAGCCGGAATCGATATGGGCGGCGAACGCGCGCCACTGCGGAAAGGATGCCCGGAAGGTCGCCGGGGACATGCGGGCATCCTTGTAGGGATTGACGCGGCCGCCTGCCGCGATCGCGATCCGGTCGAGCTCCGTCAGCAAGGCCTCGGTGCGGGCGCCACGATTGGCGAAGTCGAGCGTCAGTGTCGCGCCCTGGATCGGGAAGGACATCAATCCGGGCGAGCGCTTGGCGCCGAAGAGCTTGAGGACGGTCAGGAAAGAGGCTTCGCCGGCTGCAAGCGTCCGCCGCAGCATCTCCTCGACGGCGGAGCGGGCTTCCGCCATCGGGACGGCGCATTGGAATTGTCGCAGGCCCTGAGGACCATAGACGCGGTTCCAGTCCCGGATGCGGTCGAGCGGGTAGAAGAAGGGGCGGTAGGGCACCCGGCGCGGCGCCGCGCCACGCGGCTGGCTGTGACGATAGAGCCAGTTGAAGGCGCTGAGCGTCGTCCGGTTGATCAAGGGAAAGGGCGGCCTGACCGGAAAGCGCAGGTTGCGACCCACCGACGGGGGCAGGAAGCCGTAATCCGGTGCATGATTGGCGCGGAAGAGGACCCCCCGGCCGAGATGACGACCGCTCGCCAGCGCATCGACCCAGGCGACGGTGTAGTCGTGGGTCGCATCGGAGCTGGCGGCCAGTTCGAAAAAGCCGTCTAGATTGTCGAAATGCAGAATTTCCTGCTCCATCGCGGCCGAGCGGATTGGCATGAGCTGCAGCGTCACCTGCGTGACCAGCCCTGTCAGCCCGAAACCGCCGATCGTGGCGGCAAAGAGATCGGCGTTGATGTCGGGTGCGCAGAGCAGGCTCTGCCCGTCGGAGCGCATCAATTCGAAGGCACGCACATGGCAGCCGAAGGTGCCGGCGCTGTGGTGGTTCTTGCCGTGCACGTCGTTGGCGAGCGCGCCGCCGATCGTCACGAAGCTGGTTCCCGGCGTCACGGGTGGAAACCAGCCGGCCGGCACGACGATGTCGAGCAGCCGGTCGAACAGGAGCCCCGGCTCGCAGGTCAGCAGGCCGGTTTCCCGGTCGAAGGCCAGCACCTCGTCGAGCCCGCGCGTATCGATCAGCGTGCCGCCGTCATTCAGGCAGGAATCGCCATAGGACCGACCGTTGCCATAGGCCAGCACCGGGCTGCGATGACCGGCACGATGTGCGATCCAATCCGCGGCACCGACGATCTCGCTGCCGCGTGCCACGAGGCCGCCCCAGGAGCGATACTCGCCGGGCGGGGCCGTCATGGCACGACCGTCGCCGCGACCATGATCAGGACCACGACCAGGCCCATGACCTGGCTGCGCCAGTCGCGGATCATGAAGATGAGGGGATCGTCGGGCACGAGGCCGCGCCGGGCCAGGAACCAGATTCGGGCCATCTGGTAGAGGATGATCGGGCAGACGAGCCAGATCAGCTTTGGCTGGCTGTAGAGCTGCTTCACATTGGCGCTGTCGACGTAGAGCGCCATGATGAGGGCGCAGGTGCAGCCCGAGGCCATGCCGAGCTGGGAGAGGGCCTCGATATCCTCGGCGTGATAGCCGCGCCCCACCTTCTTCAGACCGGACTGATCCTGGGTCAGGCGCAGTTCCGCATAGCGCTTCACCAGGGCAAGGCTGAGGAACAGGAACATCGCGAAGGCGAGCAGCCAGGAGGAGATCGGGATGGCGGCAGCCGCGTTGCCGGCCAGAATGCGCAGCGTGTGCATGGCGGCAAGGCCGAGAACGTCGACCAGCAGCTTGCGCTTCAGGACCAGCAGATAGGCCAGCGCCAGGAAGAGATAGGCCAGCAGCGCGAGCAGGTAGTATTTCGGTTGTGGCACGAGCAGGACGGTGGAGAAGGCGGCGATCAGAAGGATGGGGACCGCGGCATAGGCCTGAGCCGCCGTGATCTCACCGGCGGCGATGGGGCGCTTGCACTTCGTCGGATGTCTGCGGTCGGCTTCGACGTCCTTGATGTCATTGAGCAGGTAGATCGCCGAGGCGATCAGGCTGAAGGCCACGAAGGCGACAAGACCGAGCCAGAGCGCTGTCGGATCGAAGACGTCATGGTTGAGTAGGATCGGAACGAAGACCAGCCCGTTCTTGAGCCAGTGATGTGGCCGCATCGCCCTGATCATTGCGGTCACGGACATATCGGGGCTCCCCAGCGCTCCTGCGTCGTCTGCCGTCACGTCGGAAACGCGAAGAAACGGCGGCCGGCCAAACCGGCGCGGGGGTTGTGGGCGGAAAACCCCTAAGCGGGCGTGCACAGGCTGCCAAAACCGGCAACGAATTCAACGCCATGCTTAATGAGCGGCTTCCGCCGATGCGGAAACCGGCCAATCGCAGGGGCGCCGGCGCGCTTTGGTCGGCAGCGCGATCTACACCTTCGCGGTGCTCGCGGCGGCGTCGATATTGGCCACAAGCTCGGTGTCGAGACCGAGCGATCCGGCGAGACCCGCCAGGAAATCCTTTTCGGCCGGTGTATCCGGATTGATGGCGAGGCGCGCGGCCACATAGATCTGGGTGGCGAGCTCGGGCGTTTCGGCGGCTTCGGCAAGCTGGTCGATCGAGGCCGGCTTCGCCATCTCCTGAGCGAGCCAGTCATGCGCCTCGGCGTCGAGCCCTGCCTCCTTCAGCCCGCCGAGAATGGCCTTGCGCTCTTCTGCGTCGATATTGCCGTCGGCGGCCGCGGCAGAGATCATGGCGCGGATGAAGGTGAGGGCCGTGGCTTCGGTAGCTGCCTGGGGCTCGAAGCCGGTTCCGGCGGGGGCAGGCAGGATCTGCTGCTGATTGCCGTCAAGCAGCGGTTTGCCAGCCTGGTAGTTCTGATAGGCCTTGTAGGCGAGGCCACCGATGAGGGCGAGGCCGCCCAGCTTCGCAGCCGAGGCTGCGACGGAACGGCCGGTGCTGGAGCCGAAAACGAGTGCGCCGAGGCCACCGAGAACGGCCGTCGCCAGGGCGGGATTGTTGGTGAGGGCGCCTTTCGCCTGGGCCAGCAGGTCGCCGGCCGTCTGGCCGCCGGCTACGCGCCCGAGCGCATCGGTCGCGCCCTGCTGCACGCCCGTCTGCCGGGCGGCATCCCCGAGGCCTTGCGTGGCCTGGGTCAGAATCTGGCCGGCGAGGCCACCGAGCCCTCCCGAGCGCTGGACCTGTTCGGCCAGACCGCCGAGCACGCCACCCAGGCCGCCCTGCTGACCCGCCTGCGAAGCGGCCTGACTGCCAGCATTGACCAGGGCATCGAGCAGCGATTTGGCGTTGAACATCTTGGTCCTCCTCAAAGCTTCCGGCCGACCACAGGCGCGATCCGACCCGGATCAGCCTTGCAAGGACGGTGCGGTGAGGGCGCAGTTTGCACAGCTTCCCCGCAATGTCATGGTTAACAATCATTAACAATGAAGTGCCATTCGCCCCGGCGCGATCGCGAGCGATGGCGGACCCGGAGGACGCATTCGGCTTCGATGGATCGTTCCAGATCCAGCGGCGGCGCGCTTCTGCTCGTCGCGGTTGTCAGGGCGCGAGCTTGCGCATCAGAAGGGGTGCGCCCACGGCCGGATCCTTGCGCCACTGACCATTCTCGAAGATGAGCTCGACGCTGTGGCCGCGGCGCGCGACGAGCGAGAGGCGCCCGCTGGCATAGCGCCAGCTGACGGGGTCGAAGATCGTGAGTCCGGTATCCTGGCAGCGACCTTCGAATGCTGCCGCGGCTCCCTGGCCCGCATCCTGCCCGGTCGTCGGGGGCGATAGCAGGAGACGACAGGCCTCGCGGTTCTGCTGGCGCATCAATTGGTAGCGGCCGGGCAGATCGCCCGGGGCCGGCGCACGCGCCGGGTCGACAACGGTCGGCCGCTGGGCAGCCTCGGCGGGCATCGTGGGGCCCTGCGGGGGCCGGCCAGCGACGCGCGGATGCCCCTTCGCATCGAGCCGATAGGCCTTGCCGTCGCTGCCCTTGCCATCAAGCCCGGTTTCGGCAGAGCCGGCATGGAAACTCACCAGGACCTTGCCGGATGCGTCGAGCAGCTGTGGCTGGCTACCGGCGGACAAGGTCCATGCGGTCGCGGTGTCGAGAATGGGCAGGGCGCGTCGGCAAGTCGCCGGGAAGCGAAGCTGACGCAGATTGCCGGACAACTCCGCGCCGAGCGTGACGGTGCAGCGGCGCGCCGCGCCGGCGAGTTCGAGGTCCCAGGCGCCGAGCCAGCGCCGGATCGGCTCCGGTGCCTTGTCGGCGCCGCGCGGAAGCGGCACCGTCTGGGCAGCGGCCGGCAGGGCGCCGGCACCGAGCAGGAGGAGCGGCAGAAGCCGCCGGATCAGGCCTTTTTCCATGGCGTCTCCGACACGGGCGTCAGCGGCCCCTTGCCATCGAACCATGAAACCAGATTGTCGACCAGCAGCTGGCCCATCGCCTCGCGCGTATGGACGGAGGCCGAACCGACATGGGGCAGCAGCACGGCGTGCTCGATGGCGATCAGCTCGGCCGGCACGCGCGGCTCGTCCTCGAAGACGTCGAGACCGGCGGACAGGATCGTCCCGTCCTGGAGAGCCTTGATCAAGGCCTGCTCGTCGACCACCGTACCGCGCCCGACATTGACGAGGATGCCATTGGGACCGAGCGCTTTCAGCACCTCGGCATTGATGATGTGATGGGTCGAGGCGCCACCCGGTGCGACGGAAATCAGGACGTCGACATCGGCCGCCATGTCGACGAGCGAGGGATAGTAGCGATAGGGAACATCCGCCTGGCGTGAGCGGCCGTGATAGACGACCGGAAGGCCGAAGGCCTCGACGCGCTGCGCGACCGCCTTGCCGATGCGGCCGAGGCCGACGATGCCGACTTTGCGCCCGCGCAGCGAGGCCGTCAGCGGATAATTGCCCTTCAACCACTTGCCTGCGCGCAGATAGCGGTCGACCTGCGGGAGCTGGCGGACGGTGGCGATCAGCAGGCCGAGGGCGAGGTCGGCAACCTCATCGGTCAGGACATCGGGCGTGTTGGTGACGACAAGGCCGCGCCGGCCGGCTTCGGCCGCATCGACATGGTCGTAGCCGACACCGAAGCTCGAGACGATCTCGAGCTTCGGCAAGGCATCGAACAGCGCCGCATCGACCCGCTTGTGTCCTCCGCCGGCCGCGACGCCGCGCACCCGGCCCGAGACTTCGCGCAGCAGGGCGTCGCGATCCGGCGCGTTCCAGAGCTCGTGAACGGTGAAGCGGGCCTTCAACTGATCGGCGGCATAAGCCATCAGCGGGCCGGTCATGATGATCTCGGAGCGGTCGGAGGCTGTCATCGTGGTCTGTCCATATCCGTCATTGCGGTGATTCGTGTCTTATGAAACGATTAAAACCGTCAGGCGCTGTCGGAAACCTCGTAACAGGTTTCGCTCGAAGCGGCCCCTCGCGCTGAGGCGCCGTCTCATTATTTAGTATGATTTATTCTGGTGATTTTGTCGGGCTCTCCCTGCCCGACATTCACCGATGCCAGCGTGGTGTTCAAGCTGTCGATGACCAACCCTGTCATGCGAACCGCGGCGAGATCGCCGTCACGGTCGATGATCGCGAGCAGGATGTTCTCATGGTCGGGCAGGGAGTCGGCGAAGGCCTCGTCCTCGCCCTTCTTCAGCACCAGCGACCATTGCAGGGTGGCGATGACCGCACTCGCCAGGCATTGCAGCGGCGCGTTCTGGGATGCAGCGAAGATCGCTTCGTGGAACGCGAGATCGCCGCGTACGCAGGCGTCGGAATAGGGCGGGTTATCAGTCATCGCCCGTAGGGCGGATTCGATGCGGGCGATGTCGGCGGCGCTGCGGCGCTGGGCGGCCAGCCGCGCCACACTGGGCTCGACGAAACGGCGTAACTCGAAGAGATCGCGGATGAATTTCTCGTTCGGATCGGCCTCGAAATGCCAGGCCAAGACATCGGTGTCGAGCAAGTTCCAGCGTTCGCGCGGCGCGGCGCGCGTGCCGCTCTTGGGTCTTGCCTCGACCAGGCCCTTGGCCGTGAGGACCTTCACCGCCTCGCGATAGGCGGTGCGCGAAACCGAGATGTCGGCGCGCAGATCGTCTTCATTGGGGAGCAATTCGCCGGCGCCGATATCCCCGCTGATGATCGCAACCGCGAGCTTCTGGGCGACCTGGCCGAAGAGACGGTCCGGATTGAGTGTCGTCGGCCGCGAGAAATCGCGCACCCGCATGGATCGATCTCTGCTCTCGCCCTGCGGCAACTGCGTGCTTCCCCGGCCCGTCACCCGGCTCGTGTCCTGCTTGACAGGCTTCCGGGTATCGTATGACTTTATCCCAGACGCACGGGGATACAACCGCCGGGAATGGCGGTCTCGTTCGCATCGATCGGTCACAAGAAGCCGATATCAAGGCCGATGCCTGCAGAGGTTGCGGGCGTCCGGGGACGGTAGCAAGGAGGGAAGGATGGCCTCAGTCCAGATCGCCGATGTTCGCAAGGCGTATGGTTCGACGCAGGTGATTCATGGCGTCGACATCGACATCGACGACGGGGAGTTCGTCATCCTGGTCGGCCCGTCCGGCTGCGGGAAGTCGACGCTGCTGCGGATGATCGCAGGGCTGGAGAACATCTCCGGCGGCGAGATCCGCATCGGGCCGAAGGTGGTGAACGACGTTCCGCCGAAGGAACGCGACATCGCCATGGTGTTCCAGAACTATGCGCTCTATCCGCATATGACGGTCGCCGACAACATGGCCTTCTCGATGAAGCTGCGGAAGGCGCCGAAGACGGAGATCGAGGACCGCGTCAGCAAGGCGGCGCAGATCCTGGGCTTGAGCAATCTGCTCGAGCGCTATCCGCGCCAGCTTTCCGGCGGCCAGCGCCAGCGCGTCGCGATGGGCCGCGCCATCGTGCGCGATCCGCAGGTCTTCCTGTTCGACGAACCGCTCTCCAATCTCGACGCCAAGCTGCGCGTGCAGATGCGCACCGAGATCAAGGAGCTGCACCAGCGTCTGAAGACGACGACCGTCTACGTCACGCACGACCAGATCGAGGCCATGACCATGGCCGACAAGATCGTGGTGATGCATGACGGCATCGTCGAGCAGATGGGTGCGCCGCTCGACCTCTACGACAATCCGGCCAACCTCTTCGTCGCCGCCTTCATCGGCTCGCCCTCGATGAACCTGCTCAAGGGCAAGATCACAGCGGCGGGGTTCGAGGCGGAGAATCCGAAGGGCGGCGCGCCGCTGATCTGGCCGATCGGCAAGCTTCCGGCCGGTTCCGAGGGCAACGCCGCAGTCTACGGCATCCGGCCAGAGCATGTCCGGCTCGACCCCAACGGCATCAAGGCCGAGGTGGTGGTGATCGAGCCGACCGGTTCAGAGACGCAGGTCGTCGTCCGCTGCGGCGGCCAGGATCTCACCTGCGTCTTCCGCGAGCGCATCACCGCGCAGCCCGGCGAGAGCATCGGCATCGCGCCTGATACCGGCGTCACGCATCTCTTCGACGCGGCCACGGGCAAGCGTCTCTGAGAGATTCGCAGCCCGCCTGGTCATGGACCGCGGGCAGCGTCAGATTTGCGGCGACAACCATGCATGACGGGGGTCCGATGCAGGCCCTCGCGGCTTTTCACGGAGGAGAACATCACCATGGGCATTTCGAGACGTGATGTATTGATCGGCGGCGCCGGGCTTGCCGCTGGCGCGACCCTGCCGCTGGCACCGGCGATTGCGCAGGCCAATATCGAAAAGGGCGCGACGCTGCGCGTGCTGCGCCCCACCAAGTTCGTCGATCCCGACCAGAAGATCTTCGACGAGAACACCGAGGCCTTCACCAAGGCGACCGGCGTTCAGGTCAAGGTCGACTATGCCGGCTGGGAGGACCTGCGCCCGCAGACGGCGGTTACCGCCAATACCGGTGCTGGTCCCGATGTCGTGGTCGGTTGGGCGGACGATCCGCACATCTTCTCCGACAAGCTGATCGACCTCACGCCCATCGCCGAGGAGCTCGGCAAGAAATATGGCGGCTGGTATCCGATCGCCGAGAAATACGGCAAGAAGGACAAGACCAACCAGTGGATTTCGATCCCGATGGGCGCTTCCGGCGCGCCGGCGGTCTATCGCGAGTCCTGGGTCAAGGAAGCGGGCTTCGACACCTTCCCGAAGGATCTCGACGGCTTCCTCAAGCTCTGCCGCAAGCTCAAGGAAAACGGCCACCCGGCCGGTTTCGCCCTCGGCAATGCCGTGGGTGACGGCAACGCCTTCTGCAACTGGCTCGTGTGGACCCATGGCGGCTACATGGTCGACGAGAACAACAAGGTCGCGATCAACTCGAAGGAGACGATCGAGGCGCTGAAATACGCCAAGGCGCTCTACGAGACCTTCATCCCCGGCACGCTCTCCTGGCTCGACATCAGCAACAACAAGGCGCTGACGGCGGGCGAGATCGGCGTCACCCAGAACGGCGTCTCGCTCTATTTCTCGATCAAGAATTCGAAGGACGAGAAGACCGCCGCCATTGGCAAGGACCTGAATCACGCCACCATGCCCGTCGGTCCGCTCGGGCGTCCGTCGGAGCCGGCGCTGATCATCAACGCCATGGCGTTCAAACACACCAAATACCCGAACGCGGCCAAGGAATATCTCCGCTTCATGATGGAGAAGGAGCAGTACGACAAGTGGCTGACCGGCTGCTATGGCTACTGGACCCAGCCGCTGAAGGGCTATGCCGAGAGCAAGGTCTGGTCGAGCGATCCGAAGATCGTGGTCTACCGCGACACCTGGGAACGAGCGCTGTGGAGCGGCTACAAGGGCTCGATCAACGAGGCCGCCGGTACGGTCAACGCCGAATACGTCGTCGTGCAGATGGTCGCTTCGGTCTGCTCCGGCCAGGCGACGCCGGAAGAGGCGGCCAAGGAGGCCGAGCGTCGGGCCAAGCGCTACTACAAGAGCTGATTCCGTTCCGGAGCCGATCCGGACTGATGCGGCCGCCGGTTCGCCCGGCGGCCGAGGAAAGATCGCCGCGCGCCTGACCGGGCGCGAGAACGACGATCTTTTCGTTTGTTATCGCATCGGATTTTTCCGAAAAGTGATCATCACTTTCCGGCCCGATGCCGTTGTCGACCCAAACGCGAGGGCGCCATGGCCGTAGCTGCCGCCGAATCGCGAACCGTCCACAGCCTGCAGCAGAGCTGGCTGGTGCGTCTGTTCGACTACAAGCCGTTCCTGATCTTTCTATGCCTGCTGCCGGCGGCAGGCTTCCTGCTTGTCTTCCTCAGCTACCCGCTGGGGCTCGGCATCTGGCTCGCCTTCACCGACACCCGCATCGGCCGGGTCGGACAGTTCATCGGCTTCGAGAATTTCGAGTCGCTCTGGTACGACCGGGTCTTCATCACCTCGGTCTGGAACACGCTGCTCTATACGGGCGTGGCGACCTTCGGGAAATTCGCGCTCGGCCTCTGGCTGGCGCTGCTGTTGAACAACCATCTGCCGTTCAAATCACTGTTGCGCGCGATCATCCTGATCCCCTGGATCGTGCCGACCGTGCTCTCGGCGATCGCCTTCTGGTGGATCTACGATCCGCAATTCTCGATCATTTCCTATGTGCTGGTCGACGTACTCGGTTGGCGCGACACCTATATCGACTTCCTCGGCCAGCCCTGGCCGGCGCGGTTCTCGCTGATGGCCGCCAATATCTGGCGCGGCATTCCCTTCGTGGCGATCAGTCTGCTGGCCGGCTTGCAGACGATCTCGCCCTCGCTCTACGAGGCGGCGATGCTGGATGGCGCCAACTCCTGGCAGCGCTTCCGGCATGTCACGCTGCCGATGCTGATGCCGATCCTCGCGGTGGTGCTGACCTTCTCGGTGCTGTTCACCTTCACCGATTTCCAGCTCGTCTACGCCATTACCCGCGGCGGGCCGGTCAACGCCACGCATCTGATGGCGACGCTCGCCTTCCAGCGCGGCATCCCCGGCGGCCAGCTCGGCGAGGGTGCGGCGATCGCGGTGGCGATGATCCCGTTCCTCGTGATGGCGACGCTGTTCAGCTATTTCGGCCTCGCCCGGCGCAAGTGGCAGCAGGGGGAAGACAATGACTGACCAGACCCTCAGCGCACGCCCGCATCTCAAGGACAAGGAGCGAGACGGTGTCATCGACTGGTCGTCCGGCCCGCGGCGCTTCATCACGCTCTATCTGCCGCTGTCGATCTTCGTCTTCATCCTGCTGTTTCCGTTCTACTGGATGGCGATCACCGCCATCAAACCGAACGGGGAGCTGCTCGACTACAAGAACAACAACCCGTTCTGGGTGAAGTCGCCGACTCTCGAGAACATCAACAAGCTCCTGTTCCACACCGACTATCCGCAATGGCTGTGGACCACGATGATGGTCGCGGCGGTGGCGACGGCGCTCTCGCTGTTCTCGAGCGTGCTCGCCGCCTATGCGATCCAGCGGCTGAGGTTCAAGGGCTCGCAATATGTGGGTCTGGCGATCTATCTCGCCTATCTCGTGCCGCCCTCGATCCTGTTCATCCCGCTGGCGACGCTGATCTTCCAGTTCGGGCTGTTCGACTCGCCGCTCGCGCTGATCCTGACCTATCCGACCTTCCTGATTCCGTTCTGCACCTGGCTCCTGATCGGCTATTTCAAGTCGATCCCCTACGAGCTCGAGGAATGTGCGATGATCGACGGGGCGACGCGATTGCAGACGCTGTGGCGCATCACCCTGCCGCTTGCCATGCCCGGATTGATCTCGGCCGGCATCTTCGCCTTCACCCTGTCCTGGAACGAGTTCATCTACGCGCTCGCCTTCATCCAGTCAGCGGAGAAGAAGACGGTGCCTGTCGCCGTGCTGACCCAGCTTGTCGAGGGCGACGTCTACCACTGGGGCTCGCTGATGGCGGGTGCGCTGCTGGGCTCGATCCCCGTCGCGATCCTCTATTCCTTCTTCGTCGACTACTACGTCGCCTCGATGACGGGCGCAGTGAAGGAATGAGACCGGTGCGCCGGCGCCGCCAGCCCGGCGCCGGGCATCCATGCTCCCATCGTGTCGTGCTGCAGGTGCGTCACGCGATCTCGCGAAAGCTGCCGACTGATGCCTGACAATCCGATTTCCACCATCGCCTTCATCGGGCTCGGCGCGATGGGCGCGCCGATGGCCGAGAATCTGGTCAAGCGGCAGTTCAGGGTCCGTGGCTTCGACATGCGCGAGGCGGCGCGCGAGGCGCTGGCGGCGGCCGGTGGCGAGGCTGCTGCGAGCGCGGCCGAAGCTGCCGCCGGTGCCGATGCGCTCCTGCTGATGGTGGTCAACGCCGCGCAGGCGCGTGCTGTGCTGTTCGGGGCCGGGGCGCTCGCGGCGCTGGCGCCGGATGCCACCGTTATCCTGATGGCGACCTGCCCGCCGGGCGAGGCCGAGGCCATCGCGGCCGACGTCACCAAGACAGGCCGGCATTTCATCGATGCGCCGGTCTCGGGTGGCGTCAATGGCGCGCGGGGTGGAACGCTGACCATCATGGTCGGTGCGCCGAGCGACAGCTTCAAGCGTGCGAAGCCAGTGCTCGATGCGCTCGGCGACAAGGTCTTCCATGTTGGCGAGAAGGCGGGGCAGGGGGCGACGGTCAAGACCGTCAACCAACTCCTCTGTGGCGTGCACATCGCGGTCGCTGCCGAGGCGCTGTCGCTTGCCGAGAAGGCCGGCATCGACGGGCGGCTGCTGTTCGAGATCATGGGGGGCTCGGCGGCCTCGTCATGGATGCTGAAGGATCGCGGTCCGCGCATGCACGAGCCGGACCCGGCTGTCGCCAGCGCCGTCGACATCTTCGTCAAGGATCTAGGGATCGTGCTCGATGCCGGGCGGGCGGCGAAGACCGCACTGCCGCTGGCCGCGGCCGCCCATCAGATGTTCCTCGCCGCTTCGGGGCTGGGCCATGGCGGGCGTGACGATTCGCAGGTGGTGCGGGCCTATCGTGCTCTCAACACCAAGCCTGCGAACGATGCCTAGCGGGTCAGCGGGGCGGGCAGGTCGTTCCGCGCAGTACGAGTTCCGGCGTCAGCAGCAGGCGTTGCTGGGGCGCCGCCGGCTCGGCAATGCGCTGGAGCAGGAATTCGGCCGATTTCGCGCCCATCTGGTTCTGGAAATTGTGGATGGTGGTCAGCGCCGGATACCATTGCGCGGCCTCCTTCACGTCGTCGCAGCCGATCAGGGCGAAGTCGGTGCCGGCCTCGCGCCCGCGATGGCGCAGGCCCAGCATGGCGCCGAAGGCGGCAAGATCGTTCATGCAGACGGCGGCAGTCGGCGGCTCGGCCGCATCGAGCACCTGCTGGATGCCCTTGAGCCCGTTCTCGCGCGTGCCATAGGAGAAATAGACCAGCGCGGGGTCGATCGACAGGCCGTGCTGTGTCAGCCCCTCCAGATAGGCATGGTAGCGGTTGCGCCCGGTCGAGATACCCTCATTGGCGCAGAGGAAGGCGATGCGCCGATGTCCCAGCCCGATGAGATGCTCCATCGCCTGGAGGATGCCGTGGCGGTCGTCGGCGCCGACGAAATCGAGCCCGAGCTCGGGAATTTCGCGCGAGAGCTGGACGATCGGCACGCCGGTCTCGACCAGATGGCGCAGGCTTTCGGCCGTGCTGCCGCCTGCGGGGCAGAGGATCATGCCATCCGGCCGGTACTCGGCCAGCGAGTTCAGCACCCGCTCCTGCCGCTTCAGATCCTCGGCGTAGGTGCCAAGCAGGAGCGAGCGGCCGAAATTGGCGGTGGTCTCCTCGATGGCGGCCAGCAGTTCGGCGAAATAGGGGTTGGTGATGTCGTGGAAGCCGACGCCGATAATGTTGGTGCGGTCGGTGCGCAGCGCGGCGGCGCTGCGGTTGTAGCTGTAGCCCATTTCACGGGCGATCTCGCGCACGCGCTGGCGCGTCGCTTCCGCCACCAGAGGCGAATCGCGCAGAGCCAGCGAGACCGTCGCGGTCGAGACGGAAAGACGGTCGGCGATGATCTGAAGGGTGACGCGACTGCGGCCGGCGACGATCGCAGGGCTGGGCTGGGACGGGCTGTCGGCGGTCATCGCTGGTCCATGTCGAGGGCGAGCGTCGTCATGCGTCCTGAAGCCATCCGTTTCGGAGGAATCTCTCCCGTTCGCATACTCATACAGACAAGCAGGAGAATATGAAAATGAGTGCCAACAAGGAGTCGATCGGCTTCATCGGTGTCGGGTTCATGGGCCAGGGCATGGCCGCCAATCTCGTGGCGAAAGGCTTCCCGCTCACGGTGATGGGCCATCGCAACCGTAAGCCGGTCGAGGAGCTCGTCGCAGCCGGTGCCGTCGAGGCGAAGACGCCGGGCGAGCTGGCGCGTCGCTCCACCATCATTTTCCTGTGCGTCACCGGCTCGGCGCAGGTCGAGGAGGTGCTGAAGGGGGAGACCGGCATCATCGCCGGCGCCAGGCCGGGCACAGTCGTCGTCGACTGCTCGACCTCCGATCCGACCGTGACCGTCAGGCTCGCGGTCGAGCTCGAAGCCAAGGGGCTGCATCTGGCAGATGCACCACTTGGCGGCACGCCGGCCCAGGCGGTTCAGGGCCAACTTTCGACGATGATCGGCGCTTCGCCCGAGGTGTTCGCGCGGATCAAGCCCGCCTGCGAGGCCTGGGCGCAGAAAATCGTCCATCTCGGCCTCGTCGGCGACGGCCACAAGATGAAGCTAATCAATAACTTCCTGTCGCTGGGCTATGCGGCGATCTATGCCGAGGCGCTGACGCTCGGCGAGAAAATCGGCATCACGCCGCAGGTCTTCGACAGCGTCATTCGTGGCAGCCGGATGGATTGCGGCTTCTACCAGACCTTCATGCAATACGTGCTGGAGCGTGATCCCAACGCCCATAAGTTCACGCTGTCCAATGCGCTCAAGGACGTCCGCTATCTGGAGGGCGTCGCCAATGCGGCCGGGGTCGCCAATCCGATCGGCAATGCGGTGAAGAACAGCTTCGCCACGGCGGTCGCCAGCGGCAAGGGCGAGGACTATGTGCCGATGATCTCGGACTGGATCGCTGGCCTCAACGGGGTTTCGCTGGCCAGGAAGAACTGATTCTCTCAGGGGTTTGCCAGCAGGCCGGCGAGGCGGTCCGAGAGGCCCGTGCTGCCAGTCGGCGCCGGCAGGGCGAGGTCGCCGTTCTGCGGCTTGGCCGTTGGCTGCCGGAGGGCCTCGAGCAGCATCTTTACTCCCGCTTCGGCCGAGCAGATCACCGGCACGGCGACATGAGGCTGGACGCGGGTAGCGAGGCCGGCCAGCCCAGCGCCGCCGAGAACGACGGCACCGGCGCCGTCACGCGCTACCGTGCGGTTGCAAGCCTCAGCCAGGAGAGCGATCGATCCCTCCGGATCCCGGGCGATGTCGGCGCCGGTCGGCGCCACGGTCTCGACCGCGGCTAACCGGCCGCCCAGTCCGAGCGAGCCGAGGAATTCGTGCAGCATCGGTCCCCAGCGTTCGCCTCCGGTGACAATCGCGAAACGCTCCGCCTGCCGGGCTGCGAGGCGACTGCTTGCCTCCGCCATGCCGACGACGGGTACGCGCGCGAGTTCCTTGAGAGCGAGCAAGCCAGGGTCGCCGAAGCAGGCGAGGTAGACGCCGTCACAGCCCCCGCCGTGGTCGGCGAAAGCCTCCAGTGCGGCATGAGCCGCAATGACGCTTGCGCTGCGGCTGGCGATGTATTGGGCGCCGAAACGGCCCGTGACGGGGACGAGCGTCACCTCCGCCGGCAGATGTGGTTCGATGGCCCGCACGACCAGAGATGTCATCTCGGGCATCGTGTTCGGATTGATGACGAGGAGGCGCATGCGGACGTCCCGATCTTCGCCAAGAAGATATGTGAAGCCTCGGTCTGTAGCCTCGGCTTCCGGCTGGCATGGACCAGCGTAGGGCGCAGTGCAAGGCCATCCTGAAGCGCCGTGCGAGGGCCTGTGGAGTCGAATCGATAGGGAAGAATGCATGCCGCAAGGCAGACAGGAACTTCGCCGCGCCTTTCGGCGGCTCGAGCAGGAGGCACCGCCCTGGCTGGGGGCGAGTTTGCGCTGGCTGCGCCATCCACGGTCGGTCTGGATCAGATGGCCGGCCGGTGTGCTGCTCGTGCTGGGCGGCATCTTCTCGATCCTGCCCGGCCTCGGCATCTGGATGCTGCCGCTCGGCCTGCTCCTGCTGGCTGGTGATGTCCCGATCCTGCGCCGGCCGGTGGCGCGCTTCACGCTTTGGGCCGTCGAGAAATGGACGGCATTACGCCTGCGCTTCAGGCAACGCTCGTGACGAGCCGCGTGATATGTCTTTGCCGCACAGCCGGACATGTAACGGGTCGGGCGCGAAGCTGTGGAGGGCCGGGCCCTCGCTTGCATTTTAATGATCCGTAAAGCCGATTCTTAAGCGGGCACCCCGTTTCAAGGACAGTCTTCCGGATTGGCAGGCAGTTGGAAGATGGATGCTCTGGACGAAGCCGGTCTCGACCTCGAACTGAATGAATTCGGCAAGCGGCTGGATTCACTGCTGATTTCACGCGGCTGGCAGCGACGCCTGCGGGGCGTGACCCGTGACGGCTTCGAGCTTTCTGCCAGGCGTTGTGGCCCGGACCGCGTGCGGTTGGCACTCGACGTGACGATTCCCGAGGGCGTGGCGCAGCAGATCATCGCGCTCGTGGTTCGGCATGGCCTGCGGGAGGGCACGGCAAGCGAGGGCGAAACAAGGAAGAAGTGATCGCGGAATCCGGCGCCCCCGGTGCGGGCGGGGCCGCTGTCCGGGTTATGGTGCCCCTGGCCGGGATCGAACCAGCACTCCTTGCGGAACTCGATTTTGAGTCGAGCGCGTCTACCAATTCCGCCACAGGGGCCCTTGCAGGCCGGCGGACTATAGCGATCGATCGATGCCGGTCAATCGGCGGAACGGGCCCAATGACAGCTTTCGTCGCTCACTGGCCCGGAGGAGCAGGGAAAGCCTGCGGAAGCCGTTGCGTCACCGGCCGCTGCATGCTCTAGAGCCGCCATGCTGAAGCGCCTCTACGAATGGACCATGTCGCTCGCGGCCCGCCCCCGAGCGGAGCTCTGGCTGGCAGTCGTCGCTTTCGTCGAAAGCTCGTTCTTTCTGATCCCGGCCGACGTGCTGTTTGTGCCGATGGCGCTGGCGAGGCCGATGCGGGCCTATCGGCTGGCGCTGATCGCGACGACGTTTTCCGTGCTCGGCGGCATCATGGGCTATGCGATCGGCTACTACGCCTTCGAGGCGCTTGCGAAGCCGGTGCTTGCCTTCTATGGCAAGCTCGATGCCTTCGACACGCTGCGCGCTTGCGCGGGGCCCGACACGACGCTGATCCTGCTCACGACGTCCGGCCTTGCCCATCTGCCGCCGATCAAGGTGGTGACGATCCTGGCGGGCGCGGTGCATATCGGGCTGACCTTCTTCGTCGTCTCCTGTGTCCTGGCACGTGGGGCACGCTTCTTCGCGCTTGCCTTCCTGCTCCGGCGCTATGGCGACACGATTCGCCACTTCATCGAACGTCGCCTGAAAGTGATCGCCGTCGTCGCGGCGGCCGTGCTGATTCTGCTTTATTTCGGCCTCAAGCTGGTCGCAGGGTCGGGCCAGCTTCTTTCCTGCTGAGCCGATGCCGATGACAGCTTCCACCTTCGATGCAGCCTCCAACCGGAGCCGGATGCTGTCGCCGCTGCGCCTGATCGGCGCCATTGGCCTCGTCAGCGCCGCCTTGATCGCGGGGGCCTGGTATTTCCAGCTCGTGGTCGGGCTGGTGCCATGTAAGCTTTGCCTGGAGCAACGCTGGCCGCATTACGCCGCCATCGCCCTGTCAGTTATCGCGCTGGCGCTGGCCCGCTCGGCGCGGCTGCAGTGGCTGGGGTTGCTGGTGCTAGCGGTCCTGATGGCCTGGAGCACCGGGCTCGGCATCTACCACTCCGGCGTGGAGTGGGGCTGGTTCCTCGGGCCGAGCGATTGCGGCGGCGGAATCCCTGCCGCGGCCGGCATGCAGGATTTCATGAAGCAACTGCAGAGCGTGCGCGTGGTGTCCTGCGGCGAGGCGGCGTGGCGCTTCCTGGGACTGTCGCTGGCGGGCTGGAACGCCGTGGTTTCGGCAGGGCTGTTCGTGCTTGCCGTGTTCGGACTGGTACGTCGCGGCAGCGCGGCCTGAGCCTTACGGCTCCAGCTCGGAATCCCAGTAGAGATAGTCCAGCCAGCTTTCGTGCAGGTAGTTCGGCGGGAAGAGCTTGCCGTTGCGGTGCAGATCGTTGACCGTCGGCGCATAGGGCTTCTGGGCCGGGAACATCTCGACAGTGGCCGGCATCTTGTCACCCTTGCGCAGATTGCAGGGCGAGCAGGCGGCGACGACGTTCTCCCAAGTGGTCAGACCGCCCTTCGAGCGCGGAATGACGTGGTCGAAGGTCAGCTCCTCGCGCGCGTGGCAGTATTGGCAGGCGAAGCGATCGCGCAGGAAGACATTGAAGCGGGTGAAGGCCGGCGTCCGCGATGGCTTGATGTAGCTCTTGAGCGAAACGACCGAGGGCAGCCGCATGTCGAAGCTCGGACTGCGGACCACCGTGTCGTATTCCGAGACGATGTTGACGCGGTCCATGAAGACCGCCTTGATCGCATCCTGCCAGCTCCAGAGAGATAGCGGATAATAGCTGAGTGGCCGAAAATCGGCATTGAGGACGAGAGCCGGGCAGCCGTCCGGCGACGCCATCGGATGCATCACATGCGCCGTCAAACCCGTCGCACCTCCGCTTCGTCGAGCGGGACGAATCCCGCTGGACGATCAATGTAAGCGCGAGACGACAGGAATGTGAAGGAACTTGTTGCAGCTGCGACCATGTTTTCCGCGCCTGCGAGAGCACAGGATCGCCCCACTCTCCGGATAGTTGTCACGAAGCCCCGTCAAGGTGGGTTCGAACGCTGGAATGGAGAACGTCGCTTGAAGGCTGGTCTTTTCGCTCTGCTCGCCTCCTTGGCACTGGCCGCCCCGGCCCTAGCCGAGGAAATCTCCATCGAGGGCGCCCGGATGTCCCGCGATTTCACCTGCGAGGACGGGCAGGACGTGGTTATCTCGGGTGCCGAAAATCAGGTTTCGCTCGCCGGTCGCTGCGGCGTGGTCAAGGTGCTCGGCAGCAACCACGGCCTCTCGTTCGAAGCCGCCGACGAACTCGTCGTGAGCGGCATCTCGATCAAGGCCGAGGGCAAGCAGGTTGGAAGCCTCGTTGTCGAGGTGGCGAAGAACAAGGTACGGACGGCGGTGAAGCCCTCGGCGGAATCGGCCAAGGTCGATGTCTCTGGGGCCGACCACGAGGTGGAGCTGACGCTCGCCGGGCCGGCCCGCATCGAGATGCAGGGCGCGAAGAATGTGCTGCGCTGGCGCGCCGAGCCGGGCGTCAAGCCGCCCTCCGTCTCGACCTCCGGCGTCGAGAACCGCATCAGTCGCGACTGACGCGGCAGCGCGCGGCCTCAGCGGGTCGGGACCGGCTTTTCGCCGCGATAGTCGTAGAAGCCACGCTTGGTCTTGCGGCCGAGCCAGCCGGCTTCGACGTATTTCACCAGCAGCGGGCAGGGGCGGTACTTGGAATCGGCCAGCCCGTCATGGAGCACCTGCATCACCGAAAGGCAGGTGTCGAGGCCGATGAAGTCGGCGAGCTGGAGCGGACCCATCGGGTGGTTGGCGCCGAGCCGCATGGCGGTGTCGATGGCCTCGACAGAGCCGACGCCCTCATAGAGCGTGTAGACCGCCTCGTTGATCATTGGCAGCAGGATGCGATTGACGATGAAGGCGGGGAAGTCTTCCGAGACCGAAACCGTCTTGTGCAGCTTGCCGACGAAGTCCTTTGCAAGCTCGAAGGTGCCGTCATCGGTGGCGATGCCGCGGATCAGCTCGACGAGCTGCATCAGCGGCACGGGGTTCATGAAGTGGATGCCGATGAAATGCTCGGGGCGATCGCTCGCGGCGGCAAGCCGTGTGATCGATATCGAGGAGGTGTTGGAGGCGAGGATCGCCTTCGGCTTCAGATGCGGACAGACGGCGGTGAAGATCTTGCGCTTGATCTCCTCGTTTTCGGTCGCGGCCTCGATCACGAGATCGCAGTCGCCGAGATCGGCGAGGCCGACGGCAGGCGCGATGCGGGCCATGGCCGTATGGCGCTCTTCGTCGGAGAGGGCGCCCTTCGAGACCTGGCGGGCCATGTTGCCGTCGATGGTGGCGAGCGCCGCATTGATCCGCTCCTCGGCGACGTCGTGCAGCTTGACGTCGAACCCCGCCGCCGCGGTCACATGGGCGATGCCGTTGCCCATCTGGCCTGCACCGATAATGCCGATCTTCCTGATCGCCTGGTCCGACATGATCCGTTCCTGATAGCTTTCCCGCTCCTCGCGGGAGCGAACGGGCCGCCCATCGGGGCGGCCCGGCACATGACAGCCTTACTTGCCGGCTTTCGCCAGTTCCGCGTCGAGTTCCGGCAGGACAGTGAAGAGGTCGCCGACGAGGCCGTAATCGGCGATCTGGAAGATCGGCGCTTCCTCGTCCTTGTTGATGGCGACGATGACCTTGGAGTCCTTCATGCCGGCGAGATGCTGGATCGCGCCGGAGATGCCGACGGCGATGTAGAGCTCGGGCGCCACGACCTTGCCGGTCTGGCCGACCTGCCAGTCGTTGGGAGCGTAGCCGGCATCGACCGCGGCGCGCGAGGCGCCCATCGCAGCCCCGAGCTTGTCGGCGACCGGTTCGATCACCTTGCCGAAGTTCTCGGCCGACCCCAGCGCGCGCCCGCCCGAGATGATGATCTTGGCCGAGGCCAGCTCGGGACGGTCGGACTTGGCGACTTCCTCACCCTTGAAGGACGAGTTGCCGGGATTGTCAGCGGCGGAAACCGCCTCGACCGCGGCCGAGCCGCCTTCGCCCGCCGCCTGGAAGGAGGCGGTGCGGATGGTCATCAGCTTCTTGGCATCGCTCGACTGCACCGTCTGGATGGCGTTGCCGGCATAGACCGGGCGCTCGAAGGTGTCGGGCGAGACGATCTTCATCACGTCCGAGACCTGCATCACGTCGAGCAGGGCGGCGACGCGCGGCAGCACGTTCTTGCCGGTCGTGGTGGAGGGGGCGACGATGGCGTCGTAGCCGCCGGCGAGCTTGACGATGAGCGCGGCGAGCGGCTCGGCCAGCGCATGGCCATAGGCCGCGTCATCGGCGAGCAGCACCTTCTCGACGCCGGCGAGCTTGGCGGCGGCATCGGCCGCGGCCCTGGCACCCTGGCCGGCGACGAGGATATGCACGGGTGCGCCGAGCTGGGCCGCGGCGCTCAGCGCCTTGGCGGTGGCGTCCTTGATCGAGGCGTTGTCGTGTTCGGCGATCAGCAGCGTGGTCATCAGATCACCCCGGCGGTCTTGAGCTTGGAGACGAGTTCGGCGGCATTCGCCACCTTGATGCCGGCGGAGCGGCCGGCGGGCTCGGCCGTCTTCAGCACCTTGAGGCGGGGCGCGACATCGACGCCGAGCGTCTCGGCCGAGGTCTCGTCGAGCGGTTTCTTCTTCGCCTTCATGATGTTGGGCAGCGAGGCATAGCGCGGCTCGTTGAGGCGCAGATCCGTGGTGACGATCGCCGGCAGCTTCAGCGTGACCGTCTGCAGGCCGCCATCGACCTCGCGGGTGACGTCGACATGATCCGCGGCCAGCTCGACCTTGGAGGCAAAGGTGCCCTGCGGCCAGCCCAGCAGCGCAGCCAGCATTTGGCCGGTCTGGTTGCAATCGTCGTCGATCGCCTGTTTGCCGAGGATGACGAGGCCGGGAGCCTCCTGCTCGACCACCTTCTTCAGGAGCTTGGCGACCGCCAGCGGCTCGACCACGCCGTCGACCTTGACTAGGATGCCGCGGTCGGCGCCCATGGCGAGACCCGTGCGGATCGTCTCGGCGGCCTGAGCCGGCCCGATCGAAACGACGATCACCTCGGTCGCCTTACCCGCTTCCTTCAGACGTAGCGCTTCTTCGACGGCGATCTCGTCGAACGGGTTCATCGACATTTTCACATTGGCCAGCTCGACGCCCGAACCGTCCGCCTTCACGCGGATCTTAACGTTGTAATCAACAACCCGCTTCACGGGCACCAAGATCTTCATTGCCAGATCACCGTTCAGAAGAGATGCGCCTCGCGCCGCGCCGCCGAAGAAAGCGGAATGACGGCATCGCGGCCTTCGGCTGGAATGCGGTCGGACCGTAGCGATGGGCATTTGCGCTTGTCAACGTCGTCAAGAGGCGCAGTTCCACCGCAATCGGGGCCGGCAGGGGCGCCGTCACGGCTGAGCTACCCGCCGCCCGAACAGGCCCACACCGCGACGGATAAACAGTGGCGTCAGCACGGCCCCCGTGACGAGCCCGCCGAGATGAGCCCACCAGCCGATATCACCCTGTGGATCGAACCAGGCCGAAGCCGCCTGGAACAGGATCCAACCTCCCAAGGTGTAAACCGCCGGGACGTGGACGGGGATCCATTTGAAGGCCAGGCCCCAGACCCGCACGCGCGGATAGAGCATCAGATAGGCGGCGATGATGCCGGAGATCGCGCCGGAGGCTCCGACCAGCGGCTGCTCGGACTCCGGGTTGGCCAGCGCATGGGCGAGCGAGCCGCCGAGCCCGCAGAGGAAGAAGAAGGCGAGGAAGCGGGTATGACCCATCGCATCCTCGACGTTGTCGCCGAAGACCCAGAGAAACAGCATGTTGCCGATGAGGTGGGCGAAGCTGGCGTGCAGCAGGATATTGCTGAACAGGGTGAGCCAGGGCGGGGCATGGGCGAGGCCCTCCGGCAGCTGCGCCGCGCCGAACAGCACCGAGGGAATCATGCCGAAACCGGCGAGAACGGCGATATCGTTCTCCTGATGCGGTCCGAAGCGAAGCGCGAGCAGGAGCACGGTGCAGGCGGCGATCAGCCCGTAAGTGATGAAGGCCGAACGGGTGAAGCGGAGCGGCACGCCATCGTAGATCGGGACGAACATGCGCGGCTCAGCGATTCTGGCCCGGGATCCAGAGAACGTCGCCGGCGGCCTTGGCGTTGAGGAAGCGGGAGGCGACGAACAGGAAATCCGACAGGCGGTTGATGTATTTGAGCGCCGGTGGCGCCACCGCCTCGCCTTCGGTCGCGGCGAGTTCGGCCATCAGGCGCTCGGCCCGGCGGCTGACGGTGCGGGCGAGATGGAGATGCGTCGCAGCCGGCGTGCCGCCCGGCAGGACGAAAGAGCGCAGCGGCGCGAGCGTCTCATTGAGCGTGTCGATTTCGTTTTCGAGCCTGTCGACCTGGGCCTGGACGATGCGCAGTGGCTCGAAGGCGAGGGGCTTGTCGGTCTCGGGCGTCGAGAGGTCGGCACCGAGGTCGAACAGGTCATTGCTGATGCGCCCCAGCATGGCGTCGACGGCGGTATCCTCGGCTGCGGCATGAAGCCGCGCCAGGCCGATGCAGGCATTGGTTTCGTCGACAGTGCCGTAGGCCGCGACCCGCAGGTCGAATTTCGGACGACGCGGGCCGGCCGTCAGGCCAGTCGTGCCGTTGTCGCCGGTACGGGTGTAGATGCGGTTGAGCTTGACCATGCCTCGCTTATACCGCGCCGCGGCGGCGACGGAAGCGGGCTCTTGCAGCCGGCCGAGCCGTCAGAAGGTGTAGCCGAGCTTGGCGCCGAAATTGGCCGGGCCGCGCGGCGCAGGGGAGCCGGGCTGGCCGGAGCAGCCTGCCGTGCTGAAATGCTCCAGCGAGGTGACGAGGCTCCAGCGGTCCGACAGCCTGAAGCCCAGTGCGGCGGCTTCGCGCGTCCCGGTATTACAGCCGAGGCTGAGGCGATTTTCCGGAATGATCGCGCCTGTCTTGCCGTCGTGGAACGCCGCCGCGAGGCTGGCCTCGACGAAGACGTCGCGGCTGATGTCGAAGGTCCAGGCCGCGCCGGCATAGGCGTAGCGTGTGCCATTGAGATTGATGCTGGAGCCGATGTTGAAGCGCGGAATAAAGGCGGCGGCGATCCGGTCGCTGAGCGGAACGATCCGGGGCGAGAGCAATTCGCCGCTGATGTTGAGCAGCCCGCCTTCGCGGCCGCCCGGATTGGCGATTCCACCGCCGATACGGGTTTCCCAGCCCGGTGTGGGAATCGGGGTGGCGGGGGCGTAGCTCGAGGCGCTTGCCGGCAGAGACCTCGACTGTGCCCAGCCCGGGGAGCTGAGCAGGCAACCGGCAAGAAGAAGCAACGCGACGCGAACCATGATGACCGGCGGAGAAGGAGAGCAGGCGTTAGTGAAGCACATACTCTCGTGTTCGGATTGTGGCGGGACGGCTCCGCATGGGCCGCCATCCCCAGCTTGTCGTTTCGATAAATCGAATGGAATCAGGATCTTACCTGATCGTTGAGGTGTCATCCTCCGCTACGCCACCACAGGACGAAGACGATGATGATGATCGCGAGGAACTGGAGCTGCACGCGCAGCTGCATCAGCCTCTGCGAGGTGTTGGCACTGCCGCCACGCATCATGTTGATCAGGCCGAGCAGCAGCACGACGGCGACGGCGCCGATGGCGATGGGGACGAGCGTGTTCGAAAGCGTCATGATGCAGGCTTAATTTGCGCTGCGGCTCTTTGCCAGTGGCGACATCGCCGCAAGCACAAGCATCAGCTCGACAGGGCGCTCGGCGTCTGGGCACGGCCGCGCACGGGAGAGGAAAGATCATCGGCCAGCGCGCGGCAGATGGTGGGAAGGCCGTCGAGCAGATCCGGCAGGAAAGCCTGCGAGGGTGGCAGCCGCTTCGGCAGGGCATGGAGCGCCGCGGCCATGACCATCGGATCACGCTCGCCTTCGCCGTTCTGCGTGGGATCGTAGAGGACGTCGATCAGCCCCAGCTCCTCGGCCCGGCCGGCGCGGATGGCCTGCTCAAGCCGCGGCCGCACGCGCGGCACGATCAGAGCCGGCTTGTCGAAGGAGAGGATTTCGCAAAAGGTGTTGTAGCCTCCCATGGCGACGACGCAGTGGGCGCGGTTCATCAGCAGTTCCAGGCGCGGCTCGAAGCCGAGGCCCTCGAGCTTAGGATTGCGGGCGATGCGCTCGGCAAAGTCCTTGCGTTTCTCTCGCGACATGAACGGGCCGAAGACGATCAGCGACGGCAAGGCGATGGTCGGGTCCGCTTCATAGGCCGAGATCACCCAGTCGATGACACCCGCACCGTCCCCGCCGCCGCCGGGGGTGACGAGAATGAAGGGCTGCTTGGTGATCCGCGGATAGCGGTTGGGCGGCATCGGGCTTGGGACCGCCCGCTTGAGATAGCCGAGATAGCGGGTTTTGCCGGCGAAGCGGTGCTGGTTCGGCAGGCCGGCAAGAGGTTGATAGACGCTTTCCAGCCCATAGACGAAGATGTCGTCATAGATGTTGTCGAGGGCGTCGAGCGCACCGCTATGGCGCCACTCCTCCAGCAGCTTGGCGGGCTCGTCGAGCACGTCGCGCAGGCCGAGCACGATGCGGGCGCCGCGCCGGCGCAGGATGTCGAGCGCCGGCTTGAGCTCACCGCGCAGGCCGACCGGCTCCTTGTCGACGATCACGATGTCCGGATCGAAGGAGAGAACCGTCTGCTTGATGATCTCGGTGCGCAGCCGGATCGTGTCGTCGAGTTCGAGATTGAGGTGTTGCGGGCCGTAATGGCCGTCGCTCTGCTTCTCGACGCCGGGAATGCGGACATAGTCGACGCCGTCTCCGAACTGGAAGCTCGAGATCACCGAGGAGCCCGAGACGATCAGGATGGAGATGTGCGGAAAGCTCGCGACCAGCGCATTGGCGATCGCGCGGCAGCGCCGGATATGGCCCAGGCCGAAGGTATCGTGGCTGTAGATCAGCACACGCGGAGCGTGGGAACTGCGCGGGCTCCGCTCGGGGCCCGCCAGATCAATGACGTTGGACGACATGGAACGCCGGCCTCCGGAACAGGTCAGACGACTTCCTGGCGGGGCCGAGCACACCAGACAGCCATGCCGCCGGCATGACTATACGCACCTATAACGCGCTGCCGAACCCGATCCAAGCCTGTCCGCGCGTTGGAGCCGCTGGTTTTTCATGAGGCCTCACCTGGCTGCAGCAGGTTGCGCGGGTCGGTCAGTGTGACTGCCGGATGGTTCGAGATCTGCGCCAGAAGGCCGTCGAGGAAGGCCCAGGCCGTGTCGTCATGGTCGCGATGGTGCAGGAGCAGGCCGAGCGTATCGGGGCCGTGCGGGGCAGCCCGCCATTGCGCCAGCAGGCCGGTGGTCTCGGCGATCAATTCAGCGTGAGCCCGACCGATGCGCCCGCCATGCCAGTCCATCACGTCGACATGGGTATTGAGAAGGCGCGGGCCGCCGGCGGCGCCATGGCGGTGGTCACGGAAGCAGGACAATCCTTGGAAGCCGAGTGTGGACAGGCGGGCGGCGTGGCCGCTGTCGATCCGATTCCAGGGCGGCACGAAGATCGGCAGGATGCTCTCGCCGAGCAGGGCACGAAGCCGTTGCGACGCTTCCGTCATCTCGGCATCGACGTCCCGTGGCGACCTCTCTGGCCCGAATTCGGATTTCTTCGCGCCGGCCGGTGCATGGTTGCGATGCCAGCAGCCGTGCTGGCAGGGCCGAAGCAGGGGTTTGTCGCGTAGCGTCGCGGCCAGAGCCGGCTCGGCCAGCATCGGGATGACAGCCAGCAGGACCGGCGCGGCGTAGCGCTCGGCGGCTGCTGCCAGCCGGTCGAGGGCGGGGCTTGGCGCGGCGGCGTCGTCGTCGCGCAGCCAGAGCCGCAGCCGCCGACCCGTTTCCTGCCAGCGGTCAAGCTCCGCGACGAGAGGCGACCAGAGGGAGGCGGTCACGAGGCCTTGCCTCTCGTTGCGGTCGAGCGTTTCAGGCTGCGGTTGCCGCAGGCGATGGCGAGGCCTGCGGCCAGCTTCTCGGCGGCGCGCGCCATGGTGCGCTCGGTCAGGACAAAGCTGCGCGCCGCCTCGCCCATTGCGGTGCGCCGGTTTCCGTCGCGCAGCAGCGTCGAGAGAGCGGCGGCAAAAGCGGCCTCGTCGCCTTCGGGAGCAAGCAGCGCCGTCTCACCGGCCTTGACGGTTGCGGAGACGCCGCCGCTGTCGAAGGCGACGACGGGGAGCCCCGTCGCCTGGGCTTCGAGATAGACCAGCCCATAGGCTTCGCGCACGCCCGGCCAGACGAAGAGGTCATGGGCGGCAAGCTCGGCCAGGGCACGGTCGCGACCGAGCAGTCCGAGCCAGTCGATGCGTCCGGACATGCCGGCAAAAGCCTGCTCGATCTCGCCGCGCTTGCGGCCGTCACCGATAATACTGAGGCGCCAATCGTCGTCGCGGATTCGATCGAGGATGCGCGCCAAAGCGAGATAGCTGTTCTGCTTCGTGCCCTCGCGCATCATCGCGATGGTGATCAGGCGCGGCGCGCCCGTCTTTGCGATGTGAACCGGAGGCTCGCTGTCGAAGGCGATGAAGGGTGGGAGCGGCAGGAGCGCAATCCCCTCGCGACGCCAGGGCTCCAGGCCCTGCCGATCGCGCTCGGTGAAATGGAAATGCAGGTCGGCTGCATCGAGCCCGCGGCGCACGATGGCGGTATGCGGTGCCCATTCGTCGTGAGCGCGCCGTGCGGCGTCGCTGGCCTCGGCGGTGACGTAGGGGATGTCGATTGCCGCCGCGATTTCAGGGCCGAGCAGATCCGGGGCGCGGTAATAGTTGTGGTAGGTGAACCAGAGATCGGGAGGGGCGGCCGTTCCGTCTCGCCAGCTTGCGAGCTGGCTTTCTCGCAGGGCTTCAGCTTCGGCCTGAAGGCTGGCGAGACTGGTTGCGCTCGAATCCCGCAGATAGCCCCGCCCGATCTTCACCGGCTCGACGACATGACCGAGCGATTCGAGTGCCGCGACGAGCTGGCGCGCCATGCGACGATCGCCGGAGACGCCGCCATCGTCGAACAGGTTCAGCGGGGTGTGGAAAGCGATGCGCAAAGCTGATCTTGGATGATGTGCGGATGCTTCAGCGATAGGGGTCGGCTGCGTCGCGCAGGCCATCGCCGAGGAAGTTGAAGGCGAGGATGATGACGATCACCGGCACGACCGGATAGAGCAGCCAAGGATAAAGCGCCACCACATTGATGTTCTGCGCCTCGTTGAGCATGACGCCCCAGCTCGTGATCGGCGGCCGGAGGCCGAGGCCGAGGAAAGAGAGCGCCGTCTCGCCGAGGATGGTGCGCGGGATGGTGATCGTCGCCGAGGCGATCAGATGGCTCATGAAGCCCGGCACCAGATGCAGCGCGATGATGCGTCGAGGTTTCGCGCCCATGAGCTGGGCAGCGACGACATAATCCTCCTCGCGCAGCGACAGCAGTTTTGAGCGCACCGATCGCGCAAGGCCGGTCCAGTCCATCAGTCCGAGGATGACGGTGATGCCGAAATAGACCAGTAGCGGGCTCCAGGAAGGCGGCATGATCGAGGCCAGCGCCAGCCAGAGCGGGATATGCGGAAGCGACTGCACGATCTCGATGATGCGCTGGATCACCAGATCGACCCGGCCGCCATAGTAGCCGGCGATGCCGCCGATGATGACGCCGAGCACGAAGGAGATGCTGACGCCGATCAGGCCGATCGAGAGCGAGATGCGCCCGCCATAGAGAATGCGCGAGAGCATGTCGCGGCCGAGCCGGTCCGAGCCGAGGAAGAAGAAGGTGCCGCCTTCTGGCGGGCAGACGAGATGCAGGCTCCCCGGCACCAACCCCCAGAACGTATAGCCGTCGCCACGGCAGAAGAAGCGCAGCTTCTGCGGCTGGGTGCGGTCCTCGGCATATTCGCGCTTCAGGTTCTCCATGTTGAGGTGGAGCCTGTAGGGATAGACGAAGGGGCCGACGAACGCGCCGTCGTGGAAGAGCCTTACCTGCTGGCCGGGCGCGCGAATGAAATCGGTGTTGCGCGTGCTGTAATGGTAGGGCGCCAGAAATTCGGCGAAGGCCGCCATCGCATAGATGACGAAGATCACGACGGCGGAGATCACCGCGAGCCTATGCTTGCGGAACTTCCACCACATCAGCTGCCATTGCGAGGCGAGATAGATCCGCTCCTGCTCCGGCGTCATCTCCTCGGTGGCGTAAGGCTCGAACGGGGCGCTCGAGGCTGCATGGGGCAGCGGCGCGCCGTCCGGCGGCAGATCCTTGAGCGTGTTCGCGGTCACTTCGTTGCAGCTCCCTGCAAGCGAATGCGCGGATCGAGGATGGCCAGCGCGATATCAGAGATCAGCACGCCGATCACGGTCAGGAAAGAGAGGAACATCAGGAAGGAGCCGGCGAGATACATGTCCTGGGCCTGCAGGGCGCGGATCAGCAACGGGCCGGTCGTCTGCAGCGAGAGCACGATCGCCACGACCTCCGCGCCCGAGACGATCGAGGGCAGGATGTCGCCGATATCCGAGATGAAGAAGTTGAGCGACATGCGCAAAGGATATTTGCGCAGCGCCTTGCCGGGCGGCAGGCCCTTGGCGCGGGCGGTGACGTAGTATTGCTTCTGCAGCTCGTCGAGCAGGTTGGCGCGCAGCGCGCGGATCATGCCGGCGGTGCCGCCGGCGCCGATGATGATGACCGGAATCCAGAGATGCTCCAGCACCGATTTGAGCTTCGCCCAGCTCATCGGCTGGTTGAGATATTGCGGGTCGACGAGGCCACCGATCGAGGTGCCGAACCAGATGTTGGCGAGATACATGAAGACGAGCGCCATCAGGAAATGCGGCACGGCGAGCCCGATCAGGCCGAGGAAGGTGAGCCCGTAGTCGCCCCAGCTGTATTGATGCGTCGCCGAGTAGATGCCGATCGGAAACGCGACGATCCAGGTGAAGATGATCGTGGCGAAGGAGACGATCATCGTCAGCAGCAGCCGGTCGCCGACGATATCGCGCACCGGGCGCTGGTACTCGAAGGAGTAGCCCATATCGCCCTGGAGGAGGCCGGCGACCCAGCGGACGTAACGCTCCAGCGGCGGCTTGTCGAAGCCGTATTCCTTCTTCAGGAATTCGATGCGGCTCATATCGGCCTTTTCGCCCTGGGCCTGCATCTCGGCCGCCATCGTCTCGAAGTAGTCGCCTTCGGGCAGGTTGATGACGGTGAAGATCAGCGCGCTGGTGACCAGCAGCGTCGGAATCATGATCAGGATGCGCTTGAGGATATAGCGAAGCAGCACCGTTCAGCCCTCGCCCTCGGTCTTCTTCGCGTCGAACCAGAACGTGTCCGGCAGGTAGCGCCCAAGGAAGGCGCCCGGTTCGAAGCTGTAGAGCCCGTGCTCGGGGACGTTGTTGAGATCCTTCGACACGACGATGGGCTGCAGGGTGCTGTTGATGACACCGATGGTGAAGAGCTGCTCGGCGTTGATCCGCAGCATGTCCTGCCAGATCTGCCGGCGCTGCCTCGTCGTCACGCTCATGCGCCATTCGCCATAGAGCCGGACGAGTTCGTTCGCCTCGGCCAAGGCAGGGCGTTCGCCCTCGCGGCCGTTGCTCTCGAAGAACTGGCCCCAGCGCGGCCATTCGAACTGAGCCGAGGAGGTGGGGGCCAGCATGTCAGGCTCCATGTCCGGCGTGACCAGCGCGTTGTCCATGCCCGACCAGGCCGACATCACCGTCTGGCCGGCGAGGATGCGGCGCCGGAAGACGTCGCGTTGCGTCGAGCGGGGGTAGATCTTCATGCCGACGGCGAGGAAATCCTGCTTGAGCAGATCGAGGATATCGGTCTCCTCGGTGTTCTCGCCCGCCGTCTCGATGGTGAACTCCAGCCGCCGGCCATCGGAGAGCAGGCGGATGCCGTCGTGGTCGCGCCTGGTCAGGCCGATCTCGTCGAGCAGCTTGTTGGCGAGCGTCGGATCGTGCTGGATCCAGAGCGAGGCCAGTGTCGGGTCGTAGAGCGGGCTCTCGGGGAGGGCGGTGTTGCCGCTTTCCCTGGCGAGGCCGAAGAAGATGACTTTGTTGACGTCCGCCCGATTGATAGCGACCGAGATCGCGTGGCGATAGCGGATGTCGCGGTTGAGATCGCGCCACACCGGGTCGATGGCGTTGAGATTGGGAAGCAGCGCGAAATAGGCGCCTTCCGCCCGCTTCCACAGCCTGACGTCGAAATTCATCCGCTTCGAGGCTTCCTTGAGGAAGGTATAGTTGTCGAAGCGCAGGTAGCGTGCCTGCAGGTCAGCCTCGCCTGCGGCGGTCTTGGCCGGGATCAGGGAGCTGGTGCCGACCGTCATCGTCGCCTGGTCGGCATAGGGCAACTGCCGGCCGTTCTCGTCGATTCGGTGGAAATAGGGGTTGCGCTCGAAGATGAACTGCTCGGCCGGCAGGGGGGTGGTGTTGCGCCAGGGCTCGACGGTCGGCAGCTTCGGGTTCTCGGGGCGGTACATGCGTGAGTTGCGCTCGTGCAGCGCACCCCAGTCGCGGACGCGGTTTTCCTTGATCTTCACGGCGAGCTCGCGCTCCAGCGCGTGGCGCTCGTGGAACTGCCGCAGGTACTGCGACGGCATGAAGATATAGGTCGGCTGGGCTGCGGCGAGTGCCGGCAGGAAGACCGGATTCGGTGTCTGCCAGCTGTAGCGGATCTCGGTCTCGCTCAGGACCTCGAAGGCCGGCGGTTCACCGGCCGAGAGCAGTGCCTGCGGCGGCCCGCCGGGTGACAGGCGCTTGTTGTTGGCGACGTCCTCCCACCAGTAGCGGAAGTCTTCGCTGGTCAGGGGCGAGCCGTCGGACCAGCAATGGCCGGGGCGCAGGCGCAGGGTGAAGATGCGCCCCTCCTCGACCTCGAAGCTTTCGAGGACGTCGGGCACGATCTCGAGCTTGTCGTCATAGACGACGAGGCGGGTGTAGCCGTAGAGCGTCATCATGCGCAGGTCGCGCTGGTCGCCCATCAGCAGGCGGATATTGCCGCCGTGACGCCCGGGCTGGCGGCCGAGCCCGGCCATGTCGAGGACGCGCGGAATGTCCGGTAGCCGGTCGCCGATCGGCGGCAGCGCGCCTGCCGCCACGCGATCGGCGAAGAAGGGACTGTCGATCGCCGAGGGCGGGTGAGGCGCGGCGCGCGCATGGCGCGGCAGGCTCAGACCGGCGATGGCGGCGGTGCCCAGCAGCAGCGCCGAGCGGCGTGTCGGGCGAGGGTGGCGCTTGGTCACGGCACCAGCTCCTTCACATCGGCATCCGGGCGCGCCAGCACATAATGCCCTTCTCCAAGGGGAAGGTGTGTCAATTCGGCGTTATCGGCCCCGGCCTTGAAGGCGCTGCTCCAGGCGCTGTCGTCCGAGGCGCCGCCGGGTGCCGCCAGCTTGAAGTCGAGCCGTCGATCGAGATCGGCGAAGGGCACCGAGCGCAGCAGGGCCTTGGTGTAGGGGTGCACCGGCCGCGTGAACAGCGCGTGGCGCGGCGCGATCTCGACGATGCGGCCATTGGCCATCACCGCGATACGGTCAGCCATATAGTTCACGACGGCGAGGTTGTGCGAGATGAACAGGAAGGTCAGGCCGCGCTCGGCCTGGAGGTCCTTGAGCAGGTTGAGGATCTGCGCCTGCACCGAGACGTCCAGCGCCGAGACGGGCTCGTCGCAGATGACCAACTCGGGGTCGAGAGCGAGCGCACGCGCAATGCCGATGCGCTGGCGCTGCCCGCCGGAGAAGGAGTGCGGATAGCGGTTGAGGAAGCGGGTATCGAGGCCGACATCCTGCATCAGCGCCTTGACCCGCTCGGCCTGCTCCGGCGCCTCACCGCGCTCGTGGATGACCAGCGGCTCGCGCAGGATGTTCTTCACCGTCATGCGCGGGGAGAGCGACGAGACCGGGTCCTGGAAGATCATCTGGACGCGCGGACGGAAGGCACGCAGGGCATCGCCTTCGAGAGCCAGCATGTCGACTCGCTCATGGCCGTCGTCGAAGATCACCTCGCCGGAATCGGGCGTGACGGCGCGCATGACGATCTTGCTGACCGTGGTCTTGCCGCAGCCGCTCTCGCCGACCAGGCCGAGGCATTCGCCCCGCCGGATATCGAAGGAGACGTCGTTGACCGCCTTGACGACCGACAGGCTGCCCTTGCCGAAGAAGCCGCGCGAGCCGGTGACATAGGTCTTATGGAGGTTGCGGACCCGCAGCAGCGGCGCCGTGCCGGCGACAGGTGCGGGGGGCTTCGCGGCAGCGGGCGGACGCGGGCGGGCCTCGCGCAGCGCGACGAGGCGCTCGCCCTCGTCCATGTCAAAATGGGGCGAGGCCTTCAGCAGCGCCTTGAGATAGGGATGGCGCGGGCGCCGGAAGATGTCCTCGACGGGGCCGCGCTCCATGATCTCGCCGTGGAAGATGACGACGACCTCGTCGGCCATGTTGGCGACGACGCCGAGATCATGGGTGATCAGCAGGATCGCCATGCCCATCTCGGCCTGGAGATCGCGCATCAGATCGAGCACCTGGGCCTGGATGGTGACGTCGAGCGCGGTCGTCGGCTCGTCGGCGATGAGCAGGGCCGGCTGGCAGATCAGCGCCATGGCCAGCATGGCGCGCTGGCGCAGGCCCCCGGACAATTCGAACGGATAGAGCCCATAGGCGCGGTGCGGGTTCTTGAAGCCGACGCGCTTGAGCATCGCCTCGATCAGGTCGCGGGCCTGCGCCTTCGGCATCGGCCGGTGGAGGAGCAGCGCCTCCTGAATCTGGTTGCCGATGGTGTGGACCGGCGAGAGCGACGACATCGGCTCCTGGAAGATCATGCCGATGCGCCCGCCGCGGAGCGCCCGGATGCCCGGGCCCTCGCGGGGCAGGGCAGCGATGTCGATCACGGTCTCGGGTGCCAGCGGGTCGCGGAACAGAATCTCGCCGCCGGTGATGTCGCCGGCACGCGGCAGCAGGCCCATGATCGCCTGCGAGATCACCGATTTGCCCGAGCCGGATTCGCCGACGAGCGCGACGGTCTTCCCTGCAGGCACGCGCAGGCTCACGCCCTTCACGACGTCGCGAGCCAGTCCGTGAACCGTGAAGCCGATGCGCAGGTCGCTGACGCGAAGGATATCCATAGACCGAACTGACATGTCCCCTTTGGTGAGGTTCCATCCTCACCCGACGTCACTAGACGTCGAAAGTTCCGTCTTGCCAATGGCTTTCGGCAGGCTGGCTCATTCGGCCGGACATTGCCCGGCGCGGATGACATCGCTGCAACGCGGGCCGCGGCGGAAATCGTCGTAGCTGATGCTCCAGGGCAGCGCGTTGGGCGCGCGATACGGACCGAACTTGAAATACTGGTTACGGTCGAGGCCCGGCGCCGCGTGGCCGATATGGCCCTTGACCGTGACGATCGGGACGCCGTCGGCCAGGATCTCCACATGCCCGTCGCCGGCCGGTCCCGGTCGCGAGCGGACGACGAAATCGATCCAGCCCTTCTGCGCCGATGGAAGATCCGCGTGGCGCGTCACCCGGATGCCGGGCGCGCAGGCGTCGAAATAATCCGGATAGCTCTCCGGCGTCGCACCGCTCTCGATGGCGACCAGCGCGCGCGTCTGATGGGATTCCGGACGGTTCAGCACGCGCGCTTCGCCTGGCAGGCAGCCCTCCGGACGCTCCGGGCTGCCTATCGGATAGGAGACGAGGAGATCGGTCTCGACGGTGAAGCCGAGGCGTCCCTGGTAGAGCCTGAGGGCGAGGAAGGGAGAAAAGTCGCGTTCTGCGTCGCGAAGGGTCTCGCGCTTCCACTGCGCCATCACATATCTGCGATCATCCTGCGGCAGCGGGTCGTTCAGACGAATGGCAAGGCCGTACCAGACGGTTTCCGAATAGGGCACGAGAACCTCCGGGCGTTCCCAGGCCTCGGCGCGCTCGCTGCAGCCCTCAGCACGCCGGTCGCAGGCCGGCACCGCCGTCAGAGTGAGCTCGCCCTGCCCCTGCAAGGGAGCATTCCGGCCGAAGGCGATGCGTCCCGCGCGCTGTTCCGGATTGTCCTTGTAGAAAAGGCCGCCTTCGGGCGCGAACGAGCCCTGCTCGAAACCGTCGACAAGGATCAGGCTGGCCGGGTCAGGAGCGGGCGCTGTTGCAGCCGGCAGTGGTATGGTCACGAGCAGCGCCGTCACGAGCAGCGCCAGGCGCCCGATTCGATGCCTGCCGGCAAGCTCGACCATGTCTCCCCCTTACGCGCCGGTTCTGCCTGCCGGAGCATAACGCGATGTCCGGCTCGGGCGCATTGTGCTGTGCTGCCAGCTCACCATATATGGACGCTTACGGGCTGCGGGGCATAATGGCAGCCGGATGCGCGGCCGCGCCGAACAGGATCGTCTCCTTTGGAGCCCAACCTTTTCCGCTATATCTGGCAGAAGAGCCGTCGCGAGCAGATCATCGTCCTGTTGATCATCCTCGTTTCGATCCCGTTCAACTGGGCTTCGTTCGACGTGCCCAAGCGCATCGTCAACGACGCGATCCAGGGCGGTGCCTTCAGGGACGGGCACATCACCACCACCTTCATGGAGATCACGCTGCATCTGCCGTCCTGGCTGGGCGGCGCGAGCCTCAAGCTGTTCGACGGCATCCAGGTTGGGCAGCTCGGCCTGCTGGTCGGGCTGTCCGGCTACTTCCTGCTGCTCGTGCTGATCAACGGCGGCTTCAAATACGTCGTCAACGTCCGCAAGGGCATTCTCGGCGAACGCATGCTGCGCCGCATGCGCTACGACCTGTTCAGCCAGCTCATGCGTTTCCGGCCCGAGGAGATCCGGGCGGTCAAGCCGGCCGAGGTCGCCAGCATGATCAAGGACGAGGTCGAGCCGATCGGCAGCTTTGTCGGCGATGCCTTCATCCAGCCGGTCTTCCTGCTGAGTCAGGCGCTGACGGCACTGGTCTTCATCATGGCGCAGAATTTCTGGCTCGGCTCGATCGCCTTGCTGATCGTGCTGGCTCAGGCGATCATCATTCCGATCCTGCGGCGCGAGCAATTGCGGCTCGGGCGCGAACGGCAGATCGCCTCGCGCCAGCTCGCGGGGCGGATCGGCGAGATCGTCGATGCCGGGCCGATGATCCAGGGGCACGGCGCCACCGCCTATGTCCAGTCCGACATCGCCGGCCGGCTCGGCCGGCTCTTCGACATCCGCTACGCGCTCTACAAGCGGAAGTTCGCGGTCAAGTTCCTGAACAATCTGCTGGCCCAGGTCACGCCGTTCTTCTTCTACTCGATCGGCGGCTATTTCGCTCTGATGGGGCGGCTCGATATCGGCCAGCTCGTCGCCGTCATCGGCGCCTATCGCGACCTGCCGCCGCCGATCAAGGAGCTGATCGACTGGGATCAGCAGCGCAACGACGTCAGCATCAAGTACGATCAGGTGATCTCGCAGTTCAACAGCGACGACACGCTGGTCCTCGACGAAGACGCGGCCGTGGCGCCGTTGCCGGCGACGGGCGAGATCCAGGTCGAGGCGCTGCAGCTGCTCGACAATCGCGGTCAGCCGCTGCTGACGCCGCTGTCGTTCAGGGTGTCGCGGCCGGGTCTCGTCGCGGTGACCGGGCCGCCCGGTGGCGGCAAGGACGTGCTCGGGCGCATTCTCGGCCGTCAGGCGACCAACTATTCCGGGCGCATCCTGATCGATGGGGAGCCGCTGGCCGCCATGTCGGTCGAACGCGCGAGCTATATCATCGGGTATTCCGGCGACGAGGCGGAGATCATCGCGGGTTCGATGCGCGACAATCTCCTGCTGCCGCTGCAACGACACCGGCCGGACCTGAAGGCCCAGGGAGCGGTCGCGCCGGGCGAGGTACACCGTTTCGTGGAGGCTGTTCGGTCGGGTAACTCGCCCTTCCCATTCGAGGCGGACTGGACCGATTACGGCGGGGCGGGGCTCGACGACCGGGCAGCGCTTGCGCGGCGCGTCCGCGATCTTCTCGACGTGTTCGGCTGCACCGAGGACGTCTACAATCTGGGCCTTGGGGGCAAGGTGATGCCGCCGGTGAGCGAGGAGGCGACGCGTCGCATCATCACCGCGCGGCGCGCCGTAGCGCGTGAACTCGCGCGGGCCGAGCGCGGCGACCTGGTCGAGCCTTTCATCGCCGATCGCTACAACGCCAACGCGACCATGGCCGAGAACCTGATCTTCGGCACCTGTACGACAGCCCGCTTCGACACCGCGACGCTCTATTTCGAGCCCTATGCCCATGCGATCCTGAGGGCCGAGGCGTTGATCGAACCGCTTTCCGACATGGGCAGCCGGATCGTGGCGACCATGGCCGAGATCTTCGCGGGGTTGCCGACGGGGCATGCGCTGTTCGAGCGTTATTCCTTCGGTGCCAATTTCGATTTCGAGCGTCTGAACGCGCTGGCGGCGAGCTTGGCCAAGCACGACATGCGCACGCCGCTCGACCAGGAGACCGAATGTGACCTCGTCGCGCTAGCCCTCGGCTACATCGAGCCCAAGCACAGGCTGAACCTGATCGATCGGCGTCTACAGCAGCGAATCCTGCGCGCCCGCGCCAGCTTCCACAAGCACCTGCCGGCGGATGCCGTAGGCGACGTCGAGTTCTACGATCCCGGCAAGGTGATGTTCGGAGCCAGCGTCCGCGACAACCTGCTGTTCGGGCGGATCGGCTACGGCATCGCGGATGCCGAGCAAAAGGTCTCGACGGTGGTCCACCGGGCGCTGTCGCGCGCTGGTCTCGAGGGCACGCTCTATCGCCTCGGCCTCGACACCGAGAGCGGCATTCGGGGGCGCTACCTGCCGGTTCGGCTGCGGCATGCGATCCCGCTGATGCAGGCCCTGATCAAGGCGCCACAGATCGCGGTGCTGGACGTCACGGGCTTCCTGGCGATTTCGGACGATCCGGCGGGCATCGTCGAGCGGCTGCGCCGCTATTGCAGCGGTATGACGCTGTTTCTTCTCATTGGAGATGCTACTCTGGTCGAGGACGTTCCGTTGCGGGTGACCTTCCATGGCCCGACCGGCGTCATCGAAGCCGGTGCATTGCCGCGAGCCGCGAACGATGCGCTCGGCCAGCCGCCCCGCTTCGGGGATGCCCAGCGGATGGAGGTGGGGTCATGACGCTCGAAACCGATATCGCCTGCCTGCGCGAGCTGCCGCTGTTTCGCGAGCTTCCGGCCTCGCGTCTCAAACTCGTTGCGCTGATGGGGGAGCGGCTGCGCTTCCCGGCCGGCGACACCATCGTCAGTGATCAGGAGCGGCTGCAGGGAGTCTATGTCGTCCTGCAAGGCGACGTGGAATTCTCGCAGCGCCGCGATGACGGCGGCGGTCGCCGTTTCCAGAAGGAGGCCGGCAGCATCATCGGGGACGTCTCGCTGCTGAGCGGCAAGCAGTTCCTCGGCAAGGTCTCCGCCGGCACCGAGGTGCTCGCTCTGCGCATTCCGAAGGATCTGTTCTTCGAGCTGCTGCAGACCGTGCCCGAGTTCAGCCTCGCCGTCAGCCGCGACCTCGCCGACCGCGTGGCCCGGCTTGCGAACGCGCTGCTGGCGGGCGAGGCGGCTTGACGGAGCAGGTTGTCCCATGAGTCTGCCACAGTCCGCCGGCGCCAGGAGCGGCGCCATGGGGGCCGGCATGGAGCAGGTTTCGTCCTGGAGCCGCGACATCCGCTTCATCTCGGGGCTGATCCTGCTCGCCTTCGCGACCTCGCATTTCATCAACCACGCGGTCGGCATCTTCGGTGTGCACGCGATGGAGCAGGTGCAGCAGTGGCGCTACTGGTTCTGGCACACTTGGCCGGGTACCGTGGCGCTCTACGGCTCCTTCATCGTCCATCCGTTCTTCGCCCTGCTGCGGGTCGCCCAACGCCGCACCTTCAAGATGCCGGCGCGCGAGATGCTGCAGATCGCGCTCGGTCTCGCCATTCCGCTGCTTCTGGTCGACCACATCATCAACACGCGGGTGGCGGGCGCCTATTTCCAGATGGACGAGAGCTACCACTCGGTGCTGCGGCGGCTCTGGCCGCATTCGGCGCTGACTCAATCGCTGCTGCTCGTGCTGGTCTGGACTCACGGGATGATCGGGATCCATTTCCTGCTGCGTTCGCGCGAGAGCTATCGCCACTGGCGCGACGTCTTCCTGCTTGGAGCGATCCTGGTGCCGCTGCTGGCCCTGATCGGCTTCTTCGTCGCCGCCCGCGAGGCCCAGCTGATGGGGTTGCCGCCCGAGTTGGTCACGCCGGCACAGCAGGCGATGGTCGCCTTCAATGTGGCCTCGGCCAAGGCGGTGTTCTACGGCCTCGTCGGCTGCTTCATGGTCTTCGTCGCCGCGCGCGAGGTGCGGGTGCGCACCACCCGCCAGATCACCATGCGCTTCGTCGGCCATGGCACGCGGCGTCTTGTGCCCGGGCCGACGGTGCTGGAGATGTTCCGTCGCTTCGGCATTCCCCATGCTGCGCTCTGTGGTGGGCGTGCGCGCTGCGCCACCTGTCGGGTCCTGGTGATCGACGGCGCCGATACGCTGCCCAAGCCGGGGCCAAACGAGGCCAAGCTGCTCAGGCGGATCTCGGCGCCGGACCGGGTCAGGCTCGCCTGCCAGATCCGGCCGCGCGACGATCTGCAGGTCCAGATCCTGCTCGCCTCGCGCCTTAACGCCACGCCGGGCAGAACCCTCGAGCCCGACGCGACCCTGGGTCGTCGCGATCTAACCGTGATGGTCGCCGATCTGCGCGCCTTCTCGGCGCTGTCGGAGCGGCAGTTGCCGCAGGAGCTGATCGGCCTGCTCAACCGCTTCTTCGACGAGATGAGCCAGGCGATCACCGCGCATGACGGGCGCATCGATGCTTTTTATGGCGATGGCTTCATGGCGGTGTTCGGCCTTGAAGGTCCGCTGGCGAAGGCCGCGCAGGCGGCGATCGCTGCGGCGGCCGACATCGTGCGGGCGGTCGAGGCGCTCAACCGCGAGTTCGGCGCGGCGCTGCCGCTGCCGCTCAGGATCGGCATCGGCATCCATACCGGCAACGCCATCATCGGCGCCGTCGGGAACGACAATCTCGGCCGGCGCGAGATCACGGTCGGCGAAACGGTCATGATCGCGAGCCAGCTCGAATCGGCGACGCGTCGCGTACTTTCCGATGTCGTCGTCTCGGAGGACACGATCCGCGCGGCCGCCCGCAGCTATCCCGGCACCACCGCGCTCAAGGTTGCGATCAAGGGGCGCGAGACGCCGCTGGCTGCTTTCGGCTTTGCCAGCGCGCCGGAAGTCTCCCGGCGCAAGCGTGGCGACGAGGCGCCTGTCGCGGCCACGGCGGCAAGGAGCGGTGACGGTCCTGCGGCCGAACCGGCGGCATCGGAGCCGGGGTCCGACCCGACGGAAACGTGAAACCGGACCGCTCTGGCCTTTGCGCGCGGGCCTGCCTATGGTCCGCGCGCCTAGCCCCGCCATTCCGCGCTCCTAACGAACCATGACGCCAGAACCGCCCGTCGAGGCCTTTCATGACCTGTTGCGCGGCATGGCGGCGCTGTCGGGCAACCGCATCGTCGCCGACGTCGCTCGGCTCTACGGCAAAGGCGCGCCGCCCGATCTCTCGATCGCCTGCAATCACAAGCAGATCGCCTCGAAGCAGTGGCTGGTCGAGGCGCTGGCCGGCACCTTGCCCAGGCCCGATGGCCCGATCTGGGTGCTCGGCGCCTGGTATGGCGTGCTCGGTGCGCTGCTGCTCGACGACGAAAGGCTGGAGATCGGGCAGGTCGTCAGCCTCGATATCGATCCCACCTGCGCGCCGATTGCCGAGACGCTGAACCATCGCCATGTCGCGACCAGCCGTTTCCGGGCCGTCACGGCCGACATGACGGAACTGGACTTCGCCGCGCTGTCGCCGGCGCCGGGGCTCGTCGTCAATACGAGTTGCGAGCATCTCGACGATGTTCCGGGCTGGCTGTCGAGCTTGCCGGTCGGGTTGCCGCTGCTGCTGCAGTCGAACGATTACTATCGCGAGCCCGATCATCGCAGCTGCGTGTCGTCTCTCGACGCCTTCCGCGAGCAGGCGGGGCTGGCCGAGCTCTGGTTCGCGGGGGCGCGGCCGACGAATAACTACACCCGCTTCATGCTGATCGGCCGGCGATGACCGGTCCCGCATTGCCACGCATCGCGATCGCGATGAAGGGCTATCCGCGCCTCTCGGAGACGTTCATCGCGCAGGAACTGCTCGGCCTGCAGCAGCGCGGCCTGGCCTTCGAGATCTGGTCGCTGCGCCACCCGACCGACGCCGATCGGCACCTGATGCATCGCCAGATCACGGCGCCGGTGCGCTATCTGCCGGAATATCTGCATGACGAGCCGGGCCGTGTGGCGCGCGGCATGCTCGCTGCACTGATGCGGCCAGGCCTTTTTCGGCTCCTGCCGACGTTCCTGCGCGATCTCCTGCGCGACCGGACGCGCAATCGCTGGCGCCGCTTCGGCCAGGCCTGCGTCATGGCGCGCGAATTGCCCGCCGGCATCCGGCACCTGCACGTCCACTATCTGCACACGCCGGCTTCGGTGATCCGCTATGCGGCGTTGTTGCGGGGCTTGAGCTGGTCCTTTTCCGCTCATGCCAAGGACATCTGGACGACGCCGGACTGGGAGAAGCGCGAGAAGATCGCCGCTGCCTCCTGGGGTGTCACCTGCACGCAGGATGGGCACCGCGAACTGGAGCGGCTGGCAGAGCGGCCCGGTAAGGTCGAGCTGCTTTATCACGGGCTCGACCTTGCCCGGTTCCCTGGACCCGAGACACGGCCAGCGCGTGATGGCTCCGCGGCGGCGGATCCCGTGCGCTTCGTCACGGTCGGTCGTGCCGTGGCGAAGAAGGGTTTCGACGACCTGCTCGACGCGCTGGCGAGGCTGCCCGCCGGATTGCACTGGCGGCTGACCCATATCGGTGGCGGCGAAAGGCTGAAGGCACTCAAGCAGCAGGCGCAGGCGCTCGGGCTGGCGGAACGGATCTCCTGGGCCGGGCCAAAGGCGCAGGGCGAGGTGATCGCCGCCCTCCAGGAGGCCGACATCTTCGTGCTGCCTTCGAAGCAGGCCGGCGACGGCGACCGTGACGGCCTGCCCAACGTGGTGATGGAAGCGGCGAGCCAGAAACTGCCGATTGTGGCGACCGATTTTGCGGGAATCCCCGAATTCGTGCGGCAGGGGCAGGAAGGGCTGCTGGTTCCCCCGGGCGATATCGATGCGCTGGCGGCTGCCTTGGCCGAGCTTGCGATTGCTCCGGGATGGCGCTCCGCGCTTGGCGATGCCGCCTTCCAGCGGCTGAGGGGGGCATTCTCGGCCGCGGCGGGGCTCGACCGGGTCGCGGTCATGCTGCGCGCTGCATCGGGGGAGGGCGCATGAGCGGGACCGTGCTGATCGTCGTCACGCACCTGCTCGGCAGCGGGCATCTGGTGCGGGCGGCGCATCTGGCGCGGGCGCTGGCGCGAGGCGGCTTTGCCGTGACGCTTGCCAGTGGTGGTATGCCACTCCGACCGATGGAAGGCGAGCCTTTCACCTTCGTGCAGCTTCCGCCGGTCCGGACGGAAGGCGTCGACTTCCGGACCTTGCTCGACGAGAGGGGGAGGGTGGTCGAGCCGGAGCGGATGGCGACCCGCTTGGCGGCGTTGGAGGAATTGACGACGCGGCTGCGGCCGGATGTCGTCGTCACGGAACATTTTCCGTTCGGCCGGCGGCAATTGGCCGATGAATTCCTGGCGGTGATCGCGACCGCCAAGGCGATCAACCCGAGGGTCCGCATCCTCTCCTCGGTGCGGGATGTACTGGTGACGCCCAAGCCCGCGCGTATCGTGGAAGCTCAGGAACGCATCGCGCGGTTGTTCGACGCGGTGCTGGTCCATGGCGAGGAGGACTTCCTGCCGCTCGATCGCTCCTGGCCGGTCGATGCGATGCTGGCTGCGAAGCTGAGCTACACGGGATATCTGGCCGATACGCCGATCATGGGAGCGGCGCAGGAGGCCGGCGAGATTCTCGTCTCTGGCGGCGGTTCGGCTGCAGCCCTGCCGCTTTTCGAGCTCGCTCTCGGCGCGGCGCGGCACGGGGCGGCGACGTGGCGCTGGCGTCTTCTCGTCGGGCGGGGCGTTTCGGAGGAGGCCTTCCAGCGGCTCGTGGCCGAGGCGAGAGACCTGGCGATCGTCGAGCGGGTGCGATCCGATTTCCCGGCTCTGCTCGCCGGTTGCGCCCTTTCGATCAGCCAGGCCGGCTACAACACGGTGCTCGACCTGATCGCAGCGCGGCGCCCCGCTATCGTCGTGCCCTTCGACGCGGGTGCCGAGACCGAGCAAGCGATCCGGGCTGAGGCGCTGGAACGGGCCGGGCTTGCGCTCTGCCTGCGGCTGTCCGGGCAGCCGCCGATGACGGCGGAGGCGCTGGTTCGCGCGATCGAAGCGCGGATTGGGCGATCAGTACCGCGCGGCAGCCTGCGTCCCGACGATGGAGGGCGCGCTGTCGCAGCGGTGAAACTGCTCCTGGCCGAGCGGCGTTGATTTCTTCGAGACCGTGAGCCGGCATGCCCTTTGCGAAGGCCGGGTTGCAGCTTTGCGAATTGCCGCTTCCTGGCTTTCGCTCTAAGGAGGAATGATCCGCCTCCCTCCTCGGTCGGCACTGGGTAACCGGCAAGATGCCGGCCATGGCCCTGCGCCCGGAGACAAGATGATGACGACGACGACTGCGCCCGGCCTGCCCGACATGAAGCTGTCGGTGCGCCAGACTTTCGGGATCGATACGGATCTCGAAGTGCCGGCCTTCTCCGCAGCCGATCCGCATGTGCCGGATCTCGACCCGGATTATCGTTTCGACCGCGACACCACCATCGCGATCCTCGCCGGCTTCGCCCACAACCGACGCGTCATGATCTCGGGCTATCACGGCACCGGCAAGTCGACCCATATTGAGCAGGTCGCGGCCCGCCTTAACTGGCCTTGCGTCCGCGTCAACCTCGACAGCCACGTCTCGCGCCTCGATCTCGTCGGCAAGGACGCGATCGTGCTGAAGGAAGGCAAGCAGGTCACCGAGTTCCAGGACGGCATCCTGCCCTGGGCCCTGCAGAACAACATCGCGCTGGTCTTCGACGAATACGATGCCGGCCGCCCGGACGTGATGTTCGTGATCCAGCGCGTGCTGGAGCAGTCGGGCAAGCTCACGCTGCTCGACCAGAAGCGCGTCATCCGCCCGCATGCGGCCTTCCGGCTGTTCGCCACGGCCAATACGGTCGGTCTCGGCGACACTTCGGGCCTCTATCACGGCACGCAGCAGATCAACCAGGGCCAGATGGACCGCTGGTCGATCGTCACCACGCTGAACTACCTGCCGCACGACAACGAGGTCGCGATCGTGCTGGCGAAGTCGAAGCACTACCAGAAGAGCGCCGAGGGCAAGGACATCGTCAACAAGATGGTCCGCGTCGCCGATCTCACCCGCAATGCGTTCATGAACGGCGACCTTTCGACCGTGATGAGCCCGCGTACGGTGATCACCTGGGCGGAGAACGCGGCGATCTTCGGCGATATCGGCTTCGCCTTCCGCGTCACCTTCCTGAACAAGTGCGACGAGATGGAGCGGACGCTGGTGGCCGAGTTCTTCCAGCGCTCCTTCGGCAAGGAACTGCCGGAAAGCGCCGCGAACGTGGTGCTGAGCTAAGGGGAGACACGAGCCATGGCGCAGTATCAGGGCAGCTGCCATTGCGGACGGGTTGCCTATGAGGTCGAAGCCGATCTCGGGCAGACGATCTCTTGCAACTGCTCCTACTGCCAGCGCCGCGGCTCGATCCTGACCTTCGCGCCAGCCAGCGCCTTTACCCTGACCAAGGGCGAGGATGCGCTGACCGAGTACCGTTTCCACACGCAGAAGATCCAGCATCTGTTCTGCGAGACCTGCGGCATCGAATCCTTCGCACGAGGGGCGATGCCGGACGGCACACCGATGGTCGCAGTCAACGTACGCTGCCTCGCCGGCGTCGAGCCGGCCGCATTGTCGCCGACGCAATATGACGGGCGTTCGCGCTAGGAGGGGTTGTGGTCGCGATCACGGTCGAGCCCGAGCAGGACGAGACGCGCGCCGCCGTGCTGCGGGGCCTCAGCGCCCATAACCAGGTCCGGGTCGGCCCCCGCAATGGCAAGCCGCTGACGATCAGCCTGCGCGACGGCAACGGCGACATCCTCGGCGGGCTGGTCGGCGAATTGAAGTGGGAATGGCTTCATGTCGATCTGTTCTGGATCGACGAGAGTCAGCGCGGCACCGGCCGGGGCGCGGCCATGCTGGCGCAGGCGGAGCAGGAGGCGAGAGATTATGGCGCGCGCGGCGTCTATCTTTCGACGATGAGCATCCAGGCGCCGGGCTTCTATCCCAGGCTCGGCTATCGCGAGTGCGGCCGCATGGAGGATTATCCGGTGGCCGGTCAAACGCTGCATCACTTCACGAAGGCGCTATGAGCATCTCGAACCGCAAACCCGGAACGCCGAAGGAAGCCCCGGCCGAGCCGCTGAAGCGGGCGATCTCGGGCGCGATGAAGGCGATCGCACGCAAGCCGGAAATGGAAATCGTCTTCGCTGCCGACAAGCCGTCGCTGGTCGGCGAGCGGGCACGCCTGCCCGAGCCACCGCGGAAGCTGACGGCTGGCGACGTTGCGATCCTGCGCGGCCATGCCGATTCGATGGCGCTGCGCCTGGCCTGCCATGACGCGGCGATTCACCGCCGCGCTGCGCCGGAAGGCGATGCGGCGCGAGCCGTCTTCGACGCCATCGAGCAGGCGCGCGTCGAATCGATCGGCGCGCGGCGCATGTCCGGCACTGCGGGCAACATCACCGCCATGCTGGAAGACCGCTATCATCGCGGTGGGCGCTACGAGGAGATCACAGACCGCGCCGATGCGCCGCTCGAGGATGCGTTGGCGCTAATGGTGCGTGAGCGGCTGACCGGGCTGAAGCCGCCCAAGGCGGCGGAGAAGATCGTGGATCTGTGGCGCGAGCAGATCGAGGCCAAGGCCGGCGACGACCTCGACCGGCTGGCGAAGTCGATCGAGGATCAGCGTGGCTTCGCGCGCACGGTGCGTGACATGCTGGCGGCACTCGACATGGCCGACCAGACGGCGCAAGGCGACGAGTCCGAGGAGGACGAGGACAATCAGGATCAGTCCTCCGAGGATCAGCAGCAGCAGGAAGGCGAATCCGACCAGGAGAGCGGTTCCGATCGCTCCGAGGTCGAGGTCAGCGAGGATGCCACCGAGGAGCTGGAAGACGGTGCTTCCGAATCGACCGATGCGCCGGCCGGCGACTGGGAGGAGGAGGACGAGAACTCCGAATCCGAGGAGGCCGGCGAAGCTCCGCGTCCGCGCGAGGGCAAGAGCGACGGCCGCCTGGCGACGGACTACAAGGCCTATACGACCAAGTTCGACGAGACGGTCACAGCCGAGGAGCTCTGCGACGCCGAGGAGCTGTCGCGTCTGCGCGCCTATCTCGACAAGCAGCTCGCGCATCTTCAAGGCGTCGTCGCCAGATTGGCAAACCGGTTGCAGCGGCGCCTGATGGCGCAGCAGAACCGTTCCTGGCAGTTCGACCTGGAGGAGGGCGCGCTGGATCCGGCCCGCCTGCCGCGCATCATCATCGACCCGTTCCAGCCACTGTCCTTCCGGCAGGAATCGGACGTGAACTTCCGCGATACGGTGGTCACGCTGCTGATCGACAATTCCGGTTCGATGCGCGGGCGGCCGATCACGGTCGCGGCGACCTGCGCCGACATCCTGGCGCGGACGCTCGAGCGCTGCGGCGTCAAGGTCGAGCTGCTCGGCTTCACCACGCGCGCCTGGAAGGGCGGGCTCTCGCGCGAGGCCTGGCTGCAATCGGGCAAGCCGGCGAATCCCGGCCGTCTGAACGATCTGCGCCACATCATCTACAAGGCAGCGGATGCCCCATGGCGCCGGGCGCGCAAGAATCTCGGCCTGATGATGCGCGAGGGGCTGCTCAAGGAGAACATCGACGGCGAGGCGCTCGATTGGGCACATAAGCGCCTGCTTGGCCGGCCCGAGCAGCGCAAGATCCTGATGGTGATCTCGGATGGAGCGCCGGTCGACGATTCCACGCTCTCGGTCAATGCCGGCAACTATCTGGAGCGGCATCTGCGCCACGTCATCGCCGAGATCGAGACGCGCTCGCCGGTCGAGCTGATCGCCATCGGTATCGGCCACGACGTCACGCGCTACTACCGCCGCGCCGTCACCATCGTCGATGCGGAAGAGCTTGGTGGCGTGATGACCGAGAAGCTCGCCGAGCTGTTCGAGGAAGACGGGCCGGCTGCCGGTTCCGGCTCCACGTCGCGCCGCCTGCACTGATGCGTCTCAGCCGTCGCGGCCTGCTGGCGGGGTTGGGTTCGCTCGCGCTACCGCGGGCGGCGCTCGCAATCGAACAGAATCGCTTTCCCGTCGAGATCAGCGCCCGGCGCATCGCGGCCTTCGAGCCACGTAATCCCGACCGGCGGCGCTTCGGCGCCCTGCAATTCCGCGGCGGGCTGGTGCTGTCCTGCGGTCATCCGCGCTTCGGCGGGTTCTCGGGGTTGTCGCGCTCCGCCGATGGCAGGGATCTCGTTTCGGTCAGCGATCGCGGATACTGGCTGACCGCGAAGATCGTTTCACAAGATGGCCGGCCAATCGCGCTGGACGGCGGCGAGATGGCGGCGATTCTCGGCGCTTCGGGACGTCCCCTGGCCCGCTCCGGGCTCTACGATACCGAAAGCCTCTGCATTGCCGACGGTATCGCCTATGTCGGGATCGAGCGCCGGCACGAGATCGTGCGTTTCGACTGGGCGAGGCAGGGGACCGAAGCGCGGGCGCGCTCCGTACCGGTGCCGGCTGAAATCAAGCGGCTGCCGCGCAATCGCGGGCTGGAGGCTCTCGGCGTCGTACCGAGCGGACCGCTCAAGGGAGCGCTCGTTGCCATCGCCGAGCGGTCTGGCCGGCAAGACGAGCCGACGCTTGGCGTTATCCTCGGCGGCTCGCAGCCCGGGCTGTTCAAGCTGGCGCGGCGTGATGGCTACGACATCACCGATCTGGCCTTCCTGCCCTCGGGCGACATGCTGGTGCTGGAACGCTGGTACCAGCCGCTACGCGGTGTGGGCATGCGGATCAGGCGAATCGCGGGGCGTGATCTCAAGCCCGGAGCATTGCTCGACGGGCCTCCTCTGATCGAGGCGGATCTCGGCTTCGAAATCGATAATATGGAAGGCCTGTCCATTCATCACGAGGATGGGCGGACGATTCTCACCTTGATCTCGGACGACAATTTCTCGTTCCTGCAGCGGACGCTGCTGCTGGAATTCGAGCTGGCATAGCGCCTGCCTTCAGCTTCTATCGTCCGGCTCTGCTGGGGAGACAGTGACCCGCCAACGAAAAAAGCGACCTCGCGGCCGCTTCCTTCAAACCCGAAAAGGTCGCTCGCTCAGTTGGCGGCGAGCTTCTTCTCAAGATCACGCTTCAGCGAGAGCGCGCCGACCGAGAGGTCAGCGGCTGCGGCCTTGAGCAGGAAGGCGTCGAGGCCGCCACGATGCTCGACCGAACGCAGGGCGTTGGCCGACACGCGCAGGCGCACCGAACGGCCGAGCGCGTCCGACTGCAGCGTCACGTTGACGAGGTTCGGGCGGAAGACGGTCTTCGTCTTGCGGTTCGAGTGGCTGACGAGGTGGCCGGTCTGGGTGGCTTTCCCGGTCAGTTCGCAACGGCGGGCCATGGTTATCGTTCCTTGCATCCCCGGGGGGCTCAAATAAAAATGCCGACACGCGACGTGCCGGCCATCGAGCACCGGAAGTCAAATTGAAGTCGCGGTTCCATAGCCAAGGCCGGAGCCTGCGTCAAGAAAAACTCCAAGGCTCGGGATGGCGATCCGTCAGCGTTAACGGATCGTAAAGCGCCGGGCCGGATGCTTGGTCCGAAACTCGCCCGCTGACGCCGCCAGTGGTCACGATTCGGACCGATTCACAGTGCATGTCGCGGCATGACCGCGCCGCTCCGGAGGAACTGGATGAAGCCCGCCGTCGCATCGTCCCTGGCAGGTGTGATCCTCGCAACCTCCGTTGCCACCGCAGCAGGGGCGGCTTCGCTCGACGCCAGATACGATGTCTCGCTCCTGGGAATCACCTTCGGCAAGGCCGGCCTCAGCGGCAATATCGACGGCTCCGCCTACAAGCTCGACCTCGTCGCCAAGCTGACCGGCGTGGTCGGAGGCGTCACGGGCGGGCGGGGCTCGGGCGCCGCGAGCGGGGCCTTCGTCGGCGGCAAGCTTTCCCCCAAGACCTTCGCGGTGAGCTCGGCGAGCTCCAGCGAGAGCCGTACCGTGCGGATGGCACTTGCCGAGAACAGCGTCGCGGGGCTCGATATCGAGCCGCCGATCGATGAAAAGCCGGATCGCGTTCCGCTGACCGACAATCATAAGCGGAATATCGTCGACCCGCTCAGCGCCTTCATCATGCCGGTCAACGGCAAGGGCAAGGACGGCGCCTGCAACCGTGTCCTGCCGATCTTCGACGGCGCGGCGCGCTACGACATCAAGCTCTCGAGCGCGGGCACGCGCAACGTCAAGCTCGAAGGCTATAGCGGGCCGGTTTCGGTCTGCCACGCACGCTACGTCCCGATCGCCGGTCACAGGGCACTGAGGCCCAGCACCAAGTTCATGACCGAGAACAAGGACATCACGACCTGGCTCGCGCCCGTGGCGGGGACCGACGTGATGGTGCCGGTGCGCATCTCGGTGAAGACGATGATCGGCACGGCCGTGATCGAAGCGTCGAGCTTCAAGGTCGATCCGGGCGTGACCGCGAGCGCGGCCCGGAACTGAGGCGCGCCTGCTGCGGTCAGCGCCTCAATGCGCCGCCGATTTCGAGAACAGGTTGATCACCACGACGCCGGCGATGATCAGCGCCATGCCGATGAGGGCCGGTGCGTCGAGCTTCTGGCCGAAGAGTGCTAGTGCGATCAGGCTGATCAGTACGATGCCGATACCCGACCAGATCGCATAGGCGATGCCGACGGGGATCGTCCTGAGCGTGATCGACAGACAGTAGAAGGCGCAGAGGAAGGCCACGACCGTGATCAGCGACGGCACGAGCCGCGTGAACTCCTGGGACGCCTTCAGCGCCGAGGTGCCGATCACCTCGCTGACGATGGCGACCGCCAGCCAGAGATAGCCTGGCGCCTCCTTCATGCAGCCTTGGCCTGTTCGAGGAAGCTCTTCATCCGCTCCAGCGCCTTCTCGATGTTTTCCAGCGAATTGGCATAGGACAGGCGGATATAGCCCTCGCCATGGACGCCGAAATCGGGGCCGCCGATGGTGGCGACACCGGCCTCGTCGAGCAGGGCAGAGGCGAGTTTCTTCGCCTTCCAGCCGGTCTGCGAGACATTGGGGAAGGCATAGAAGGCGCCCTTCGGCGTGATGCAGGAGACGCCGGGAAGCTCGTTCAGCCCCTTCACCACTGCCTTTCGGCGCCGATCGAACTCGGCGACCATGGCGTGGACGGCGTCCTGCGGGCCGGTGAGCGCCGCCAGACCCGCCCATTGCGCTGGGGCATTGACGCAGGAATGCGAGTTCACCGCGAGCTTGCGGGCATTGTCGTAGAGCGGCTTCGGCCAGACCGACCAGCCCATGCGCCAGCCGGTCATCGCATAGGTCTTCGACCAGCCATTGAGCAGGATCAGCCGGTCGCGAATTTCGGGATAGCTCAGCAGGCAGACGTGCTTCTCGCCGTCATAGACCATCTGATCGTAGATCTCGTCGGACATGATCGCGACGTCGGGGAAATTCGCGAGGCCCGCGACAAGCTTGTCGACCTCGCTCTTGGGCGTGACGCCGCCGGTCGGGTTGGCGGGCGAGTTGATGATCAGCAGCCGGGTCTTCGGCGTGATCAGGGCCAGCGTCTCCTCGGCCGAGAAGGCAAAGCCGTTCTCCTCGCGGATCGGCACCGGGATGGGCGTCGCGCCGGTGTATTCGATCATCGAGCGATAGATCGGGAAGCCGGGGTCCGGATACAGGATCTCGGCGCCGGGCTCGCCGAACATCAGGATCGCCATGAACATGGTGACCTTGCCGCCGGGCACGATCATCACGCTCTCCGGCGAGACATCGACCGAGAAGCGCTTGTGCAGATCGGCGGCGACGGCCTCGCGCAGCGGCAGGATGCCATTTGCCGGGGTGTAGCCGTGATGGCCGTCGCGCAGCGCCTTCACCGCCGCCTCGACGATATGCTCGGGCGTCGCGAAGTCCGGCTGGCCGATGCCGAGGTTGATGATGTCCTTGCCCTGACGCTGAAGCTCGGTCGCGCGCGCCAGCACGGCGAAGGCGTTCTCCTCGCCGATGCGACCGAAGGAGGGGACGACATGCAGGGTCATGATGGCCTCGGGCTCGATTGTTTCCGACGGCCGGCTTGCGGGCGGCCTTCGGCCCCAGTCTTCGCCGCAAATGGCGCCGCGATGCAAGCCCGCGCAACTTTCCGCGCTTCGACCATGCAGAGCGCGCATGAAAAATAGTATGATTTATCGTGACGAGCCCCTTGCGGGCAGCGAGGCCGGACCGGATAATCGTCGCATCGTTCTAAAGAAAAGGGCGCTGCCGCAGGGTTTTGACGGCGGCGCGGGAGAGGAGCGTTCGATGGCGAAGACCCCGGAGAGCAACGTGGCCCCGAAACGCAAGGCGAAGCGGCGCATCAAGCCGGAACAGCTGCGTTCCAAGGCTTGGTTCGACAATCCCGCCAATGCCGACATGACGGCGCTCTATATCGAGCGCACGATGAATTACGGCCTGTCACGCGAGGAGCTGCAGTCGGGCCGGCCGATCATCGGCATCGCCCAGACCGGCTCGGACATCGCGCCGTGCAACCGCCATCACCTCGAACTGGCGCCGCGTATCCGCGACGGCATCCGCGAGATGGGCGGCGTGCCCTTCGAGTTTCCGATCCACCCGATCCAGGAAACCTGCAAGCGGCCGACCGCGGCGCTCGACCGTAACCTGCAATATCTCAGCCTCGTCGAGATCCTGTACGGCTATCCGATCGATGCCGTCGTGCTGACCACCGGCTGCGACAAGACCACGCCGGCGCAGATCATGGCCGCCGCGACGGTGGACATCCCGGCGATCGCCCTGCCGGGCGGCCCGATGCTGAACGGCTCCTTCCGCGGCGAGCGCACCGGCTCGGGCACGATCGTCTGGAAGGCACGCCAGATGATGGCGGCCGGCGAGATCGACTATAAGGGCTTCGTCGACCTCGTCGCTTCCTCGGCGCCATCGGCCGGCCACTGCAACACCATGGGCACGGCCTCCACGATGAACGCGCTGGCTGAGGCGATGGGCATGACCCTGCCAGGGGCTGCGGCAATCCCGGCGCCTTATCGTGACCGCTACGAGATGGCCTATCTCACCGGCAAGCGCATCGTCGAGATGGTCTGGGAAGACCTGAAGCCTTCCGACATCCTGACGCGCGAGGCCTTCGAGAACACCATCGTCATCAATTCGGCGATCGGCGGTTCGACCAACGCTCCGGTGCACGTCAACGCCATCGCCAAGCATATTGGCGTCAAGCTCGACAACGAGGACTGGACGAAGATCGGCTACGACACGCCGCTCCTCGTCAACATGCAGCCTGCCGGCGAGTATCTCGGCGAGGACTACTACCGCGCTGGTGGCCTGCCCGCGGTGATCGCGGAGCTGCTGGCCAAGGGCAAGCTCAAGCCGGCCATCACCGCCAACGGTCGTACCCATGAAGAGAACTGCGCCGGGGCCTTCTCGGGCGATCGCGAGGTCATCAAGGCCTATGACGAGCCGATGAAGAAGGAGGCCGGGTTCCTCAATCTCTCCGGCAACCTGTTCGACTCGGCGATCATGAAGACCAGCGTGATCACGCCGGAATTCCGCAAGCGCTATCTGGAGAATCCGAAGGACCCGATGGCCTTCGAGGGCCGCGCCATCGTCTTCGACGGGCCGGAGGATTATCACCACCGCATCGATGATCCGGCGCTCGCCATCGACGAGCACTGCGTCCTGTTCATCCGTGGCGTCGGGCCGATCGGGTATCCGGGTGCGGCCGAGGTGGTGAACATGCGGCCGCCGGATTACCTCATCAAGAAGGGCGTCACCGCGTTGGCCTGCGTCGGCGATGGACGCCAGTCCGGCACCTCGGGCTCGCCTTCGATCCTCAACGCCTCGCCGGAAGCGGCGACGGGCGGCGGGCTTGCCTTGCTCAAGACCGGCGACAAGGTGCGCATCGACCTCAAGAAGCGGACCGCAAACATCCTGATCTCGGATGAGGAGCTGGCCGAGCGCAAGGCCGCGTTCAAGGCGGCTGGCGGCTACAAATACCCGAAGAGCCAGACGCCCTGGCAGGAGATCCAGCGCAAGATCGTCGACGAGCTCTCCGAGGGCATGGTCCTCAAGCCGGCGGTCAAGTACCAGAAGATCAACAAGAAGTTCGGCGTGCCGCGCGACAATCACTGAGCGCGACCATAAATCCCGTGCGCGCGTCGGCACATGATGCCGCTGCGCAGGAATGGAGCCGCAGACGCGAAGGCGCCCGTCCTCAACCGCGACGGATGGGCGCCTTTCCGGGCAGACGATTCCCGCATCTGTGCTGCGGTACTCCGCGCCGCAGCATGTTCGTCTGAATGACACGCTATTCCGTCGGCGCAACGGCCCCTGCCGGCTAATGCGCACGGATGGGGCTGACAAATGGGCCGGCTCCCGACACTATGCCAGCCCGCAGCTCTGGCTGATCTGAAACGATTTAAAATGAGCTATTCCCCTCAAGTCGAAACCTTCCGCAAGCTGCACGAGGCCGGCTGCTTCGTCATGCCGAACCCCTGGGACTTCGGCTCCGCGCGCTGGCTGCGCGGGCAGGGCTTCAAGGCGCTGGCCTCGACCAGCGCCGGCTTCGCCTTCACGCAAGGACGCGCCGACCAGGACGTGCCGCGCGACATGATGCTCGCTCACATCGCGGAGCTGGTGAAGGCGGTGCCCGACCTGCCGATCAATGCTGATTTCGAGAATGGCTATGCCGATACGCCCGATGGCGTCGCGGCCAATGTGAAGCTCTGCGTGGCGACTGGCGTCGCGGGGCTCTCGATCGAGGATGCGACGGGGCGGGACGACGATCCGCTCTATCCGTTCGAGCTCGCGGTCGACCGCATCAAGGCGGCCCGCAAGGCTGTCGACGAGACCGGCTCCGGCGTGCTGCTGACGGCGCGGGCCGAATGCTTCCTGACCGGTCACCCCGAGCCGCTGAAGGAAGCGGCACGACGGATCGAGGCCTATGCGGCCGCAGGTGCCGATGTGCTCTATGCGCCGGGGCCGAAGACGGTCGACCAGATCAAGACGATCGTGGCGGCTGCGGGCGGCAAGCCGGTCAACTTGCTGGTCTATGGCGATTTCGGTCTCACCGTCGCCGATATCGCGGCGGCCGGTGGACGCCGCATCTCGATCGGTGCCGCGTTGGCGCGGGCAGCCTGGGCCGCCTTCATCGAGGCGACGCGGCTGATCGCAGAGGAGGGCAGCTTCAAGGGCTTTGCCGATAACGGGCCGTCCGCTCCCCTCAATTCCTTCTTCACGGACGATCTCAAGGCGCGTTCATGAGCGGCAGCTCGGTCCTGATCGCGCCGGAATGGCTCGGCCATAGCGGGCTTTGGCAGTTCGACGCCAAGGGCCGCCGCCGGGCCGTCGATGCCGAGGATATCGGGCTGTCCGAGGCGCTGGCCGACCGGCTCGAGACCTGGATGGACGCATTCGACGCCATCTATGACGAGGATGACGAGACCGCCTCGGATTTTCCCAACGAGGTCGAACGGCTGGCCTGGGAAGCCGAGGGCCATGCGATCGCCCATGCGGTCGCGGCCGAACTCGGTGCGGGCTGGGAGGTTCGGCAGGATTTGACCGGCTGGCGCGGGAAGGGAAAGCCATGACGTCGCTGCAAGACTGGAAGCCTGTGCCGTTTCCGCCGGCGAAGGTGCTGGAAGGGCGCTATTGCCGGCTGGAACCGCTGGACGTTGCGCGCCACCTCGACGACATCTGGGCGGCAGCGGCCGGCCACGATGCGATGTGGGACTGGCTGCCGGCCCGTCCGCCCAAGGACAAGGACGAATACCGCGCGCTGCTCGATTCGATGGTGGCCAAGGCCGGAATCGTGCCGCTCGCCGTGATCGACAAGGCCGACGGCAAAGCCAAGGGCCATCTCTGGATCATGGAGATCCGCCCGGAGAACGGCGTCTTCGAGGTCGGCTGGATTACCTATTCGCCGGCGCTGCAGCGCACGCGGGTGGCGACGGAGGCGATCTATCTCGTCGGCGACTACGGCTTCTCGCTCGGCTATCGCCGCTATGAATGGAAGTGCAACAACCTGAACGAGCCCTCGAAGCGGGCGGCCCTGCGTTTCGGCTTCCAATATGAGGGGCTGTTCCGCCAGCACATGGTGGTGAAGGGCGAGAACCGTGACACCGCCTGGTTCTCGATCCTCGATTCCGAATGGCCGGCGCGTGCACGCGCCTTCCGTGCCTGGCTTGCGCCCGAGAATTTCGATGCGCAGGGCCGGCAGAAGGCCTCCCTCGCCGATCTCGCCAAGGCCGGCGCCTGACGATGACGCCGCGCCGCGCCACGCCCGCCGATATACCCGCCATCGTCGCGCTGACGGAGGCGGCCTATCTGCCGAACGAGGCGATCATCGGCGTGCCTTCGCTGCCGCGCATCGCCGACTACAACGAGGTGCTGGCTGCGCACGAGGTCTGGCTCGTCGATGGCGACAGCGGCCTGGACGCTGCCCTGGTGCTCGAGGTCGAGCCCTCGGATTTCACTGTCTGGAGCATTGCCGTCGCGCCTGAAGCCGCGGGCCGCAAGCTCGGCGCGGCGCTGATGGCCTTCGCCGACGAGCGGGGGCGGGCGCTCGGCTATGATTCCGTCCATCTCTACACCCATGCGAAGCTCACCCAGCGCATCGGCTGGTATGAGCGCCTGGGCTTCACCATCACGCATCATGAGGACATGGCCGACCGGCGCCTCACCCATATGCGTAAGACGTTTTCTAAAGCCGGCTAAAAAGAGGACGAAAGCATGGCGGGTCGTTTGAAGGGCAAGGTCGCGGTCGTTACCGCAGCGGGGCAGGGCATCGGCCGTGCCATCGCGGAGGCCTTCGTCGCGGAAGGTGCTACGGTCTGGGCGACGGACAAGGATGTCGCGCTGCTCGAGGGCATTCCCAAAGCGAAGAAGCGCAAGCTCGACGTGCTCTCGACCAAGGCCGTCAACGCCTTCGCCGAGAAGGTCGGGCCGATCGATATCCTCGTCAACGCCGCCGGCTTCGTGCACCACGGCACGGTGCTCGATACCGACGACAAGGCCTGGGATTTCTCCTTCGATCTCAACGTCAAGTCGATGCATCGCACGATCCAGGCGTTCCTGCCGGGCATGCTGGCGAAGGGGGCCGGCTCGATCGTCAACATCGCCTCGGGCGCCGGCTCGGTGCGCGGCATCCCGAACCGTTATGCCTATGGCGCGACCAAGGCGGCGGTGATCGGGCTCACCAAGGCGGTCGCGGCCGACTACATCAAGAAGGGCGTCCGTGCCAACGCGGTCTGCCCGGGTACCATCCAGTCGCCTTCGCTCGACCAGCGTATCGTCGACCTCGCCAAGGCGACGAAGACAACCGAGGCTGCCGCCCGTCAGGCCTTCATCGACCGCCAGCCGATGGGCCGGCTCGGCACGGCGGAGGAGATCGCCTGGCTCGCGGTCTATCTCGCCTCCGACGAGTCGACCTACACCACCGGCCAGATCCATCTCGCCGACGGTGGCTTCGCGCTCTGACGCTAGGTTCGACATCGGGTCGCTTCGGCGGCCCGATGCCGCCAACATTCCAAGGAGGTAAGGGTGCATATCCTCGTTCTCGGCGGCGCCGGCATGGTCGGGCGCAAATTCATCGAGCGGCTGGCCCGCGACGGCGGCCTCGGCGGCAAGCCGGTCACCCGCGTGACGGCGCAGGATGTGGTGCCGGCCTCGCCGCCGCCCGCTGCACCCTTCGATTTCGAGACGGTCGTCTCCGACCTCTCCATCCCGGGCGAGGCAGAGAAGCTCATCGCGACGCGGCCTGAAGTCATCATTCACCTGGCAGCGGTCGTCTCCGGCGAGGCGGAAGCCAATTTCGACAAGGGCTACCGGATCAATCTCGACGGTACGCGCTATCTGTTCGAGGCGATCCGCAAGGCGGAGGGCTATACTCCGCGCCTCGTGTTCACCTCCTCCGTCGCGGTCTTCGGTGCACCGTTCCACGAGAAGATCGAGGACGAGTTCTTCACCACGCCGCTAACGAGCTACGGCACGCAGAAGGCAATCGGCGAGCTCCTGCTTTGCGATTATTCGCGGCGCGGCTTCTTCGACGGCGTCGGCATTCGCCTGCCGACGATCTGCGTGCGTCCGGGCAAGCCGAACAAGGCGGCGTCGGGCTTCTTTTCCAACATCATCCGCGAACCCTTGAATGGCGAGGAGGCGGTGCTGCCGGTCTCCGATCAGGTGCGTCACTGGCATGCCTCGCCACGCTCCGCCGTCGGCTTCCTGATCCACGCGGCGACGATGGACACCGCGGCCATCGGTCCGCGTCGGGCACTGACGATGCCGGGCTATTCCTGCACGGTCGCCGAGCAGATCGAGACTCTGCGCAAGGTCGCGGGCGAGAATGTGGTGAAGCGGATCAAACGCGAGACCGACCCGGTGATCGACAAGATCGTCGCGGGCTGGCCGCGCAACTTCAACCCGCAGCGGGCGCTGGCGCTCGGGTTCAAGGCCGAAGCAAATTTCGAGGAGATCATCCGCGTGCATATCGAGGACGAGTTGCATGGCACCTTCGTGAAGTGACACCGCCGGCCAGCGGCCGACTGTCTCAACGACACAAACGAGAAATGCCCGGCGATGAGCCGGGCATTTCGTTTAGAGGGAGCGGGAAGCAAGGACCGGATCCGACCGACCATCGCTTTCTCATTCATCAGGCCGGGCAGGGCTCGGCCTGTGACTGCGACTGCTGGAGCCGGGGCGGAAGCTCTGCCTCCGGCTCGTCGGCTGCCTCATCCGCCAGGCCGGGCGCATGGGCCCAGCCGCTGGCGCTCCAGCTCTTCAGCGCCGCCCAGGTCGAGCGGTCGAGCCGGAACTGCTCGCACGGGAAGAGCCCGCCGCGAGCCGGCAGCGACTTCAGGAACGAGCCTTCGGCACGGAAGCCGGACTTCTCCAGCACCCGCCGCGAGGCGGGGTTGATGACGCGCGTGTCGGCCTCGATCGCCGGGATGTCGACGAGCGAGAACAGCGTGTCGATCAGGCCCTGCACGGCCTCGGTGGCATAGCCCTTGCCCCAGTGCTGGGTGCCGAGCCAGTAGCCGACGAAGGGCACGCCGGTTGCCTGCCGGTGCGCGCCGATCATGCCGATCAGCTCGTTGGGCTTCGAGCGCGGGGTGATCGCCAGGGCGAGATGCTCGCCCAGGGCATTGCCCTTGCGCATCGCGAAGATGAAAGGCTCCACCGCCTCGGGCGGGTAGGGATGTGGGATCGATGCCGTCATCTCCGCTACCGCCTTGTCGCCAGCCTGGCGAAGGATGGCGTTGGCATCGGCCATGCGGGGCCAACGCAGCCAGAGACGCCGGGTCTCGAGCCGGAAGACATCGTCGCGGGTCAATTCGGGGAACATTGTGTCTCTCCGTCGGCGCAAACGAAAAAAGGGAGCTGGGACTTTGGTCCCATCTCCCCTTCGCTGACCTTCGGGAGACCCGTTTCGGGCCTTCAACCCTTGATCCGTTCGGTTCGATGGAACCGGCGGATCGAGAGATTTCCCTATCCGCCTTTTACTCTGCGGCCTCTTGGGCCGGGACTACGTTGACGAAAGCTCGGCCGAGTTTCGTCGTGAATCGGACGCGGCCGTTCGTCGTGGCAAAAAGGGTATGGTCTTTACCCATGCCGACATTGGCGCCGGCATGCCACTTCGTGCCGCGCTGACGAATAATGATGTTGCCGGCCACGACGGCCTGATCGCCAAAGCGCTTCACGCCGAGTCGCTTGCTTTCTGAATCGCGGCCGTTACGCGACGAGCCGCCTGCCTTTTTGTGAGCCATAACGCCCTACCTCAAAACTTGTCGTGTCTCTGTAACCCGAATCGGCGGCGAAGACCACCCGTCTCGGATACGAAATGCCGGAACACCATTCTGTCAGGAGTGACAGACCAGGGCGCGAGCCCCTGCAATGATGATCCGGCGTGGATATCGACGCCGGGAAACCCGACCTTAGGCGTTGGACGACTCGTCCTTGGCCGCCTTCTTGGCCGGAGCCTTCTTGGCGGCGGCCTTCTTCGGCTTCTCGGCTTCCTCGCCGGCCTCGGCCTTGGCGGCCTTCGGGGCAGCCTTCGCCTTGGCGGCGACCGGGGCAGCGGCGGCATCGGCCTTCTTCATCTCCGGCTTCTTGCCGCCGGTGAGGATGTCGGTGATGCGGATGACGGTCAGCTCGGCGCGGAAGCCGCGCTTGCGCTTGGAATTCTGGCGGCGGCGCTTCTTGAAGGCGATGACCTTCTCGCCACGGGCCTGCTCGACGATCTCACCGGCGACGGTGATCTCGGAGAGAGCCTTGGCGTCGAGCGTGGTCTTCTCACCTTCGGTGAGCATCAGCACGGAGTCGAAAGCGACGGTGTCGCCCGCGTTGCCCTCGATCTTGGCAACAGTGATCTTGTCGTTGGCGGCGACGCGGAACTGCTTCCCGCCGGTCTTGATGACTGCGAACATTTTGTCCTCCATGTTCGGCCCCGTCCTGTCACGGCCTCCGGAAGGCAGCCAGCGGGACGGCTTTTTGGCAGTCGGTTGCGTGGTCTGGTTTGCTCTTGCCAGCCCGCGACGCAGCGCACAGGCCAAAAGAGATCAGGCGCGAGTTTCCCCGCGCCGGACGGTGCTCGATAGTCGCATGACCTCGGCAGGTCAAGCGAAAGCAGCGGGGAATGGTGGATTTCTCCTGCCCGGGAGGCTTGCCCCCTGCGGGCGGCTTGTGTAGTAAGCACCCCGCTTCGACCGAAAGCGACTGCGGACAGGTGGCAGAGTGGTTGAATGCACCGCACTCGAAATGCGGCATACCTGCAAGGGTATCGGGGGTTCAAATCCCTCCCTGTCCGCCACTTATTCTGCTTAAGCAGTTGAAATTTAATTGAATAACCTCCGCCGAATGAGCGGCGCCCCACTATTTACCCCACCGCAAAATTTTCTTTGATCTTGCTGGGCTTTCAAGGTCCAGGAAGCGCGCTGCGGCCAATCCTGCCGATTGTCTGCCCGCGATGGAACGCTCTCGACGAAAGACCAGCATGGCTAAGCGCACGAAATCCAAAGCTCTCGATACCGAGTTCACGATGTTCGATGTCGTCTATGAAGACGGCTCGAGAACATCGAACCGGCGCGTTCCGACTGCACTGCTTGGCGGACTTGATGGTGATGAGCCAGCGCGAGCCGCCATTGAGGAGCAGGACCAGGCCATTTCTGAGAAGTCGGGCAAACCGCCGCTGGCTATTGCGACGCTCATTCGGTCAACAAAGGGGGCGGCGGAGCCAGTCAGGGATGATCGAAAGAAGCGGGGTTCGAAATAGCAGCCTTTTGAGTCGCACGGATCAAGTTGTCAGTGCTATCGGCCTTGATCAGCAGTCGCTGGTTCCAACGCGCTTTCAAAGCATCATTCAGCGCGGCCGCGGCTTTGGAGTGTGGATCATTCGCACCGGGGCTCGGCAATAGAAGGGAAGAAATGCCTGATCCAGTTTACGAGGCGAAATACGGCAAGGGACCGCACCTGACGGCTGACGCCGTGGTGTGGCATCGCGGTGAAATCGCGCTGATTCGGCGCAGGAGGGACGGTCTCTGGGCCTTGCCTGGCGGCTTCCTTGACGAGGGGGAGACCTTCCAACAGTGTGCGCTGCGCGAGTTCAAGGAAGAAGCTGGCATCGACCTGGAAGCGGGTGCTGACCTGATCAGTCGGATATACCAGCCGGTCGCATTCGATGCGGTCGATCGAGATCCGCGCAGCCGGATCATCTCGGGCGCGGTCCTAGTGGAACTGTCGGATCAAGCCGATCGCCCGGTTCTGATTGCTGGTGATGATGCTGACACCGCCGACTGGTTCGTTTCGGCGGACGTCCCACCGCTCTATGCCGACCACAACCGCATTATTGAGGCGCTCAACGCAATCTATCGCTGAATTCCCAGACTGCTCCTATCGGCAGCGAATCTATGAGATCCACGGCCGGAAATTCAGTAGTCCCCGGTCTCAAAGGCTATTGCCGCGAGAGCGGCTGATATTGCGGCAAATAGCCATTGGGCATCCCCCATCCAGACAACCGGGATTGTTGGCGAGGCTAACACCTCCGTGATTCCCACGGCCGAAAACAACGCCGACAGAAACGAAACGCGCCGCATCATCGCCTCCAATTTTTGGAGGCCCCAACGCTTAGCTAGCGGGCAAGTTCCATCAATTTTGAGATACCCGAGACGTGCTGTGATCTGCCCCTTGGTCACGTTGCGTTGTCGAAACTGTTTGGTATTACCTCCTGCGAGGGCAAGAACATTAGAAGGCGATTGCAGTGCCGCACGAAAATAGAAAGCATCTGGACCTGTCAGCTATGATTGTTGCTGCTTATGTCCAGCACAATCATGTCCCGCAATCTGAATTGTCCGGTTTGATTGAGCAGACGCATGCTGCTCTGAGGTCTATTGGCTCAGTGCCTCAACCAGCCAAACCAGTTCCTGCGGTACCAATTAGAAAATCGATCACGCCGGATTGGATCATCTGCCTTGAGGACGGACTGAAGTTTAAATCCCTTCGCCGTCATTTGAACGTCAAATACCAGCTGACGCCCGCTCAGTACCGCGAAAAGTGGGGATTGCCCCACGACTACCCGATGGTTGCTCCGAATTATGCTGAGATACGATCGAAGCTGGCCAAGTCGATTGGTCTTGGACGGGAACACATTGCACCGCCCGCGTCCGCGCGTCGGCGGAGTGCGTCAGCTTCCTAGCGGACAAGTCGCTGAGGACGTGAAGCTCCTGGATCGGAAAGCCCCGCCGGATGAGGCCGGCGGGTGCGACGTCAACTCAGCGCTGACTGACGATATTGAAGCAGGACGTTCTGCTTCAGATCCTCTTCATCGAGCGCCAATGGAGCGCAGGATGCCACGATATAGGCGATTTTCGTCCGCTCCCTCTCGTGGTCTGCCTCTGGAACGGAATGCCGCACCTCGTTCCAGACGGCTTCAAGCGCCGCATAGGCCCGAGCAAGGTCGGCCGGATCACTCAACGACGAAAACGGCATGTCTCCTTTCCCCTATCATGCCTACGACGGGATGATTTAGGAGTAACGGAACAACCTTCAAGACATTCGAAGCTCGCGACGCGCTTGATCTCTCTCTGCAGGGTTGAAGCCGCTGTAAGGCCAAGTCTGAATGAGAAGGCCCGGCCTCCGTGGGGAGTGCCGGGCCTTTATGACCGTCGTCGCGCGCAGCCGAACGGTCGCCACTAAACTGATGCTCTACCGCCCGATCAGCCGCGGCCGGTACATCCGCGGCTCGCATCCTGATCGGCGGTAGAAAGAGGGAGCAGATTGGAGGTCGGCTCCCTCAGGTGTGCGCCCGCAAATGGGGAAGCTGACGCGATTGAATAACCTCGATTGCGAAGGAACGGTTCCGACGCCGCCAACAATTCTCCGACCGAGCGGCAGGGGAACATCCAACCCTGTGCCGCATTTCGTGCGAATGCGAAGACGCCGTCCCCCAATCGAATTCTGGATCTGGCTCGTCGTCGCGGGGTTGATCGCAATTCTCGCCGTGTTTGCTCTTGCGCCGCCGGAGCCCACCTATGCACCGCAAACCGACCGTACCGTTGATGTCGGTTGACATGTCGCAACGTTAACCACGCACTATGGTCGATCTTCCAACCTCTCAATCCTGCGCGTTGCGTGGAGTTAGGCCTTCGACATGAAGCCTACCGTGGATGCCTATACGGTCGCTCTGCCCTGGTACGAGCGCGAGGATTTCGCCAAGCTGTGGGAGCTGGCGCATGACCGCGACGAGATGCCGTCCGACTATGATGATTGGCACCGCAATGCGGTGACCGTCATGAATGCCTGGCTCGCTCGCGGGCGGGCACTGGAAATTGTCACGATCCGCCCTGACGAATTCCTCGCCTGGCTCGCTGAGCGCGGCCTCCCCAACACGGCCGAAACACGCAGGCAATATGTCGAGGCGCTGGCTCAGCACTGCCACGACGTCGCTTGACGCAATCACGATGAAAAGCGGTCATCGCGCATACGGTCGAAACGCTTCATCACCATGAAAATCAGATTGTCGGGGTCATTCGTCGCAAGGGCGCAACTGACTACGATGTAGGTCAGACGCTTCCGATCGAGCGCTCGCCGATCCTTGGGAATGCTTCCGCGCAGCAGCGCCCACGATTTTTCTAGTGCAGCCTTTGCGCGAGCGACATCGGCCGCATTGCGCAGCAGGATGAAGGCGTCATCAGCGCGGTTCGAACCCATTGGCGCACAGGAAAATCGAACAAGACCGGCACAAAACGCAACGTGCGGCCCCGGGGTTCCGTCCTGCAGAGCAACAAAAAACCCGGCTCCTATCGGAGCCGGGCCCTGACTTCGGCAGGGAGACCTAGCTAACGCTGGCCGCCTTTCCTTCCTGCCTCGGCTGCCTTCTGTCGATCCTCGGCAAAGTTTCTCGGACCGCCGCGGTGGCCGGATGCCCCATGCTGCTGTCGATCGTTACTTGAAGCGCTCTGCTGCGAACGACCACCGTGGCTTTGTTCGCCACCACGCTTTCCTGCCTCGGATGCGAGTTCATGGTCCTGGGAGAAGCTCCGCTTTTCAGACGGAACACTCTGTCCGCCCTTGCGGGCGATGTCGTGCTGCTTGTCTTCGTCCATGCCGGCGAATCCGCGGCCTGACTGATTAGCCATCGTCTGACTCCATTTCTGGATTTTCAGGATCGTGGACGCGAATGCATCCACTGATGAACCAACGACGTCACTCTCCGACTGTTCCAGGAAAAGAGAGAGACCAAGGACACGGAGGGCATTGAGCTAAGTCACTCCATCCCTTCGTCAAATTCGGATCTACACCGGCTACGCTTCATAGGCGACTTGCGTCGGACGCAAACTGCAGGAGGAGCATTTTTGTTGGATCGGCTAAGCACCTCGCCAGGCGCCTCACGGCCCGTCGAACCGCTTCGGAACCTTAGCAATGCAGCATTGTTAAGAGGGCTTCACCCCCAACGAGGAGATGACCCATGGCGACCGAACCTAAGAAGCTCGACGACCTATTCCTCGATACCCTCAAGGACATCTACTACGCCGAGAAGCAGATCCTGAGGGCGCTACCGAAGATGGCGAAGGCGGCGAATTCCCCCGAACTGAAGCAGGCATTCGAAACCCATCGCGACCAGACCGAGGGGCACGTCGAGCGGCTTACGGAGGTCTTCGACATCCTCGGCAAGGCCCCTCGCGGCAAGACATGCGACGCCATTCTCGGCATCATCGAGGAAGGCAAAGGCATCATCGAGGAATTCGAGGGCAGTCCCGCTCTCGACGCTGGTCTCGTCGCGGCCGCGCAGGCCGTAGAGCACTACGAAATCGCCCGATACGGGACATTGAAGGCCTGGGCTCAACAGATGGGGCTCAAGGACGCCGTCAAGCTTCTCGATCAGACCTTGGGCGAGGAAGAAAAGACGGACCAGCTACTCACGAAACTCGGCACCACCTCCGCGAACAAGCAAGCTGTTGCGGCCTAATCGCAGCTTGGCGTTCGGCCTCAACCGGGCGCCAAGCAGGCCCAGAGGGCGAGTGATGCACGACTACACGAAATACCTGATCCATAAGAACAACCGCGCCTCGCTTTTTACGCGTTTGGCACAGACAGTCGCGACGTGGACTGGAAAGCCGGTTACATTCTTCGCTGCCGTGGTGCTCATCGTTATCTGGGGCGCCTCTGGCCCAGTCTTCGGCTTCAACGACACCTGGCAGCTCGTCATCAATACTTCGACCACCATCATCACCTTCCTGATGGTCTTCATCATCCAGAACAGCCAGAACCGCGACACCGCCGCCATGCAGATCAAGCTCGACGAGCTGATCCTGAAGCTGGAGGGCGCACGCGAGGAACTGCTCGATCTCGAAGAAATGGATGAAAAGGATCTCACATCGATCCGAGAGGATTTCTGCAGCCGCGCGACCAAAGCTCGGGCAAAAGGACAACGTCCGATCGGATCGTGAGAGCGCCCACCGGCAGAGGGAAACGACAAATACCAGACCCGAGACAGGTCTTGAAAAACTGAATCCCGAGCACCTAAATCGTCGTTTCCAGGCGCCTTCTTGGCTGCCCGGGACCAGACCCATGTTGCTTCGAGGAGAATGTGGCTATGGCAGTACTGCCTTCCGATGAGTTCGAACGTCCCGTCGTCATCCTAACCGGCTTGGGGCATCCGACGGCAGTGACCGGCGCAATGGACGCCTACATGTTCCTGGCGGATTGGCCGAAACATAAGCGAGATCCTGCCCACGAGCTGGCCACGAAGGCTTGCCTGGCTGCTGTGCGCGGCGAAATCGAACCGGAAACTGCCAAAGGGTTATTCGCCTCATGGGCGGAAAGACAGGACATCCTAGCACCCGATGTCGTGGCGTTCGGTGGCAGCAAGAGCAAAGGCTCGCACGGAACCGTTTGACGAAAATGCCCGGCCTCGCTTAGAGGCCGGGCGATTCTCTGCGGCCTGTCAGGGCTTATTCGATCACCTGGATGATCTTTCGAGTTCTGGGCTCTACAACGACGGTGTGGTCGTTGACCACCGTGTATCTGTACCCCTTGCGAGCGCCATACTCGGCCGGAATTTCGCGATAGGTCACGCCGCGCTCTGGCAGGACGGCCCCAACTCGGACCTCCTCGCGGTAGCTGTACGACGGCACCTCGTGTTCCCTGACATAGGTCTTGAAGCGCGGTGTTTGGCTACCGACGATAGCTCCAGCCACGGCGCCACCAACGGCACCCGCAGCCGCCCCGGCAGGGCCTCCAACCGCTGCTCCGCCAGCCGCTCCTCCGACAGCGCCGCCCGCAGCTCCCCCACGAGCGCCCTCCGGATTCTGGGCGAATGCCATAACCGGCAGCATCACAACAGCGGCAGCAAGAATGATCTTTCTCATCGATCGATCTCCTGGTTGCCCCAGCTGGACAAGAAAACCGCTCATGCACTCAGCAGTTCCGTTGCCGCCAAATCACCTTCGAAATGCCCGAAAAGAGCCCGCCGGCCGGAACCAGCAAAGACAACTGTATAGAGGAAACGCCCCAGGGTCGGACGACCTCGACGGAGCGAGGCAATCTAGCGGCCGTCAGTTTCTCGAACGGAACCCCGCCGTTGCCAAGCGGTTCCGCTATTGGCGCACCAGACCAGCTACGGAGGCACCAATGAAGCAGCTCGTAGCGATTGTAATTCTTTCGGCAGCTATCACGAGTTCGGTTGCGGCCGGTCCATCGTCGGACGAAGTGATGCTGACCGCTCAGCAATGCGCGGCGCTACCAGTGTCGGCTTATCAGGCCATCGCTCGGCTCGGTATTCAGACTGATGGATACATCACTACCCCTGATCATCCGTCGATGACGCTCACACCTGGGCAGGTCCGGTCTCTTCAGGTCGGAGATGGCGTCGATTGAGGCGGCGACGGACTCGGTAACGCCGCTAACCCTTACGCTCCCTGCGCTCCGGCTGTTAGACGCGGCACGGAAGGCTCGAAATCGCTATCGCTCCCCTCGTCATCGCACTGCGCGCCCTCGTCCTCGCAGACGACTTCGGCGTCGCAGCCGTCTTCCAATTCGGCGTCCCCGTCGATCGAGTCAGCAATGGCTATGAGGCAATCCACGATAATGCCGAGGCGTCGTCGTATGCTTCCGAGCGCAGCGGGGGTTTTGCCCAGCATGCCCGCGACCTCACGCAGGATGGTTTCAACGGCTGCCCGCTCGGCATCGGAAAGTGGCCCGTCTGCCTCCGAGAGCAGGACGGTCATGGGGATGGAGCGAAGATCAACCAGGCTCATTGCATCTGCTCCAACATGCGCTTGGCGTAGTGAAAGACCGCGATCAGGCCGCGCTCCCCATCGTCCAGCACTTCCGGGTTCTCGGGGTCGTTGAGGTTGAGATGGTCTCCGTCCGCTTCCAGCATGACGGTCATCATCGCCAGCAGCGCGGCCGGCGTTGTCGGCTCGGTTTTGTAGATATCTCGGAGCGACACATGGGCGGGGCCGATGGTTACCTTGGCAGCGGCATCGCGAGCTGCGTCATCCTCGATATCGCAGGCCGCCATGAACGCTGCCCACAGCGGGCGCCAACGCTCGATCGCTGCGAAGACAGGATCGGGATGTGTCGTCATCGGCGTGGCTCCCAAGGAATGACCCGGCGCCCGATGACCAGTTCGCCGTCGACATAGACGACCGGCAGATGGCCATAGAACGAGAATGTCGGGAGGCTGACGGGCTTCACGCCGTAGGAGCGTGCGGGCTTGCCCTTGCCGCGGCGGCTATTGATCCGAATGGGGCTCATGCGAGAGCACTCCTCAAAGAAGGGAGGGGGTAGGGGTCCATGCGGCTGTCAGGCAGCCGAGCCGGCAATGCGAAGGATTGCGGCGGCCAGCCGTGCGGCCCAGCGCTCCCGGCTGCCTTCGATGGCCATCACGTAGGCCGGCATCTGGCGAGTGGCCTCGATGGCCTGGGCCTGAATCATCACGCCGGCCATCGTCTGGGCCTCGTGCTTCATGATGGCGGTTACGTGCTGGTTCAGCGCATCCTCGGCCGCGGTAAGACGTTTCCGGGCGGGCTCGTACCCTGACGCCTTGAGCACGCTGGTGAACTCGCCGTGGTACCGTTTGGCGAGTTTCAGCGCGGCCTCTTCCTGAGCGAGATTCACGCGCAGCTTGCCCATCCATCTTTCGTGGCGAGCCTGCCCGGAAGCGGATTTGAAGCGGGGCGGCTGGGCGAGATATTCTTTCGTCCACGTAACTTTGTGCTCAGCACCTTCGACTGTGAGGACGCCGTCGCGATTATCGTCGCCCCAGTGCCGGGCGGCGCCGTCCAGGCGTTTCTCCCAACTCCCCCGGTCGTCAAACGAGTGTCGCTTGAACTTGATCTCCGCTGGGACGGCGGGGAGCTTCGGGTCCCATTCGGCGTAAATCTTCGCCAGCTCGTCGCGAGCAGTCCGCTGCGCGTTCGCGATGGCTTCCGTCAAATCCCCGAGCTGCATGAGCGCCGGGTCTTCCGTGGGTGCATTCTCGCCGGCCAAGGCAACAGGGCCAGCGGCAGCGGTGGATGCGGCGGCAAGCCCGAGGAGCATGCGGCGGCGGTCGAAGAGGGCAGAAGACAAGCCGGCAGCGGCTGCCCGAACGGTGGCGTTCAGCATTGGGAGGTTCTCCAGCGATTGAAAGTTGGTCGTTTCGGCGCCGATAGGGCGCCTTCGGGGTTGCCGGTTCGATCAGAACCGTTCGGGCATCTCTTTGCGGACCGCTGCGAGCGCTACGTCGGTCACGTCCTGGGTGCATTCCAGATCCCAGCGGAGGAGAGCGCAGGCCCGGCCCTCGGCTTGGCTCTTCGTGACCGCCCGCGCATCGCGAAGCCGATCCATCACGTTAAGATGGCGCTCCACCAGAATATCGGTGATGTCGTCGATCTCGCTGCCGGCGGCATTCAGGACGCCACGCTGCTCCTCCATCCGGCTCGTCGAGGTGAAGGCGTTGGCGATAGTGACGAGGGTATCAAGCACGTTGGCCAGCGCGATCAGGTCAGGAACTGTCTTCGCCCTGTCTTCCAGCAGATCAGCGGGGCTGGCTGAGACAGTCGGATTGCCGACTGGCCTGCTGCCGGTTTCGTGGACAGTCGGTTAAGCTAATCCCACCTTCTTTTCGAACTCGACCGGGCTGATGTAGCCGATGGTCGAGTGTCTGCGAACGGCGTTATAGAACCGCTCGATGTAATCGAACACGTCGGCACGAGCATCGTCGCGTGTTCGGTAGACCCTGCCTCTGATCCGCTCGGTTTTGAGCGAGGAGAAGAAGCTCTCCATCGCGGCATTGTCCCAGACATTGCCCGAGCGGCTCATCGAGCAGGTGACGCCGTTGTCGGCCATGAGCTTCTGGAACTGCTCGCTGGCATACTGGCTGCCCTGGTCCGAATGGTGCAGCAGGGCATCCGGCTTTCCCCGGCGCCAGATCGCCATCATCAGCGCATCGGTCACGAGTTGAGCGGTCATCTCGGCCTTCATCGACCAGCCCACCACCCGGCGGGAGAAGAGGTCGATGACGGCCGCAACGTACAGCCAACCCTCCGCGGTCCATATGTAGGTGAAGTCCGCGATCCAGCGCTGGTTGGGCCGTTCGGCGTGGAACTCCCGGCCGAGCGTATTCGGGGCGATGGCCGATCGTTGGCCATCATCCTTGGGCAGGCTGCGCCGACGCGGCCTGGCGCGCAAAGCTTGTGCGCGCATCAGCCGTTCGATGCGATGCAGGCCGCAATCGATGCCTTCCGCCAGCACGTCCCGCCAGACGCGCCTGGCACCATAGGTGCGATCCGAACCAAGGAAGCTTGCCCGGACCCTGGCGCCAATCTCCGCGTCGTCGCGCGCACGCCGGCTCGGCGATCGGTTGAGCCAGGCATGAAAGCCCGAGCGCGACACATCCAGCGCTTCGCAAAGCCACGCCACCGGCCAGATCCCCCGGTGCTTCGCAATGAACGTGAACCTCATGTCACGTCCTTCGCGAAGTAGGCTGCGGCCTTTTTTAGAATATCGCGCTCCGCCTTGAGCTTGGCCACCTCCCGCCGCAGCCTCTCGATCTCAAGCTGCTCCGGCTTCATCTGACCGTGGCCGGGAAAGGCCTGCGCAGGATCGGCAGAAAAGAGCTTCACCCATTTGCGCAGCTGGTTCTCATGGACATCCAGGTCCCGAGACGCCTGCGCCACACTCACTCCGCGATCCTTGATCAGGCGGACCGCCTCGATCTTGAACTCACGCCCAAACTGTCTTCGCCGCATACGCCACCTCCGGTTTCATGAAACACCTAATCTCGGTGTCCACGAAACCGGCAGCAGGCCACTTCCGGTCGTTCTTATCGTGGATAATCCGTCTGGCTTCCGACCATTCGGCGTCCGTAAAGAGATAGACTAGGTCTTGCTGCCTTCCGAGATCTGCAATTTGAGGGATCGGCTCGGCCACGGCGAGCTGACCTAGGGAAGCTAGGCTGGAGCCAAGCCTAGAGCCAAGTGGACCAAGGGCAGAGACCTGCTGCCGTGGATCGTGGCCGAGCGATGGTTCATAAGAACCATGAGTCTCCTTAAGGGTGCGATGGACGATATTCCTCCAAAACCTATCAACGCCATCAATCGAAGCTGGTGGTAGAGGATCGGCTTCCTCAAGGAATTCAGCGATTTTCCACTCGATCCCAAACATTTGTCGGCCGATGCGGTCAATCGCTGGAACGGTAAAGAGCAGGCCAGTTGGCTGGTTGGGCCAACTAGCTTCGTTCGTCCAAAGCAATTCGGGTCGTGTTGTTACCATTCTCGTCGCACCCCGCGACGCACCTGAGTGTAGGACGGGGAAATCAGGTGGTGCGCCCTGACTTGTCGGCTGGCCGGCCTATCCCCGCCCGTTTCGGACCTATCCTGCTTGTGCGCGGATTGGCGTCACGTTGTCTGCCTTGGCTTTTGCAGTGCTGAGATACCCGGCCCACGCGTCCATGAGCTTCCGCCGCTTCATCAGCGCATCACCGCGCCGATAAGCGCGCTCAGTTTCGTCACCGACGACATGCGCCAACGCGGCCTCGGCAATCTCACGTGGGAAGGACGTGCATTCGCCCGCCCAATCGCGGAAAGAGCTGCGGAAGCCGTGCGGCGTGAATTGCTCTTTGTCCATCCGCCGCATGAGCATGAGAATGGCGTGGCTTGATAACGGCCTGTTCTTCCGGGCGCCGGGAAAGACGAAGTCATTCTCGCGCGCCTGGTGCATGGCGCGGGCAATATCGAGAGCGCGGGCCGTCAACGGCACACGATGAATTCGCTCAGCCTTCATTCTGGCCGCCGGCACGGTCCAGATTCCGCGATCAAGATCGACCTCATCCCAGGTCGCGCCGCGAACCTCGCCAGTTCGAGAAGCCGTGAGGATCAGGAACTCCAGGGCGCGGGCGGCAATCGCATCACGCTCGCGCAGATCCTTCACGAAGGCGGGAACATCGTCATAGGCCATGGCGGGATGATGCCCGCGTGCGAGCCTTGAGCGCTTGGGCAACAATTTGTCGAGATGACCTCTCCAGCGAGCAGGATTCTCGCCGGTTCGTTTTCCTTTGGCCTTCGCGGCATCAAGGATGCGTTCTATCCGGCCGCGGACTCGGGACGCCGTTTCCTGCTTCGTCTTCCAGATCGGCTTGAGCACGTCCAGCACATGCTCCGTCCCGACCTCGTTAATGGAAAGAGGCCAGAGGCACGCAGCATGCGTCTTGAGCGATGATAGCCACTGCGCCTGATGCTTGGTGTTCCGAAATCCCGATCTGATGTCCTCGATCAGAATTTCTGCGAATTCCCCGAAGGTAGAGACAGCGTTGCGGCTCGCCTCTGCTGCGGCTTCCTTTCTCGCCTCAATCGGATTTGTGCCGGCGTCCAGAAGCTTTCGTGCTTCGGCGGCTTTGTCGCGCGCGTCGGCCAGGCCGACGGCACTCAGGCCGCCTAGCCCCATCTCCTTGCGGCTCCCGCCCCATCGAAACATGAAGAGCCAGCGCTTGGCTCCGCTCGCATCGACGACGAGATAAAGCCCGCCGCCGTCGCTATGACGCCCTGGCTCGGTCAGCGTCGCGACACCGCGAGCGGACAGTTTGTTGATTTGGCGGCCCACCGGCTACCCCACCTTTAGCCCCACCGGGCGGTGGTCATTGTGTGGCACGGCATGACAGGTTCAGGCAATGGTTTCCCGTTCTGTTCCGCATGGTTTTCCACGAAATGCAGGTGCCGTCGTGCCGTGGCAGTTCAATTACGCGGACTCCCTGTCCGCCATCATCCCGCCAAGGGATTGATTCTCCAGAGAACTCAGTCAAACTCGGAATGCGCGCGCATCGGGCGGATGAACGGTACGCGATGGCATATGTCTGACGAACTGCAGGGCGTTGGCCCGTAAACGGGCAGGATAGGACGGCCTCGGCGCGCATTGCCGGGTAGGGGCCTTCAGGTACTGCGACGCAGCTACTTCTTTGTCGACCTGTCGCCAGCTGCCAAGGTCGGGGGCGCATCGGGAATCTGCGTTGCGAATGTGACTTTGCAACGGATACCTGCCGGCAGCGTCAATTGCGGGTTCGGCAAAGCCAGGCGCACGCCGAATGTCCCGCTTGCCGCGTCGAGCACATGATCGACCACGGTCACGAGCGCATCATGGACGCCGCCGATCGGCTGTTCCGGACGCACCTCGGCCTTGCTGCCGACAAGGATCTGCCCGAAGCGAGCGGAGGGCACGAAGACTTCGACCCTCAGTGGATCGATCTGCGCCAGCGTGAGAACCGGACTCTGGTCGTTGCGATATTCGCCCGGAACGAGGAGGCGCTCGACCACCACACCGTCGATCGGGCTTCGCAGCGTTCGCTGGTTCAAGACCTCTTCCGCATGGGCCACTTCGAGACGGGCGATGCTCAGATTGAGGCGCGCCTCCTTGAGTTGCTGCTCGGCGACGCCGACCTCGGCCTCGATTTCTTCAAGCGAGGCAAGCGAACTGATCGCCCGGCTGTGGAGCTTGTCCAATCGATCATACTTGCTGCGCAGGAACTGCACGCGCGCTTCGGCCGATTTGACGGCCGCGTCATTGGTTGCCCGAGCACGTGCGAGCGCCAGGTTCGCCACTTCGACGCCATCCTCGATCTTGCCGACGACCTGGCCCTTCCGGACGATATCGCCCCGGTCGACATCAAGGCGCGCGATCAATCCGACCACAGGGCTCGCAAGCTTGACGACCTGTTGCGGCTCGATCACGCATTCGAATTCCTGTGCATTGGCGGGCGGCGCTGCCGGCGCCTGCGCCCAGGCAGGAGAAGCTGTCAGGGCGAGGCACAGCGACCACCACGCATACCATGCAGTGCGGTGCATTCGCTGGAATTCGTGGAAAGCTCGTCCCCTCGATGTCACCATGGGTAACCTGCGCAGCTTTCGATCGGCTTCGCGCTTCGAAGCCCTGACGGGGCACCACCGCCCTACAGCACATGACGCCTCTTTTTTTTGACTCATTCAAGCAGCCGGACCTAAGGTAATCTGCCGGATTTCCGGAGCACGGTACCGTAATCGCAGATAGATTATCGATTTCGCGGCAAGATCAGGCTGAGGGGCGGCGTGGCTACGCGCCTCGTCGGGGTGCAGGCAAGAGCGACCACTACGGAATGTAGGCAATATCCATTCTCGACGTGCTTTGGACGCCACACATGTTTGAGCCAGACCGAGGCCGAACGGCGAACGCGGAACCACCGCCACCATTGCTTGTGGTACCGGTAGAGCCATCTACATCGCCGCACTGGCGCGGTCTGCTCGATGCGGGCCATGAAGCGGCGTTTGGTTCCGCTTGGCTTGCGTTAGAATGCAACCGTATCGCGGGGGTTGCCGCGGGCCTGCTGCTCATCAGGCCTGCCGTGTCAGATGCGCCGTGCCTGTCGCTGACCTGGCCGGCGCGTGACATCCAGGTCAGCGACCTTTCGCGGTTGGCCGGACAGGCTCTTGCAGAGCGCCGTGTCATCGTCGCTCCCGGTCGCGTCGGCCCTGAAGCAAGCCCGGCGCAACATGTCGCACTCGTCGTCGCCTTGCCGCTCGGCGCAGGCGCGCCAATTGCCGCCGCCGCGATAGCCTTGACGACGACCGCTGGCGTACCCGTCGTCGCTCCAGAGGCCGTCGCCGAGCAATTGCGCTGGGGAGCGGGCTGGCTCGAGGCCCTGCCTTGGGCGCGACGAGCCAAGGCCCTTTCGCTCGATGTCGCGCGCGCCGCATCCTGCCTCGATCTGCTCGCAGCGGTCGGGGCGCAGACGCGACTGCCGGAGGCAGGGATCAGCATCGTGAACGAGCTTGCGACGCGCCTGCGATGTGATCGGGTATCGCTGGGCGTGATCAAGCGGAACGGTACCATCCGCCTCCTGGCGATGTCGCATTCCGCCAGCTTCAAACACGAAAGCCGCCTGACGGACTCCATCGAAAACGCGATGGATGAAGCGATCGAGCAGTCCCGCAGCGTCGCTTATCCGCTGCTGCCCGTGATGGAATATGCCGTGCATATCGCCCATCAGGCGCTGGCGGAAGGGGCGAAGACCGCCGGTACAACGACCATGTCCGCCGTGCTGAACGGCAATAGGGGCGAGCCGATCGGCGCGCTCACTTTCGAACGTCACGGGGCCGAGCCGTTCACCGCGGATACGTTGCAACTGGCGGAAACCATCGCAGCCTTGCTCGGACCGCAGATCGGATTGCGGCTGCGAGCGAACAGATGGATCGCCGGGCGCGTGATCGATCGCCTCCGCGACGGGGCCGACGCGCTGTTAGGCCCACGGCGACCGGGCTTCAAGCTCGCCGCCATTGCTCTGGGGGGGCTCACGCTCACCGCAGCCTTTGCGCATGGAGAGCACCGCGTCACCGCAAAGTCGGTGCTCGAAGCCGAGCTGCAACGCGCGGCCATCGCACCGTTCGACGGGTATATCCGGACAGCTCCGGTCCGTGCCGGCGATACCGTGCGGAGTGGCGATCTCCTGGTCGCACTCGATGACCGCGACCTCCTTCTCGATCGCTCGAAGTGGCGCGCCGAGCGTGACAAGCTGCTGCAACGGCAGCGGGAGGCGCTCGCCAAGCACGATCGCAACAACCTCGTCCTCATCGAGCCGCAGATCCGCCAGGCCGAGTCACAGTTGGAGCTTGCAGAGGAGAAGCTCGTCCGGGCACGCATCCTCGCGCCCTTCGACGGCGTCGTCGTCTCGGGAGATCTGAGCCAGATGCTCGGCTCTCCGGTGGAGAAGGGCAAAACCCTGTTCGAGATCGCCCCGCTGGAGGCTTATCGCCTGATCGTCCAGGTCGACGAGCGCGATGTGCGTTATGTCGCGGTGGGGCAGAGCGGTACCGTCGCCCTCGCGGGTCAGCCCGGCAATCTGCTGCCAATGACCTTGAGCAAGATCACGCCGGTGACGGTCGCGGAGGAGGGACATAATTCCTTCCGGATCGAGGCCCGTCTGTCGGAGCCTGGTTTGCATCTGCGCCCCGGGATGGAAGGTGTCGCCAAGATCGAAACCGGACGGCGCTCGCTCGTCTGGATCTGGATGCACCCTGTTTTCGATTGGCTGCATCTCGCTGCGTGGAAATACCTGCCCTGAGACGCCGACATGACCGTCGCACCGTTCCTGAGCTCCTCCTGGTATCGCGTCGCGCTCCGCAAGCCAAAGTTGCGCGATCATGCCTCGGTCCATCGCCACCGCTATCGCGGCAATGTCTGGTACGTCGTGCATGATCACGCCACCGGCCGTGTGCACCGCTTGTCGCCGGCGAGCTGCATGATGATTGCCGCCATGGACGGCGTGCGCACGGTCGACCAGCTCTGGCATGCGATTGGAGCCAAGCTGGGAGAGGAGGCACCGAGCCAGGGCGACGTGATCCGGTTGTTGGCCGAGCTCAATGCTTCGGATCTGCTGCAGACCGAGGTCACGCCCAATTCGGATGCGCTCATGGAACGCGCCGCACGGGCAGGGCGGTCTGGGTGGCTGAGCAATGTGCTGTATCCACTGGCGCTGCGAATCCCGTGCTGGCATCCGGACGCGTTCTTCGAGCGCACGCGGCCGATCGCCCGATGGATGTTCAGTCGCTCGGGAGCGATATTGTGGCTGCTTGTCATGCTCCCGGCGCTGCTGCTGGCGGCGCAGCACTGGCAGGAGCTGAATGCCGATGCCACCGACCGCATCCTTGCGGCCGACAACATCGTGCCGCTTGCCCTGACCTATCTCCTGCTCAAGGTCATGCACGAGTTCGGGCATGGATTTGCCGTCAAGGCATTCGGGGGGGCCGTGCACGAGTTCGGTGTGATGGTTCTGGTCTTTGCGCCGCTCCCTTACGTCGATGCCTCGGCCGCATCGGGATTCCGCAGCAAATGGCAACGCGCGCTCGTCGGTGCGGCCGGAATGATGGTCGAGCTGTTTATCGCGGCGCTCGCACTTTACGTCTGGCTTGCCGTCGAGCCTGGAATTGTCCGGGCACTGGCTTTCAACGCCATGGTGGTGGCAGGCGTTTCCACCGTGCTGTTCAACGGCAATCCGCTCCTGCGTTACGATGGCTATTACATTCTTGCCGATCTGCTGGAGATTCCGAATCTTGCGCAGCGCGCCACCCGCTACTGGGGGTATCTCATCGATCGGTATGTGTTTCGCACCGATGGGGCGAGGGATTTCGTTGCGACGAGTGGCGAGCGCATCTGGTTCCTCTTCTACGGGCCCGCTGCCTTCTTCTACCGTCAAGCCGTCATGCTGGGGATCGCGATATTCATCGCATCCCAGTATCTCGCTGTCGGCATCGCGGTTGCGGTCTGGAGTCTGTTGACGGGCATCGCGTTGCCGATCGGCAAGGCGTCCTGGCTGGTGCTCACGAGCCCACGACTTCAGCGCAATCGTACTCGCGCAATAACCGCGACCTTCGGCGCAATCCTGGTCGCCGGGAGCGCCCTGTTACTGATCCCGGCACCGTTCTACTTCACGACCGAAGGCGTGGTCTGGTTGCCCGAGCGTGCCATCCTGCGCGCGGGGGCGAACGGCTTCGTGCGCGATTTCCTGGTCGAGCCCGGCCAAAGAGTGCAGGCTGGCGATGCGTTGATCGAAAGCGAAGATCCCGCATCCAAGACCGAACTCGAAATCCTGCGGGCGCGCGTCACGGAACTCGAGATCCGCCTTGCCACGGAGCGCTTTGCCGATCGCATACGTGCCGAGATCACAACCACGGAGCTGGGGCAGGCGCGCGCCGAGCTTGAGACCGCAACCAGCCGCGCTGAGCGGCTCATCGTTCGCAGCCCCGGCGATGGCATCTTCTCGGTGATGAAATCGCAGGATCTGCCCGGGCGCTTTGTGCGCGAGGGCCTGCTGATCGGCTATGTGCTCCCGCCCGACACGCGCATCATCCGCGCAACGATCGGGCAGGACGACATCGATCTCGTTCGTGACCGGTTGCGCAGCGTCACGGTCAAGCTGGCGGAGCGCCTCGATGAGACCTTGCCGGCGACGATCGTTCGCGAGGTTCCTGCCGGGCACAACAATCTTCCGAGCCGGGCCCTTGGGAGTCCCGGCGGCGGTGCGGTGACGGTCGACCCGGCTGACACGCAAGGAACCAGGACGCTGCAACGTGTTTTCCAGGTAGACGTCGAGCTGTCCGCAAATGCCACGGCGCCCATCGCCTTCGGCGGTCGTGCCTATGTGCGTTTCGATCATGACTGGGAGCCGGTCGGCTGGCAGATGTGGCGGCGCGTGCGTCAATTGCTGCTTTCCCGGCTGCAGATCTGAGGCCGATGAGATGTCGTATCCTCTTGGCTTACGGCCGGGTGCCGGCTCGCTCGCGATCGATGCGCCTTATGCCGAGCGCGCAAGCTGCAAAGAGGGCCGCATCGACGGTGCACTGCTTGGCGGCTGGGGCCGGGTCTCGCCCCACTTGTTGTCCGCCATTCGGCGACATCGGCTCTCTCGCTTCGCGCGGCTGATCGAGACGCTGGAGCCACAGGTGGCGAACCTGCCGGATCGACGGCTGCGCGAGCTTGCCGACGACCTGCGTGCACGATTGCGGTCGGCGCGCCTGTTCTCGCGGGAAAGTGCGCTTTCATTTGCGCTTGTGCGCGAAGCGGCGCGCCGTCACGTCGGCATGCGCCACTTCCACGTCCAGTTGCTAGGCGGCGCCGCCATGATGGGAGGGGCAATCGCCGAAATGGAAACCGGCGAAGGCAAGACCTTGACGGCGTTGTTGCCGGCAATCACCGCAGCGCTCATGGGCCGGCCGGTTCATGTCATCACCGTCAACGACTATCTCGCCCGCCGTGATGCGGAGCAACTCGGCCCCGTCTACGCTGCGCTCGGCCTTACCGTTGGATTGGCCGAGCACGGGCAATCGCCTGAGGACCGACGCCGCGCCTACGCCAGCGACGTGACCTACTGCACCAACAAGGAACTGGTGTTCGACTATCTCCGGGACCGGCTGGTGCTTGGCCCGCGGCGCGCGAGCGCCCGGCTCCTCGTCGACCGGATGTTCCGGGATGGGCAGATCGGTGGCCTGCAACCGCTGCTTCTCCGCGGTCTGCATTGTGCGATCGTGGACGAGGCCGACAGCGTACTCATCGACGAAGCGCGCACGCCGCTGATCCTTTCCGGAGCACAGGAAGGTGCCGAGAACGCCGCCGGTCTCTACGAGGCTGCGCTCGATATCGCGCGCCGCCTGGATCCCGGCGATGCATTCCAGGTGCTGCCAAACGAAAAATCGATACGGCTCACCGCAGATGGCGAAAATCAAATCGCCGAGCTCGCTGCCGGAATGCCGGGCTTGTGGATCATTCGACGCGCCCGCGAGGAACTGGTCCAGCATGCGCTTGCCGCCCTGCACCTGTACCGCCGCGACGTCCAGTACATCGTTGCCGACGGGAAAGTGCAGATCGTCGATGAATATACCGGGCGCGTCATGCCGGACCGCTCATGGGAGAGCGGTATTCATCAGCTGATCGAGGCCAAGGAGCACTGCGCCATCACGGAGCGCCGCAAGACGCTGGCACAAATCACGTATCAGCGCTTCTTCCGCCGCTATGTGCATCTCTGCGGCATGACCGGTACTGCAACCGAGCCCGCGGGGGAATTATACGCCACCTACGGCCTGCCGATCGTTCGCATTCCGACGAATAGGCCATTGCGGCGCGCGAATGCGGGCACGCGCATGCTGTCGACGGCAGAACAGAAGTGGAAGGCCGTCCTTCGCTCTGTTCAAGCGGAGACACGCGCGGGCCGTGCCGTTCTGGTCGGAACGCGGTCGGTGGAAGCTTCCGAACAGATCTCGCAGTTGCTGCGCGCGGCAGGGCTCGAACCCATGGTCCTCAACGCGCGGCAGGATCGCGAGGAGGCCGAGGTCGTGGCACGCGCGGGCCAACCGGGCCGGATTACCGTCGCGACCAATATGGCTGGGCGCGGCACCGACATCCAGCTGCATGCGGCGGTGCGCGACGCAGGCGGCCTCCATGTCATCTTGACGGAATACCACGAATCCCGACGCATCGACCGTCAGCTTTACGGGCGTGCCGGCCGACAGGGCGATCCGGGCAGTTACCAGGCCATCGTCGCTATCGAGGATGAAATCTTTCAACGCTTTTCCTCGCGCGGATTGCTCCAGCTGGTCACTCGAAATCTCGCACCTGATCGGCAAATTCCTGCTGCGATCGCGCTCGCGCTGCGCAGCTACAGTCAAAGCGCAGCCGAGCGATTGCACGGACGCGCGCGCCAGGCTGCCGTTGCTGAGGATGATCGCATCAATAAAATTTTCGGCTTCGCCGGACCAGAATGAGGCCTGCGGCGTAACACCGATCATGCACAGTTAAGCTTATGGTAAGAGCTCTTTTTTCCTGTGTTGACTTTAAGAGACTTAAAATAAAGTGCGCCGCTTTTACATAGTTAACAACTCTAATGCGGTATGATATTGAAGCAATCCGTTGCCTTACGCCCAATTCCGGCAGGGTGGAGTTGGGTTCGATGTGCGAGCCCAGAATTCCGTTGCTTGAGGTTGGGAGAACGCAATGTCGGGTTCTGTCGGCTTGTTCACCCGAGTGACGCAGCGCTTCGCCAGCCGGCGTGCTCGACGAGCAAGTAGAGACAGAAAACCCTCTTCGCCATCCGCGCAGATGATCTTTGAAACGCTCGAGCCACGGCTGCTGCTGGCTGCCGACCCTCTCGGCATCACGGCCGGCTACGCCTTCGACGAAGTCTCTGGCACCGTTGCGGCGGACGCATCGGGCCATGGCCTCTCCGGCACGCTGACGAACGGCCCTACTTTCTCCGCGGGAAAATACGGAAACGCCGTGGCACTCGACGGCGTGAACGACTTCGTGAATCTCGGTAACCCGACTGCGCTGCAACTCACCGGCAGCATGACCGTCAGCGCCTGGGTCTATGTCAGCGCGTTTCCCTCTGACGACGCGGCTGTTGTCTCCAAGCGCACCTCGGCTGAATCCGGCTATCAGCTCGATCTCACCAAGGACACGGGCCCGCGCACCATCGGCTTCAAGCTCACGACCAACACCGGCGGGGCGATGTTTCGCTACGGTGCAACGCCCCTGCAGCTCAACACATGGTATCATATCGCCGGTGTCTACAACGCCGCCAACCAGACGCTGGACGTCTATCTCAACGGCGCCCTCGACAACGGCCAACTGACCGGCACCGTCAGCAGTTCCCAGCAGAATTCGACGGCGAACGTGAACATCGGCCGCCGTGCGGGCAATACGGGCTTCGAGTTCTCCGGGCGGATAGACGACGTCCGCATCGCCGATCACGTGCTGACGCAAGCGCAGATCCAGACGGATATGACGACCCCGCTCGGCGGAACCACGCCGCCGCCGCAGGATACGACCCCGCCGACCGTGGGGTTGACGCCGCCGGCATCGATCCTCTCGAAGACGGTGAACCTTGCAGCCACGGCCTCCGACAATATCGGCGTGGTCGGCGTGAAGTTCCTGCTCGATGCCAACACGACGATCGGTGCCGAGGATACCACATCGCCCTATGGCGTTTCCTGGAATACGACGACCGTATCGAACGGCGCTCACACCATCACGGCGCAGGCGCGCGACGCTGCCGGCAACATCACCACATCGACTGCGGCTGCAGTTGTCGTCGACAATCAGGCGCCGACCGGGACTATCGTCATCAACGGAGGGGCGAGTGCAACCAACAGCACCGCCGTCACGCTCGCACTGACCGCAACCGATGCGGTTACATCGGTCACGCAAATGCGGTTCTCCAACAACGGCACTTCATTTTCGACCGCCGAGGCGTTCGCATCCTCTAAGACATGGACGCTCTCCAGCGGAGCCGGGACCAAGACCGTCTATGTCCAGTTCAGCGATGCCGCCGGCAATTGGTCGACCGCCGTCACCGATACCATCGTCCTCGATACGACGGCTCCGACGATTTCGGCGCGGACGGCGACCAACATCACGGGCAATTCGGCGCAAATCACCTGGACGAGCAACGAGGCGGCGACTTCCCGCGTCGAGTACGGACTCACGACCAGCTACGGCGCGACGACGACGCTTGATCCGACTCTGGTGACGGCGCACAGCGTCGCGCTCGCCGGTCTGGCCTCAAACACGACCTATAATTACCGCGTCCGCTCGATCGACGCCGCCGGCAACGAGGCGATCAGTGCGAACAGCACGTTCAAAACCGCTGCTGCAGCCGATACGACGCCCCCCTCGACCCCGAACGGCCTCACGGCTACCGCCGTTTCGACCACACAAATCAACCTCTCGTGGAATGCTTCGACGGACAATGTCGCGGTCACGGGCTATCAGGTCTTCCGCAACAACACGCAGGTTGGAACGTCTGCCACAACCACGTTCAACGATACCGGCCTGTCGCCGGGAACCACGTATAGCTACACTGTACGCGCAGTGGATGCGGCCGCGAATCCTTCGGGGCAATCGGCGCCTGCGAGCACTACTACGCTCGTGCCTGACACGGTTCCGCCATCAGCCAGCATCACAGCGCCGACAGGAGCCTCGCCGCTCTCCGGCACGGTGACGATCAGCGCCGCTGCATCCGACAACATCGGCGTTGGCGGCGTGACCTTCCTGGTCGACAACGTCGCGATCGGTGGGGGCGAAGATAAGACGGCTCCGTATAGTGTCAGCTGGGACACGACCACTGTCGCCAACGGAACCCACACGATCGTCGCACGCGCTCGCGACACATCCAATAACACCACGGACTCGACCCCCGTCACCGTGACGGTATCCAATACGCAGATCGCCGGCTTGGCGGCCGCCTATTCGTTCGACGAGGGCGTTGGCGCGACCGCCTACGATTCCTCCGGCCAGGGAAACACGGCGACGCTGGCCAATGGAGTTGCGTGGGTGGCAGGCCAGCACGGCAAGGCGGCGAGCTTTGACGGCGTCAACGACTACATCACGATCCCGAACTCCGCCTCGACCAATATTTCCGGCAACGCGCTGACCTTGTCGATGTGGATCAATCCCCAGCCGCTGGCGACCGGCGATTCCGTCGTGATCGGCAAGTTCTGGAATACCTCGATGTCCTCGCCCTACTATCAGTATGGCTTGGAACTCGGCGGCGGCAACAAAACCGACTTTTACATCGGAACGAGCAGCGGGCCGCGCGTCGCCATGGCGGGCACCACGCTACCGTTCAACCAGTGGACCTATCTTGCCGTCACCTTCGATGGCGCGCAGGTGCGGACCTATGTCAATGGCACCCTCGTCAACACGCAGGCGCTCTCTGCATCCATTACGGCTCGCGGCAACGCCATGAACATCGGAGCGGATGCCTCGACCGCCCAATTCCAGAAGGGATTGCTCGACGACGTGCGCATCTACAACCGCGTGCTGACACAGACACAGATTCAGTCGGATATGGCCGCACCGGTGGGAGGCCCGATCACCGGAGCTCCGCAGGTGTCGATCGATTTCCCGGCCAATGGCGCGCAGGTGAACGGCATCGTCAATGTGACAGCCGATGCAACCGACGACACCGGCATCGCGAGCGTCCAGTTCTATATCGATGGCATCGCCACGGGCGCCCCTGATGCGGCCGCTCCCTACGCGCTCGCCTGGGATACGCGAACGGCGAGCAATGGCTCGCACACGATCACGGCCCTCGCCGTCGATATCGACGGCCATGTGGCGTCGTCAGCGCCGATCGCCGTGAATGTCGCGAACGCCAGCTATTTCCAGAACGAAATTCTCGCCACAGGCTTCGATCTCCCGACCGCGATCAAGTTCCTTCCCGATGGCCGCATGCTGGTGGCCGAACTGGCGGGCAAGATCAAGGTCTTGCCGGCGCCCTATACAACACCCGATCCGACGCTATTCCTGCAGCTGAGCAATATCGGCTCGGCCGGCGTGCAGCAAGGGATCTATGACATCGCCCTTGATCCCAACTTCAACACGAACCATTACTATTACGTCTTCTATACATTGGGGTCGCCGAACGTCGACCGCTTCTCGCGGTTTACTGCAAATGCGACATTGACCGGGACGGTCGCCGGCAGCGAATTCGTCATCTATCAGGATACGGAGATCGCCAATGCCGAACACCATGGCGGCGCGATCAACTTCAGCAACGACGGCAAGATCCTCATCACCACCGGCGAGCACTTCAACGCAGGCGAGGCGCAGGATCTGACAAAACCGCGCGGCAAGATCCTGCGCTTCAACATGGACGGCACGGTACCGACCGACAACCCCTTCTATGATGGCGCAGGCCCGCATTTCGACGCGATATGGGCGCTCGGACTCCGCAACCCCTTCCGGGCCTATTACGACGCGCCGACCGGGCGCCTGATCATTGGCGATGTCGGCGGGAATACCTATTCCACCGCGATCGAAGAGATCGATATCGGCGCGAAGGGCGCCAATTACGGATGGCCCAACGTCGAAACGCCTGACGGCAATCCCGCCTACACGGCGCCAGCCTATTACTATCCGCACAATGGGCGCGACGCCGCCGTCGTTGCGGGGTTCGTCTATCATGGGACGCAATTCCCCAGCGAATACCAGGGCAGCTTCTTCTTCGCCGACTACACGCAGAATTGGATCAAGCGCCTGACCTTCGACGCCAATGGCAATGTCACCGGCGTTTTCAACTTCGAACCGCCGGACGGATCCGTCGATGGCCCCTACGGCGATATCGTCTATCTGACGGAAGGCCCCGACGGCGCGCTCTACTATGTCGATCTCGGCTATTCCGATATCAGCGGCACGTTCGGCGTGAGCAAGATCCGCCGCATCGAGTTCATCGATTCAAACCTGCCTCCGGTGGCGGCCGCTTCCGCCTCGCCTACCCAGGGGCCGACCCCGCTCACCGTGAACTTCTCCAGCGCCGGCTCTTCCGATCCGGAGGGGCAGCCATTGTCCTATTCGTGGAATTTCGGAGACGGCACGACATCGACCGAAGCCAACCCATCGCACACCTATGCTGTCGCGGGCCCATATCAGGCTCGCCTCACGGTCTCCGATGGAACCAATTCGACACTCTCCACGCCCATCGCAGTCAGCGCCGGCAATCGTCCCGCCGTGACCATCACCTCGCCGGCCGACGGTGTGCTGTTCAGGGCGGGCGATGTCATTTCCTTCAGTGGGGCTGCGACCGACGTCGAGGATGGGACCCTGCCCGCCAGCGCTTATACTTGGAACATCGACTTCCTCCATGAAGGGCACGTGCATCCGGGCATCCCTATCACCGGCGTGACCAGCGGCACCTTCACGATCCCGACCTCCGGGCATGATTTCAGCGGCTTCACCCGGTACCGGATCACGCTCACTGTCACGGATTCCAGCGGGTTACAGTCGAGCCAGGCGCTGACCATCTTCCCGGACAAGGTCAATCTCAACTTTGCGACGGCGCCCGCCGGTGTGACGCTCTATCTCGACGGTGTCGCGCGCACGGCGCCGTTCACATACGACACGCTGATCGGCTTCAATCACGAGATCGAGGCGCGCAACGCGACGGTCGGGTCGACCACCTACAACTTCGCCTCATGGTCCGATGGCGGCACGCAGGATCACATCATCGTCGTACCGGCCGGCGGGGCCACCTATACGGCGACCTACAACGTGGTCACCGCGCCTGCGCCCTTGGCTTTCGTGCAAACGAACTCGGCCACGCCGCAAACCAATCAGACGCAGGTCGCGGTCCCCTATACGAAAGCGCAAGTGGCCGGGGACACCAATATCCTCGTCATCGGTTGGAACAACGCCACCTCCAACATCACGTCGGTCACCGACTCTGCGGGCAACGTCTATCAGCTCGCTGTTCCGACCGTACGCGGAAGCGGGATCAGCCAGGCCATCTATTACGCGAAGAACATCAAGGCTGCCGCCGCAGGGGCCAATACGGTGACGGTGACCTTCAATACTTCCACGCAGTTCGTCGATCTCCGCGCGCTCGAATATAGTGGCCTCGACCCCGTCAACCCGTTCGATGTCGGTGCATCGGCGTCGGGCACGAGCAGTTCGGCGAATAGCGGTGCGGTCAGCACGACGGCTGCGCGCGAACTTATCTTCGGTGCAGGAACAACGACGGGAGGATTCTCTGCGGCCGGGAGCGGCTTCACCACGCGCATCATCACGTCACCGGATCTCGACATTGCCGAAGACCGGTTCGTAACGACAACCGGGAGCTACAGCGCTACCGCATCGCTCGCGGGATCCGCGGCCTGGGTGATGCAAGTGGCGACGTTCAAGGCCGCGGGCTAGTTCGGCTGCATCGACTCCGTGCGTTGGTTGAAGCGCGTGCTTCGACGCGGCACGTCCGCCGCTGAAGCGGCCGACGTGCAGGGCAGGTTCGCTTTGGGGCAGCTCGACGGTAGGCCGCAGGAGTGGTACACGCAGTCAATCGGGGCGGCTATTAAGTCATTGAATTTGCTAAATCAGAGGCGTGGAAAGCCCAATCCCTCTCAGCTCGCTGCTTCTGCATTACCAGCGGCTGCCATGGCGTTCCTGCGTTCGGGCTTCTCTCATGCGCGTTGATGTCCTGGGGCTTCAGGCCTTCGTCAGCATCGCTGAGCGCGGCAGCTTCCGTGCGGCCGCCTCTCATCTCAATCTTTCGCAGACGGCGTTGAGCCATCGCATTCGCAAGTTGGAAGAAGCTCTCGGCACGCCGCTCTTTCTGCGGACGACCCGACAGGTCTCCCTGACCGCTGCCGGCACCACGCTGCTGCCGCGGGCGCGGCGCATCTTCGAGGATCTTGGTTCGGCGCTCGACGAGGTTCGGGTCGATCTGCGGGAGGGCGACGAGCAGGTTTCCGTCGGCTGCCTGCCGACGATCGCGGTGCACTGCATGCCGGCGGTCATCGCGGCCTTCGCCAAGCGCCATCCCGGCATCGGGGTCAGAGTGCATGACAACTCGGCCTCCGAGATCGCGGACAAGGTGCAGTCTGGCGAGGCGGAATTCGGTGTCACCATCGTCGCCGCCAATCGCTGGGACCTCGAACTCAAGCCCGTCGTCAAGGAATCTTTCGTGCTGCTCAGCCATCGCAGCCAGCCGCTGGCCTCGGCGACGGGGCTTAGCTGGGCGCAATTGCAGGGCGAACCGCTGGTCAGGGTCAGCGCAGAGACCGGCAACCGCATCCTGATCGACGATGCGCTCGGGGCGCGGCGGGAAACGCTGAGCTGGCGCTATGAGGTCCAACGGGTCGTGACCGCCGTCAGCCTGGTCCGTGCCGGCATCGGCTATGCGATCGTCCCCCAGCTCGCCCTGGACACGATCGACGACGGCGAGCTCGTGGCGGTACCGCTGCGCTCGCCGAGCGTTACGCGCACGCTCGGCATCATCACACGCAAGACCGTGCCCCTACGTCCTGCGGCGCGCGACCTGCTCTCGCTGCTGAGCCAGGCCTTGAAGCGTAGTGTTGCGGCGCGGCGGGATGAATCAAAGTAATCAATCCCTGCATTCTTATCATTTGATGGGGGAATGAGGCTGCTCCACCTTGGCTGCGGGAGACAACGCGCATGGGAGTGGCGGCGATGGCTGGTTCGGCACCGGCAAGAATCGCATTCATCGGGTTCGGTGAGGTCGGGCAGACCTTTTCGCGCGGGTTCGCAGCGAATGGCGTGGCTGGGATCCGGGCCTACGACCTGCTGTTCGGCCACGCGTCCGACGGGCGCCTGGAGGCGGCTGCCCACCGGATCGGCGTGTCCTGCGCCGAGACGCCTGAACAGGCTTGCGCCGATGCAAGCTTCATTTTCTCGGCCGTCACCGCTGATCGTGCCGAGGCCGTGGCGCGCGAGGCCGCAGGCTGGCTGAAGCCGGGCCAGATCTTCGTCGACGTCAATTCGGCGGCCCCCGCCACCAAGCAACGGGCTGCCGAGGCGGTTGCGACGAGCGGGGCCGATTATGTCGAAGCGGCGGTGATGGCGCCGGTGCTGAAGCCGGGCCTCGGCGTCGCAATCCTCGCAGGCGGTCCGAAGGCGCAGGTCGCTGCCCAGACCCTCAACGGGCTGGGTATGAACCTGACGCCGGTGTCCGACCTGTTCGGCCGTGCCTCGGCGATGAAGCTTTGCCGCAGCATCGTCATCAAGGGCCTCGAAGCCTTGATGGTCGATTGTGCCGCAGCCTGCGAAGCTTGGGACGTCAAGGATCCGGTCTTCGCCAGCCTGCACGCGACCTTTCCGTCGATCGACTTCCACGCGCTCGCCGCCGACATGCGCGAGCGCGTCGCGACCCATGGCTTGCGCCGGGCGGCGGAGATGCGCGAAGCGGCCGAGATGCTCGCGGGGGCAGGCCTCGAGCCGGGCCTCGCCAGCGCGGTCGCCGCGGCCCAGCAACGTGGGGCGCGCCTCAAGGCTGCGGGGGGAGACTAGGCTATGGCCCAGATCGCCGTTCCCTGCATGCTGATCCGCGGTGGCACCTCGAAGGGCGCCTATTTCCTGCGCGACGACCTGCCGGCGGATGTCGCGGCGCGCGACGCCTTTCTACTCGCTGTGATGGGTTCGCCCGACAAGCGGCAGGTCGATGGGCTCGGCGGTGCGCATCCTTTGACCAGCAAGGTCGCGATCGTCTCGAAGTCCAGCGAGCCGGGCTGCGATATCGACTTCCTGTTCGCGCAGGTCGGCATCGAGACGGCGCAGGTCGATACGACGCCGAACTGCGGCAACATCCTCGCCGGGATCGGCCCGTTCGCGCTGGCGCGTGGGCTGGTCGCGGCCAGCGGCCTACGCACGACAGTCCGCGTTCGCACGATCAACACCGGCACCATCGCCGACCTGACGATGGATACGCCGGATGGCGAAGCCAGCGCGGAGGGCAATGTACGGATCGACGGCGTGCCAGGCACGTCGGCGCCGATCGACATCGGCTTCCTCGATGCCGAAGGCTCGGTCTGCGGCACGCTGCTGCCGACCGGCAATGTCGTCGATGTGATCGAGGGCGTGCCCTGCACACTGATCGACAATGGCATGCCTGTGATCGTGATGCGGGCGGCCGATGTCGGCCGCACCGGCTACGAGCCGCGCGACGAACTCGACAAGGATATGAAGCTGAAGGAGCGGATCGAGAGCATCCGCCTGGTAGCCGGGCCGCTGATGAATCTCGGCGATGTTTCGAAGAAGGTGGTGCCCAAGATCGCACTCGTCGCGCCACCGCGAGCTGGGGGAGCGATCTGCACGCGCAGCTTCATCCCGCATGAGTGCCACGCCTCGATCGGCGTCTTCGCAGCCGTGACAGTGGCGACTGCGGCGGTGCTCCCGGGTTCGCCGGCGTCGTCGGTTGCTGTGATGCCTGAAGGCCGCGAGCGTTCGCTCTCGGTCGAGCATCCGACCGGCGAGTTCACTGTGACGCTGACGGTCGGCGGAACGGCGGAACGACCGATGATCGAGCGGGCCGGGCTGCTGCGGACTGCGCGCATCCTGATGGAGGGCCGGTCCTTCGTGCCGGCGAGCGTCATGGCGGCGCAGGCGGGCGGCGCCCGTCGGGCTGCCGAATGAGACGGGAGGACTGAGATCGATGGCCAATGCGCAGAAGACAGGGCTGGTGATCACCGCGCATCCCGGTGATTTCGTCTGGCGCGCAGGCGGTGCCATCGCGCTGCACGCGAAGCGCGGCCTACGCGTGAAGATCCTCTGCCTGTCCTATGGCGAGCGCGGCGAGAGCCAGTTCGCCTGGAAGAAGGCGGGCGTCCGCATGGAGGAGGTCAAGGCGCAACGCCGAGAGGAGGCGCAAGTTGCGGCCGAACTGCTCGGCGCCGAGATCGAGTTCATGGATGCCGGGGATTACCCGCTGCGCACCACGCCGGAGATGCTCGACCGCGCCGTCGACATCTTCCACGCGCTCAATCCGAGCTTCGTGCTGACCCATGCGCTGGAAGACCCCTACAATGTCGACCACCCGGAGGCGACGCGCTTCGCCCAGGAGGCGCGCATCATCGCCCAGGCCGCTGGCCATAAACCCGATCCGGAGCGCGCCTATGCCGCGCCGCCGGTCTTCCTGTTCGAGCCGCATCAGCCTGAGCAATGCAATTTCAAGCCTAACGTCATCCTCAACATCGACGAGGTCTGGGAGCAGAAGCGCAAGGCCTTCGAAATCCTCGCGGCGCAGAAGCACCTCTGGGAATACTACACCCGCGTCGCGCTGAACCGCGGCATGCAGGGCGGGCGCAACTCCGGCAAGGCCATGACCTATGGCGAGGCCTATCAACGGCTCTTCCCGGAAGCGCTGGAGGCGCTGGCATGACCCCGATCGTCATCCGCACCACGAAGCGCGCGCCAGCGGCCGCGATGGCCGATCTCCGGGATCTCGGCGTCTCCACGACGCATGAGGCGATGGGGCGGAGCGGGCTCATGAAGCCCTATATGCGACCGATCTATGCCGGCGCTCAGATCGCCGGCGGGGCCGTTACGGTCCTTGCCCAGCCCGGCGACAACTGGATGATCCATGTCGCGATCGAGCAGGTGCAGCCCGGCGACGTCCTCGTCGTTGCCTGCACGACCGACAACATGGACGGCATGTTCGGCGATCTGCTCGCGACCTCGCTCAAGGCGCGCGGTGGCGTGGGGCTCGTCATCGATGCCGGCGTGCGTGATGTGCGGGTGCTGACCGAAATGGGCTTTCCGGTCTGGTCGCGGGCGATCTCGGCCAAGGGCACGGTCAAGGCGACGCTTGGCTCGGTCAATGTGCCGGTGGTCTGTGCCGGGGCTCTGGTTCACCCCGGCGACGTGATTGTCGCGGATGATGACGGCGTCGTGGTGGTGCCGCGGCTGGAGGCGGAGGCCGTCGCGGTCGCTGGCCGCAAGCGCGAGGCGGCCGAGGAAGAGAAGCGCCGGCGCCTGGCCTCTGGCGAACTCGGGCTGGACATGTACGCTATGCGCGAAGGCCTCGCCAAAGCAGGCCTCGTCTATCGCGATGACGATTGAGACGACGAACGGCTTCGCAGAGAGCCAATTCAGGGGAAGGGAACGGCAATGACGCATCGCAGGACGATTCTGGGTGGCATGCTCGGGTTGGCGCTGGCCGCTTCGACGAGCGGGTTCGCGCTGGCGCAGGAGGCGGTGAAGATCGGCCTGATCCTGCCGATGACGGGGCCCTTCGCCTCGACCGGCAAGCAGATCGATGCGGCGGTGAAGCTCTTCCTCGCCCAGGAAGGCGCAACGCATGGTGGACGCAAGCTCGAGGTGATCCTGAAGGACGACGCCGGCAATGCCGACGCGACGCGCCGCATCGCGCAGGAGCTGGTGGTCAACGACAAGGTCTCGGTGCTGGCCGGCTTCGGTCTGACGCCACTTGCGATGGCCACAGCGCAGATCGCGACGCAGGCCAAGGTGCCGGAGATCGTGATGGCGGCGGCGACCGCCACGATCACCGAGGCTTCGCCCTATATCGCGCGCACCTCCTTCACCCTGCCGCAGGCTTCCGAGCCGATGGCGGACTGGGCTGCCGCGAATGGCATCAAGAAGGTCTTCACGGTCGTCACCGACTACGGGCCGGGCATCGATGCCGAGACCTCCTTCGCCAACAAGTTCAAGGCGGCGGGCGGCACGGTCGAGAGCGTGCGCGTGCCGCTGCGCAATCCTGATTTCGCGCCTTTCCTGCAGCGGGTCTCCGAGGCCAAGCCCGATGCCCTCTTCGTCTTCGTGCCTTCGGGCGTCGGTGCGCAGTTCATGAAGCAGTTCGTCGAGCGTGGCCTCGACAAGGCCGGCGTCAAGCTGATCGGCCCCGGCGACGTGGTCGATGACGATATCCTGGAAGGCATTGGCGACGTCGCGCTCGGCGCCATCACCACCCATCATTATTCGGCGGCACATGATAGCCCGGCGAACAAGGCCTTCGTCGCGGCCTTCCAAAAGGCCAATCCCGGCATGCGACCGAATTTCATGGCGGTCGGGGGCTATGACGGCATGAAGCTGATCGCCAAGGCGCTGGAGGCGACGAAGGGCGATGCCAGCGGCGACAAGCTGATCGCCGCGATGAAGGGCGCCTCCTGGGAGAGCGTGCGCGGGCCGGTCAAGATCGACCCCGATACCCGCGACATCATCCAGAACATCTATGTCCGCAAGACCGAGAAGGTCGGCTCGGAACTCCACAATGTCGAGTTCGCGACGATCAAGGACGTCAAGGATCCGGTGAAGGCGCGCAAGTGACCGGCAATTATCCGATCCAGGCGGATCGACGCGCATGCTGACCATCCTGTTCGACGGCATCGCCTACGGGATGGTGCTGTTCGTGCTCGGCTGCGGGCTCTCCGTGACGATGGGGTTGATGAATTTCGTCAACCTCGCCCACGGCGCCTTCGCGATGCTCGGTGGCTATGTCGCCGTGCAGGCGATGCAGCGCCTGGGCATTCCGTTCCTGGCGAGCCTGCCACTCGCCTTCCTGGCGGCGGCGCTGGTCGGAATCGTGCTGGAGCGGCTGATCTACCGGCCGATGTACGGCAAGAGCCATCTCGACCAGGTGATGTTCTCGATCGGGCTCGTCTTCATGGCGGTGGCCGGCACCGACTGGCTGATGGGCTCGACCCAGCAGTTCATCCACCTGCCGAGCTGGCTGCAGGGGCGTTTCGAGATCGCCGGCATCGGCATCGGCCGCTACCGGCTCTTCGTCATCGCGATCTGCGGCCTGCTCGCCTTCTCGCTGCAATGGGGCTTTACCCGCACGCGCTTCGGCAGCCGGTTGCGTGCCGCCGTTGACGATGCGCGGGTGGCGCGCGGGCTCGGCATCCCGGTCAACCGGCTGTTCGCATTGACCTTCGCGCTGGGCTGCGGGCTCGCCGGATTGGGTGGTGCGCTCGGCATCGAATTGATGGGGCTCGATCCCTCCTTTCCGCTGAAATTCATGATCTACTTCCTGATCGTCGTCACCGTCGGCGGCACCTCCAGCATCACCGGCCCCTTCTTCGCCGCCATGCTGCTCGGCGTTGCCGATGTCGTCGGCAAATATCTCGTGCCGGAGGTCGGCGCCTTCATCATCTACGCGCTGATGGTCGTGCTGCTGATCACGCGTCCGCATGGGCTGTTCGCGAGGGCGCGGGCATGAGGGCCGAGACTTTCGATCGTCGCGTGCGGCAGGCCCTCCATGCCGGGCGCCGCTGGCATCCGGCCGAGATCGCTTTCTGGCTGCTGGCTTTTGCCGCCTTCCTGCTGTTCCCGCGCAATCTGCTCCTGCTGAACGAGATCGCGATCCTGGCGCTGTTCGCGCTCTCGCTCGACCTGATCCTCGGTTATGCCGGCATCGTATCGCTGGGGCACGCCGCATTCCTCGGCATGGGTGCCTATGCGGCCGGGCTCTTCGCCAAGCATGTCGGGGGTGACCCGCTCGCCGGCCTCGTCGTCGGCATGGGGGCGGCCGGGGTGCTCGGCCTCGTCACCAGCCCCCTGGTGCTGCGCGGCACGGATCTCACGCGCCTGATGATTACGCTCGGCGTTGCGCTGATCCTCTACGAGCTGGCGAATTCCTTCGGTTCGCTCACGGGCGGTGCCGACGGGCTGCAAGGCATCATGATGGGACCGGTGCTGGGCCTGTTCGATTTCGACATCTTCGGCCGCACGGCCTACCTCTATTCGCTCTCCGTGCTGTTCGTGCTGTTCCTGATCGCGCGGCGGGTGGTGCATTCGCCTTTCGGGCTTTCCCTGCGCGCGATCCGTGACAATCCGCTGCGGGCCTCGGCCTCAGGTGTTCCGAACGCGCGCCGCCTCGCGGCCGCCTACACGCTGGCTGCCGCCTATGCCGGGGCGGCGGGGGCGCTGCTGGCCCAGACCACGCAATTCGTCTCGCTCGACGTGCTCGATTTCCACCGCTCGGCCGACCTGATGCTGGTGCTGATCATCGGTGGTGCCGGCTATCTCTATGGCGGACTCGTCGGTGCCATTGCCTTCAAGCTGCTGCAGGACGCGATCGCGACCTTCACGCCGCAATACTGGATGTTCTGGATCGGTCTCTTCCTCGTGCTCTTCGTGCTCGGCGGCCGCGAGATCATCCATGGCGTGGTCAAGACGGTGGCCGGTCGCTTGGCATGGTTCGGTCGGGGAGGAGCGCAATGACGGCCGCTCTGCAGACCTTCGATCTCGTCAAGAGCTTCGGCGGCATCACCGCAACCGATCACGTCGATTTCACGCTGGCAAAAGGGGCGCGCCATGCCCTGATCGGCCCGAACGGCGCCGGCAAGACCACCTTCGTCAACCAGCTCACCGGCGTGCTGAAGCCGAGCTCCGGTCGTATCGAACTGATGGGCGAGGACATCACGACGTTGTCGCGCGAGGCACGGGTGAAGCGCGGACTGGCGCGCACTTTCCAGATCAACCAGCTTTTCGCGACAATGACGCCATTGGAGATGATCGCGCTGGTCACCTCCGAGCGGCTCGGCCGCGGCAGCCAGCCTTTCCGCGCGCTCGACCGCGATCCGGAACTCGTCAGCCAGACCGCGGAGATCCTGACCTGCTTCCGGCTCGACGACATCATGGACCGGACGATCGCGACGCTGCCCTATGGCAAACAGCGCCAGATCGAGATCGCCGCAGCCTTCGCAGCCAGGCCGAGCGTTCTGCTGCTCGATGAGCCGGCTGCCGGCGTGCCGGAGGCGGAACGCCGCGAATTGATGCAAACCGTGGCGGAGCTTCCCGGCGACGTTTCCGTGCTGCTGATCGAGCACGACATGGACCTTGTCTTCCGCTTCGCGACGCGCATCACCGTGCTGGTCAACGGCCGCGTGCTGGCGGAGGGCACTCCGGAGGAGATGGCACGCGACCCGGCGGTCCGCGAGGCTTATCTCGGCGAGGATGCTCATGTCTGAGCTGCTCAAGATCGAGAAGCTCTGTGCCGGCTATGGCGAGGCGCAGGTTCTGTTCGACATCGACCTCGCGCTGGCGCAGGGGCATTCGCTTGCGCTGCTGGGCCGTAACGGTGTTGGCAAGACGACGCTGGTCAACAGCATCATCGGCGTCACGCGCCGGCGCGGCGGGCGGGTCGTACTGGCTGGGCGCGATCTCACCAGCGCTTCGCCGGAGCAGAGGGCGCATGCAGGCATCGGCTGGGTGCCGCAAGAGCGCAACATCTTCAAGTCGCTGACGGTGCTGGAGAACCTGAGGGCGGTCGCGCGGCCGGGGCCGTGGGATGTCGCGCGCGTCTTCCGCATGTTCCCGCGGCTGGCCGAGCGCAAGGCCAATCTCGGCAACCAGCTCTCCGGCGGCGAGCAGCAGATGCTGGCGATCGGCCGGGCGCTGATGCTCAACCCGAAGCTGCTTCTCCTCGACGAGCCGACCGAAGGGCTGGCCCCGATCATCGTCGAGGAATTGCTGAAAGCGCTGAAGGCCCTGTTTCGTGAGGAGGGGCTTTCCGCGATCGTCATCGAGCAGCATGCGCGCAAGATCCTCGAGCTGACGGATGACGCCATCGTGCTCGAACGCGGCCGGGTGGTCCTGGCCGAGCGCAGTGCTACGCTCATCGCCGAGCCCGAACGGCTCGAGCATCACCTCGGCCTTGCGGCCGCTGCCTGACCAAAAGAGAACCGGAGGAAACATCATGACCCAGAGGACAAAGCCGCCGTTCCGGGGCGATATGGTCGGAAGCCTGCTCCGCAGCGCGCCCGTGAAGGAAGCCCGCGCCAAGGTCGCGGCCGGCAAGATGGACAAGGCCGAGCTAACCAGGATCGAGGACGAGGAGATCCGGAAGCTCGTCAAGAAGCAGGAGGAGGTCGGCCTGCAGGCGGTGACCGACGGCGAATACCGCCGCGCCTTCTGGCATTTCGACTTTCTCGACGGCTTGAGCGGCGTTACCACCTACGAGACCGATGCCGGGATCCAGTTCAAGGGTGTCGCCACCAAGGGGCACGGCATCCGCGTCACCGGCAAGCTCGACTTCCCGGCGGACCATCCGCATCTGGCCCATTTCAAGTTCCTGGCCTCGGTCACCAGCCGCGTGCCGAAGATGACCATTCCGAGCCCGTCGATGCTGCATTATCGCGGTGGGCGGAAGGCGGTCGATCCGACCGCCTATCTCAAGATGGAGGACTATTACGACGACCTCGGCAAGGCCTACGCCAAGGCGATCAAGGCGTTCTACGACGCCGGATGCCGCTATCTGCAGCTCGACGACACCAGCCTGTCCTATTTCTGCGATCCCGAGCAGAGGACGATGCTGGCCGAGCGCGGTGACGATCCCGACAAGCTGATCTTCATCTATCGCGACGTGCTCAACGCTGCGCTGAAGGCCAAGCCCGCCGACATGCAGATCACCACCCATACCTGCCGTGGCAACTTCAAATCGACCTTCATCGCGTCTGGCGGCTATGAGCCGGTGGCCGATCTCGTCTTCAACCAGATCGATGTCGACGGCTATTTCATGGAGTGGGACGACGACCGCTCGGGCGGCTTCGAGCCGCTGCGCTTCCTGCCCAAGGGCGACAAGCAGGTCGTGCTCGGCCTCGTCACCTCCAAGTTCGGCGCCATCGAGAGCAAGGACAATCTCAAACGCCGGATCGAGGAGGCGGCGAAGTTTGCCCCGCTCGAGCAGCTCTGCCTGTCGCCGCAATGCGGCTTCGCCTCGACAGAGGAGGGCAACGTGCTGGCCGAGGAGGAGCAGTGGGCCAAGCTCGCGCGCATCCTCGAAACCGCCAGGGAAGTCTGGGGATGAGCGCGGAACCCTGCTTCGACATCGCCCATCTCGGCCATGTCGAGCTCTTCACCGACAAGCCCGAAGCGAGCCTCGATTTCTTCGTCAACATCTTCGGGCTGACGGAGAGCGGGCGCGAGGGCGATTCCGTCTATCTGCGCGCCTGGGACGATTACGAGTTCCATACGCTGAAGCTGACCGCGTCGAACACCACCGGCGTCGGCCATGTCGGCTATCGCGCTTCGAGCGAGGCGGCGCTTCTGCGCCGCGTCGCCGCGATCGAGGCGATGGGGGCTGGCATCGGCTGGAGCGAGGGCGATCTCGGCCATGGCCGGGCCTATCGCTTCCACGATCCGGACGGCCATATCTTCGAGATTTATTTCGACACCCACAAATATGTGGCGCCGGAGGGCGAGCGACCGGCGCTGAAGAACCAGGCCCAGCGCAACCATGGCCGCGGCTGCGCGGTGCGCCGGCTCGACCATGTCAATCTGTTGGCGCAGGACGTCGCCGCCATCCGCGATTTCATGCCGAAGGCGCTGGGCAGCCGGATTACCGAGCAGATCGTGCTGGATTCGGGCGAGGTCGGTGGCTGCTGGTTCACCGTCAACAACAAGAGCTACGACATCGCCTATACCCGTGACCATAGGCCGGTACAGGGACGCTTCCATCACGTCACCTATGCGGTCGACCAGCGCGAGCACATCCTGGAGGCGGCCGATCTCTTCCTGGAAAACGGCGTCTTCATCGAGACCGGGCCGCACAAGCACGCCGTGCAGCAGACCTTCTTCCTCTACGTCTACGAACCGGCCGGCAACCGCGTCGAGATTGCCAATGCCGGAGCGCGCCTCATCCTCGATCCGGACTGGCAGACCGTGACCTGGACCGAGACCGAGCGAAAGAGGGGGCAGGCCTGGGGGCTGAAGACGATCGAGAGCTTCCACACGCACGGTACGCCACCAGCGAAATAGGCGCAGAAGCGCGGATGAATCTCCCGATGCGATGAGATCTTCCCCTTCGCATGTTCCTCCTTCATCGCCTGGGCGATCGGAGCCCGCGCACGCCACGCCGCTGGGCTGGCGCCGCGAACGTCCTCGGCGGCCAGGTGGACAGGATTCCAAGTTCTGCGCTGCGAACCCTAGATAGTCGTATAATTATCGCTGTGGGATCACGGCTGAAAGGCACCAACGACACAGATCGCCGTTTGGTTCCATCAGCTCTCCGATTTCGGTGTGCAGCGCCTTTCCCGTTGCGATATCTCCGACATCAATTTGGTTCTGTTAACGAAACATTCTTGTCGTTCTGCCGTTTTGGGCAATAGCCTTGTCTTGTTTGATTCGACTGGGCCTATTTGATTCGATTGGAGAAACGTTTCATGGAACGACGCTCTTTCCTGCTGGGGCTGTTCGCCCTTTCCGCCGGCGCTGCGACCGTCGCCCTTTCCGAGAAGGCTGATGCTGCTGCGCTCGGCGCTGCCGCCCCGGCCCTCGGTGCCACCCCTTCGGAGAAGGCCGCGACGCTGCCGGACGGTACTCCGATCGAGCAGGCCCAATATTATGGCCGCCACCGCCGTCCGCGCCCGCGCCGTCAGGTCTGCACGGTTCGCCGCAACCGCTACGGCCGCCCTGTCCGCGTCTGCCGCTGGGTGTACTGATCGCCGGTTCGGATTGTCCTGCAATCCGATCGGGGCATGTTTGTATGAGGGGTGGCTTCCACGTCGCCTCTCATACCGCCAATATCCGGGCGATGGTGGTTCAGGCTGCCGTCGCCCTTCTGTTTCTCATCGACGCGGCAAAAGGTGAGGTCATGATCAGGACAACGATATCGATTGGCGCCATCGCGCTCTTCGTCGCGGGCTGCGTATCCAACCGCCCCGAACCAGCGCCCGTGCCGCAGGCCGGCGCTCCCAAGCAGATCAGGCATGATGGGGGGCAACTCGTGCTTCCGGACGGCACACGGGTCACGCCGGATTCGACCGGCGGCTTCCAGCTTCCCAATGGCGACTATGTCCGCCGGGATCGCAGCGGCGCACTCATCCTGCCCACCGGCGCGCGCTGCGCGGCGACGCCCGGCGGCTATACCTGCCCCTGACGGGGCTACGACCAACAGGTCCAAACGCCCCGCGGCCAACAGTGCGGCGGGGCGGCTTTCCGGGTTTTCCAACAGCTACATCGGGCGGCTATGCGTCGGTTGGCGGCGCTCGCCCCCGCCGGAACGAGCCGGCTTGCTGTCGTCCTCCTCATCGGGGAGGGCGTGGTTATGGCTGCGGAATGCCCAGATTTCCTTGGCGGCCTCCCAATGCTCCTTATCGCGGCCTTCCGGCTGCCCTTCCTGCATCCAGATGGCGTAGGCGATCTTCCGGATCTCGCGCTGAGACTTCTCGCTCAGGGTCATGCAATCCTCCATCATCGGCGACGGTCGGACCCCAGCAGGGCGGCCAACCGCCATGACGCCACATTGGAAGCAGCCGCCTGATCGGCGACCGCCGCGGCTTTCCCCTGGAGACCTTTGCGAAGCCGGCCCGGATCATGAATGACCCCGCTCCGTCTCCAGCCCGCCCTTCCTTGAAGGGGCTCGCTTCCGGGAGCGAGCAACTCTCCTCCATGTAGGGGCAGGCAAGAGATCAACAAGGCTGGGGCCCTGCTGTTCCCGCAATCAGGTCGGGAGGACGCGCGGGTGCCTGGGGGCGACTCAGGCCTTTGCCGGGTCAAGCACGGCGGAGGGCAGCGGCTCCGGTCGCGACTCGGCCGGGCGCCTCGCATAGCGCTGAGCAAGCGTGGCGCAGGCGAAGAGCTGGATCTGGTGGAACAGCATCAGCGGCAGGACGATGAGGCCGAGCGCCTGGCCGGGGAAGAGGATATTGGCCATCGGGATGCCGCTCGCCAGGCTCTTCTTCGAGCCGCAGAACACGATGACGATCTCGTCCTCCTTGGCGAAGCCCAGGCGGCGGCTGACGATGGTGGTGATCGCCAGCACGGCGGCGAGCAGCACCATGTCGAGCAGGATCACCACCACGAGATCGCTCACAGTGACCTGCGACCAGATGCCAGCGGCCATGCCCTCGCTGAAGGCGTCATAGACGACCAGCAGGATCGAGCCGCGGTCGACGATGGAGATCACGGACTTGTAGCGCTGCAGGAAGCTGCCGATCCAAGGGCGCAGGAGCTGGCCGATCGCGAAGGGCAGCAGCAATTGCAGCGCGATGCTCTTCATCGCCTCGCCGCTGAAGCCGACGCCCTTCGAATCGAGCAGCAGCATGACGAGCAGCGGCGTCACCACCATGCCGAACAGGTTCGAGACCGAGGCGCTGCACAGCGCGGCGGCGACATTGCCGCGCGCAATCGAAGTGAAGGCGATCGAGGACTGAACGGTCGAGGGCAGCACGCAGACGAACATCAGCCCAAGGATGAGCGTGGGCGAGAGCCAGGTGCCGAACGCCTTGGTCAGGCCGAGGCCGAGCACGGGGAAGAGAATGTAGGTGCTGGCGAAGACGAGGGACTGCAGCCGCCAGTGCAGCAACCCTTCCCAGACCGCCTTCGGCGACAGCCGCGCGCCATAGAGGAAGAACAGTAGCGCGACTGCGACCGAGACTGCATCATTGGCTACGACCGCTCCCTGGCCGCGCGCCGGCAGGATGATCGCGACAGCGACAGTCCCGAGCAGCGCGAGGAGATAGGGGTCGATGCCGAAGCGGGCGAGCGTGCGACGGATCATTCCGGGCCTTCCTGGAAACGCGAGGACGGCTTCCTAACAGATCACCAACTCATTTTGATCCGGACTGGACATGATATTGCTCATCATGAAACATGATGAGCATGAGCACCGATCCAAAGCCGCTCGATCCCGTCCTGCTGCGCAGCTTTCTCAAGGTCTGTGAGACACTGAGTTTCACCGAAGCCGCGCGGCAGCTCGGCCTGCGGCAGTCCTCCGTCAGCCAGCATGTGGCGCGGCTGGAGAAACGCGTGGGGCGCAAGCTCTTGGCGCGGGATACGCATGAGGTGCGCCCGACGCCGGACGGCGACGCCATCCAGCCTTTCGCCAGGCAGGTGCTGGAGGCAGGCAGCCGCATCGAGCACTACCTCAAGGGCTCCACCCTGCGGGGGCGGCTGCGGCTTGGCGTCTCGGAGGATTTCGCCTTCACGGCGCTGCCGGAGATCCTGGCGGAGTTCGCCATGCAGCATCACGCCGTCGATCTGGAGCTGACGGTGGGCCTGAGCGGCCGGCTCTACGAGCAATATGACGCCGGCGATCTCGACCTGATCTTCGTCAAGCGCCGCAACGGCGATGCCCGCGGCGTCGTTGCCTGGGAGGAGCGTCTGGTCTGGATCGGCCGGCCGGGTTCGCGATTGGCCGAGCAGCCGGTGGTGCCGCTGGTGCTCTATCCACCGCCGAGCATCTCGCGCGTGCATGCGATCGAGACGCTGGAGCGAGCCGGGCGAGCCTGGCGTGTCGCCTGCACCAGCGGCAGCCTGGCGGGCCTGCGCGCCGCGACGGTGGCAGGGCTCGGCGTCACCGCCCATTCGGCCCGGCTGATACCGCCGGGGCTGGCAGAGGTCGAACCGCGCGAAGCGCTGCCGCGGCTGGGCTCGATCGAGTTCGTCGTGGTCGGCGGGCAATCGCATGAGGAAGCGGCCCGGGCGCTCGCCACCAGCATCCTCTCGGGTTCCGGCCGCCTGTTGCCGCCGGAGAGTCCGGCGGGCAGACGGGGCCGATCCTAGAGCAGTTCCTGCATTATCGCATTTTCTTCACGCGAACCGGTGCCCACTTCGCTAGAAAATGCTTTAGACCGTCATCCGGTGCGAGAGTGTCTTGACGTTCATGTAGTGGTCGAGGCCTTCGGCACCGCCCTCGCGCCCATAGCCGCTGTCCTTGACGCCGCCGAAGGGTACCTCCGCCACCGAAGCTTCCAGCGTGTTGATCGAGACATTGCCGGCCTCGATGCCTTCGGCCAGCATGTCGGCGCGGGCAGCCGAGTGGGTGAAGCCATAGGCGGCGAGGCCGAAGGGCAGGGCATTCGCCTTTTCGATCGCCTCTTCGACCGAGCGCACCGGATTGATGATCGCCATCGGACCGAAGGGCTCCTCGCGCAAGGCGCGGGCGTCGTCCGGCAGCTCGGTCAGCACGGTCGGCGGGAAGAAATAGCCCCGATTGCCGATACGCTCGCCCCCGGTCAGGACACGGCCGCCGCGGGCGCGGGCATCGGCCGTCAATGCCTCCAGCGCTTCGATGCGGCGATGGTTCGCGACCGGGCCCATTTCCGTTGCGGCGTCGAGGCCGTTGCCGACGATGGTGCTGCGGGCCTTCTCCGCGAAGCTCTGCAGGAAGCGCTCGAAGATCGCTTCCTGCACGAAGAAGCGCGTCGGCGAGGTGCAGACCTGCCCGGCGTTGCGGACCTTGCGGCTGGCCGAGGCCTGCGCCGCGGCAACGGGATCGACATCGTCGCAGACGATGACCGGGGCATGGCCGCCGAGCTCCATCAGCACCGGTGTCATGTGCCGAGCGGCGAGCTCGGAGAGATGCTTGCCGACAGCGGTGGAACCGGTGAAGGCGACGAGCCGGGTCTGCGGTTTCGGGATGAGATATTCGGAGATCCGGGCCGGAACGCCGAAGACGAGGTTGAAGACACCGGGCGGCAGGCCGGCATCGTGGAGGGCGCGGGCTATGTGTAGCGCGCCCGCCGGAGTCTCCTCCGCCGCCTTGATGATGATCGAGCAGCCGGCGGCCAGCGCGCCGGCAATCTTGCGCGCGGGCTGGCTCATCGGGAAGTTCCAGGGCGAGAAGGCGGCGACGATGCCGACCGGCTGGCGCAGCACGATGTAGCGAATGCCGGGCTCGCTGGGGACGACGCGGCCATAGGTGCGCTGGCCTTCGGCTGCATCCCATTCAAAGAATTCGCAGCCCCGCACCACTTCGAGGCAGGCCTGCCCGAACGGCTTGCCGTGCTCGAGCGTGATCGCATAGGCGATTTCCTCGGCGCGCTGGCGCATCAGCGCTGCGGCCTTGAGCATGATCTCCCCACGCTCGCGCGGAGAAGTCCGGCTCCAGAGCTTGAAGCCTTCCGCTGCGGCGGCAAGCGCATCGTCGAGATCGGCATGGGAGGCGACGGGTACGGCGCCGATCACGCTTTCGTCGGCAGGGTTGAGAACAGGCAATTCCTCTGCCGTCTTGCGCCAGGCGCCGCCGATATAGAGCTTGAGATCGGGATAGGTCGTCATGCAGGCCTCGGCTTGCGGCGCGTTCAGCGTGATGTTCCGGGGACTGGTTCGCCGGTGTCGCGAGGACGATAGGTCGCGGCTCATTGCGCGATCCAGACAGATAAATCAGATAAATTCAGATTGGCTGGCTTATAAATAGCGAGAGCTTGCGGAAGCCTCCCGCCAGGCCCGTTTCAGCGCACGAGCGGTCTGATGCGGTTCTCGATCAGGCGCACCAGCCCGAGTGCCGTCATCTCCGAGGATTTCGGGTTCGAGGCCAGCGGCCGGTTCTCGATTGTGAGGTCGAGCTTGCCGAAGCTGCCGCGCACGCTGAGCTGGTGGCCGTTGCCGCCGGCCGCCGGATCGGCGACGAGCTCGACGCGGGTGCGCTCCAACCCGATACCGGCCAGTGCCGTGATCACCGCGACATTGGCGTTTTGCGGAAAGCGCGAGGCGGCCTCGCGTGCCGTGCCTGAGAAGAAGGTGATGGCCTGCGTCAGGCCATCGAGCGCAACGATGTTTTCCGCGGCTGTGCCGCGCCAGGCCTGCGGCGGCTTGACGATGCGGTGGATGACCTCCTCCAACGGAAGGAGCGAGGCGGCGGCGATGCCGTCGATGCCGGCGAGCGCGCCGGGCGGAATCAGCAACTGGCTGCCGTTCGATTCTGCCACAGCGAGCAGGCGGTCGAGCAGAGCCGCGTCGCAGAAGGCGCTGGTCGAGGCGACGGCGAAGGCAGGGGCGTGGGCAAGCGCCGCTTCGCCCCAGATACCGACAGCCTCGCGACCCGCCGCCTCGACGATGAGGTCGAGGTCGAGCCCGGCGAGGCCCTGTGGGTCGGCGATCAGCCGCGCGGCGGGCGGTGCAGCTACGACCTTGCCGGGATCGCGGATGCCTATGGCGGCGATGGCGATATCGTTCGTGCCGTTACGCTCAGCCAGCAGCTCGGCGATCCGCCGGTTGATAGCGCCCCAACCGATCAGAGCAAGGCGCAGCGGCTTGCGGGTTCGTGTCATCGTCCTGCCGTGGTCAATGCGAGGTCCAGCAAGGCGGCGCCATTGAGCCCTTCGAGCATGCTGAAATGATGACCGGGACAGATCAGCGGTTCTGGCGCCTGCCAGGCTGATGCGAGCCGGGCCGACTGCGCCTTGAAGGCAGAGCTTTCGCCTTCACCGACGGCAAGAGCGATGCGCGGCGTGCTCGGACGCGGATGGCCGAGGGGGCTCAGGCGTTCGGCACGGCCGGCATCGTCGAGACCGAGCAAACGGCCAAGCGGCAGATGTCCCAGCGGCTTCAGGTCGTAGAGCCCGGAGAGCAGCAGGGCCGAGGTGATCGGTGGGGCGTCCTGTGCGCAGAGCACCATGGCGGCGAGGTGGCCGCCGGCGGAATGGCCGGAGACATGCAGTTGCGACGCGTCGAGGCCGAGGGCGCCCGCTTCGCGGACAAGGAAGTTCAGGGCCGCGATATTCTGGGCGAGGCATTCTTCGAGCGGCGTATCGGGTGCGAGCCCGTAATTCGGCATGGCGACGGCGAAGCCGGCATCGAGTAGCCCTTGCGCGAATTGCGCATGCTGCACCTTGTCCGAGGCCTGCCAATAGCCGCCATGGATGAAGACGAAGACTGGTGCCCGGCTCGCGCCCGCGGGGCGGTAGAGATCGAGGGTCTCGAAGCGACCCGGGCCATAGGCGAGATCGACGCCGCCGCGGCGGGCGCGGAAGGCTTCGCCGTCGCGGCTCCATTGCCGAAAGAGCGCCTTCATATCGGCTTGCAGGCGTGGGCTGTATTGCCGGCCGAGCTCGCGCAGCGTGTAGCCTTCGACCAGCGTATCAGGCAAAGGCTGCGGCGCGGCGTGATGGGCACGGATCGTCAGGCCGGGAGCAGTTGCCGGGCGCAACATGATCGGCGGACGGAAGCCGGCGAAGACCTCGCGATAGGCCAGTTCGACGGTGTGGCGCGAAAGGTGGAAGGCTTCTGGGCGGTCCGTCTCCCAGATCATCCCTCGCAGATGGTGGGGGCCACAGCCGGCCGAGACCAGCCCGCTCAGGATGTCGCTCAGCGTGTCGCGCAGGGCTTCGACCGGGTCGGCCTCGGCGCTGTGCGCGACGATTTCGGACAGACCGCTTTCAGACGCCGACATAGCGATGCACCAGTTCGGCGTTGGCGGCGAGATCGGCGCTGGAGCCCGACCAGACCGTGCGGCCCTTTTCGAGGATGTAGTGCCGGTCGGCGATGCGCTTCAGCACGTTGATGTTCTTGTCGATCAGCAGGATGGACTGGCCCTGCGCCTTCAGCGCTTCGATGCAGCTCCAGATCTCGGCGCGGATCACGGGAGCGAGGCCTTCGGTCGCCTCGTCGAGGATCAGCAGCTTGGGATTGGTCATCAGCGCGCGGCCGATTGCGAGCATCTGCTGTTCGCCGCCGGAGAGGGTGCGGGCCGACTGGTCGGCGCGCTCCTGCAGGCGGGGGAAGAGGGCGTAGACTTGGCTTAGCGTCCAGGGCGAGGAACGCTTCAGCCGGTTCGAGGCGGTGGCGACGAGGTTTTCGCGCACCGAGAGCGTCGGGAAGATCTGTCGGCCTTCGGGCACGAGGCCAATGCCGCAGCGGGCGATCTTTTCGGGCGCGATGCCAGCGACGGCGCGACCCTCGAAGCGGATATCGCCGGATTTCGGTGCAAGCAGGCCCATGATCGAGCGGATGGTGGTGGTCTTGCCCATGCCGTTGCGGCCGAGCAAGGTCACGACCTCACCCTCGGCGATGTCGAGCGCGACGTCGAACAGCACCTGGCTCGCGCCATAGGCGGATTGAAGATCACGCACGCTCAGCATCAGGCGTCTCCCTCGCCGAGATAGGCGGTGCGGACCTCCGGGTTGTCGCGAATCTCATCGGCCGTGCCGGTGGCGATGACGCGGCCATAAACCAGCACGGAGATGCGGTCGGCGAGCGCGAACACCGCGTCCATGTCGTGCTCGACCAGCAGCATGGTGACACGGCCCTTGAGGCCCGAAAGCATCGTGACCATTTGCTCGCTCTCGGCATGGCCGAGCCCCGCCATCGGCTCATCGAGCAGGAGCAGGCGCGGCTCGCAGGCCAGCGCGATCGCGAACTCGAGCTGCTTCTGTTCGCCATGGGAGAGATCGGCGACCCGGGTCTCGGCCCGATGGCTCAGGCCTGCGGTCGTGAGATATTGCCGGGCGCGGCTGCGCAGCCCCTCGTCGCGCCGCGCATCGGCGAAGAAACGGAAGCTGTGACCCTCATGCGCCTGCACGGCGAGCGCGACATTGTCGAGCATGGTGAAGTCGGGCAGGAGCTGATTGATCTGAAAGGTGCGGGCAACGCCGCGGCTGACGCGCTCCGGCGTCGGCAGGGCGCCGATGTCCTCACCCGAAAGGCGGATCGCGCCCTCGTCATGGGAGAGTTCGCCGAAGAGCTGGGTGAGCAGCGTTGTCTTGCCGGCACCGTTGGGGCCGATCAGGGCATGGATCTCGCCCTCGATCACATCAAGATCGACGCCGTCGGTAGCGACGAGGCCGCCGAAGCGCTTGCGCAGGCCGCGGACGGAGAGGAGCGGGGCGGTCATCTCGCGCTCCTGCCCGGGAGCAGCCGGCCGATCAGCCCGTTGAGCCCGCCATGGGTGAAGAGCACGACCAGCAACAGGATCGGGCCGAGGACGAGCTGCCAGTGCTCGGTCCAGGAGGTCAGCACGGTTTCCAGCGTCACCAGAGCCGCTGCGCCAAGCAGAGGTCCGAGCAGCGCACCGACGCCGCCGAGAATGACCATGATCATCAGCTCGCCGGATTTGGTCCAGTGCAGCATGTCGGGACTGACGAATCGCATGTAATTCGCCATCAGCGCGCCTGCGAGCCCGGCTCCCATGCCGGAGATGACGAAGGCGGCGAGCTTGTAGCGATAGGGCGCGATGCCGATCGCGGCCATGCGCCGCTCGTTCTGGCGGATGCCGGCCAGCACCAGCCCGAAGCGCGAGCGCACGATCCGCCAGAACAGCAGGAAGACCAGCGCCGCGATCGCAAGGCAGATGAAATAGAAGGTGACGTCGTCGCGCGTGTTCAGGCCGAACAACGCGTTGCGGCGGCGGATCGTCATGCCGTCGTCGCCGCCATAGACCTTGAGCGAGACGAAGAGGAAGAACAGCATCTGCGCGAAGGCGAGCGTGATCATGATGAACTGCACGCCGCTGGTGCGTAAACTAAGCGCGCCGATGATCAGCGCGAGCAGCCCGGCTACAAGCACTGCCGCGGGCAGGGTGACGAGAAGCTGATCAGTGCCGGGAATGAGGCCGAGGAAAAGCTCGTCCCCGACATAGCTCTTATAGAGGATGCCGACGACATAGCCGCCGAGGCCGAAGAAGGCGGCGTGGCCGAAGCTCACCATGCCGCCGAAGCCCAGAGCGAGATTGAGGCTCGCTGCCGCAATGGCATAGATCAATACGCGGCTCGCCAGCGGCACCAGTGAGGGCTGACCAAGCGCCTGCACGACGAAAGGCAGCGCGATCAGCCCCGCGCCGAGCAGGAGAATGCCCAGCAGCGCACCGGGCGCTAAGGTGGCGGGTGCGGCCCGCTCCATGGCGTTCTCAGACATGTGCGGGGAAGAGCCCTTTGGGTCGCACGAGCAGTACGATCGCCATCAGAAGGTAGATGCCCATCGAGGACAGGCCGGCGGCGAGCGCATCAGCTTCCGAGCCGGTCATCAGATGGCGCAGCAGGCCCGGCAGGAAGGCACGCAAGGACGTGTCGACGAGGCCGACGATGAGGGCCCCGAAGAAGGCGCCGCGGATCGAACCGACGCCGCCGATGACGACGACGACGAAAGTGGTGATCAGGATCTGCTCGCCCATGCCGACCTGCACGGCGAGGATCGGCCCCGCCATCAGCCCGGCGAGGCCGGCGAGCAGGGCACCGAGCCCAAAGACCGCGGTGTAGAGCAGCCGGATATCGACGCCGAGCGCGCGGACCATCTCGCGATGGGTAGCGCCGGCCCGGACCAGCATGCCGACGCGGGTGCGGTTGATCAGCAGATAGAGCCCGAGCGCCACCAGAAGGCCAACGGCGATGATGGCAAGCCGATAGACCGGATAGGCGAGGCCGGGCAGGAGCTGGACCGAGCCGTTCAGCGCCGGCGGGACCGAGACGAAGAGCGGCTGGCGCCCGAACAGGATGGTGACGCTCTGGTTGAAGATCAGGATGAGCGCGAAGGTCGCGAGCACCTGATCGAGATGATCGCGGGCATAGAGCCGGCGCAGCACGACGAGCTCCATCGCCATGCCGACGATCGCCGCCGCCGACAGCCCGCCGAGAATGGCGAGGACGACCGAGCCCGTCTGGGCCGCGACGAAGGCCGCGCCATAGGCGCCGACCATATAGAGCGAGCCATGGGCGAGGTTGATCACGCCCATGATGCCGAAGATCAGCGTCAGCCCTGCTGCGAGCAGGAACAGCATCACGCCGAACTGCAGGCCGTTGAGCAATTGTTCGAGAACGAGGGTCATCGTTTGCAGTTGCAGCGGTGTGAAGCGGGCAGCGAAAGGCCGCCCGCTTCACGAGCCGCGGGTCAGAGCTTGCACTGGGCGGCGTAGACGTCGCCGTGGTTGCTCAGCACCTTTCCGATGGTCTTGAGAACCGGCTTTCCGTCGGCGCCTTTCTGAGCCTCGAGTGCGTACCAATCCTGCACCGGGTGCTGGTTCGGGCCGAACTTGAAGGCGCCGCGCACCGACTGGAAATCGGCCTTCCGCATCGCCGTGCGCAGGGCGGAGACATCGACCTTGCCGCCAGTCGCCTTCAGCGCCGAGGCGATGGCGAGCGCCGCGTCGTAACCCTGGCTGGCGTAATAGGTCGGGGTCCGGTTGTAGGCCTTGGTCCAGGCCTCGACGAACTTCTTGTTGGCGGGGTTGTCGAAATCGGTGTTCCAGTGGCTGGTGACGCGCAGGCCGACAGCCGCGTCGCCGACGGCGGCGAGCGTGGTCGAGTCGAGCGAGGGCGCGGCGAGCACCATGGGGATCTTCCCGAGCAGTCCGGCCTGCTGGTACTGGCGCAGGAAGGCGATGCCGACGCCGCCGGGATGGAACTGGAAGACGACGTCCGGATTGGCGGCGCGGATCTGCGCCATCTCGGGAGCGAAGTCGGTCTGGTCGAGGCGGGTATAGACCTCGCCCGCGATCTCGCCCTTGAACATGCGCTTGAAGCCGGTCAGCGCGTCCTTGCCCGCCTGATAGTTGGGGGCGAGGACGAAGGCTTTCTTGTAGCCGAGATTGGTGGCGTATTGCCCAGCACTCTCATGCAGGCTGTCGTTCTGCCAGGAGACGACGAAGTAGTTCTCGTTGCACTCCTTGCCGGCGAAGTTCGAGGGCGCGGCATTGGGGCTGACATAGAGCGCGCCGGAATCGACGATGTCGGGCACGGTCGCGCCGGCGACGTTCGAGAAGACGATGCCGGTCAGGATCTTGATGCCGTCGGTCTTCAGCATCTTCTCGGCGATCTGCTTGCCTTGTCCGGGCTTCAGCCCGTCATCCTCGACGGCGAGCTCGACCGGCACGCCGCCGAGCTTGCCGCCTTCCATGTCGATGGCGAGCTTGAAGGCGTCGCGGATGTCCTGGCCGAGATAGCCGCCGGGGCCGGACAAGGTGGTGATCATGCCGATCTTGACCGGCGCCTGCTGGGCGAGGGCGCTGGCGCCCGCCGCCAGCGATGCCGCGATGCCGAAAAGCAATCCGCGCAGTTTCATCATGGACTCCAGTCGTTCCGTTCTTGCCTCTGAGATGGTTCGACGCGGCGTTTCTGCGCCGCCGCGCCTTATGCGTGCTCTCGTTCCGGGCGCCGTGAAGGCTTGTCGCAAGATCGCCGGGGCCCGGTCCCGACGCAAGGTCATCCGTCCGCGATTTCAGCATGGGCCGCGCCGAAAGAGGGAGCCCTCCTTTCGGCATGGCTGGCTCAGAGGGCGACCCAGCCTTGCGGCGGCTTCTTGCCAGGGTGGAGGGTGCCGCACTGCTTGCAGGTGCGGGCCTTCTCGTCGGAGAAGAAGGCCTCGTAGAGCGGCGGCAGATCCTTGACGAGGTCCTTCACCTTCAGCTCGATGCGGTGCACCAGGCCGTTGCACTCGAAGCAGTACCATTCGAAGCCGTCGACCTGATCGGGATGACGCGCCGGCTCGACGACGAGCCCGATCGAGCCTTCCTGGGGGCGCTGTGGCGAGTGGCGCACATGCGGAGGCAGCAGGAAGACCTCGCCCTCGCGGACGGTCACGTCGTAGTGCTTCCCGTCGTCGACGACCTTCAGCATCATGTCGCCCTTGAGCTGGTAGAAGAACTCCTCCACCGGGTCGTCATGGAAATCGGCGCGCTGGTTGGGGCCGCCAACCACCATCACCGTCATCTGGCCATCGTCGAACACCTTCTTGTTGCCGACTGGCGGCTTGAGCAGATGTTCATGCTCCTCGATCCATTTCTTGAAGTTGAAGGCCTTGAGCCGTCCTTCGGTCGCCATCTTTCCCTCTCCCGTTGTCGCTTGTGATGGGGCTCAGCCGGTCTTGGCGAGCGGCGCCTTGCCGGGCTTCAGCCCGCAACTCTCGAAGGCGGCGCGCGTCGCGGCCTTCTCGGCCTCGGTCAATTCCAGCATCGGCGGCCGGACGCGACCGCCAACCTGCCCGAGCAGGTCCTGCCAATATTTCTGGTGAGCATGGGGCTTCTCGGCCGGTCGCGTGCCGCGCAGCGCCTCGCGCACCGGGTTCAGGCTGTCGCGGACGGCGCGGGCCTTCGCCGCTTCGCCGCGGAAGGCGAGGTCGGTATATTCGCGCATGCGCAGATCGTTCGCCGTCTGGATCAGATAGGGCGGCGAGGAGCAGAGATAGAGCTGCCAGCCCAGCTCCAGGATATTGTCGAGCCACTCCTCCTCGGAGGCCGTGCTGACCAGGATGCGGTCGCCGGCGAGGCGCGTGAGTTCCGCATACATCGACCGCGGCACGCTGTACTTGATCGCGACGACGTTCTCGATGTCGGCAAGGCGGTTGCAGAGCTGCGGGCTCATCAGGTAGCCGGAATCCGGGTGGCTCCAGAGCGCGATGCCGATATCGACCTTCTCGGCGATGGTCCGGTAGTATTCGTAGAGCGTCTCGTCCTGCGCCTTGAAGAAATGCAGGATCGGCGCGTGTACGACGATGTAGTCGGCGCCGACCTTCTGGGCATGGCGGGCGAGGTCTATCGCCACGTCCATGTTCTGATCGGAGCAGGACATGATGGTCTGGCCACGCCCCGCCGAGGCCTCGACCGCGAGCTCGAAGCTCCGCTTGCGCTCCTCCAGCGACATCGAGAAGAACTCGCCCTGCTTGCCGGCGATGAACAGCCCGTCGATCTTCAGGTCGTCGAGCCAGTGGCGGATGTTCTGGCGAAAGCCGTCCTCGTCCATGGCGAGGGAATTGGCGAAGGGGGTGAGCGCTGCTGCCCAGATGCCCTTCATATGGGCGCGGGCATAGGCCTTGGCGTCCTTCCTGGCGTATTTCATGAAGCCCTGTTCCCGCTTCCCCGAGACTGCGGCGCCAGGACGACGAGGCCGGTCTGTCGTCGCAGGCCCGTCAGCCACCGGCTCAAGCCGCGCCGCATCCCCATGGAGGCGACCTGCCGATGATGGCACGGGCGGGCTATACGGCAACTCGTAACATTCGTATGAATTCGGAAGCTATCCTTATAAATCGAGGTGTCCATGGCGATCACGCTGCGCCAGATCCAGGCCTTCCTCGCCGTTGCCGAGCAGGGCACCTTCACCAAGGCGGCCGAACGGCTGCACATGGCGCAGCCGGCCCTGTCCCAGCTCGTGCGCGAACTCGAGCGGGAACTCGGCATCCGTGTGCTCGACCGGACGACGCGGCGCGTCGAGTTGACGGAGGGGGGGCGCGAATTCCATGGCGCGGCCCTGAAGATCCTGACCGACCTCGATACGGCGGTGGAGAATGCGAACGGGCTGGCGGAGCGCCGGCGCGGGCGCATCGTCGTCGCGGTGCCGCCGCTGCTGGCCGCCGTCATCATGCCGCCAGCCATCGCCGCGCTGCGCGAGAAGCATCCCGGCCTGCAGGTCACGGTCCTCGATGCCCGCAACGACCTCGTCGTCGACGCGGTGCGCTTCGGCAAGGCCGATTGCGGCATCGGCACCTTCTCGGCGCTGGAGGACAATATCGAGCGCCAGCCGCTCGCCCGCGACAGCCTGATGCTGTTCTGCGGGCGCGGCAATGCCTTCGCGTCGCGGGAAACGGTAGCGTGGTGCGAGCTCGCCGACGAGGAACTCGTCACGCTGACGCGCGACAGCGGCATCCGCCTTCTGGTCGAGGTGGGTTACGAGAGTGCGGAAATCACCTTGAGGCCGGCTTACGAGGTGGCGCAGATCACCACGGCGCTGGCGCTGGTCGAGGCCGGGCTCGGCATTGCCGTGCTGCCGACCTATGCGCGCGCCGTGGCGCCAGCTTCGATCGTTGCGAAGCCTCTGGTCGAGCCGGCGATCACCCGCGACATCGTCATGATCCGCCCGAGCGGCCGCTCGGTCTCGCCCGCCTTGTCGGCCTTCGAGGTGCTGCTGCGTCGCTTCGTCCGGCAACTGGTGCCGAGCGAGGCGTGAGCGACAAGCAAAAGGCCGCCCGAGGGCGGCCTTTCACGCTCTCCGGTCCGACCGGAATGCGGTTCAGACGAGCTCGAAGCTTTGCACCTGCACGTCGTGGGAATCGAGGCCGATCTGCACGTCGAAGCGACCGTTCTCGACCACTTCCTTGAGGTCGGCATTGATGAATTTGAGCTGATCCTCGCCGACCTCGAAGCGTACGACGCGGCTCTCGCCGGGCTTGAGCGTGATCTTCTGAAAGCCTTTCAGCTCCTTCACCGGCCGGGCGATCGAGGCATAGGGATCGGCGATGTAGAGCTGCACGATATTGGCGCCCTCGAAGCTACCCTCATTGGTCAGTGTCGCCTCGGCGGTGAGCTTCTGGCCGCGCTTCATCTGCGAGGCCGAGAGCTTCAGGTCCTTGAGCGTGAAGCGGCTGTAGCTCAGGCCGAACCCGAAGGGATAGAGCGGCCCCTGCGCTTCCTCGAAATATTGCGAGGTGTAGTTGCCGGGCTTGCCCTCGGTGTAGGGGCGGCCGATGCGCAGCGCGTTGTAATAGGTCGGGATCTGGCCGACGGAGCGTGGGAAGCTGATCGGCAGCTTGGCCGAGGGGTTGTGGTCGCCGAACAGCACATCGGCGATGGCGTTGCCCCCCTCGGTGCCGGCGTACCAGGTTTCCAGCAGCGCGTCGGCGTTATCCTTCTCCCAGCCGATGGCCAGCGGGCGGCCGTTCATCAGCACGACGACGAGCGGCTTGCCGGTCGCCTTCAACGCCTGGAGCAGCCGGCGTTGCGAGCCGGGCATGTCGATGCTGACGCGGCTCGAGGATTCATGCGACATGCCGCGCACTTCACCCACGACCGCGATCACCACATCGGCCTGGTTGGCGACCGAGACCGCCTCCTCGATCATCGTCTCGATCGGGCGTGGATCCTGAACGACCTCGGGTTTGTCCCAGTTCAGGAAGTTGAGGTACTCGACCACCTTCGGGTCATCGAGCACGTTGGCACCGCGCGCGGTCAGGAGCTTCGCCTTGCCCTCGATCGCCTTCTCGATGCCGGCACGGACAGTGACGGCCTGCTCGGCCACGCCCTGGGCCGACCAGCTGCCGAGGATGTCGAGCCCGGAATCGGCGAGCGGGCCGATCAGCGCGATCGTGCCCTGCTTCTTCAGCGGCAGCGTCTGGTTGCGGTTCTCGAGCAGCACGATGGTCTCGCGCGCGATTTCGCGGGCCGGCTCGCGGTGGAGCCGGCTGTCGGCGCGCACATCGGCGGGGTCGTCCTCCGGCTTGCCCATGCGCAGGAAGGGGTCGGCGAAGAGGCCGAGATCGTATTTGGCGCCCAGCACCTCGCGCACCCGGTCATCGATCTCGGCCATCTTGATCTCGCCCGAGGCGATGAGGCCGGGGAGCTCGGCGAGATAGATCTGGTCGGCCATGCTGAGGTCGATGCCGGCCTTGATCGCGAGCTTCGCCGCCTCGCGGTTGTCGCGCGCGACACCGTGCCGCGTCAGCTCGGTGATGGCGCCATGGTCGCTGACGGTGACGCCCTTGAAGCCCCATTGCTTGCGCAGCAGGTCCTGCAGCAGCCAGACATTCGAGGTCGCCGGAATGCCGTTGACGGAATTGAGCGCGACCATGACGCCGCCGGCGCCGGCGTCGATCGCGGCCTTGTAGGGCGGTAGATAGACCTGGTGCATGCGCAGCGGGCTCATATCGACCGTGTTGTAGTCGCGCCCGCCTTCGACGGCACCGTAGAGCGCGAAATGCTTGACCGCGGCCATGATCGTGTCCGGCTTGTCGGGCGCGGCGCCCTGGAAGCCGCGCACGCTGGCGCGGGCGCATTCGGAGACGAGATAGGGGTCCTCGCCGAAGCCCTCGGAAGTGCGACCCCAGCGCGGATCATGGCTGATGTCGACCATCGGCGCGAAGGTCATGTCGACGCTGTCGTTGCAGGCCTCGATGGCCGAGACGCGAGCCATGCGCTCGATCACGGCCATGTCGAAGCTCGCCGCCAAGCCAAGCGGGATGGGAAAGGTGGTGCGGTGACCGTGCACCACGTCATAAGCGAAGAAGAGCGGGATCTTCAGCCGGCTGCGCTTGACGGCAGCCTCCTGCAGCGGCCGATTGTCGCGTCGGATGACGGTGTTGAACGAGCCGGCGATGCGACCGGCTGCGACCTCTTCCATCAGCTGGGCGTGGGGCATCTCCGGGCCGATACTGATGAGGCGCAACTGCCCGACCTTCTCGTCGATGGTCATGCGCGCAATCAGGTCGTCGATGAAGGCCGTCTTCTTGGCCGCGGGATCCGTCGATTTCGCCGATTTCTTCGGGGCTGCCGCCGCCGGTCCGCCGGCCATTCCTGCCGCCGCAGCGGCCGAGGCGATGGCACTGAGCGCCTGTCGCCGGGACAGGCCGCTCCTGCTCGCCTCCGTGCGGGAGTCATCCTCTCGCCCGTCGACGACCGGCACACCGTTTCGTTTATCCATGCTGAGTTCGTTCACTTCGATCGTGGTTGGCGGAGGGCGCGGACGCGGGTCGAATCGGCGGGGCTGATTCCTTGACCCTTGTCCCCATGATGGGCATTTGTGCTCGGACGCGCCACTGCCAGGCAGGACGGGCGCGTTCCATCCTGTCGTTCGGTATTTAAGGGAGCTTCCGTGAACTTGTCGACCCGTCCCGCGGCCGGCCCCAATGATCCGGCCCGGCTTCCTTCGGCCCGATCCCTGTCGATTTCTCTCGGAAAAAGCCTTTTGGGGCGCCAGCCCGGCCTCCCGTCGCTGCGCACGGTCCTCGGCTGGTTGATCGCCGGCATGCTCGCCTTCAGCTCCTCGGCCTTCGCGCAGGAGCGCCCCGGTTTCGGGCTGGACGAGGTGACGGCCAAGGCCAAGACGATGGCAGCGGGGCCCTACGCCGCTCCGGCCAGCAACCTGCCGGACGTCTTCAGCAAGATGCAGTTCTTCGACTATCAGAAGATGCAGCCGCGGCGGGACCGCTTCGCCTGGTCCGAGGTCGACACGCCGTTCAAGCTGTCCTTCTACCACCAGGGCATGCAGTTCAATACGCCGGTCAGGATCAACGAGATCGTCGACGGCGCGGCGCGCGAAATTCCCTATGATCCGGGCCGTTTCGACTTCGGCGACCTGCATTTCGACCGCGAGCAGACCAGCAAGCTCGGCTGGGCCGGGTTCCGGGTGATGTACCCGGTCAACCAGCCTGGCAAGGACGACGAGATCATGAGCGTGCTGGGCGCGAGCTATTTCCGCGTCATCGGCAAGGGCCAGATCTACGGCTTGTCCGGGCGCGGGCTCGGCATCGACACCGGCATGTCGATCCCTGAGGAGTTTCCTGCTTTCCGCGAATTCTGGATCCGCCGGCCGGGGCCGCAGGACAAGTCGATCACCTTCTACGCCCTGCTCGATTCGCCGCGCGCGACCGGCGCTTACGAGTTCACCCTGACGCCGGGATCCGACGCTCTGCTCGACGTCAAGGCGCGGATCTTCCAGCGCGCGGCCGGGGCGCCGGCAGCGCTCGGCATCGCGCCGCTGACCAGCATGTTCCTGTTCGGCCCCAACCAGCCGCCGCCGACCTATAATTTCCGCCCGGCGATCCATGATTCCAACGGGCTGGCGATCCATACCGGCACCGGCGAATGGATCTGGCGCCCGCTCAACAATCCGCCGATGGTGGCGCTCAGCAGCTTCGAGGTCGAGAATCCGAAAGGGTTCGGCCTGCTGCAGCGCGGCCGGGCCTTCTCGCGCTACGAGGACCTGAAAGATCGCTACGACCTGCGGCCCAGCGCCTGGATCGAGCCGAAGAACGACTGGGGCAAGGGTCATGTCCGGCTCGTCGAGATCCCGACCGGCGACGAGACGAATGACAACATCGTCGCCTTCTGGGCGCCGGAGGCGCTGCCGGAAGTCGGTCATGCGATGGAGTTTGACTATCGCATCCACTGGACCATGGACGAGCCCGCCATCCTGAAGGACGGCCCGGCCCATGTCTGGCAGACGCTGCGCTCGACGGGCGAAATCTACCAGTCCAACCTGATCCGTGCGGCCGACGGCACGCTCGCGTTCCTGGTCGACTTCAAGGGCGGTCCGCTGCGCGATCTGCCTGCCAATGCGCCGGTCGCAGCCCGCATCAGCGCCAACGACAATGTCGAGATCGTCGGGACGGTGCTGCAGCCGAACCCGGCCATCCAGGGCTGGCGCCTGACCTATCGGGCCAAGGTGAAGGACTCGACCAAGGCTTCCGAGCTGCGCGCGGCGCTGGAGCTGGAGGGCCGCACCCTCTCCGAGACCTGGAGCTTCCAGCTTCCGCCCTTGCCGGCCAGCATGCCGCTCAAGGACCGGGAGCGTTATCTCAACCTGCTGCGATAGGCGGCCAATCCAGCCTCGCGGAGCCCGGCTGCTTCGCGAGGCCCTTCCCTCATCGCCTGCCGGCGATATGCGTGATGCGCTGCCTCGATCAGGCTCTCGCGCTGCCTGATTGACCGTCCGAAACGTTTTGGATTAGCGTTTGGGCAGGTGGTGTCATGTCGCTGTCCAGAATCGCAACCGCTCTTGGCTTGTCCGTCACCACCGTGTCGCGCGCGCTCGGTGGATACCGCGACGTGGCCGAAGCGACCCGTCAGCGGGTCGAGGCGGAAGCGCAGCGGATCGGCTACCGGGCAAACGCCACCGCGCGCCGGCTCCAGGGTGGCCGCAGCGATGCGGTCGGGGTCGTGCTGCCGACCGGCCCCGGACAGCTCGGCGAACCCTTCTATCTGCGCCTCGTCGCCGCCATTGGCCCCCGGCTGGCGCAGGCCGGGCTCGATCTGATCGTCTCCAGCGCCTATCCCGGTGCCGACGAACTCGCGCTCTATCGCCAGTTCGTCGAGAACAGGCGCGTCGATGCCATGATCGTGGCGCGAACCCGGCTCGAGGATCCGCGCGTGCGCTATCTCGTCGACGCCGGCCTGCCCTTCGTGACTCATGGCCGGACGCGGGCAGGCGGACATGCTTCGGTCGATATCGACGGCACGGCCGCCTTTCGCACTGCGACGGAGCGGCTGATCGATTTCGGCCACAGGCGCATCGGCTTCATCGGCGCGCCGCTCGATTACGGTTTCGGCTTTTTTCGCGAGCGGGGCTGGCGGGAGGTCCTGGCGGAGGCCGGGCTGGCTCCCGGCCCTTCCCGGTTCGCCGAGCCGAGCGAGGAGAACGGCTTCCGGCTCGCGACCGAGATCATCGCGGCGTCGGAGCCGCCCAGCGCGATCCTCTGTGCCACCGACCGGCTGGCCCTGGGTGCCATCCATGCCCTTGGCCATGCCGGCCTGAAGGCCGGGAGCGACGTGTCGATCATCGGATACGACAACGCGCCGGTCTCGGCCTATATCGCCACTCCGCTGACCAGCTTCGACCCCGATATCGACGGCGCCGCAGGGCGTCTCCTCGACCTGCTGCTCGCCCAGCTTTCCGGGGAATCCGGTTCCGATATGGCAGAGCTCAGGCCCGCGACCCTCGTGCCGCGACAGTCGGACGGTCCCGCACCATCACAAAACGGCCAAGACAAGAGCCGTCGCCGCTCCAGGGAGGAGACAACCCATGACACAGAAACTAGGGACCCGGTTTAGACGCTCGCTCGCGGCGGCCTGCGGCGCGCTGTGCGTCGCGGCGACAGCAGCCTCCGCGCAGGTGGTATTTCTGTCAACGCAGCTGCGACCGATCGAGTCGGCGCAGAAGATGCGCTCCGAGATCCTCAAGGATTTTCCCGGCGGCGCCGAATTCGTCACCGAACAGCCGCCGCAGCTCGGCGTTCACATCCGCGCCGAGCAGCAGGCGGGCAAGCCGGTATCGAGCCTCATCGGCGCGCTCCATGGCGAGCTGCAGCCGCTGGCCGCCGACTCGCTGGTTCCGCTCGATGACGTGCTGGAGAAGCTGAAGGATCGTGGCCTCAACCCCGGCATGGTCGAGGCGGGCAAGCTTGGCACCGCCAAGCAGATGTTCATTCCCTGGATGCAGGCGACCTATATCATGGTCGCCAACAAGCAGGCGCTGCCCTTCCTGCCGCAGGGGGCCGACATCAACGCCCTGACCTACGACCAGCTGGCGCAATGGGGCGCCAATATCCAGGCCAAGACCGGCAAGCGGATGCTCGGTTTCCCGGCCGGACCGACCGGCCTGATGCATCGCTTCTTCGAGGGGTATCTCTATCCTTCCTATACCGGGGGGGTGGTAACGACCTTCAAATCGCCTGAGGCGGTGGCGATGTGGACGTCGTTCCGCGAGCTCTGGAAGGGCGTCAATCCGAACTCGACGAATTACGGCTTCATGCAGGAGCCGCTGCTGTCCGGCGATGTCTGGGTGGCGTTCGACCATGTCGCGCGGCTGATCGATGCGCTCTCGCGGAAGCCGGATGATTTCGTCGCCTTCCCCGCGCCGTCCGGTCCCAAGGGGCTGGGCTACATGCCTGTCGTCGCCGGTCTCGCCATCGCCAAGGGCGCCCCGCAGGCCGAGCAGGCCAAACAGCTCATCGACTATCTGACCCGGCCCGACGTGCAGGTGAAGACGGCCAAGGCGGTCGCGTTCTTCCCGGTCGCCAAGGTCGATCTGCCGTCCGACATCGACCCCGGCCTCAAGCTCGAGATCGATGCCGTGCAGAAGATGACGAGCGCGCCGAACGCCCTGGTCAGCCTGCTGCCGGTCGGGCTCGACCAGCGCGGCGGCGAGTTCGACAAGGTCTATCTCGATGCCTTCCAGCGCATCGTGCTGCGCGGCGAGGACCCGAAGGCGGCGCTCGACCGGCAGGCGGAAGCGCTCAAGCGCATCATCGCCGAGACGAAGGCAGCCTGCTGGCTTCCGGACAAGCCGAGCGACGGGCCCTGTCCCATCCAGTGAGGTGCGGCGTTCGCCATGCGTGAGCCCAAGGCCCTGCCTTATCTGCTGATTGCCCCGTCGGTGCTGTTCCTGACGGGGCTGTTCCTGATCCCGCTGGTGCAGACGGCGATGCTTGCCTTCCAGCAGGGCGGCAACTGGGGCCTGGGCAATTTCACCCGCATGGCGGACGACCTGAATTTCCAGGACGCCTTGGGCAATACCTTCAAGGTCGTGCTGCTCGCGGTGCCGCTGCAGCTCGCCCTGGCGCTCGGCATGACCATGCTGCTGCGCAAGGTTCAGCGCGGGCGCGACCTGCTGGTCTGGGTCTGGTCGATCCCGCTCGGCATCTCGGACCTCGCGGCCGGCCTGGTCTGGCTCGCCATCCTGACGGATCAGGGGTGGTTCAATTCCGTGCTGTTCAAGCTCGGCGTGATCACGCAGCCGCAGGCCTGGCTGACGTACGAGACGCCGGCTGCGCTGCTCGCCGCCATCGTCGTCGCCGAGATCTGGCGCGCGACCGCCATCGTCTTCGTCATCCTCCTGGCCGGTGTCCAGCTGCTGCCGAAGGAATACGAGGAAGCCGCGGATGTCTTCGGCGCGACGCCCTGGCAGCGCTTCACCCGCATCACGCTGCCCCTGCTGAAGCCCTCGATCCAGACCGCATTGATCCTGCGTACGGTGCTCGCCTTCGAGATGTTCGCCATGGCGCTGGCGCTCGGCGGCCGGAACTTCCCCGTGCTGGTGAGCGAGGCCTTCAATTGGCAGTATGCGAGCCAGGACTACGGCGTGGCGGCGGCCTATGCAGTGCTCGTCATGGGCATTTCGGTCGCCGCAACCGTCCTTTACCTGGTGGCCTTGCGCGTGCCGGCGGAGCAGCGGACATGAGTTCCGGCGTCGCCCGCTCCAACCGCACCCTGTTGCTCGTCGGCGTCCTGGTGCTCTGCGTCTGGACGCTGCTGCCTATCTATCTTCTGGCGCTTGGTGCGCTCGGCGGGCGTGACATCGTCTCGCAATGGCCAAAGCCCTTTGCGCCCTTCGGCATCTCGTTCGAGACGCTGCGGACCTTCCTGGCCATCGAAGGCGTGTGGCGTGCGACCTGGGTCAGCATCAAGGCCGCGGCTATGACCATGGTCATGGCGCTCGCGCTCGGCGTGCCGGCCGGTTACGCGCTCGCCCGCTTCCGCTTCAGGGGCGCGGGAGCCTACCGCGTGTTGATCCTGATGACCCGCGCCTTTCCTGTAGCGATCCTCGCCCTGCCGCTCACCGTCTCCTTCATCCGGCTCGGCGTCTATGACACGCCCTTCGGCGTCGCGCTGGTGCATGCGGTGCTGGCGACCCCCTTCGCCACGCTGGTCTGCGCCAGCCTGTTCATGGGCATCCCGCGAGAGCTGGAAGAGGCGGCCTGGGTGTTCGGGTGCTCGCGCTTCACCGGCTTCCTGCGTGTCGTGCTGCCGCTCGCCTTGCCCGGTATCGCCGCAGCCTCGATCTTCGCCTTCGTGCTGTCCTGGAACGAGGTCTTCGCAGCATCGGTGCTGACGGTCAGGCAGCGGACGCTGACCGCCTATCTGCTCTCCGTCCTGTCGGAATCGCCGCTGCACCTGCAGTTCGCGGGCGGGCTCATCCTGATCGTTCCGTCGGTCCTGTTCATCTTCCTCGTGCGCCGTCGCCTCTTCGCGATGTGGGGCATCGGCAACCGGTAAGGCTTCATGGCGAGCATCACGATCGAACGCGTCGCGAAGAGCTTCGGTGAGGTCAGGGCCCTGGCCGAAGTCGATCTCGCCGTGGCGGATGGCGAGTTCCTCGCGCTGCTCGGCCCGTCCGGCTGCGGCAAGACCACCCTTTTGCGCATCATCGCAGGGCTGGAGAGCCAGACGAGCGGGCGAGTCCTGATCGGCTCGCGGGACGTGTCGGCCCTGCCGCCGCGCAAGCGCGGTCTCGCCATGGTCTTCCAGAATTACGCCGTCTTCCCGCATCTCACCGTCTATGAGAACGTCGCCTTCGGTCTGCGGATGGCCCGGGCCGACGCGGCGCGTATCGCAGCGCAGGTCGAGAAGGCGGCCGCCCTCCTGCATATCGAGCCGCTTCTGAAGCGCTATCCGGCGCAGCTCTCAGGCGGCCAGCGCCAACGCGTCGCGGTGGCGCGCGCTCTGGCGGTCGAGCCTGCCGTGCTCCTGATGGACGAGCCCCTGTCCAATCTGGACGCGCTGCTCAGGCTCGAGATGCGGGCCGAGCTCAAGGCCGTGCTAAGCGGAGCCGGGACGACCACGGTCTACGTCACGCACGACCAGACGGAGGCGATGGGCCTCGCCGACCGGATCGCGGTGATGCAGGCCGGCCATATCGAGCAGATCGGCAAGCCGTCCGACATCTACGATCGCCCGGCCACACGCTTCGTCGGCGGGTTCGTCGGCAGCCCGCCGATGAACTTCCTCGAGCTGCCGGTTCAGGGCGGCAAGGTCGATCTCGGCGGATATGTGGTGGCGGCGCCCCCGCATGCCGGCGGGCGGATCACGCTCGGCCTGCGCGGCGAGGATGTCGCGCTCGCCGGCGCCGGCGAGGCGGGCTTCGCCTTCACCCTGAAGGTCGCCGAACTGCTCGGACCGCATGTGCTGTTGACAGGTACGGCCGCCGGCGGCCAGCCGCTGCGCGTCATCCTGCCGGCCGGTGGCCAGCTTCCCGCCCTGACGCCCGGCACCGAAATCCTCCTGAAGCCCGACACGTCGCGGCTGAGCTGGATGGATGAAGCAGGCAAGGCGATGGAGACCGCCCGATGAGCCGGACAGAGCAAGCGCGCGCCATTCTCGCCGCCAATGACCGCGGCGGCTACACCGTGCCGACCGACCGGCTCTACCCGTTCCAGTGGAACTGGGATTCGGCCTTCGTCGCCATGGGCTGGGCGACCTTCGACGCTGACCGCGCCTGGCGCGAGCTTGAGCGCCTGCTCGAAGGCCAGTGGGACGACGGGCTTGTCCCGCAGATCGTCTTCCATGCACCTTCCGACGATTATTTCCCTGGCCCCGATGTCTGGGGCATCCAGCGGATGCCGCCGACGTCGGGCATCCCGCAGCCGCCGGTGCTGGCCAGCGCCGTGCGCTTTCTGCTGGAACGTCAGGGCGAGGCCGGAGCGGAACGCGCCCGCGCCGTCTATCCGAAGCTCGTCCTGAACCATCGCTGGTGGGAGGAGGCGCGCGATCCCCAGCGCAGCGGCCTCGTCGCGACGCTCCATCCGTGGGAAACCGGGATGGACAACAGCCCGGCCTGGGACATCGCGCTCGAGCGCGTACCGGCCGAGACCAGGACCGAAATCCGCCGGCGTGATACCGGCCATGTCGATGCCGCCTTTCGCCCGCGGGGTATCGAGTACCAGCGCTTCATCCATCTCGTCGATCTGTTCCGCGAAGCGGGCTGGGATGCGCAGCGCATGTTCGCGCAGTCGCCCTTCAAGGTCGCCGATGTCGGCACCAACGCGATCCTGCTGCGGGCGGAGCGCGACCTTCTGGCGCTGGCCGAACGCTTCGGCAGTGCCGCCGAGTGCGCGGCGATCGCGGCCAGGATCGCGCACAAGACGGTCGTCTTGTCCGGCCTCTGGGACGAGGCGCTTCGCCACTATCTTTCGCGCGACCTGATTGGCGGTACATTGATCCCCGTCAGAACATCGGCCGGATTCCTGCCGCTCTTCGCCGGGCTGCATGAGCATGCCGGCGCGCTCGCGGCGCGGCTGAACGGCTGGGCTTCGCGTGGTCTCGCGCTGGTGCCGTCGACCGATCCGGATGCTCCGAGCTTCGAGCCGCAACGCTATTGGCGCGGGCCGGTCTGGGCGGTGGTCAACTGGATGATCGCGACCGGCCTCGCTGAGGCGGGCGATCCGCAAACCGCGGCGCTGGTGCGCAGTGAGACGCGACGATTGATTGGGCAGGCCGGCTTCAGCGAGTATTTCAACCCGGTCGACGGCGCCGGCATCGGCGGCGGCGCCTTCTCATGGACCGCGGCGATCGATCTCCTGCTCGGCGAGGACCAGGGCGCATGAGCGCGGCGACGAGCGGCGGCATCGATTGCGATCTGCATCCGGCCGTGCCGGGCATCGCAACCCTGCTACCCTATCTCGACCCCCATTGGGCCGATGCGGTGGCGCAGCGCGGCGTCCATGATCTGGAGCCGACGAGCTATCCGTTGCGCGCGCCCTTGACGTCGCGCGCCGACTGGCGTGTCGCCGGCGCCAAGGCCGGCTCTGATCGCGAGCAGCTTTGCCGCCAGGCGCTCGACGCGTTCGGCAGCCAGGCCGGCATCCTGAATTGCCTCTACGCGGTCACGACCTTGTTCAGCGAGGACATGGCGGCCGCTTTTGCGCGCGCGCTCAACGACTGGCTGGCCGCCGAATGGCTCGACAAGGATGCGCGTCTGCGCGCCTCGATCGTCGTGCCGATCCAGAGCCCCGAATTGGCGGCCGCCGAGATCGAGCGCCGCGCCGCGGATCGGCGCTTCGTGCAGGTGCTCCTGCCGTGCCTTGCCGACCAGCCTCTGGGCCGGCGCAGCCTGTGGCCGATCTACGCGGCTGCCGCCAAGCACGGGTTGCCGGTCGGCATCCATGCCGGCTCGACCTATCGCCATCCGGTCACGCCGGTCGGCTGGCCGTCCTATTTCACCGAGGATTACGTCAACCAGGCGCAGGGCTTCCAGACGCAGCTGACGAGCCTGGTCTGCGAGGGCGTCTTCTCGAAGTTCCCGGAGCTCAAGATCGTCCTGATCGAGTCCGGCTTCACCTGGCTGCCGGCCTATCTCTGGCGGCTGCACAAATATTGGCGCGGCCTGCGGATGGAGATTCCCTGGGTCGACCGGCCGCCACCCGAGATCATCCGCGATCAGGTGCGCTTCACCTTGCAGCCCGTCGATGCGCCGCCGGACGGCGATGCGCTGACGCGCATTCTCGACCAGGCCGGATCGGACGAGCTTCTGCTGTTCTCGACCGACTATCCGCATTGGCAGTTCGACGGACAGGACGCGCTGCCGCCGTCTTTGCCGGATAGTCTCAAGACCAGGATCCTGCTCGACAACCCCCTCGCGACCTATCCCCGACTCAAGGAGGATCTCGCATGAACGTGGAGCTGCCGACTCAACAGAGGCCGGAATCGACGATCGTCAGGCCGATCATCGCCGATTGCGATATCCATCCCTGCCTGGCGAAGCCGTCGGACATCCTGCCTTACCTGCCGAAGCGCTGGCAGGAGCACGCCATGACCTACGGGATGCTGCCGCGGCACGGCTACCAGAGCGGGCCGGCCTATCCGAAGGGCCAGCCCGATGCGGCGCGGCTCGATTCCTGGCCGCCGGACGGCCGACCCGGCAGCGATCTCTCCTTCATGCAGACACAGCACCTCGACCCCAACCGTGTCGAGCTCGGCATCATGACGGTGATCGCGCCCGCCGCGGGCGCGGCCCAGAACCTCGACTATTCGGCGGCGCTCTCCCGTGCGCTCAATGAGTGGCAGGTTGCGGAATGGACGAGCCGGGATTCGCGCCTCAAGGCCTCGATCGTGGTTCCCTATGAGGACGGCGCGGCTGCTGCCGCCGAGATCGACCACTGGGCGGGGCACGAGGCGTTCGTCCAGGTGCTGCTGCTGAGCCGCACGGCCGAACCTCTCGGCCAACGCCGCTACTGGCCGATCTACGAGGCTGCCCAGCGTGCCGGGTTGCCGATCGGGGTCCACGCCTTCGGCTATGGCGGCTATCCCGTCACGGCGGGCGGCTGGCCGTCCTACTACATCGAGGAGATGGTCGGTCACGCGCAGTGCTGCCAGGCGCTGCTCACCTCCATGACGATCGAGGGCGTGTTCGAGCGTTTTCCTGGCACGCGCATGGTGCTGATCGAAGCCGGCTTCGCCTGGCTGCCATCGCTCTGCTGGCGCCTCGACAAGCATTGGGGCCGGCTGCGCGATGAAACTCCGCACCTCGCGCGCAAGCCGAGCGACTACATCCGCAATCACGTCTGGATGACGACCCAGCCGATGGAAGAGCCGGAGAAGCGCAAGCATTTCCACGATATCGTCGAATGGATCGGCATCGACCGGCTGCTGTTCGCCACGGACTATCCGCATTGGGATTTTGACGATCCGCTCTGGGCCGTGCCGGTCAAGCTCGACGATGCGGCGCGTCAGGCCCTGTTCCTCGACAATGCGAAGGCCCTCTACGGGCGGGGCTAGCATGGCAAAATACGTCATCGCCCCGGCCTGCGACCTCTCTCCTGGCGAGCGTCTCGTCGCGGAGGTCGCAGGCCGCAAGGTCGTCATCTTCAATCTCGACGGCGAGTTCTTCGGCTTGTTCAACCGCTGCCCGCATCAGGGTGGGGACCTCTGCCGGGGCCGGACCACGGGGCTTGTCGAGGCTGGCGCGGAGCCGGGCGAATACAGCTACACCCGCCGCGGCGAGATTCTGCGCTGCCCCTGGCACGGATGGGAGTTCGACATCCGCACCGGCAAGTCGCGCGCCGAGCCCGGCCGGATCCGCGCGAAGACCTATGGGGTCGAGATCAGGCGAGGCGACGAGCTGTTCGACGGGCCTTATCAGGCCGAGCGCGTCTCGGTCCGCGTCGAGGAAGATTATATCGTCGTCGAAGCCTGAGCCGATGGAGCGAATTGACGCCGGCAGGCGACATCGGAACGCGGAAACAAAAGAGCCCGGGACGCTAATTCTTTAGCAGTCCCAGGCTCTTCGAAAATGGTGGGCGCGACAGGGATCGAACCTGTGACCCCTACGATGTCAACGTAGTGCTCTCCCGCTGAGCTACGCGCCCGTCTGCCACCCGAGGCGACTTCCGGAAGCGTGTCCGGGCCGTGTGGGCCGCGATCACGCTGCGAGGTGAGGGGGCTATAGCGGCTCGCTTCGCGGGTTGCAAGGCGTTTGCCGCATAAATTCTCAAGGGCTGTTGGCATCTCCGTTACGGGATGCCCGGCAGCCCCTCAGGCGGCCAGCAGCTTCTCGACTTCGTTGACGAGCTCACGCAGATGGAAGGGCTTGGAGAGCACCTTCGCGTCCTTGGGCGTCTGCGAATCGGGGTTGAGCGCGACGGCGGCGAAACCCGTGATGAACATCACCTTGATGTCGGGGTCGAGCTCGGTGGCGCGGCGCGCCAGCTCGATGCCGTCCATCTCCGGCATGACGATGTCGGTCAGCAGGAGCTCGAAGGGCTCTTCGCGGAGGCGATTATAGGCCGACAGGCCGTTGTCGAAGGAGGCGACGTCATAGCCTGCATTCTGCAGGGCCTTGACCAGGAAGCGACGCATGTCGTTGTCGTCTTCCGCGAGCAAAATCTTCGTCATGGGCCTGTTCTGTCCGTCCCTGAGGCCTGTCTCTCCGGGCCCGGCCCGGGTGATGCAGAGTCCGTTTCGATGCGTCTGGCGCCCGTGCCGCCCTCGGGCCCGCTGCGGTTGGGTAGCGACCCCGCCGCATCGTTGGAACCATGCCTTTCTATAAGGCCTCGACGTAGTAAACAACGCGTGAATCAGCAGCCGCAAAGCGGCTCTTCGAGGGAGCCCGCTTCAACCGCTTCGGTTTGTGTGCTTCAGTCGCGCGAGATGAGCCTGTCCAGCGCCCCGTTCCCGCCCGCTCCCGCCGATGTCGTCGGCGAGATCGAGCGCCCGTTCAGCCTGTATCCGCCGGCGTTGCAGGTGGTACCGGTGGTCGTCGACGTGCCGCATGCGGGGCGGCGCTACCCGGACGGTTTCGTCGAGCAGGCGCGGCTGCCGCTCAAGGGGCTGCGACGCTCGGAAGACGCCTTCGTCGACCGGCTGTTCGAGCACAGCGTCGCGCTCGGCGCGCCGCTGCTGGTCGCCGAGTTTCCTCGTGCCTATCTCGATGTGAATCGCGAGCCCTACGAACTCGATCCGCGGATGTTCGACGGGCGCGTGCCTCCCTTCGCCAATACGCGCTCGATGCGGGTGGCTGGCGGGCTCGGCACCATCCCTCGCATCGTCGGCGACGCGCAGGAGATCTATTTCGGACGGATTCCGATCGCAGAGGGCCTTGCCCGAATCGATGGGCTCTATCGGCCCTATCACGCGGCGCTGCGCGGCCTTGTGCAGCGGACGCAGAGCGTGTTCGGAACCTGCATCCTGGTCGATGCCCATTCGATGCCCTCGGCCGGGCTCGACCGCGACGGGCTGGCGAAGTCGGACATCATCCTGGGCGACCGATTCGGCACCAGCGCGGGCGGCTACATCATCGACATCGCCGAGCAGGCCTTCACCCGGCTCGGTCTGAGCGTCACCCGCAACCGGCCCTATGCCGGCGGCTTCATCACCGAGCATTACGGCGCACCGGCCTCGGGCGTCCATGCGCTGCAGATCGAGGTCAACCGCGCACTCTACATGAACGAGGCGACGCTGGAGCCGCATGCCGGCTTCGCGACCTTGCAGGAGGGGATATCGCGGGCGCTGGCCGATTGCTTCGCGCGCTGGAGCGGCTGGCTCGACGAGTGGCGCGAGGCTGCCGAATAGCAGCGTCTGTGTCGGCGAAACGCGAAAACCAAGAAAAAAGGGCCGCACACTTGCGTGGCGGCCCAAGTCTAGGGAGGAAACGCCCAAGGAGGGCAAGCGAAGGCTTGAGGTCATCTCCCCTTCGCAAGTGCACAATATGACTGTGCGGCGCAAAAGATCAAGCGAAATCGTCGACCAGCAGAGATGCCATGCGATGCGTGCATGGCGGCCTCTAGAAATCGTTGCAATCAAAACGATTTGCGGCATTTCTGCTGATACGCCGCCGTAACGGAACAAGCTGATGGGTGGGGCTATGTTGCAGAGCACAAAAACCGGAACGAGGAACCTGCGATGAGCGCGGTCGACTTCGGTGCCTTCGTGGCCGATCTGGCGACCCGATCAGGCCAGGCGATCCTGCCGTTCTTCCGGGCGCATCACAGCATGGAGGACAAATCGGCAGGCGGAGTGTTCGACCCGGTCACCGAGGCGGACCGCGCCGGCGAGGCCGTGATGCGCCGCCTCATCCGGGAGCATTTCCCGGAGCACGGGCTGCTCGGCGAGGAGTTCGGCAACGAGAACATCGAGGCCGAATATGTCTGGGTGCTCGATCCGATCGACGGCACGCGCGCCTTCATCTCCGGCATCCCGGTCTGGGGTACGCTGATCGGACTGACGCGCCGGGGCGCGCCGGTCTACGGCATGATGCACCAACCCTTCTCGGGCGAGCGCTTCTCGGGCGATGGGCGCGAGGCTCGTTACGAAGGGCCGGGTGGGCCCAGGCGGCTGCGGACACGGCAGGTGCCGGACCTTGCTGCGGCGACGCTGATGACGACATCGCCTTATCTGTTCCAGGGCGAGGAGGCCGAAGCCTTCGCGCGGGTCGAGGCGCAAGTCCGGCTCTCGCGCTATGGCTGCGACTGCTATGCCTATTGCATGCTCGCCTCGGGCCATGTCGACCTGGTGATCGAGAGCGGCCTGAAGCCCTACGACATCGTCGCGCTGATCCCGATCATCGAGGGCGCAGGCGGTATCGTCACCTCATGGGACGGCGGCAGCGCCGCCGGGGGAGGGCGCGTCATCGCTGCCGCCAGCGAGGCGCTGCATGAGGCTGCGCTCGCTCTTCTCGCCGGCTGAGGCGGGGCGGGGCTGGTCTTCGCCGGGGATGAAGGCGTCGAAAGCGGCCCAGAACCGGGCGCGGATGGCGTCGTTTTCCATCAGGATCTCGTGCCGCGCCTCGGGCAGGACCAGTGCCGAGCCGGTCTTGAGCCGTGCGGCGAAGCGCTCGATCGCCGGCGTCGAGACGACCGGGTCCCGGCCGGCGGCAATGATGAGGGTCGGCACCTTCACGTCCAGCGCCGCGGAGGGAGCGTTGAGCCGGGCCATCAGGCGGAAGGCATTGCGCACCCAGGCGATGGTCGGGTCGCCGATGCTGAGATGGCGCGCTTGCGTCGAGAGTCTGCTGTTGCGGGCGTAGCGGGCCGGGTCGCTGGTCAGCCGGTTGCCTTCGAAGGGCTTGGTGGCGATGGCGGTGTCGCCGCCGCCGGGCACGAAGGCGCGTCCGAAGCCGAGCCAGTACAGCACGCTGGCGAGCCGGCTCGCGGCCGCGGGGTTCTTGATCATGGTGAGGCCGAGCATCGGCGCGAGCGCGACCATGCGCGCGACTGGCAACGCGCCGTGGCGGGCGGCGTCGAGGCAGATGGCGGCGCCCATCGAATGGGCGAGTACGAAATAGGGCGGCGGGAATTTCGCCTGCATTTCCGCCATGGCCAGGGCGAGATCAGCCTCGTAATGCTTCAGGCGGCCGATATGGCCCTTGCGCTCGCGGAGAACGAAGCGCTGCGAGCCGCCCTGGCCGCGCCAGTCGAAGGCGAGCACGTGGAAGCCGCGACGGCGCAGTTCGGCGATGGTTTCGCTGTAGCGTTCGATGAATTCGGCCCGGCCCTGGGTGAGGACGATGGTGCCGCGGACCGGCTTCACGGTCGGCCGCCAGCTCGCGAAACGCAACGTCGCGCCGTCCCGCGTCGTCGCGAGCCAGGTCTTGCCGTGGCCCGGAACCGGGTAGTCGGAATCGTTGAAAAAGGCGGCCTCGGCCATCGCGGACTCCGGCTGGGACATTTCCGCGCGTCTGCGAATCGCGGAGATGCCTCAGCCCCTTGATTGATCGCATTTTCCAAGCGCGAACCAGTATTCGCCTCGGTCGAAAATGCATCAGCGAACGCCGCCTGCCGGCCACGCGAGCTGCTGTCGAGCTTCGTTTATGCCCTTCGCGCCGGCCTCTTGAAAAGCCGAAAACGCTTCCCCAGATCAAGCCTGCGCAGGCCGGAACCGGCTGCGCAAACCTCAATCAGGCCCGCGCTCAGGCGAGGCGGGCCGCACTGCATGTCGCTTCTCTGGAGGACACATCATGCGTCATTACGACCTTTCCCCCCTTTATCGCTCGACCGTCGGCTTCGACCGCCTGTTCTCGCTCCTCGACCAGGTGACCACCGGCGAGTCGGCCCCGAGCTACCCGCCCTACAACATCGAGCGCACCGCCGAGAACGCCTACCGCATCACCATTGCGGTCGCGGGCTTCAGCGAGGCCGACCTCTCGATCGAGAGCAAGGAGAACGCGCTGACCGTCAAGGGCGAGAAGCAGGCCAATGATAACGGCGAGAAGCGCGAGGTCCTGCATCAGGGCATTGCCGCGCGCGCCTTCGAGCGTCGTTTCCAGCTTGCCGACTATGTGCAGGTGACCGGTGCGAGCCTCGAGAACGGCCTGCTCCATATCGACCTCGTACGCGAGATTCCCGAGGCCAAGAAGCCGCGCCAGATTCCGATCGGCACCGGCTCTGCCAAGGTCATCGAAGCCAAGGTCGAGACCGCCAAGGCTGCGTAATTCTGGCCGTGTAATCTTTCAGACCACCACGGTTTGAAAAGCGAGGGCTCCCGGAAACGGGAGCCCTTTTTGGTTAGCGGTGCCGCGGCATGGCGCGCGGCCCGCGATCAATTCAGCGGTGCGACCGGAGCGATCGGTGTTTCAGGCTTCGGCTTGGCCGTGCCCGAATCCTGGCCCTGCACCGGCGCCAACGGCACGGTGGCCTCGGCGGAGGCCGGCGGCGGGGACGAAAGCGGCGGCTGGCGCTCGGCTTCGTCGGTGCCGCGCACATCCTGCGGGTTCACCAATCGGGGCTTCTCGCTACCGCTCGCCGGATCGACCGTTCCGGGCGAAGGCGCGGCCGGGGCGGCTGCCGGAGGCGGGGCCGCTTGCGTGGCGGGAGCGCTGGCTTCGACCGGCGGCTGCGGTGCAGGCGCGGGGGCTTTCTCCGGAGCCGGCGGGGCGGCGGGCGAGGGCGGGGTGGCCGTTGACGGCGCGCTGGCTTCAGCCGGCGGCTGCGGTGCAGGAGGTGCGCTCGGAGCCTGTTCCGGAGCGGCTGGCATGGCGGGGGCGAGCGGAACGACGGTCGCTGGTGCGCTCGCCTCCGCCGGGGGCTTCAGCTCGGCCGGGCGCTGCGGAGGCCTCGGCACGAGGCGCGGGTGCGGCGGCTCGCGCTCCTGCTGCGGATCGATCCGCGCGATGTCCGGTCCCTGGCCGGCCTGGCTGCCGCGCAGTGGCACGCGGCGGATCAGATTGCCGGCGAAGGCATCGAGGATCAGCCGCTGGCGCTGGCCGTTCGCCCGCATGCCGTCGACGACATAGGTGTCGTCGTTGCGGTAGAGCCTGTCGATCCGGACGAAGCCATAAGTCTCGGCGGCGATGCGCCGGATATCGCGCTGCGTCACCGGTTCGGCGATGCGCGGGGCGTAGCGGTAGCCATAGCCGTAGCCATAGGCCGGCGGATAAGGCACCACCGGTACCGGATCATACTCGTCATAATAATAGTACTGGGCGGCGGCGCCTCCCGCCGAGCCGGCGAGCGCACCGGCCACGGCCAGACCCATCAGACCGATGCGCCTCGACGCGGTCGAACGTTTTGCCATGCTATCCTTCCTTAACGGGTGTCGCACGGCTTTCAGTTTTCCTTAGCGATTGCGGCAGGCATGGGGCCGCGGCGCGCCGAAACGCCGCCGTTCGATCGCAGCGTGCTCTTTTGCTCCGACTGTCAGCCGGAGATCGTCTCGATCAGCCGGTCGACGGCGCCGAGTTCGGTCGCGAAAGACATGACGAAGCGGCCGACGATCTCACCGTCCCGCAAGGCGTTCTCGGGGGCGAGCGAGCGATCCGACCAGGAGTGATAGCGCACCCCGGCCGCGCTCAGCCGCTGTTGCGTTGCGGCGGGCAGGACCAGGAAGACCTCGTTGGCCTGGCTCGGCCAGGCGAGGCGCGCATGGCTGCCATTGCCGACCGCGTCGGCGAGGCGCTTCGCCTGCGCATTGGCGTGGCGGGCGAGATCGAGCCAGTGGTCGTCGGCCAGCAGGGCTTCGAACTGGGCGCCGAGGAAGCGGCCTTTCGACAGCGTCTGGCCGGCGCGCTTGCGCCGCCACTTCATCTCCTCTGCCTGGGCCGGATCGAAGAAGACCACGGCTTCCACCGCCCAGGCGCCGTTCTTGGTGCCGCCGAAGGAAAGCACGTCGATGCCCACCTTCCAGGTGATCTCGGCCGGCGTGCAGCCGAGGGTGGCGACCGCATTGGCGAACCGGGAGCCGTCCATGTGGAATGTCAGGCGGCGGGCGGTGACAGCCTCTTTCAGGGCGCGAACCTCGGCCGGCGTATAGATCGTGCCGCATTCCGTCGCCTGGGTGATCGACAGAGCTTGTGCCTGAACGTTGTGGAAGCTGCCCTCGTTCAGATAGCCGAGGGCACGCGTCACCGCTGCGGGAGCAAGCTTGCCACCGATGCCGGGAAGGTCGACCAGCTTGGCGCCGTTGCTGAAGAATTCGGGCGCGCCGCACTCGTCCTCGACGATGTGGCTCTCCTCATGGGTGAGGATGGCGCCCCAGGGCTTGACGACGCTGGCCAGCGCCAGCGCGTTCGCCGCCGTGCCCGTTGTCACCAGGAAGGCCGCGACCTCGCGTTCGAACAGCGCGGAGAGACGCTCCTCGACGCGCTTCGTCCAGTCGTCGCTGCCATAGCCGGAGGCTGGTCCGGCATTGGCGGCGGCGAGGGCGGCCATGACGCGGGGGCTCGCGCCGGCGGTGTTGTCGCTGATGAAGTTCATGGCGGAAGGGTTACGAGGCGGGCCGGTTTCTGCCAAGCGACGGGGATGGAGAGGGGGGCTGCGCGGCGCGCCGGTCGAAAACCGGCCAGAACAAGAAGCGTGCCGTCCGAGTCAGGCTTTCATTCCGGAAATGTCTGGCGCAGATTCGATTTTGCAATAAAATTTCGCTGCAGCGCGAAATCGGCGCTTGTGCGCAGATTGGAATTCTGGCAAGTTCATCGCAATAGGACAGTGTTGCTGTCCCATTTTTCATCGCGCCGACCAAAAGCCATTCCAGGCTCCAGGTCGCGCCGTCGCAACGGAGCGGAGCATGACGAGGGGCCAGGCCAATGATGCCAAAGCCGACCGTACGTGCGCCGTCCGTAAAACGACGGCCTGAGACAGGCGCGGCCGGGCGATAGCGAGCCCGAAGCGCCTGCGGAGGACGCGGGCGCGGTGGAAACAAAGCGCAAGTAAGCCTCCGACGAGACGACGGCCGACCCGCCTTGGCCTCATCCGCGCTGCCCGTCGGTAGCGCCGGTGCCGTGGCCTGCCGCGGGAAGGATTGTGACTGACGGTCTGTCCGCCGGTGAAGAGCCAGCGGGGTTCTGGGGAGCAGGTTTGACGATGAGCGCGACCAGCAAGGCGAGCGGCGCAAAGGGGTTCGAGCGTTTTCCGGCCGTGCGCGATCCGGCGCTGCCGACGCATCAGGGCCTCTATGACCCGGCCAACGAGAAGGATTCCTGCGGTGTCGGCTTCATCGCCGACATGAAGAACCGCAAGAGCCATGCGATCGTGCAGCAGGGCCTGCAGATCCTGCACAATATCGACCATCGCGGAGCCGTCGGCGCCGATCCGAAGCTCGGCGACGGCTGCGGCATCCTCACCCAGATCCCGCATCGCTTCTTCAAGGAGGAGTGCGCCAAGCTCGGCGTCGAATTGCCGGAGCCGGGCTTCTACGCCATCGGCCAGTTCTTCATGCCGCAGGATGCCGCGAGCCGGACGCTCTGCGAGGAGATCATCGCCCAGACCGTCGAGGAGGAAGGCCTGAACTTCCTCGGCTGGCGCGACGTGCCCGTCGACAACAGCGACCTTGGCAAGGCCGTGCTGGAGACCGAGCCGGTGCATCGCCAGCTCTTCGTCGGCCGGCCGGAGGACATCACCAGCGAGGAGGAGTTCGAGCGCCAGGTCTACGTCCTGCGCAAGTCGGTCTCGAACAAGGTCTACAAGCATCAGGAGCGCAAGACGGCGGAGTACTACCCCGTCTCGATGTCGGCCCGCACCATCGTCTACAAGGGCATGGTGCTGGTGAACCAGCTCGGTTCCTACTTCAAGGATCTGCAGGATGAGCGCTTCGAGAGTGCGCTCGCCCTTGTCCATCAGCGCTTCGCCACCAACACCTTCCCGTCCTGGCGGCTGGCCCACCCCTACCGGATGGTCGCCCATAACGGCGAGATCAACACGCTGCGCGGCAACGTCAACTGGATGGCGGCGCGGCAGGCGAGCGTCGATTCCGAGCTGTTCGGCTCGGACATCTCGAAGCTCTGGCCGATCTCCTATGAGGGGCAGTCGGACACCGCCTGCTTCGACAACGCGCTCGAATTCCTGGTGCAGGGCGGCTACTCGCTGACCCACGCCATGATGATGCTCGTGCCGGAGGCGTGGAACGGCAACCCGCTGATGGATGAGGAGCGGCGCGCCTTCTACGAATACCACGCAGCGCTGATGGAGCCCTGGGACGGGCCGGCCGCGATCGCCTTCACCGACGGCCGCCAGATCGGCGCGACGCTGGACCGCAACGGCCTGCGCCCGGCGCGCTATCTCGTCACCGATGACGGGCTCGTCGTGCTGGCCTCCGAATTCGGCGTGCTGCCGATCCCGGAAGAGAAGATCGTCGAGAAGTGGCGGCTCCAGCCCGGCAAGATGCTGCTGATCGACCTCGAGCAGGGCCGCATCATCGGCGATGACGAGATCAAGACCTCGCTCTGCCTCGCCAATCCCTACAAGGACTGGCTGAAGCGCACCCAGATCGTGCTTGAGGACCTGCCGCCGGTCGAGGCGCGGGCCTCGCGCACCGATGTGCCGCTGCTCGATCGCCAGCAATCCTTCGGCTACACCACCGAGGATGTCCGGCTGCTGATGGCGCCGATGGCGGTGACCGGCCAGGAGGCCGTCGGCTCGATGGGTACGGATACGCCGATCTCGGCGCTCTCGCTCAAGTCGAAGCTGCTCTACACCTATTTCAAGCAGAACTTCGCGCAGGTCACGAACCCGCCGATCGACCCGATCCGCGAAGAGCTGGTGATGAGCCTGCTTTCCTTCATCGGGCCGCGTCCGAACATCCTCGATCTGGAGGGCACCTCGCGGCGCAAGCGGCTGGAAGTGCGCACCCCGATCCTGACCAATGACGATCTCGAGAAGATCCGCTGCATCGGCCATTACGAGGATCGCTTCGACACCAAGACCATCGACTTCACCTATCCGGCGCGCGAGGGCGCGGGCGGCATGGCGGGTGCGCTGGAACGGCTCTGCGAGCGCGCCGAGGCCGCGGTCCATGGTGGCTACAACATCATCATCCTGTCCGATCGGCAGGTCGGCGCCGACCGCATCCCGATCCCGGCGCTGCTGGCGACGGCGGCCGTCCACCATCACCTGATCCGCAAGGGCCTGCGCACCTCGGTCGGCCTCGTCGTCGAATCCGGCGAGCCGCGCGAGATCCATCATTTCTGCTGCCTCGCCGGCTACGGCGCCGAGGCGATCAACCCCTATCTCGCCTTCGATACCCTGCTCGACCAGCATGAGCAGGGCGCCTTCCCCGAGGAGGTCGACGCCGACGAGGTGGTGAAGCGCTACATCAAGTCGGTCGGCAAGGGTGTGCTCAAGGTGATGTCCAAGATGGGCATCTCGACCTACCAGTCCTATTGCGGCGCGCAGATCTTCGACGCCGTCGGCCTGAAGAGCGCCTTCGTCGACAAGTTCTTCTTCGGCACCGGCACGGCGATCGAAGGCGTGGGCCTCGACGAGATCGCCGAGGAGAGCCTGCGCCGGCATCGCGACGCTTTCGGCGACTCGCCGCTCTACCGCAACAGCCTCGATATCGGCGGCGAGTACATGTACCGCATCCGCGGCGAAGACCATGTCTGGAAGCCGGACGTCGTCGCCTCGCTGCAGCATGCGGTGCGCCTCAACGCGCAGGATCGCTACGAGGAGTTCGCCAGGCAGGTGAACGACGACGCGCAGCGGCTCAGCACCATCCGCGGCTTGTTCAAGGTGAAGATGGCCGAGGAGAACGGGCGCAAGCCCGTGCCGCTGGAGAGCGTCGAGCCCGCCGCCGAGATCGTGAAGCGCTTCGCCACCGGCGCGATGTCCTTCGGCTCGATCTCGCGCGAGGCGCATGAGACGCTCGCCATCGCGATGAACCAGATCGGCGGCAAGTCGAACACCGGCGAGGGCGGCGAGGAAGCGATCCGCTTCAAGCCGCTGCCGGATGGCCGCTCGAAGCGCTCGGCGATCAAGCAGATCGCGTCCGGCCGCTTCGGCGTGACGACCGAGTATCTCGTCAACTCCGACGTGATGCAGATCAAGGTCGCGCAGGGCGCCAAGCCCGGCGAGGGCGGCCAGCTCCCCGGCCACAAGGTCGACGCCAAGATTGCGCGGACCCGGCATTCGACGCCGGGCGTCGGCCTGATCTCGCCGCCGCCGCACCATGACATCTATTCGATCGAGGATCTGGCGCAGCTGATCTTCGACCTGAAGAACGTCAATCCGGCGGCCGACGTCTCGGTGAAGCTCGTCTCCGAGATCGGCGTCGGCACCGTCGCTGCCGGCGTCGCCAAGTCGCGGGCCGACCACATCACCATCTCCGGCTTCGAGGGCGGCACGGGCGCGAGCCCGTTGACCTCGCTGAAGCATGCCGGTTCGCCCTGGGAGATCGGCCTCGCCGAGACCCAGCAGACGCTGGTGCTGAACCATCTGCGCGGCCGCGTGGCCTTGCAGGTCGACGGTGGCCTGCGCACGGGTCGCGACGTCATCATCGGCGCGCTGCTCGGCGCCGACGAGTTCGGCTTCTCGACCGCGCCGCTGATCGCGGCCGGCTGCATCATGATGCGCAAGTGCCACCTCAACACCTGCCCGGTCGGCGTCGCGACGCAGGATCCGGTGCTGCGCAAGCGCTTCAAGGGCCTGCCAGAGCATGTCGTGAACTACTTCTTCTTCGTGGCCGAGGATGTCCGCCGGATCATGGCGGAGATGGGCTTCACGAAGATCGAGGAGATCGTCGGCCGCTCCGACCTGCTCGACAAGAAGGATGCGATCGAGCACTGGAAGGCGAATGGGCTCGATTTCTCGAAGCTCTTCCACAAGGTCGAGCTGCCGGGCGTGGCGATCCGCCATGTCGAGTTGCAGAAGCATCCGATCGACGAAGTGCTCGACCGCCGGCTGATCGAGGCGGCGGCAAGTGCGATCGAGACCGGTGCGCCGGTCGTGATCGAGGAGATGATCAGCAACGTCGATCGTTCGGCCGGCGCCATGCTCTCGGGCGCGGTCGCCAAGAAGTACGGCCATGCCGGCCTGCCGGACGACACCATCACGGTGAAGCTGAAGGGGACCTCCGGCCAGAGCTTCGCGGCCTTTCTCGCCGCGGGCGTCACGGTCGAGCTCACCGGCCAGGCCAACGACTATGTCGGGAAGGGGCTCTCGGGCGGCAAGCTGATCGTGAAGCCGGACCCTGCGACCAAGGCCGTGGCCGAGCGCTCGATCATCGTCGGCAACACCGTGCTCTACGGTGCCATCGCGGGCGAGGCCTATTTCCGGGGCGTCGCCGGCGAGCGTTTCGCGGTGCGCAACTCGGGCGCCATCGCGGTGGTGGAAGGCACGGGCGACCATGGCTGCGAGTACATGACGGGCGGCGTCGTCGCGGTGATCGGCCAGACCGGACGCAACTTCGCGGCCGGCATGTCGGGCGGCATCGCCTATGTGCTGGACGAGGACGGCACCTTCAAGTCGCGCTGCAACCTCTCGATGGTCGATCTCGAACCGGTCGAGGAGGAGGAGGACCTGATGGAGCGGCTGCACCATCACGGCGGCGACCTCGAGCACAAGGGCCGCATCGATATGACCAACATGTCCGGTCATGACGACGAGCGCCTGATGCAGATGCTGACGAACCACTTCACCTATACCGGTTCGCAGCGTGCCCGCACGATCCTCGACAATTGGGCGGATTACCGCACCAAATTCGTGAAGGTGATGCCGGTCGAATACCGCCGCGCGCTGCGCGAGATGGAACAGGCCCGCACCTTGCAGGCTGCGGAATAAACGAAACGCCACCCGCCGGGGCTTGCGCCCCGGTATCTCGATCAGATTAAGGCACGCGCACGGGGACGCCCCGCGCACACGGCGAGAGAAACGGTATGGGCAAGGTCACGGGCTTTCTCGAATACGACCGGCAGGAGCAGAAGTATCAGCTCGCCGGCGACCGCATCCGGCACTTCCGGGAGTTCACACTTCCGCTGGAGGAGCGCGACATCAAGAAGCAGGCGGCGCGCTGCATGGATTGCGGCATCCCCTTCTGCCATGGGCCGACCGGCTGCCCGGTGCACAACCAGATTCCGGACTGGAACGAGCTGGTCTATTCCGGGGGCTGGGAGGACGCGCTGCGCAACCTCCATTCCACCAACAACTTCCCGGAATTCACCGGTCGCATCTGCCCCGCGCCTTGCGAGGAAGCCTGCACGCTCAACCTCGAGAACATGCCGGTGACGATCAAGACGATCGAGCAGGCGATCGCCGACAAGGGCTGGCAGGAAGGTTGGATCGCCCCCGAGATCCCGGCGAAGCGCACCGGCAAGCGCATCGCCATCGTCGGCTCCGGTCCGGCGGGCATGGCCGCGGCGCAGCAGCTCGCCCGCGTCGGCCATGATGTCCATCTCTATGAGCGCGAGGCCAAGGCCGGCGGCCTGCTGCGCTACGGCATTCCCGACTTCAAGATGGAAAAGAAGCACATCGACCGCCGGGTGAAGCAGATGGAGGCGGAAGGCGTGACCTTCCACTACAACGCCAATGTCGGCGTGACGCTGCCCTTCGCGAAGCTCGTCGCCGAGCATGATGCGGTGCTGATGACGGGCGGGGCGGAAGCGCCGCGCGATCCCGGCCTGCCGGAGACCAATCTCTCGGGCGTGCATTACGCGATGCCGTACCTCACCCAGCAGAACAAGCGCGTCGGCGGCGAGGATGTCTCGAACGAGGCGCCGATCCTGGCGGCCGGCAAGCATGTCGTGGTGGTTGGCGGCGGCGATACCGCCTCCGACTGCGTCGGCACGGCCTTCCGCCAGGGCGCACTCTCGGTGACGCAGCTCGACATCCGGCCGATGGCGCCGGAGATGGAGGACAAGCTCACCGTCTGGCCGTACTGGCCGACGAAGTTCCGTACCTCCTCCTCGCAGGCCGAGGGTGCCGAGCGCGAATTCCAGGCGGCGACGCTCGGGCTCGAAGGCCGCAACGGTCGCCTCACCGGCGTGAAGTGCGCCCGCGTCGACGAGAAGCGCAAGCCGATCCCCGGCACCGAATTCGTGCTCCAGGCCGACCTCTGCTTCCTCGCCATCGGCTTCGCCGGCTCGGTGATCGAGGGCATGATCGCGCAGTCGGGCGTGGGCGTGGACAAGCGCGCCAACGTCGTCGCCAATGACCGCGACTACAAGACCAGCGTCGACAAGGTCTTCGTCGCCGGCGACATGCGCCGTGGCCAGTCGTTGGTCGTCTGGGCGATCCGCGAGGGCCGCCAAGCGGCGCATGCCATCGACAAGCAGCTGATGGGGGAGACCATCCTGCCGATGTGAGCCGGATCGCCGGGCGGCTCTGGTCATCCGCGCCGGCTTCGCTATGTTCGCTGCCATGGAATCGAGTCAGAAGGGGAAGCAGGCGCCGCGCCGTCGCTTCCATTGCCGCACCCGAGGACCTGTTTTCGCCCCGCGCTTCACTTCGCGGGGCTGACAGGAGCCGCATCGTCGTCTCGTCGTCAGCCTTTTTGGGCGCGCTTGCTTGCGTCTGACTGACTTCACGAGATTCCGATGTCCCTGATCGCCATCAAAGACCTTTCGCTCATCCGCACCGAGACCCTGTTCGCCGGGCTCGATCTCTCCATCGCCAAGGGCGACCGTCTCGGCCTCGTCGCTGCCAATGGCCGCGGCAAATCCTCGCTCCTGCGCATCCTGGCCAGCGAGGAGGAGGCGACCGGAGGGGCGCTGACCCGGTCGCGCGGTCTTGTCGCCGCCTTCGCGCCGCAGGACCCGCCGACACGTCTGCTCGCGATGAGCCTCTACGATGCCGTGCGCGATGCGCTCGATGCCGAGGCGGCCGAAACGGAGAGCTGGCGGGTCGATGTGCTGCTCGACGACCTCGCCGTCGACGAGGCCTTGCGCAGCCGCCCTGTCGGCAGCCTGTCAGGTGGCTGGCAGCGCAGCATGCTGCTGGCGCGGGCGGCGGTGATCGAGCCCGACCTCCTCCTGCTCGACGAACCGACCAACCATCTCGACCTGGCGCGGATCGGCGTGCTTGAGCGCTTTCTTGCCGGCCTGCCGCGTGATTGCGCCGTCGTGGTCGCGAGTCATGACCGCGCCTTCCTCGACGACATCAGCAGCCGGACCCTGTTCCTGCGCCCGACGGAGAGCGCTGATTTCGCCCTGCCGTATTCGCGCGCCCTGCAGGCGCTCGAGGAGCGCGACGCAGCGCGCGGCCGGCAGTTCGAGAACGACATGCGCAAGGTCAGGGCCCTGCGGCAGCAGGCGGCCAAGCTCAAGAACATCGGCATCAATTCCGGCTCCGACCTGCTGGTGGTCAAGACGAAGCAACTGTCCGAGCGCGCCGACAAGCTGGAGGGGAGTGCCCGGCCGGCCCACAAGGAGCGCTCCGCAGGGGCGATCAGGCTCGCCAACAGCGGTAGCCATGCCAAGGCGCTGGTCGCGATCAAGGACACGGTGATCGCGACGCCGGATGGGCGGCCGCTCTTCCGAACCGGCCAGCTCTGGATCGAGAACGGCGACCGGATCGCCCTGCTCGGCGCCAATGGCACCGGCAAGACGCGCTTCGTCGCGCGGCTGCGGGCGGCGCTCGGCGGCGACGATCCGGAGATCCGCGGCGCGGCGAGCCTGAAGCTCGGCCATTCCGACCAGGCACTGTCGCAGCTCGATGCCTGGGTGACGCCCTGGGAGGCGGTGAAACGGTCGAGCGATGTCGGAGATCAGCTTGCCCGCACGCTGCTGGCGGGCGCAGGGATCGCGAGCGAGGCCCAGTCCGCGCCGATCTCCCGGTTCTCGGGCGGGCAGAAGGCACGGCTCGCGATGCTGCTGCTGCGCCTCGCGCAGCCGAACTTCTACCTGCTCGACGAGCCGACCAACCATCTCGATATCGAGGGGCAGGACAGGCTGGAGCGCGAGTTGATCGAGCACGAACCGGCTTGCCTGCTGGTCAGCCATGACCGCGCCTTCGTCCGCGCGGTGGCGACGCGCATCTGGGTGATCGACGGCAAGAGGCTGGTCGAGGTCGACGACCCCGATCCGATCTTCGACCGTCTGATGGCGGGATGATCGGGATCGAGTGCAGCAGTGTGGCTAGCCGACGCCGCAATCGGAGTTGGGCGCGCCGGGCGGGATGGAGACGGTGAACTCCTTCCGCGCGATCTCCTGCCCACTGGCCGAGATGACGAAGGTCCAGCGGCCCGGCTCCATTTCCCACTCATGGTCGAAGGTAAAACCGATATGGGTGACACCATTGACCACGGCACTCGGGAAGCGGTCCTCGGCACTGGTCTTGCCGTCGGGGCGGGTGAAGCGCGGATGCTCGACGCGAACGGAGACCCGTCCCGGCAGCACGCGCGGAATGGCGTCGGTCAGCGCGAGCGAGAGACCGAAGTTCCGGCACAGCCGTGCCTCGACGCGATCCGTGCGCTCGAGGTAGCGGATGTTCTTCATCTCGCGCGCGGGTTCGAGGCCGGCCTGGCCGGGGGTTGGCGTTGCCTCGAGGCGGCGTCCGACGGTGACGCCGAAATCGATGATCTCGCCTTTTGGCGCGGCCGCGGCGGGGCCAGCTATGGCAGCGAGGGCCATGATGGCCATTACAGCCGCGGGTCGGCGTTTGCTCATGGGGCGTCTGCAGTCCTGCTTTCGCCCCTAATATTGAACTTGGCTGGCTGGCCGGTCAAAGATCGCACTGCCGAGGACCGATCGCTCCGGCAATTCCCGATAGGACCACAACCTTCCGCCTGAGGTCGTCGCATGCCGAAGCAAGCCATGCCGCACCCGGTTCTTGCGACGACGCGCCTGCGCTTGCGCCAGTTTCGCAGCGACGACGTCGATGGGATGCATGAGTGCTTCGCCGATCCCGGCGCGATGCGCTTCTGGAATCAGCCAGTCTATACGAAGCGTATCGAAACCGAGCGCTCGGTGCGCAGCTTCATCGACTGTACGCCGTCCTACTATCGGTTCTGGGCAGTGGCGGATGCTGGAACGGATCGCTGCCTCGGACTCGTCAACTATCACGACGGCCATATCCGCAGTAAACGGGCGAGTATCGGCTACATGATAAACCCCGCGCTTCACCGGCAGGGTATCGCGACTGAAGCGGTCACGGCGATGCTCGATTTCTGCTTCGTCGAGCTTGGCCTGCACCGTCTCCAGGCCTTCATCCATCCGGATAATCACCCGTCGGTTCGCCTGGTCGAGAAGTTCCGGTTTCGCCGTGAGGGTCTGCTGCGCGACAATCTGCGCGTCGGGGAGGTCTGGCGCGACGATGTGCTCTATGCGCTGCTCGCGGACGAGTGGCGCAACGCGGCGCGGTGATCCGAAGCTGCCCGAAGAGGGGGCGGGGCCCTCAGCGTGGCCAGCGGTAGTCGTCGATCCGCCCGGGCACCGGCTCGGGCGCGATGCCCTGGCCGAAGACGCGTTCGAGCTGGGTAGCGGCATCGCCGCGCCCGCGCGCTTCGGCGATCGAGGCGAGGAGCGGCTGCTCCGACGGCGCCGCCTGCCCGGTCAACGGCTGGATCGGCCCGGCTAGCGGGCGGGCCTGCAGCGCCGGTGGCAGGCCGATCGTCGGCACGCCGGCTGCCATCTGGTCAATCAGGCGCTCGACGCCACCAGGCTGCAATTCAGGTGCGGTCGGGGCGCCGGTTTCGGGCGCGACCGGCAGCGCGATGACGTTGCTCTGCGGCGCCGCCTCGATGATCCGGCGGATGACGAGATCGACGAAATGCGCGGCCTTGCGGGCGCCGGCCTTGGTGAAGTGCACGCCGTCCCCGAGCCGCAGGCGCGTCGGCTGGCCGGAGACATCAGGGCCGGTCGCGGCATAGCGGTTCTCGGCATCGACGAAGCCGCCCCAGAGATCGACATATTGCCCGCCGGCCTTCTCGACGCGTTCGCGGAAGAGTTCGTTCAACGTGACGAGGTCGGCGGAGAGCCGGGCGTTCTGCATGGGCGGCGCACCGACCCAGATCAGCGGGATGCGCTTGGCGGCGAAGGCGTTGGCAAGCGCATCGATGCGCTCGCGATAAAGTTCGAGCCAGCGCGGGCTCATGGGCTCCTGGACGATGTCGCCGTCGCGGATCGGCTGGCGGTCGTTGAGGCCGATCAGCATCACCGCGATCGTGATTTTCTGATCGCTGGCCAGAAGCTCCGAGACGGCCTTGGGCCAGTCGTAGAAATCGGTGCGGACGAGGCCGGAATCCGGCTTCGCACGGTGGATGACCTCGACATCCGGGCGGTTGTTCAGAGCGTCGTCGAGGCCATCGGCCAGGAGATTGGCGAGGGAATCGCCCATTACCACGACATGATGGGCGACATCGACCTTCGGGATGATCGGGTCGTCGCGGACGACGACGGGCGCGGAAGGCCGACGCCGTGCCGCCGGCGCGGCGCGCTGGCGCGGCTGCTGCGGCTGCGTGGTCGGCTTGGCGGGCAGTTGCCAGAAAAGCTGGAACAGGCTGCGCTGCTGCGGCGGCTGCTGGGCGAGCGAGATGGGGCCGCCGGTCAACAGGAGCAGGCAGGCGGCGCAGAGAACCATGATGAGCGAGCGCAGGCGCATCAGCCATCCGATCCAGAGGCTCGTGACGGACCCAATATAGGGCAGGCCCTGCCCGGAGTCAGCGCTTGCCGCGCATGCGGGCGAGCAGCGCCGGAGTCGGGTAGCCATCGGCGATCTCGCCGACGCTGATCTGGTAGCGTCGCACGGCCTCGCGTGTGCCGGTACCGACACGCCCGTCGGCGTCATGGTCGTAGAGACCGAGTGCTTTCAGGCGTCGTTGCAGGTCCTTGGTTCCGGCCATGTCGAGGCGGGCGGCCTTGAGCGGCCAGTCGGCCTGGATCGCTCCGCGGCCCATGATGCGGTCGCCGAGATGGCCGACGGCCAGCGCATAGGCGTCGGAGGAATTGTACTTCTTGATGATGTCGAAATTCGCGGTCAGCAGCAGGACGGGGCCGGTATGGCCGGCCGGGTAGAACAGGCGGCCTTCGCCGGAGGAGGGCAGGGCGCGGCCGTCAGCCCGGCGCACGCCGGCGGAGCGAAAGGAAGCAAAGCTCGCCTTGTCGAGGTGGTGGTCGAAGCCTTCGGGCAGCGTCACCTCCATGCCCCAGGGCAGACCCGACACCCAGCCATAGCTCTTCAGATAGTTGGCGGTGGAGGCGATGGCGTCGCTCGACGAGTTCCAGATGTCGGCATGGCCGTTGCCGGTCCAGTCGACCGCGTATTTGAGGTAGCTCGACGGCATGAACTGGGTGTGGCCCATGGCGCCGGCCCAGGAGCCGCGCAGTTCGTTGCGCTCGACATAGCCCTTCTCGATCAGTTCGAGCGCCGTCAGCAGTTCGTCGCGGAAGAAGTCGCCTCGGTAACGGATCGAAGCCAGTGTCGCCAGCGAGCGGATGACGTCCTTGCCGCCCTTGAAGGAGCCGAAATTGGTCTCCATGCCCCAGACGCCGAGCACGACCTCCTTCGGCACGCCATAGCGAGCCTCGACCTGCGCGAGAACCGAGGCGTTCTCGGCCGCGACCGCCTGGCCGCGCTGGACGCGCCCGCCGCCGACAGCGTTGTTCAGGTAGGACCAGATCGGCGCGCTGAACTCGGACTGCTTCTTGGTCAGCGCGACGATGGAGGCGTCCGGCGTCACGCCGCGGAAGGCGAGATCGAAGGTCGCGCGCGAGATGCCGCGCGCTTGCGCCTGCGGCCAGAGCCGCTGCAGGAAGATGTCGAAGCTGGCGCTGGCCGGCGTTGCGGCGGGTGGGCCTGCATGGGCGCGCGAGACATTGATCGAGCCCGTGGTCTGCGCCAACGCCGGCGCCAGGCTGAGCAAGGCCGAAGCAGCGATGACGGACAGGCGCATAGGGGCTCCCTGCGAAAGCTGGATGGAAACACCATCACAGCGCCTGAACAAGATTAACCGCAGGTTAAACCGGGCGTGGGAACTCCGTCACCTGCCCATTTGACAAGCCGGAACGATTGGCGGATTCTGGTTCGATGTATAGCGCCTCTCCCTTCCGCCGCGGTCTGCACCGCTCGGGCAATCTCATCGCGGGCTTCTAGCCCCGGGTCTGTCGCGCTTGGCGCCTCCGGCTCGGGGGGCGCTACCTCTCTTCCTTTCACCCGCGAGTTCGACCTTGTGATTCCGTGCGGCTTTGCGTCCGCCGGCGGGCGCTCGCCTTTTCGATGAAAGACCTGATCCAATGTCCACCAAGCGTCCCGCCATCACCGTCACGGCCGCGGACCATGCCATGCTGAGCCGTATCGCGGCCGGCGCGGCCAATACCATGCCGGAGCTTGCCGCCGAGCTAAGTCACGAGCTTGATCGCGCCCGCATCCTGCCGGAGGGGCGGACCTCCATCGACCACGCCCGCATCGGCAGCCAGATCGTCTATCGCGACGAAAGCACCAAGCGCGAGACCACCGTCACGCTGGTCTGGCCTCAGGACGCGAATATCGAGAAGAACCGCATCTCGGTGATGACGCCGATCGGCGTCGCGCTGATTGGCATGGCGGCCGAGCGCTCGATCGACTGGACGACGCGCTCCGGCGAGGTCAAGCGCCTGACCGTGCTCGAAGTCCGCGAGCCGGCCGAGGAGGAGGCGGCCTCCTGACCGGGACGTCACTCGGGGGGGGGAGCTTGCAGCTCAGGCCGAAGCGTTCTTCGTCCTGAGCTTCTCCTCCCAGGCCAGGGCCTGGCCGACGATCTCTTCCAGATCGTCATGCTCCGGCTGCCAGCCCAGCTCGGTCCGGATGCGGTCGGCGCGGGCGATCAGCGAAGCCGGGTCGCCCGGGCGGCGGGCGGCGAGCGTCACCGGGAAGTCGACGCCGGAGACCTTCTTCACCACCTCGACGACCTCCTGCACCGAATAACCACGGCCATAGCCGCAGTTCAGCGTCAGGCTCTCCTTGCCGCTGCGCAGATGATCGAGCGCGGCCAGATGGGCGCGGGCGAGGTCGGTGACGTGAATGTAGTCACGCACGCAGGTGCCGTCCGGCGTCGCATAGTCCGTGCCGAAGACGGTGAGCCCGTCGCGCTCGCCGAGCGCTGCCTGGCTCGCGACCTTGATCAGGTGGGTGGCGTTGGGCGAGGACTGGCCGGAGCGCAGCTTGGGATCGGCGCCCGCGACGTTGAAGTAGCGCAGCGCGACATAGGTGAAGCCATGCGCCTTCGCCGCGTCCTGCAGCATCCACTCGCTCATCAGCTTGGAGCGGCCATAGGGGTTGATCGGGTTGAGCGCGATCTCCTCCGGCACCGGCGAGACCGGCGGCTCGCCATAGACCGCGGCCGTGGAGGAGAAGATGACGTGCTTCACGCCGCTGCGCGCCGCGCTCTCGATCAGGGCGCGCGTCTTCACGGTATTGTTGAAATAATAGCCCAGAGGGTCGGATACGGATTCCGGAACCACGATCCTGGCGGCGAAATGCGCGATCTCGGTGATGCCATGCTCGGCGACGAGCGATTCGATCAGCGGCTGGTCGCCGATATCGCCCTGCACGAAAACCGCCTCGGGCGGGACCGCCCACCAGAAGCCGGTGGAGAGATTGTCGAGGACCACGACCTTCTCGCCCCGGTCGAGCAATTCAAGCACCATATGGCTGCCGATGTAGCCGGCGCCGCCGGAAACCAATACCGCCATCGTCTCTCGCCTCATCTTTGTCAGGAACCCGGCCTATCCAAAAACCGTTGACGGGTTCTCAAGGCCTGTCAGCTAATACGCCCCTGATGGCCGGCAACCGTGACAGTTGTGCGGCCCACCCCATCAAAGCCTCGCTTCGGCAAAGGCAACCGCGCCAAGGACCCTTCATGACGAAACGCATCCGCAAGGCCGTTCTTCCCGTCGCCGGTCTCGGCACCCGCTTCCTGCCCGCCACCAAGGCGGTCCCGAAGGAGATGCTCACCATCGTCGACCGTCCGGTCGTGCAGCATGTCGTGGACGAGGCGCGCGCTGCGGGCATCGAACATTTCATCTTCGTCACCGGCCGCAACAAGGCGGTGATCGAGGACCATTTCGACATGGCCTATGAGCTCGACGACACGCTCGCCAAGCGCAACAAGATCAAGGAGCTCGAGGCGCTGAAGGCCGATCTGCCGGCGGCGGGCGCCACCAGCTTCACCCGCCAGCAGGCACCGCTCGGCCTCGGCCATGCCGTCTGGTGCGCGCGCGAGATCGTCGGCGAGGAGCCCTTCGCGCTGCTGCTGCCGGACATGCTGCATTACAGCGCTGGCAAGGGCTGCCTCGCCGAGATGATCGAGGCCTATGACAAGCATGGCGGCAACCACATCGCCGTCGCGCCCGTGCCCGACGACCAGACCCATCAATACGGCATCGTCGCCGTCGAGGACGCCAAGGCCAAGATCTCGAAGATCACCGGCATGGTCGAGAAGCCGCCGAAGGGCACCGCGCCCTCCAACCTGCATGTCAGTGGCCGCTACATCCTGCAGCCGACGATCTTCAACCTGCTCGCGAACCAGGAAAAGGGCGCGGGCGGCGAGATCCAGCTCACCGATTCGATGATCGCGCTGTCGCATCAGGAGCCGTTCTACGCGGTGCGCTTCGACGGCGAGATCTACGATGCCGGGTCGAAGATCGGCTTCCTCGCGGCGAATGTCGCCTATGCGCTGGACCGCAGCGATCTCGGTCCGCAGCTGCGCGCCGAGATCGAGAAGCTGCTCGAGCGCTGAGCCGGCAGCCGCAACAGGGGGACAGACGGGTTGAGTGACGGCAGCGTCGTCTTCGATCGCGCGCTCGGCCGCTCGCGGCTCAGGCGCGCGCTCGCCGGGGATTATCCGGATTTTCTGCTGCAGCGTGCGGCGGGCGATCTGGAGGAGCGGCTCGGCGCGGTGCTGCGCGAGTTTACGCTTGCGGCCGATCTCGGCACGCCGCTGCCCGTCGTCGCGCCCGTCCTCGCCGGCAAGGTCGGTCGCCTTCTGCATATGGCCGAGACGGAGGGCGGCGGCGCCGATCTCGTCGGCGACCTCGAAGGGCTGCCTTTCGCAGCCGGCTCGCTTGACCTCGCTGTCTCGCTACTGGCGCTACAAGGCGTCAACGACCTGCCGGGCGCGCTCATCCAGATCAAGCGGGCGCTGAAGCCGGACGGGTTGTTCATGGCCTGCCTGCTCGGTGGGCGCAGCCTGCAGGAGCTGCGGCAGGTCTTGCTCGAAGCCGAGAGCGAGACGACGGGCGGTGTCAGCCCGCGCGTCGCGCCCTTCGCCGATCTGCGCGATCTCGGCGGCCTGCTGCAGCGAGCCGGCTTCGCGCTGCCGGTTATCGACAGCGAGACCGTCACGGTGCGCTACCGCGATGCCTTCGGGCTGTTCCGCGACCTCAGGGCCATGGGCTGGGCCAACAACCTCGTCGCGCGCCGCAAGGGGCCACTGAAGCGGGAGACCTTGCTGCGGGCGGCCGCGCTCTATGCCGAGCGCTTCGCCGATCCGGACGGGCGATTGCCGGCGACCTTCGAATTCGTCTGGCTCTCCGGCTGGTCGCCGCATGAGAGCCAACAGAAGCCGCTGAGGCCCGGCTCGGCCAAGGCCAGGCTCGCCGATGCGCTCGGCGTTCCCGAGATCAAGGCGGGTGAGAAGCCGGGGGGCGAGGGATGAGCGAACGGCAGCCGCGCCTGGGCCGCTCGGATTTCCGCGTTTTCCGCGCCATCCCGACGCGCTGGCACGACAATGACGCCTATGGCCACGTCAACAACGTCGTCTACTACGCGTGGTTCGACACGGCGGTGAACGCCTGGCTGGTCGAAGGCGGATTCCTCGATGTGTTCGATAGCGAAGCTATCGGGCTCGTGGTCGAGACGACCTGCACCTATTTCGAGAGCGTCGCCTTTCCCGAGATCGTCGAGGCGGGAATCGTAGTCGAGCGGCTGGGCAGCAGCTCTGTCACCTATCGCATCGGCATCTTCCGGCAGGGCAGCGAGCTGGCCGCGGCGCAGGGGCGCTTCACCCATGTCTACGTCGCGCGTGCGAGCCAGAAGCCCGTGCCCATTCCAGCGCCACTCAGGGCAGCTTTGGCTGCGATCCAGAGCTGAAAACAGCAGCGTAGCCGGGAATCCGTTGTCTCGCGGCGTGAGGCAGGCTATGCCCCTGCCAACCCCTATCGCCGGACCGCCAGGAACCCTGAGCCCGTGATTCCGAACGACATCAAGATCACCCCGCAGCTCGTCGCCGAGCATGGCCTCAAGCCCGACGAGTACCAGCGCTTCCTGCATCTGATCGGCCGCGAGCCGACGATCACGGAACTCGGCATCGTCTCGGCGATGTGGAACGAGCACTGCTCCTACAAGTCGTCCAAGATCCATCTGAAGACGCTGCCGACCAAGGCGCCCTGGGTGATCCAGGGGCCGGGCGAGAATGCCGGTGTCATCGATATCGGCGACGGCACGGCCATCGTCTTCAAGATGGAGAGCCACAACCACCCGTCCTTCATCGAGCCCTATCAGGGCGCGACGACGGGCGTCGGCGGCATCCTGCGCGACGTCTTCACCATGGGCGCGCGCCCGATCGCGGTGCTCGACGCGTTGCGCTTCGGCTCGCCGGACCATCCGAAGACCCGCCACCTCGTCTCCGGCGTCGTCGCCGGCATCGGCGGCTACGGCAATTCCTTCGGCGTGCCGAATGTCGGCGGCGCCACAGGCTTCCACTCGCGCTATGACGGCAACATCCTCGTCAACGCCATGGCGGTCGGCATCGCCAAGGCCGACGAGATCTTCTACGCCAAGGCCTCCGGCGTCGGTAAGGCGATCGTCTATCTGGGCTCCAAGACCGGCCGCGACGGCATCCACGGCGCGACCATGGCCTCGGCCGAATTCGACGACAAGTCGGAGGAGAAGCGCCCGACCGTGCAGGTCGGCGATCCCTTCGCCGAGAAGCTCCTGCTCGAAGCCTGCCTCGAGATCATGGCCGCCGGCCATGTCGATGCGATCCAGGACATGGGTGCGGCGGGCCTGACCTGCTCGGCCGTCGAGATGGGCGCCAAGGGCGATCTCGGCGTCGAGCTCGACCTCGACAAGGTGCCCTGCCGCGAGGAGGGCATGAGCGCCTATGAGATGATGCTCTCGGAGAGCCAGGAGCGCATGCTCATGGTGATCAAGCCGGGGCATGAGGAGGCCGCCGAGGCGATCTTCCAGAAATGGGGCCTCGACTTCGCCGTCGTCGGCCACACCACCGACACGCTGCGCTTCGTCGTGAAGCACCAGGGCGAGGTCATGGCCGACCTGCCGATCAAGGAACTCGGCGACGAGGCTCCGGAATATGATCGGCCCTGGATCGAGACGCCGCCGCAGCAACGCATCGCGGCCGAGAGCGTCGCGCCGCCTTGCGGCAATGCCGAGGCGCTGAAGCAGTTGATCGGCTCGCCGGATCTCTCCTCGAAGCGCTGGATCTGGGAGCAGTACGACACGCTGATCCTTGGCAATTCGGCCGTGCGGCCCGGTGGCGATGCGGGCGTGATCCGCATCGAGGACGGGCCGAAGGGCCTTGCCATGACCGCCGACGTGACGCCGCGCTATTGCGAGGCCGATCCGTTCGAGGGCGGCAAGCAGGCGGTGGCCGAAGCCTGGCGCAACCTGACGGCGACCGGAGCGACGCCGCTCGCGATCACCGACAATCTGAACTTCGGCAATCCCGAGAAACCGGAAGTGATGGGCCAGTTCGTCGGCTGCATCCGCGGCATCGGCGAGGCCTGCAAGGCGCTCGACTTCCCGGTCGTCTCCGGCAACGTCTCGCTCTACAACGAGACCAACGGGGTCTCGATCCTGCCGACCCCGACCATCGGCGGCGTCGGCGTCATGGCCGACGTGACGAAGCACGCGACCGTCGCCTTCAAGACCGAGGGCGAGGCGATCCTCCTCATCGGCGAGACTCAAGGCTGGCTCGGCCAGAGTGCTTATCTCGCGACGGTCTGCGGCCGCGAGGAGGGTGCTCCGCCGCCGGTTGACCTTGCGATCGAACGCCGCAACGGCGAATTCGTGCGCGGGTTGATCGCGGGCGGCAAGGTCGCGACCTGCCACGACCTGTCGGATGGCGGCCTGGCGGTTGCGCTCGCCGAGATGGCGATGGCGAAGGGCATCGGCGCGACCATCGACACTCTGCCGGCCGGTCCCGCCCATGCCGCGCTCTTCGGCGAGGATCAGGCGCGCTATGTCCTGGCGGTTCCGGCTGCCGAGGCCGAGGCAGTGATCGCGGCCGCGAGGGCGGCCGGCGTGCCGGCCCTCGCGATCGGCCGCACCGGCGGCGCGATGCTCAGCCTTCCGGGCGAGCCGGCGCTGGCTGTCGCCGATCTCCGCAAGATCCATGAAGACTGGCTGCCGTCCTATATGGCCGGCAAGGCGGCCTGAGGAGCTCAGACCATGGCGATGGACGCGCATGAGATCGAACGCATGATCAAGGCGGCGCTGCCGGATGCGGCGGTCGAGATCAAGGATTTGGCCGGCGACGGCGACCACTATGCTGCGACAGTCACTTCCGCTGCCTTCAAGGGCAAGACCCGGGTGCAGCAGCACCAGATGGTCTATGCCGCGCTGCAGGGAAACATGGGCGGCGTGCTGCACGCGCTGGCGCTGACGACGGCGGTGCCGGAATGAGCCGGCCGGGCGCATGGCGCGCTGGCCTTGCGGCTGCGGCTGTCTGCCTCGCGCTGGGGGCAGCCCCGGCCAAGGCCCAGATCATGCCGCCGGTGCAGGACCCCGTCGCGAATTCGCGGACCCTGCTCGACACGCTGCAGAGCGACGGGGCCGAGCCTTTCGTCGCCGAGGTGATGCGGCTTCTGAAGAAGAAGGGCGAGAATTCCGAGCTGTCGACCAATCTCAGGCCGTTCAGCAAGAAGAAGCCCGATGTTCTCGGCCTCGCCTACGACCGGAACTACAACGACCTGATCCGAGTGCTGGTGTTCTATGCCCAGTACGACGACAATCGCTATCCGTTCATGTACTATCAGTTCACCTACAAGAAGACCAAGGAGGGCTGGGCGATGACCAATTTCCGCTTCGAGAACGAAGCGTCGCGCGCCTTCCCGGAAGGATATGCTGCGCCTTGACGTCGCGTGGAGCGAGCTGCCGATGCGGCTCCCTCTGGAATCTGCTAGCGCTTGTTCCGATATAGGGTGTATCGCGCTCGCAAACGCCCTCAGACTGTCCGGCAGAAAGGCCGTTATCCCATGTCCGACGTCAATGCCCGCATCGAAGCGGAAGTGAAGAACAACGATGTGGTGCTCTTCATGAAGGGCACGCCGCAATTTCCGATGTGCGGCTTCTCCGGCCAGGTCGTGCAGATTCTCTCCTATGTCGGGGTGCCGTTCAAAGGCGTGAACGTGCTCGAGGACCAGGAGATCCGCGAGGGCATCAAGGCCTATTCGAACTGGCCGACCATCCCGCAGCTCTACGTCAAGGGCGAGTTCGTCGGCGGTTGCGACATCACCCGCGAGATGTTCCAGGCCGGTGAACTGCAGCAACTCTTCGAAGAGAAGGGCATCGCGGTGAAGCAGGCGAGCTGAAGCTCGCCTAGGTGGGAAAGGCGGTGGCCTGCATGGCAGGCCTCCGGACCATGTCCGCCCACCACCTCTGGAGGGCGGGCTGCTCGGCGAGCAGCGGCTCGGCCTCCGGCGCCAGCGTGAAGTAAGCGAACATCGGCGCGGCATGCAGATCGGCGAGCGTCAACGCCGCGCCGGCGAGATGAGGGCCATCATTCATCAGGTCGCCGATCGCGCGCAGGCAGAGCCGCGCTTTTGGCAGCGCGGCCTGGATCCGCGCCTCGTCCGGCAGACGCCCCTGCTTGGGGGCGGAGATGCGCTCCACATAGATGTCCCAGACCAGCGTGCGATAGGCGTAGGCGTCGAGGATGCTCGTCAGCTGGTTCACGCGGGCACGCTCGCGCGGCGCGGAGGGCTGGAGAGCAGGCCCGGGAAAGGCTTCATCGACATAGCGTTCGATGGCTCCAGCCTCGTACAATCGAAAGCCGTCATGCTCGAAAGCCGGGATGCGGCCGAAAGGGTGCCTCTCGAGCAGGGAAGCCGGCGGCCCGCTCTCGGCGAAGACATCGATCGGATCCAGCCGATAGGCCACGCCCTTTTCCTCGAGCGCCAGCCTGACCGCGCGGACATAGACGCTGTAGGGCGCGCCATAGACGACAGGCATGGGCGTCATCGCGTGCTCCCCCGCCGAGTGATCGGCCTCTGTGGCCCCATCCGTGTCTGTTTCACGCCGCCACGCATGGCGGATGCGGCTTGCGGACGCGCTCGGCCGAGGCGGGGTATTTCTCCAGCATCCGCTCCGGTCTGATCGGCCGGCGCACGAGATCGCCGCCGCAATTCGGGCAGGTACCGGCGAAGCGCGTTTCGGCGCAGTCGACGCAGAAGGTGCACTCGAAGGTGCAGATGAGAGCATCGCGCGACCGTGGCGGCAGATCGCGGTCGCAGCATTCGCAGTTCGGGCGCAGTTGCAGCATGGCGGTCTCCCTCCTGTCGGCCGGAAGAATGACCGCGAAACGTGCGCAGACCAGCGATTTCGCGTGATCCGACCGATCAATCCGTCAGATCGGTCACAGATCGCGGTCTACTTCACCAGCAGCCAGTCCTCGATCACCAGCGCGTCGAGCCCGCTCGTATAGAACATCAGGATCGCGTCTTCCGCCGTGTGCAGGATCGGCTTGCCCATGATGTTGAAGGAGGTGTTGAGGATCACCGGCACGCCCGTCAGATCGTGAAAGGCCGAGATCAGCGCGTGATAGCGCGGATTGCGCTCGGCCGTGACGCTCTGAAGCCGGCCCGTCGCATCCTCGTGGACCACGGCAGGGACGCGATCGCGCACCGCTTCCTTCCAGACCAGCGTGCGCTCCATATAGGGCGCGTCCTGGTAGTTCTCGAACCAGTCGGCGGCGTGCTCGGCCAGGATCGAGGGGGCGAAGGGACGGAAAGCCTCGCGGTACTTCACCTTGGCGTTCAGGATATCCTTGGCGTCGGCGGGGCGCGGATCGGCGATGATCGAGCGGTTGCCGAGCGCTCGCGGGCCGAATTCGGCGCGGCCCTGCACCCATCCGATCAGCTTGCCCTCGGTGAGAAGCTTCGCGGTTACCGGAGCGATCTCGTCGGCGCTGAGTTTGCGCAGGCGCTTCTCCCAGAGCTGCATCCGCTCGAAAGGCTCGGTCGAGACGGTCGAGCCGAGATAGGGCGTCAGCGGCCCCTTGGGCGCGCGCCAGTCCGGATTCGCCTCCGCATGGGCGAGCCATGCGGCGCCGATGGCGTTGCCGTCATCGGCCGGGGCCGAGGGGACGAACACCGTCTTGAAGCCATGGCGGCCGGCGATCTTGCCGTTGAAGGAAGAGTTCAGCGCGCAGCCACCGGCCATGACGAGGTTTTCGCTTGGCACCAGCGCCGCAGCCTCGCCGAGCAAGGCCTCCATCATCTCGGCGAAGACGTCCTGCCCGCAGCGGGCGAGATCGGCCCAGCCCTGGTCGAGCGCCTCAGTGGGGCGCTTGGCCAGGATCTCGGCGGCGACCGCCTGCACCACGTTGGCCTTGGCGAAGGAGAGCTTGTGGCCTTCGATGCTGTAGAGCTTGCGCAGCAGCACCATCAGCTCAGGGTCGGTCTTGCCATAGGGGGCCAGCCCCATGATCTTCCATTCCTCGCCCTTGGCCTGGTCGAAGCCGGCGAGGTCGGTGACGAGCCCGAAATAGAAGCCGATCGATTCCCGGCCGCGGTGGCGCTTCACTTCACGGAGTTTGCCGTTCTCTAGGGCGAAGATGGCAGACGCCCCGGTCTCGCCCATGCCGTCGACGACGAGACAGGCGGCATTGTCGAAGGGCGAGGACCAGCAGGCATAGGCTGCGTGGCTGAGATGGTGGCCGTAGCGCTTCAGGCCGGTGACATTCGCCTTGCCGTAGGCGCGGTCGAGTCCAAGCAGCACGCCCATGCCGGCGCGCTGCTGGCCGAGATGCAGGGAGGCGATCAGGGCGCGCTCGGTGCGCTCCGGTACAAGCGAGCGGTTGAGCTCCGGCGAGAGCTTGAGCAGCGCATCCAGCGTGAAGGAGCCTGCCCGCGCCATCTGGTCGAGGAAGCCGGTGAAATCCTCGCCCCAGCTCGTGGCGATGGTGACCTCGGCATCCTTCGGGATGTAGCGCTTCAGCAGCCCTTCCATACGCGGCGCCGAATCCGGTTCGCAGTTCGGCGCGCGCTTGTATTGCAAATAGCGTTCGGTCGCCTCGGCGAAGAGCACTTCGCCATCGGGACCGATGATCGCGATGGCGGGATCGTGGAAGGTGGTGGCGAGGCCGATCGTATAACGCATGGAGATGCCTTTAGCCGCGCCCCGACGCTGCGCCAACCGAATAGGCGCGGCGCGAGCGGCTGCGGCGCGGAATACAGGGTTACGGCTTCGCCGTGAAGGCGATGCTCGCGGCCGTCTGATCGATGGCCGGCTGGAGTTGTGGCATTTCGGCTGCGTTGGCCATGACGATCAGGCGGACGAAGCGGCCATCCGGGCCAATGGCGAGATATTGCGCGAATGCCTTGTCGGCGCCGTTGGCGTGCTTGAAGCTCCCCCTCAGCAGGACACCGTCGCTGCCGGCGAAGGGCGTGCGCTTGCTCTCGGCGACGGTGGCGTCCTCGAGGTTATGCGTGCCCTTGAGCAGGGTCTCGGACAGGGCCTGCTCCTGGCCGGGCTTGGCCGGCCCCGAGTTCTGGTAGGCGACGATCATCAAGGGCTGGGTGCCGGAGGGGTCGGTATTCTTGTCGCCGACCGTCGTCAGCACGCCGGAACCGCCGATGGTATCGACCACGCGGAAGGGCGCCGCGACCTTGATGGCGAAGGGCAGGGCGGCAAGCTTGTCGTCGAGAGAAGGCTCCTTGCCGAGCGTCACCGAGGCGATCATCGCCTTGACCGTCGCAGGGGCGAGCTTGGCCGCCTTGGGTGCCTGCACGGTGAGCATCACCGTCTTCTCGCCCTTGAACAGGGCGATCCACTTGTCGAAGGTGCCGCCATTGGGCGCGACCTGCGAGCCGATGAGAAGCGGCACCTTCTCGCCGCCGACCGTGACCCGGTCGAGGGAGGTGATGGTGACGTTCTGGCGGGCGAAGTTCACCTTGGCCGTGTCGCTGTTCTCGAACAGCGTCGAGAGCTGAGGATAGGCCTCGGCCGGCAATTCGACGATCAGCACGCTCGCCTGGTTGGCCTTGTTCATCAGGCCGGCGAAGCCGGTTGCCGGCTCGAAACCCTTCGGGGCGACGAGCGAAACGCTGGTGCCGGCGACGGGCTTGCGCTCCTGCGCGCCCGCGGGGCCTGCGGCCGCCAGCAGGGCGACGAGCGCCAGCGCGGCGATGCGCGGCCGTCCGAGCCTCGCCTTGCGGTTCATTCCGCCCGTCATGCGTCGTCCTTTCCTCTGCCTGTCTTCGCAGCAGAACGCCGCAATGCGACAAGAGTTCGTCGGCTGGTCGCCGGAGCGATCAGGGCCGACCGGCGGCCACGGCCATCAGCGCCTTCGAATCGGCGCTCGCCCAGTCGGCCGGGCCCTGGATGATGCCCAGCTCGCAGCCGGATTTGTCGACGATGATGCTGACCGGCATGCCCTCGACTTTATGGGCCTTGCGCAGCGCCTGGAAGGTCGCGGCTTGCGGGTCGCCATAGAAGGGCAGGGTGGTGACCTTGTTTTCGGCCAGCCAGGCCTTCGGCTTGTCGAGGTTGCGCGTGTCGATGTTGATCGCGACGACAGCGAAATCGGGGCCGCCCATCTCCTTCTCGAGCTTGTCGAGGGCCGGCATCTCCTTGAGGCAGGGCGCGCACCAGGTCGCCCAGAGATTGACGAGGATGGTCCTGCCCTTGAAATCGGCGAGCGTCAGCGGCTTGCCGTCCGGCCCGGTGAAGGCCAGCTCGGGCGCCGGCTGAGGGGCCGAGCGGACCTCGATGGCGGCGACCTCGCCCTTGGCGAGCGGCGCCATGCGCGCTGCCGTCTTGGCGGCCGCGCTGCATGATCCGTTGCCGGCATTGCCCAGCCCGGAGTAGAAGGCTGCCACGCCAGCGAGGCCGAGCGCCGCCACGACCCCGAGGGCCAGTCCGATCTTCGTTCCTGACGTCATCGCGCGTCCTCAAAAGCAGGAAAGACCGCCGTGAGCAACCGCATGTGGGGTGGGCGTTTCGCCACAGGTCCCGACGCCATCATGGAGGAGATCAACGCCTCCATCGATTTCGACAGGAAGCTCTGGCGCCAGGATATCCGTGGCTCGCTGGCCCATGCCGCCATGCTGGCCGAGACCGGCATCCTGACGAAGGACGACGTTGCGACGATCATCGCCGGTCTCAAGCAGGTCGAGGGCGAGATCGAGAGCGGCGCCTTCACGTTTTCGCGTGCGCTCGAAGACGTCCACATGAACGTCGAATCGAATCTCAAGGACAAGATCGGTCTTGCCGCCGGTCGGCTGCACACCGCCCGCTCGCGCAACGACCAGGTCGCGACCGATATGCGGCTGTGGGTGCGCGACACGCTCGACGAGCTCGACGGCCAGATGGCCGATCTCCAGCTCGCGCTCGCCGAGAAGGCCGAGACCTATGCCGGCGCGGTGATGCCGGGCTTCACCCATCTGCAGTCGGCGCAGCCTGTCACCTTCGGCCATCATCTCCTCGCCTATGTCGAAATGCTCGGGCGTGACCGCGGCCGTATCCGCGATGCCCGCGCCCGCCTCAACGAATGCCCGCTCGGCGCCGCCGCGCTCGCCGGCACCTCCTTCCCGATCGACCGGCACATGACGGCGAAGGCGCTCGGCTTCGACCGGCCGACGGCGAATTCGCTCGATTCGGTCTCGGACCGCGATTTCGTGCTGGAGACGCTCTCCACCGCCTCGATCTGCGCCATGCACCTCTCGCGGCTAGCCGAGGAGATCGTGTTGTGGGCGACGCCGCAATTCGGCTTCGTGAAGCTCTCCGATGCCTTCTCGACCGGCTCTTCGATCATGCCGCAGAAGCGCAATCCCGATGCGGCCGAGCTGGTGCGCGGCAAGGCAGGCCGGGTGTTCGGCGCGCTGCAGGCGCTGCTGACCATGATGAAAGGCCTGCCGCTGAGCTATTCCAAGGACATGCAGGAGGACAAGGAAGGCACCTTCGACGCCCTGCAGACGCTGTCGCTCTGCCTCGCCGCCATGGCCGGCATGGTCCGCGACATGCAGCCCGACCTCAAGGCGATGAAGAAGGCGGCGGGCTTCGGCTATGCCACGGCGACCGATCTCGCCGACTGGCTCGTACGCGTCCTGAAGATGCCGTTCCGCGACGCGCATCACGTTACCGGCCGGCTCGTCGGCATTGCGTCGGAGAAGAAGGTGGGGCTGGAGAAGCTCTCGCTCGCCGAGATGCAGGCGGTCGAACCGAAGATCACCGAGGCCGTCTTCGCCGTGCTCGGCGTCGATCAGTCGGTGAAGAGCCGCGTCAGCTATGGCGGCACGGCCCCGGCCAATGTCCGCAAGCAGGCGCGCCGCTGGCTCAAGCAGCTTGCGAAAGGCTGAGGGTCAGGCGGCGGAGAGCCTCGCGCTCCGCCTCATCCTCCGCTACTGTCCCGCCACGTTCCCTTCGAAGGGCTTGTCTTCGTGCTTCCATCTCGCCTGAACTTTGCCCGACTGAAATTCGGCCGAACCCTTCTGGTCGTCGGCCTTCTTGGCGTGGCGCTCGCGGCCTGCGGGCGCAAGGGGCCGCTCGAGCCGCCCCCGAACGTGACGGGCGCGGTCGACCTTCCCGACAACCAGATCGGCGCGGAGGACGCGACCGACATGTCGAACTACGGCCAGACCTCGGTGCTGGCGAAGCCGGCCAAGGCGAACAAGGCGATCACCGTGCCGGACAAGCCTTTCCTGCTCGATCCGCTGATGTAACGGCTCACCGCCGTCGCTCGTTCAGGTTTCAGTCGGCCTTCCCGGGGTTCGTTCCCATGCATCATTTCGCTTATCGCGACGGCTCGCTCCATGCCGAGGGCGTCGATCTCAACCGGATCGCGGCCGAGGTCGGCACGCCGGTCTATGTCTATTCGACGGCGACGATCGAGCGGCACTACAAGCTGTTCGAGGCGGCGGTGAAGAAGACCGCACCGGCCGGCAAGACCCATGTCTTCTACGCCATGAAGGCGAACGGCAATCTCGGCGTGCTCAAGACGCTGGGCGCGCTCGGCGCCGGCATCGACACGGTCTCGGAAGGCGAGGTGCGCAAGGCGCTGGCTGCCGGCATCCCGGCCGATCGCATCGTCTTCTCCGGCGTCGGCAAGAGCGAGGAGGAGCTGCGCTTCGCGGTCGAGGCCGGGATCTATCAGGTCAATATCGAGAGCGAGAGCGAGCTCGACCTGCTCTCGAAGGTTTCCGCCTCGCTCGGCAAGCGGCAGGAGGCGGTGTTCCGCGTCAATCCCGATATCGGCGCCGGCGGCCACGCCAAGATCACGACCGGCTCCTCCGAGAACAAGTTCGGTGTCTCCTTCGAGGAGGTCGGGCGGCTCTATTCCCGCGCCGCCAATATGCCGGGCGTGCGGATCATGGGGCTTGCCGTTCATATCGGCAGCCAGATCCGCGAGATCGACGCCTTCGAGGCAGCCTATGCCAAGATGGTCGCGCTCGTCGGCGACCTGAAGGGCGAGGGGCATCGCGTCGACCGTCTCGATCTCGGCGGCGGACTCGGGATCCCCTATGACATCCCCAAGACCTTCGATTACGGGCCGGGGCTGATCGAGGCCTATGCCGAGATGGTCGGACGGGTGACGAAGGGGCTCGATGTCGAGCTCGGCTTCGAGCCGGGCCGCCTGATCGTCGGCAATGCCGGCATCCTGCTGACGCGGGTGCTGCATCTCAACCCGCGCCCCACCAAGCAGTTCCTGGTCGTGGACGCGGCGATGAACGATCTGGTGCGGCCGGCGATGTACGAGGCCTATCACGAGATCTGGCCGGTGGCGGAACGCCCTGTCGATGCGCCGAGCGTCGCCTATGACGTCGTCGGGCCGATCTGCGAATCGGGCGACACCTTCACGACCGGGCGGGCTCTGCCACAATTGAAGCAGGGCGACCTCGTCGCCTTCATGACCGCCGGCGCCTATGGCGCCTCGATGTCCTCGACCTACAACCAGCGCCTGCTGGTCGCCGAGGTGATGGTCAAGGGCGACCAGTACGCCGTCACGCGCCCGCGCCAGAGCTATGAGGAGCTGATCGGGCTGGACCGCGCCCCGGCCTGGCTGGGCTGAGCGGACGGAAACCGTTCACGAAACGTCGAGCGCGGTGCAAAGGCCCGTCCGAGGACTGGCAATGCCACATTCCCGTGTTAGCCTGATTGGGTCAGGCGATTTCAGACGGAAATGGGGGCTGCCCGGAGCGATGGCATGAACGAGGCAGAGCGCCGCAAGGCGCCCGACACGATGGACGGCATCCGGCAACGGCTCAGCCGTCTCGCGCTGGCCTCGCGGGTTTCGCTCGGCTGGGAACGGCTCTGGCCGCGGTTCTGGCTGCCGCTCGGCACCGTTCTCGCCTTCCTCGCCCTGTCCTGGTTCGGCCTGTGGACGCATCTGCCGTGGTACGGGCGGATCGTCGGCGTCCTCGTCTTCGCCGCTGCCTTCCTCGCCAGCCTCTGGCATGTCGCCCGCGTGGTGCTGCCGACGCATCGGGATGCGCTGATCCGGCTCGACCGCTCCTTCGCCGGCGGACATCGGCCCGCCTCGGCACTGGAGGACAGCCTCGCCGTCGGCTCGTCCGACCCCGTCTCGCAGGCGTTGTGGAAGCTGCACGTCGAGCGTCAGAGCCGGCAGGTCGCGGCGCTCAAGGTCGAATTGCCGCACCCGCTGATGGCGGTTCGCGACCGGCGGGCGCTGCGCGCCGTGCCCTTGCTCGCGGCCATCGCCGCCTTTTTCGTCGCGGGGCCGGAGGCGACGCAGCGCCTCTCCGCCGCCTTCGACTGGCAGGGACCACCCGGCTCCTCGCCCTCGACCCGCATCGATGCCTGGATCGATCCGCCGGCCTATACCCGCTTGCCGCCGATCCTGATCGACTTCGCCAAGCTCGCGAGCCCCAATCTCAGCGCGCCGGAGAAGTCGACCATCGTCGTGCGCGTCGCCGGCAAGGCGAATATGGACGTGGTCACCACCGGCAAGCTCGAGACCAAGCCGAACGAAGCCAAGGACGGCGAGGCGGGCAAGGCCGAGCCGGCGCGGCAGCCACAGGGCAGCGACCCGCAGCAGGCCGTGCTGGAGAAGCGCTATATCCTCGCCGGCAACGGCACGCTGAGGCTCACCGGCAGTGGCGCGCCCGGCACGACGCTCAACATCACCGCCATTCCCGACCAGCCGCCGACCATCGCCTTCACCGATCCGCCCAAGCCGGTCGTTGGCGGGCAATCCGGTGGGCTGAGCCTCAGCTACAAGGCAAAGGATGATTACGGGCTGGCCTCGATCGAGGTCGGCGTTTCGCGCCCCGATGCCGCGACGGGCGGGCGCTCGCTGGTCGAGCCGCCGAAGCAGAACCTTGCCGTTCCGTCCTCCGCCACGGGCGAGGAGGAGCTGAAGGGCACCGTCGACTTCTCGGCGCATCCTTGGGCGGGTGCCAAGGTCCGCATGGTGCTGATCGCCAAGGATGAGGCGGGGCAGGAGGGCCGCAGCCAGCCGATCGAGGTCGTGCTGCCGCAGCGCACTTTCACCAATCCGCTGGCCAAGGCCCTGGTCGAGCAGCGGCGCAAGCTCGTGATGAATGTCGATGACCGCTCCAAGGTGCAGCTCGCCATGGATGCGCTGATGATCGAGCCCGAGCTCTTCATGAAGGAGATGGGCACCTATCTCGGCATGCGCATGCTGACCGAGCGGCTGCGCAAATCCGACAGTGACGACGAGTTGCGCGAGGTTTCCGAGCTGATGTGGGCGATGGCGCTGCAGCTCGAGGACGGCGATATGTCCGATGCCGAGCGGGCGCTCCGGCAGGCGCAGGAGAATCTGCAGCAGGCGCTGGAACGCGGCGCATCCGAGGAGGAGATCAAGAAGCTCACCGAGGAGATGCGGCGGGCGATGGACAACTACATGCGCCAGCTCGCCGAGCAGATGATGCGCCAGCAGCAGAATGGCGAGCAGAACCAGGCGCAATTGCCGGAGAATTTCCGGACGGTGACGCCGCGCGACCTGCAGAACATGCTCGACCGCATCGAGGAGCTGTCCCGGCGCGGCGACATGGCCGAGGCGCAGCGTTTGATGGAAGAGCTCAACCGGATGCTCAACAATCTGCAGATGGCGCGCCCTGGACAGGGCGATCCGCGCCAGAACCAGATGAACCAGGCGCTGGGCGATCTCGACCGGATGACGCGCGACCAGCAGAACCTGCGCGACCAGACCTACCAGAACGAGCGCAACCGGGCCGAGCGTGGCCAGCGCCCCGGCCAGCAGCAGGCGCGACCGGGCCAGCGCGGCCAGCAAGGCCAACAGGGGCAGCGTGGCCAACGTGGGCAGCAGCCCGGCCAGCAACCCGGCGACCAGGGTGAGAACGGCGAAGGCGGCGAGGGCATGCAGGGCCAGAACGGGCAGGGGCAGGGCCTCTCCCAGCGCCAGCAGGCCCTGCGCGAGCGGCTGCAGGATCTGCAGCGGCGGATGCGCGGCATGGGCGCGCCGCAGAATGGCGAACTCGACGAGGCCGAGGAGGCGATGCGCGAGGCCGAGAAGCAGCTCGGCCAGGGCAATGGCGACGAGGCGCTCGATGCGCAGGGCAAGGCGATCGACGCGCTGCGCCGCGGCGGCCAGAACCTCGCCCAGCAGATGCAGGGCCAGCCCGGCGAGGGCGAAGGCACCGAGAACGCCTATGGCGAGCCCGACGGGCGCCAGCAGGGTCGGCCCTCCGGCCAGCAGCGCGGTAGCGAGGATCCACTCGGCCGTCCGCAGCGCCAGCGCGACTGGGCCGACGGCCGTGTGAAGGTGCCCGGCGCCGACGAGAGCGCGACGCAGCGGGCACGGCGTATCCTGGAGGAGCTGCGCAAGCGCCTTGGCGATCCGCTGAGGCCGCAGGAGGAGCTGGACTATCTGGAGCGGCTGCTCCGGCGGAACTGAAGTGGGGTTCAGCCCTTCCGGCCGCCGGCGCTCGCGACCAGCGCGCCCACGACGATGAGCGCGCAGGAAGCTGCCAGCAGCCAACTCGCCTGGGCGTAACCGAAGAGCACCAGGATCAGCGTCGAGAGCACCGGTGCTGCATAGGAGGCGACGCCGAGCAGGGCGACATCGCCGCGCTTCATGCCGATGTCCCAGACCACGAAGGCAAGGCCGATCGAGCCGAGGCCGAGGCCGAGCACGCCGGCCCATTCCACCGCCGTCAGTGACCAGAGCGTCGTCTCGAAAGCGAAATGGCAGGCGAGCGCCGGAACGGCACAGCCCAGCATGGTGAGGCTGAGGCTTTCAGAAGGCACGTCGGCAAAGCGGCGCGAGACCACCGAGTAGCTCGCCCAGACGAAGGCGCCGAGCGCCGCAAGCAAGTGACCGAAAGCGAGCCCGCCGCCGCTGCCGAGTCCACCGGAGACGAGGAGGCCCGTCGCGACAAGGCCGATGAGGGCCCCGACGAGATGGCGCGCCTTCAGCCCGCCGCCCGGCAGCAGCGCGGCGAAGAGGACGATCAGCAGCGGCCAGAGGTAATGGATCAGGTTCGCCTCGGCGGGCGGCGCCGTCTTCACGGCGGCATAATAGAGCGCGGTGTCGCCGAAGGGGCCGTAGAGTCCAAGCGCGAAGGAGGCCGGCGTCGGCCTGACCCGGCTGAGCTCGCCGCGCAGCGCCGTGATGGCGAGGATCAGCAGGCCGCCGATGATGAAGGTCATGGCGACGAGCTGGAAGGGCGGCACCCGCCCCGACATCGCCGTGAACAGCGCCAATGTCGACCAGAGCAGGATGGCGCAGAAGCCGATGAGGGTGGCGGTGCGGGAGGTCATGGTCGCTCGTCGGCCTGGACTGATCTGCGCTTAGATCATCGTGCGTCCATTCGGACGCGATAACGATGATCTATCTCAGTGTTGGCGCATCGGATCTTTCCGAAAAGTGGAAGCCACTTTTCGGTCCGACGCTCTAGCAGTTTCTGCGATGAATGCCAGCCGCGCCTTTGGATCGAGAAATCGTGCTTTTTGCACTGCAACTCGGCATGGCAGCCATGGGCGCCATGCTTCGGGGCCCGTTGACGCTGAGGCCGGCTCGCATCATGCGTCTGGTATGACAACCGTTCCGATGCCGTCCGTCGCGCGCCGTCCGCTGATGCCGGTTCTGGCTGCGCTCAGTCTCGCCCATCTGCTGAACGACCTCGTCCAGTCGATGATCCCGGCGCTGTATCCGCTGATCAAGGATACCTACCAGCTCGACTTCATGCAGATCGGCTTCATCACGTTGGCCTTCCAGGTGACGTCGTCGCTGCTGCAGCCGCTGCTCGGCTATGTCACCGACCGCAGGCCATGGCCCTATGCGATGGTCGCCGGCATGTGCTCGACGTTGACGGGGCTGTTGCTGCTTTCCTTCGCGCACAGCTACGCGGTGGTGCTGCTCGCGGCGGGGCTGATCGGCCTCGGCTCGGCGGTGTTCCATCCCGAGGCGACGCGCATGGCACGCCATGCCGCTGCCGGGCGGCAGGGGCTGGCGCAGGGCGTGTTCCAGGTCGGCGGTCATGTCGGTTACGCGGTCGGCCCGTTGCTGGCGGCGATCGTCGTGGTGCCGCGCGGGCAGGAGAGCCTGTCCTGGTTCTCGCTGGTCGTGCTGCTGGCGATGGGGCTGATGGGCTGGATCGGCGCCCGTTACGCGGCGATGCGGCGCGAGCAGAAATCCTCGAAGGAGCATGTCGAGGAGGTGGCGAGCCACGGCCTGCCGCGCGGGCGCATCCTGCTGGCGATGACGATCCTGATCGTGCTGCTGATCTCGAAGAACGGCTACACCGCCGCCTTCACCTCCTATTACACCTTCTATCTGATCCAGCGCTTCGGCGTGGAGGTGCAGCTCTCGCAGATCATGCTGTTCCTCTACCTCGTGGTCGGCGCCATCGGGGTCATCCTCGGCGGCATGATCGGCGACAAGATCGGTCGGGATCGGGTGATCTGGCTCTCGATCCTGGGTTCGCTGCCCTTCGCGCTGGTGCTGCCCTATGCCGATCTGTTCTGGACCGGGGTGCTCAGCGTCATCGTCAGCTTCATCATGGCGAGCGCCTTCTCGGCGATCCTGATCTATGCCATCGACCTCGTGCCGCACCGCATCGGCCTCGTCGGCGGGTTGTTCTACGGCCTGTCCTTCGGCCTCGGCGGCGTGGCGGCGGCGGCCATCGGCGCGCTCGCCGACCAGGTCGGCATCATCCAGGTGTTCAAGCTCTGCGCCTGGCTGCCGGCCCTGGGGCTTCTGACCTTCCTGCTGCCGAAGAGCGCGAAGCGGGTCTGAGCGGCGTTGCCGGTCCATGAAAAAGGCCGCGGCGATGCCGCGGCCTTGTCGTTGATCCCGCATCTGGTCGCGGCGGTTCAGGCCATGTACTGGCCGCCATTGGCGGAGAGGGTCGAGCCGGTGATGAAGCCCGCATCCTGGCCGGCCAGGAACACCACGGCGCGGGCGATCTCCTCCGGCTCGCCGAGGCGCCCGACCGGGATATGCGGCAGGATCGACTTCTCGACCACGGCCGGGTCGATCGCCTTGACCATCTCGGTCGCGATGTAGCCGGGGCAGATCGCGTTGACCGTGATGCCGGCGCGCGCGCCCTCCTGCGCCAGCGCCTTGACGAAGCCGATGTCGCCGGCCTTGGCGGCGGAATAGTTGACCTGGCCCATCTGGCCCTTCTGGCCGTTGATCGACGAAATGCAGATGACGCGGCCGAACTTGCGGGCGCGCATGCCCTCCCAGACCGGGCGGGTCATGTTGAAGAGCGAGTTGAGGTTGGTGTTGATGACCGCGTTCCACTGATCCTTGGTCATCTTGTGGAACATGCCGTCGCGCGTGATGCCGGCATTGTTGACCAGCACGTCGACCGGCCCGAGCTCGGCCTCGACCTTGGCGATGCCGGCGACGCAGGCATCGTAGTCGGAAACGTCCCATTTATGGACCGAGACGCCCGTCTCGGCCTTGAACTTGGCGGCGGCTTCGTCATTGCCGGCGTAGTTGGCCGCGACCTTGTAGCCGGCCTCCTTCAAGGCCTTGCAGATCGCCGCGCCGATACCGCGCGTTCCCCCTGTAACCAGCGCCACCTTCGTCATAGCCAGTCTCCCTCTTGGTGAAGTCCCCGGCAGCTTTGCCGCCGTTATTGTTCGGATAGCTTCAACGTGGGCGCGTAAGGCTCGTCCACGTCCTTGATGATCGCCTGCCCGCAGATGACGCGGCCCTGCACAGCGTCGAAGGCGAGCGTCGGCTGGCCATAGAGCGACCAGCCGCGGCTCAGCGCCTCGGTAACCCGATGACAGAAAGCGGCGTCATCGGGGCCGGTGAGATAGCGGTAAAGCGTCGTGCGCTTCGCCATCGGTGGGCGCCGGTCTCAGCGCTCCACGGCCATGGCGACGCCCATGCCGCCGCCGATGCAGAGCGTGGCGAGGCCCTTCTTGGCGTCGCGCTTCTGCATCTCGTGCAGCAACGTCACCAGCACGCGCGCACCGGAAGCCCCGATCGGGTGGCCGATGGCGATGGCGCCGCCATTGACGTTGACGATGTCGGTGTTCCAGCCGAGATCCTTGTTCACGGCGATGGCCTGCGCCGCGAAGGCCTCGTTGGCTTCGACCAGGTCGAGGTCCGAGACCTTCCAGCCGGCCTTCTCCAACGCCTTGCGCGTCGCCGGGATCGGGCCCGAGCCCATGATGGCCGGATCGACGCCCGCCGTAGCCCAGGCCTTGATGGTGGCCAGTGGCTTCAGACCGCGCTTGGCCGCTTCCTTGCCGCTCATGATGACGAGCGCGGCCGCGCCGTCATTGATGCCGGAGGCGTTGCCGGCGGTCACCGTGCCATCCTTCGAGAAGGCCGGCTTGAGCTTGGCCATGGCCTCGACCGTCGCGCCGTGACGCGGGTATTCATCGGTGTCGACGACGACGTCGCCCTTGCGGGTCGAGACGGTGAAAGGAACAATCTCGTCCTTGAACTTGCCGGCCTTCTGAGCGGCCTCGGCCTTGTTCTGGGACTTGGCGGCGAAGGCGTCCTGCTCCTCGCGGCTGATCTGCCATTTCGTCGCGACGTTCTCGGCGGTGGTGCCCATATGGTAGCCGTGGAAGGCGTCCCAGAGGCCGTCCTTGATCATCGTGTCGATGAACTTGGTATCGCCCATCTTGGTGCCGTTGCGCAGATGGGCGGCGTGCTGCGACATCGACATCGACTCCATGCCGCCGGCAACGATGATGTCGGCATCGCCATTGGCGATCTGCTGCAGGCCGATGGCGACGGTGCGCAGGCCCGAGCCGCAGAGCTGGTTGAGGCCCCAGGCCGTCTTCTCCTGGGGGATGCCGGCTTTCATCGCCGCCTGGCGTGCCGGGTTCTGGCCCTGACCGGCGGTGAGGATCTGGCCCATGATGACCTCGTCGACATCGGCGGGGTCGACCTTGGCGCGCTTCAGCGCTTCCTTGATCGCGGCGGCGCCGAGCTCGTCAGCGGGAGTGTTGGCAAAAGCGCCGTTGAAGGCGCCTACCGCCGTGCGCGCTGCGCCGACGATCACGATGTCCGTATCTGCCATGAGGGTATTCCTTGCTGCTACCTTGAGTGTCGTCCTGCCGCGCCGCTCCCGTCGGCGCAGCTGTCCCCACCACCTTCGAAGCCTGTCGTGACGCCGTCAAGTCAGGCGTGCTGCCCTATCCGACGCTTGGGAAGGTCGATCGGCTGTGGAGAGCGTGGAGCAACCGGGGCGCCGCCTCAATTCCGGCGGCTTTTTGCGCCGCACGCTCAAAAAACTTGCGGTGCAGCACCGAGCGGCTATCGTCGGTGCGGGGAGAACGTTCCGTCGAACCGCGTCGGCCCGGCCGGCGCAGCGGATCAACGTCTAGCAGGGTATGATGGCCAGCGAAAAAGAACCGACTGTCATCAAGAAATACGCCAACCGGCGCCTCTACCACACAGGTACGAGTTCTTACGTCACGCTGGAGGATCTGGCAGGGCTTGTCCGGGCGGGAGAGGATTTCGTCGTCTACGACGCCAAGTCCGGAGAGGACATCACCCGTTCGGTGCTGGCCCAGATCATCTTCGACGAGGAAGCCAAGGACGGGCAGAATCTATTGCCAATCACCTTCCTGCGGCAGCTGATCCGCTTCTACGGCGACAGCATGCAGGCGCTGGTGCCGCGCTACCTCGAATTCTCGATGGACCATTTCACGCAGGACCAGAACAAGTTCCGCGAGCAGATGGCGAAGGCCTTCGGTAGCTCGGCCTTCGGCGGCAACGCGCTCGACGCCATCCAGGCCCAGACGCGGGCGAACATGCAGATGTTCACCGAGGCGTTCCGGATGTTCAATCCGTTCGCCGCGACGGCGGCCGGGAAGGCGAAGCAGGGGGCCGCAGCGTCTGAACCTGCGGCTAAGGGCGACGAGCTCGGCGACCTCAAGCGCGAGCTCAACGAGATGCGCGAGCGGCTGGACAAGCTCTCCCGCAGCAAGTGAGCCGATGATCGGCGGGTAGAACGCCCTCCGCGACCTCCGCGCCGTCAGCAGGCGGCGCGGCGCGGCTCCGGCTCGGGGACCGGCGTCAGTTCGGCGCGGCCGACGAGATGGCCCTGCAGATAGGTGACGCCCCAGTCGCGCAGCATCGTCGCCTGCAATTCATCATCGACCCATTCCGCGACGGTCTCGACGCCGAGATGGCGCGCGAGATCGATCAGCGTGCGGACATAGAAGCGGTCGTCGGTCGAGCGGCGCAGATTCTGGGTGAAGGCGCCGTCGATCTTCAGGATGTCGACCGGGAAGGCGCGCAGGTGCTTGAGCGAGGTATGGCCGGCACCGAAATCGTCGATGGCGATGCGGGTGCCGCAGGCCTTGATGCGCCCGAGCAGCTTCGCCAGCCGCGACGGATCCTCGATGGTCGCCGTCTCGGTGACCTCGACGATCAGCCGTGAGGCGAGGCTGCGCGACGCGCCGGCGAGCGAGAGGAAGGCGTTGAGCCATTCGGGATCGCCGAGCGAGACCGGCGAGACGTTGATCGACAGTCTGAGCGCGGGATCCTCGGCCAGCAGCGTCAGCGCGAGTTCCAGGACGCGATGGTCGAACAACCGCACGAGGCCGCGTCGTTCGAGCAGCGGCACGAGCTCGGCGGAGGCGAAGAAGAGGCCGGCCTCGGGCTGCCCGACGCGCAGCAGCGCCTCGTGGAAGGCGGGAATGCGCGTATGGGCGGAGACGATGGGCTGCAGAGCCAGGCGGACGCGACGTTCGTTCAGCGCGGTAACGGCCTGGACGTCGAGGCCGCTGCGCTCGGTCCTGTCCTGCCGGCGGCGCTGCGGCCGCGCGATGACCGCGTCCTCGGCGGCGCTGGCCCGCGCGGTGGCGAGTGCGCTTTCGGCGGCGGCCAGCAATTCGCCGGCATGGTTGCCGAGCTCGGGCGCATGCGCCGCGCCGACCCGCAGCCGCACCAGCGCGATGCCATGGCTGGTCTCGATGGCCGATTCCGCCACGATCCTGCTGAAGCGCCGGGCGGCCGAATCGATCTGGTCGCGCGGGCAGGCGGAGAGAATGATCGCGAAGCTGTTGCCGGCGTAGCGCACGAGATGGTCGCGCCGCCGCGTCACCGAGCGCAGCCGCTCATGCACGGTGGCGATGATCTCGCCGGTGGCCTCGTGGCCGAAATCGTCGTTGAGCCGGGCCAGCTCGTCGATCGCGGCGACGAGGATAGCGACCGGCCGCTCCTGCGGCAGATGTTCCTGCAGGCACAGGCCGATCTGGTCGATCAGGGCAGGGCGATCGCAGAGATCGCCGCCGGTGTCGCCCAGCTCCTCGGTCCGTGCGGCGCGCTCGAGCCGCAGCACGCCGCGGGCGCGGGCGGGGCGCCCGTCGCTGCCAGCGAACCAGCGGCCGGTATCCTCGGCCCACATCTTCCGGCCGGCGAGGTCGACGGCGTAACGGGTGCGGTAGAGCACGCCTTCGCCCTGATCCTGCTCGCTCGAACCGAAGATCGCGTCGTAGCGGCTCGGACCGCTGCCGGGCTCGACCAGTGCAGCGAAGCCGATGCCGCGGAGCATGGCCCGGTCGGGCAGCGCGCCGAGGACCTCGGTCGCGTTCGGCCCCCAGATCAGCACATCGCTCTGGATGTCCCAGCTGTAGACCACTTCGCCGATCGAGGAGAGCAGGCCTCTCGGGTCAACCGCAGGTTCTTTGCGGAAGCTGAACAGCGACGGGGCAGGCATCGCGAGGGGCCTCGATCAGACAGTGCGCGCCGCGCCGTCCTGGCGCGGTCCGCCCGTCGCAGTGGTTACGGAAGCGTTTCCAAACGATGCGAGGATTCTGCTTAACACGGCGTTAAGTTTGGCCGCCGGATTGCAACTTGCCGTTCCGTCACAAGGCGTTGTGCCGGAGCGGGACATGTTGCGTAGCGGAGAAACGGCAGATCGGGGCAGGGCGGGCTCCAGCGCCTCGGCCCTGTTGCTGCTACAGGCGGCGGCCTCGCAGGCGCGGATCGGCCCCTTCGCGTTCAGGGGGCTGGCAAGCCCGCAATCGGCGGCGGCGCTTTACCGCAGCGTCGCGCGTCTGGCGGTGCCGGCGATCGGCAGGCGCTGAAATCCCAATCGATGGCGGGCAAAGAAAAACCGGCCTTTCGGCCGGTTCCATCGTCTTGTCGCGCGGGCCGGATCCGCGATCCGGCGTCCAGGCTCAGGCGTCAGCCTTGACCTTGAGGACCTGACGGCCGCGATACATGCCGCTCTTCAGGTCGACATGGTGCGGGCGGCGCAGCTCGCCGGAGTTCTTGTCCTCGATATAGGCGGGCTGCTTCAGCGCGTCGGCCGAGCGGCGCATGCCGCGCTTCGACGGCGACGTCTTCTTCTTCGGAACGGCCATTGTACTCTCCATCGTGCCGCCGCCCGGAGCGCGGCTCGCCAAAGCCACGCCACCGCCACGACGACGGATCAATCTCGTGAGGCGTTGCCCATACACGCTCAAGGCCGCGATGGCTAGAGCCTCGTGTGAAAAAGTCGCTAACGCGGCCTTGTGCCGCGAAAATATCGCGCATTGCCTGTCTGGGCGCGTCAACCAGGCAGCGCGCAATCGCCGAGCGCGCCGAGCTGGCCCATGCGCCGCTGCACCCGCCCGGCAGCCGATTGCAGGGCGCGACTCGGCTTGCCCGGATTACGCAGGAGCGGATTGGGCAGGGCGCCCGCGAGGCGGGCGGCTTCGGCCGGGGTGAGGCGCGCCGCGGATTTGCGGAAATAGCGCTGTGCCGCGGCTTCCGCGCCGAACAGGCCCTCGCCCCATTCCGCGACGTTGAGATAGACCTCGATGACCCGCGGCTTGCCCCAGGCGAAGTCGATCGCCATGGCGAGCGGGATCTCCAGCCCCTTGCGGATATAGGAGCGGCCCGGCCAGAGGAAGACGTTCTTGGCCGTCTGCATGGTCAGCGTCGAGGCCCCTCGGCTCGGCCCGTCCTCGTCCTCCAGCACCGCGTTGAGCTCGACCCAGTCGATGCCGCGATGGCTGCAGAAGCGCTGGTCCTCGGAAGCGATGACGGCGCGGATCAGATTGGGAGAGATCCGCTCCAGCGGCACCCAGTCGCGCTCGACGGAACGCAAGGTCAGCCAGCGGCCGAGCATCAGCGTCGAGGGCACCGGCACGAAGCGGTAGAGCGCCAGGGCAACGGCGAAGGCAAGGACGAGCCAGAAAGCCAGCCTCAGGCACCATCCGAACACCCAACCCAGCAGACCGTCCCCCGTTTCACGCCGCTCCGGGCGGCGCGCTTGCCACGGCCCGCACCTTGACGATGCCGCCAGCGTCCGGCAAGGCCCCCATCCCGGCAGCGAACGCGAGATCGGCGCATGAGTTCCGTTTCATCCCCCGTCGCAGAGAGCGATCTGCCCCTTCGTCTCGCGCGGACTGCCGAGGCGATCGAGCGCCTGCTCGAAAGCCTGCTGGCGACCGCGCCAGGCGAGGGCGAGATCGCGCGGCCCGAGCGCCTGGTCGCGGCGATGCGACATGGAGCCCTCGCCGGCGGCAAGCGGCTGCGGCCTTTCCTGACGGTGGAGACGGCCCGGCTTTTCGGTGTCCCGCAGGAGCAGGCGCTGCGGGCGGGCGCCGCGGTCGAGCTGCTGCATTGCTATTCGCTGGTCCATGACGATCTGCCGGCGATGGACGACGACGATCTGCGCCGTGGCCGTCCCACCGTGCACAAGGCCTTCGACGAGGCGACCGCGATCCTGGCGGGCGACGCCCTGTTGACGCTTGCCTTCGACGTGCTGGCCGATCCGGCGACGCATGCGTCCGGCGAGGTGCGGGCGGCGCTGGTGCGGGCGCTCGCCCGGGCTTCCGGTCTGGGCGGGATGGTCGGCGGGCAGATGTTCGACCTTGCGGCAGAGGGACGCTTCGAGGCGCAGAAGCGCGCGCTGACCGAGACGGAGATCCGGCGCCTGCAGGCGATGAAGACCGGGGCGTTGCTGGCGGCCAGCGTCGAGATCGGCGCGCGCCTCGGCGGGGCCGACTCCGTAGCGCTCAAGGCGCTCGACGCCTATGGCCGGGCGCTGGGCGCGACCTTCCAGGTGGCGGACGACATCCTCGATGTCGAGGCCGATGCGGCGCAGATGGGCAAGGCCACGGCGAAGGATGCCGACAAGGGCAAGGGGACGCTGATCGGCGTGCTCGGGCTCGACGGCGCCAAGCGCGAGCGCGACCGGCTGAGCGAGGTCGCGGTCAAGGCGCTCGCTGGCTTCGGGGCCGATGCGGATGTGCTGCGTGCTGCGGCGCGCTTCGCCGCGCAGCGGAAGAGCTGATACTTCAGCTTCGCGCGGTCATCCCGGATCGGCGCCGCTGGCGCGGCTTGTCCGGGACGACTTCGGCTGACCGAAAGATGGCTTACTGCCAGCGGCCGAAGGCGTCGCCGAGCGTCTGGGCGCCCGAGACACCCTTCTCGAAGGTGATGATGCCGCGACGGCCGGAGGTGAACAGCACCGGCAGGTCGATCCAGCTGCGGTTCAGGATGAGGTCGGTGTTGCGCTCGACCTCGACCGGCACGTTCGACATGGCCACGACGAAGAGATTGTCGCCAAGTGCCGAGTTGATCGCCGAGAGCGGTGCGCCGCGCTCGCCTTCGGCGGTCTTGAACTGCGGCACGCCGACCTCCTTGACCGCCTGCGACGGATCGCCGCTGTTGGTGAAGCGCAGGCCGATGATGTGCGAGGCGGGGAAGGCCGAATCGGTGTTGCGCCGCACGGTGAAATCGAGATTCATCCCGGCATCGGGGATCTCGACCGTGGCGCGGACGATGGTCTCGACCGGGCGGCCCTGGCCGGCGCTCTCGCTGTCGAGCCGCCAGAATACGCGGCCGTTGACGGCGCGCGGCTGCTGCGGGTTGTCCGGCGTCTCGATGTAGAGAATGGCGCGCTGCGCGACGGCGATCTCGCCGCCCGGCTGCTGCACCGGCGTGCCGGGCGCGTTGTTGGCAGCATTGCCGGGGCGGCCTTGCGCCGGCGCGTTCGGCTCGCCGACGCGGTCGTTGATCTTGCCCGCATTGTCGGGCTGCGTCGGCTGCTGCTGCGAGGCGGTTTCCGTGCTCGGGCGCGGCGTGTCCTGCGGCTTTAGCTTGTGCACGTAGATCGCGGTTCCGGCGATGGCCGCGACGGCGACCGCGACGACCACGCCGACGACCACGGTGCGGATATGGCCGGGCTTCACCCGCGATTCCCGCGGCGGCATGATGCGCGGCCGGGCCGGCTGGGCCTCGGCCGGCTCGGGCAGATGGTCGTCGAAATTGGAGGCGCTCGCCTCCTGGCCGCCTGCTTCCTGGCCCTCAGCGCGCGGCAGCGGCGCGAATTCGGGCTGCTTCTTCGGCTCTGGCGGGCGCGGCGGCTGTACGGCGCCGGATTGCGGGCGAATCACCGGACCGCGCGTGCTGGGCTGCGGCGCGGGCGATTCGTCGTACTCGGCCTCGATCCGGGCGACAGCCTCGTCGAGCGTCAGGCGCTCGCGCATGATCTCGGCTTCGCTCAGCGGCGGATCGAGACCGCGCAGCTGCGCGACGAGGGCAGCCCGTGCCCGATCGAAGATGGCGCGGCGCGCCTCGGGAGAGTTGTCGGGTAGCCCGGCGACGGCTCGCGCCAGGATCGGGTAGAAATCGGCCATTGGCCTCACTTGTCGCTGATGACGGGCCGCGTCAACCCTCGAAGGGCTGGCTCATCCTTCGAACGGATTGTGGACGAGGATGGTGTCGTCGCGCTCCGGGCTGGTCGAGAGCACGGCGACGGTGGCGCCGATCAGCTCCTCGATGCGGCGGACATATTTGATCGCCTGCGCCGGCAGGTCGGCCCAGGAACGGGCATTGGCGGTCGAGCCGTCCCAGCCTTCGATCGTCTCGTAGATCGGCTCGACGCGGGCCTGGTCGGCCTGGCCGGCGGGCAGATGTTCGAGGACCTCGCCGTCGAGCCTGTAGCCCACGCAGACCTTGATCTCCTTGAAGCCGTCGAGGATGTCGAGCTTGGTCAGCGCGATGCCGTCGATACCGGACGTCTTCACCGTCTGGCGCACGAGGCAGGCGTCGAACCAGCCGCAGCGGCGCTTGCGGCCGGTGACGACGCCGAATTCCTTGCCCTTGGTGCCGATCAGCTCGCCGATCTCGTCGAAGAGCTCGGTCGGGAAGGGGCCTTCGCCGACGCGGGTGGTGTAGGCCTTGGCGATGCCGAGCACGTAGCCGACCGCCGAGGGGCCGAGCCCCGAGCCGGTCGCAGCCTGGCCGGCGACGATGTTCGAGGAGGTGACGAAGGGATAGGTGCCGTGGTCGACGTCGAGCAGCGCACCCTGCGCGCCCTCGAACAGGATGCGCTTGCCGGCGCGGCGCTCCGCGTCGAGCAGCGCCCAGACCGTATCGGCGAAGGGCAGCACCTCCTGCGCGATCGCCTTGAGCTGGTCGAGCAGCTCCCGCCCGTCGACCTCGCCGATGCCGAGCCCGCGGCGCAGCGCATTGTGGTGGGCCAGCAGCCGCTCGATCTTGGCCTCGAGCAGGGCCGGGTCCTTGAGGTCGATGACGCGAATGGCGCGGCGGCCGACCTTGTCCTCATAGGCGGGGCCGATGCCGCGCTTGGTCGTGCCGATCTTCATGCCGGCATTCGAGGTCTCGCGGAAGTGGTCGAGCTCGCGGTGCAGCGGCAGGATCAGCGTCGCGTTGTCGGCGATGCGCAGATTGTCGGGCGTGATCGCGACGCCCTGGGCCCGCAGCTTGCCGATTTCCTCGACGAGGTGCCACGGATCGACGACGACGCCGTTGCCGATGACCGAAAGCTTGCCCGGCCGCACGATGCCAGAGGGCAGCAGCGAGAGCTTGTAGGTGACGCCGTCGATGACGAGGGTATGGCCCGCATTATGGCCGCCCTGGAAGCGCACCACGACATCGGCCTGGCTGGAAAGCCAGTCGACGATCTTGCCCTTGCCTTCGTCGCCCCACTGGGCGCCGACCACCACAACATTCGCCATGAGCGAGGTGTCCCTGCTGTTGTACCGCGTTGCCGTGCAAGCGGCCCGCGCAAATGCAAAACCCCGGCGCAAGGCCGGGGTTTCGGGGCAGGTCCTTGCAAGCCCTCATGGGCCAATGCGGCGCGCAGGTCAAGTTTTCCTGTCCTGCGGACGGCTTTCCGTGGGGAAATGACCTGCGAAAGCATGGCGGATCTGCAGGATCTGCGCAGTAATCCTGCCGCAATCGCGCGTAAGGGCTAAAGGCGTCATTTTCGGCGCACGGCGGGAATGGTGCCGGCCGGCGCGGACGCGAGAAGGGGAAGAACTGCGACCATGACCAAGCTCGACGGCTGGCTCGACCAGCACCATGCCGCGTTCACGGCGATCCGCCGCGACATCCACTCCCACCCCGAACTCGGCCTGGAAGAGCACCGCACCGCCAAGCTCGTCGCCGACAAGCTGCGCGAATGGGGCGTCGAGGTCACCGAGAATGTCGGCCAGACCGGCGTCGTCGGCGTCATCCGCGGCAAGCAGCCGGGCGGGCGGGCGATCGGGCTTCGCGCCGACATGGACTGCCTGGCGCTCGAGGAGACGACCAACCTGCCGTACTCCTCGAAGAATTCTGGCCGGATGCATGCCTGCGGCCATGACGGGCACACCACCATGCTGCTCGCCGCGGCGCGCTACCTTGCGGAGAACCGCGACTTCGCCGGCACGGTGAACCTGATCTTCCAGCCGGCCGAGGAAGGCCGTGGCGGCGCCAACGCCATGCTGGCCGACGGCCTGTTCGACCGCTTCCCCTGCGACGCGATCTACGGCCTGCACAACACGCCCGGCATGCCGGTCGGCCATTTCGGCACCACAGTCGGCCCGTTCCTGGCGGCGGCGGATTCGTGGAAGGTCACCTTCCGCGGTGTCGGTGGCCATGGCGGCTCGCAGCCGCACCGCTCGACCGATATCACCTATGCGCAGGCGCATTTCGTGCTCGGCCTGCAGGGCATCGTCGGCCGCAACGTCGCCCCGCTCGACACGGCGGTGATCAGCGTCGGCTACATCCATGGCGGCGACGTCAACGCTTCGAACGTCATCCCCTCCGAACTCGTGCTGGGCGGAACGGCCCGCACCTATTCGCAGGAGGTGCGTGACACGGTGGAGCGGCGCATCGCCGAACTGGCGGCGGCGACGGCGCAGGCCTGGTGCTGCCAGGCGGAGGCCTATTACCACCGCGGCACCAGCCCGCTGATCAACGAGGCCGAGCAGGTCAAGGTCGCGGTCGCCGCAGCGACCGCGGCTGCCGGTGCCGAGCAGGTCGACGGCAAGCTGCGCCCCGGCACGGGCGGCGAGGACTTCGCCGAGATGATGCTGGTCCGGCCTGGCGCCTTCATGCGCATCGGCAACGGCGTCAACCCGGACGGCTCCTTCGTCGGCCTGCACACGCCGCTCTACGACTTCAACGACGCGATCATTCCGAACGGCGTGCGCTACTGGGTCGGCCTCGTCGACCAGGAGCTCGGCCAGGGTCTGCGGGCCGTCGCGGCGGAGTAATCGGGCCGCTTTACGATCCGGGGATCCCGGGCGGCGCGGTCGCCCCGGGGTCCCCGCCTTGCACGATGAAGGGACGCTCCCGATGAAGACCCTCGCCATCTCGACCCTGACGATCTGCGGCATCGAGGAACTGCCGAGCAACAGCGCCCGCGAGGTGACGCATGTGCTCTCGGTGCTCGATCCGGACCGTGCCGAGATCGAGGCCTTCGACGCCTATGGCGAGCATCACCGCGTGACGCTGCGTTTCCATGACATCATCGAGCCCCGTCCGGGCCAGATCATGCCGGCGCCCGAGCATGTCGGGGCGATCCTGAATTTCGGCGAAGGCCTGCGCGAGACCGCCGCCGCCCGCCTCAAGGGCCACCTGCTGGTGCATTGCCACATGGGCATCTCGCGCTCGACCGCGGCGATGCTGACGCTGATGGCCCAAGCCGACCCGGACGAGGGCGAGGATGGGCTCTTTGCCCGGCTGCGCGAGGTTCGTCCCCAGGCCTGGCCGAATTCGGTGATGGTCGGCTTTGCCGATGCGCAGCTCGGCCGCGGCGGCCGGCTGACCGAGGCGCTGGGGCGGCATTACGGCCACCAGATCGCGGTGCAGCCGAAGTTCCGCACCTGGATGAACGACCTCGGCCGCAAGCGCGAGCTCGAAATGGCGGTGTGAGCCACACCGCCATCGCACGGCTGCTTCAATCCATCGCCTGCGGCAGCGGCTGCTCCTCGTAGCTGACCTCGCGGTCGCCCGGCCACTTGATACGGTAGGCCAGCCGGATCTCCTTTTCGCCGCCGGGCGGCAGGTCGAAGGTCCAGGAGGAGACGCCGCGCTTGTCGCCGACCTGTTTCTCGGTCGGCGGCGTGGTCTGGGCCGTCAGGGTCTCGATGGTGATCGCGCTGTTTTCCGAGAAGGGAATACGCTCCAGCACCGTGACCTTGACGGGTTGCGCATGCAGGCTCTTCACCACGGTGCGGAACTCGCGCTGGTCGGTGCGGCTCTGGGCGAGCCAGCGCGGCTCGTTCTCGCGGCGCTTCACCGGCGCATAGCTGACCTTGATGCGGTCGTCGGCGCCGAAGCCGAGCGCGACTTCGTCACCGGGCGTGACGAGGCCGATGCGGCCCATGCCGACATAGGTGCCGTCGCGATGCAGCGCGACCTTGCCCGGCAGCAGCGGGGCCTCCTCGTCATGGTTGAAGCGCGCTTCGAGGAAGGCTTTCTGCTCGAGCTCGGGCACGGCGCGGGCCGACAGGCCGGGCTCGGCCTTGCGCTCGGTCAGCACGACGGTCTTGGCGGTGCCGTCCGGCGAGACGGTGGCGCGGCCCGGCACCTGGAAGCTGGCCTGATAGGGACCGGATTCGATGGCTGCCTGCGCGACATCCGCGGCGATCGCAGGTTTCGCGAGGGCGTCCGCTGGCGCGGCGATTTCCGCGGCCCGGTTGCCGAGCGTCGGAGCCGGTGCGGCGCGTTCGCGTTCCGCCTTGCGGGCGAGGGCCTGAGCGCGGGCTCGTGCCTCGGCGACGATCTGCGGCTCGAAGAAGCTGACCTGCATGGGCTGGAGCTCGGGAGCGCCTGTGCCGCCGGCCGAACGGGTCGTGGAAAGCGTCAGGGCGACGTCGTTCCAGTCCTCGCCGGTGCGCTGGCGGATCTCGGCGCGGCGGGTCAGCGTCAGCGCCGGCTTCTCGGCCGTGGTCGACAAACGCGCCTCGTAGCCCGGAACCCATTGGGCGCCGCTGACGCGGTAGCTCACCGTGAATTCGGCGGCGACGGGCTGGGGCGCCTCGACCGCGATGGCGACGTCGCGCTTCGGCGCGCCGGGGCGAGCGCCCTGCGGGCGGGCCCGTTCGAGAGCGGCGATCTCCGCCGTGATGTCGGCGAGCTTCGTCCGCTCTCCGCGCAAATCATTCTGGACCTTGACCAGCGCGGTGCCGATCGCCTCGAACACGGCCGGCCAGTCGGAGACGGGCAGGGCCTTGCCGTCGGGGCCGAGCTTGTCGGGGCCGACCTGGGCGAAGCGCTCGATGGTGGCGCGCTGGGCCTCGATGGCGGCGATGCGGCCCTCATGCTGGCCCTTCTCGTCGCGCAGCGCCTTGAGCTTGTCCTCGACGGTCTTGTCGAGCACCGGCTTCGCGTCGCCCGGCGTGATGCGGACATCGACGGCACCGACCGAGAAGGCTCCGTCGCCCTTACCCTCGACCCGGATCGAGGCCGGGTCGATCGTTGCCGGCAGGCCGCGCAGGACGATCTGCGAGGCGCCCTGCAGCAGGGTCGCCTTGCCGAGGCGGGTGACCACGGCACCGTCCGGATAGATGGTGACGCGGTCGATGCGGCTGTCGAGATCGGTTTCGGCGGCGGCGGCCATGCCCGGCATGAGGAACAGGGCAGCGGCAATATGGTTTCGAATCAAAATCATCCCCTCCCAAGCGCAATCACGAAGCCATGATAGGCCCATGGAATTCGGCGCACCCAAGGCGAAATCGAGCCCGACTGCGGATAGATTCGTCCAGGCTTTTTCTCGTCCTCCGTTCGCAGGAGCGCGGGCAGGCGGTCTCATCCTGACGGCGGGCGGCAGCGTCCCTGCTAACGAAACGAATGTGACAGGAGATCCCGGATGAGCACGATCTTCAGCGACGCCCTGATCAGCCCGGCGCCGCATCCGGAGATTCCGCCGGAGCAGCGGATCTTCGAGCCCTTCATCGGCGGCTGGGATCTCGTCGTGAGCTGGTACCGGCCGGACGGCACGGTCGAGCGCCGGCTCGACGGCGAATGGCACTTCGCCCGCGTGCTGGAAGGGCGCGCCATCCAGGATGTCTGGATCGTGCCGCCGCGCGGACAGCGCGCGCTGGTGTCGGAGACCTATGAATACGGCACGAGTCTGCGCTTCTACGAGGCGGCGGTGCAGGGCTGGCGCTCGGCCTGGGTTGGCCCGCAGCATGGCGTCGTCCATGTCTTCGTTGCGCGGCGCATCGGCGAAGAGGTCCGGCTGGAGACGACATTGCCGGACGGCCAGCGGATGCGCTGGCGTTTCCTCGACATCGCGACGGACAGCTTCACCTGGCTCAACGAGCGGGAGACGGACGGCGAATGGCGGCTGACGCAGGATTTCGCGGCACGACGGCAGCGGCGCTGAAGGCCACGCGACGACGACGGGTCTATCGGCGATACAGTCCGTCCAGCGAAATATTCGCGGCGAATTGCGCACCGCACGGCTCGGTTTGGGCCGCGCGCCAGCTGCGCGCATCGACCCGGCTCACGGTCACGACACAACCCTGACCCATGTCGATCTTGCCGCTGTCGCCTTCGAGGCGGACCACGCCGTCGGCCCCGCTGGCATAGACATCGCCTGCGGCGGCGCCGCCCTTGCCGACATAGGTCGCGCTGATCGAGAAGGCCACCATGCCGTCAACGGGCCCCGCGACGACCAGGCTGCCCTGATCGCGATCGCTGTTGCCGCGGTGGAACTCCGTCGTGGCGCTGCGTCCGCCTTTGGTGCCGATCAGCTCGAAGATCCGCTTGTCATAGCTCTGTTTGACGCAAGCGGCGTTGCCGCAAGCCATCAGGGCGTCGTGCCAGCTCTGCTGGCTGGCGCGAACCTTGTCCCGGTCCTCACCGCGCAGTGCGGCGGCGAATAGCCGGGCCATGAGGCCGTCGCGCGCGCCGAGATCCTTGTCGCCGCAGATGATGCGCTCGGCCGGGGTCGTCGCCTTCGAGCATGAAAAGCTTGCCGCCTGCGCTGCCGGGAGCGGCAAGACCAGGGAGGCTGCGAGGAGCAGGCTCGAACTCAATCGATACAAGGTCACTTCATCGCTCCGTCGATCGGAACCCGGCGTGGAACGAGGCCGACTATGGCGATGATCGCGGCATTCATTGGGCCTGAAGCGAAATTCGGAGGCGAGACGATCAGCCGCCGGAAAGGTGGCTGACGAGGATCGACGTCCCCAGCGCCATGAGGGCGAGCCCGCCGAGCCTTTCCAACCAGCGCCCGAAGGCGGTTCCGATCAGGTTGCCGGCCATCATCCCGCCCGTCGACATGACGAAGGTGGCGAAGCCGATGGCACAGGCGATGACGACGATGTTGACCTGCAGGAAGGCGAGCGACACGCCGACGGCCATGGCGTCGATGCTGGTGCCGACCGCCGTCGCGAGCAGCACCCACCAGGAGCGGCCGCGGGCCGCCGCTTCCCGTTCGGCGGCGGGCTTCAACGAATGCAGCACCATCCGGCCGCCGACGATGCCGAGCAGCAGGAAGGCGATCCAGTGGTCGATCTGCTCGACATATTTGCTGGCGACGATGCCGGCCGCCCAGCCGAGCAATGGCGTAATCGTCTCGACGATGCCGAACACCATGCCGGTGCGAAGGGCTTCGGCCAGCCGCGGCCGGTCGGTGCCGGCGCCACGGCCGAGCGAGGCGAGGAGGGCATCGACGGACATGCCCATGGCGAGCACTGCAATCGAAAACGGTGACATGACGAACCTGTCGATGGACATCGGGACCGACGATCCGGCAGGGCCTGTCCTTCACCCCGCGGTCGTCACGGTCTCGCTGGGCCGGTCTGTCCGGCTGATCGCACCACGCGCCGTTCGCCGCGAGTGTGTTGATGCGACCGCGCGCCCCGGGCGCGCCGCTACTCCCCGATGGCCGGCAAGTAGTCCGAAGCGGCTCCGGCTGTCAATGTTCAATTAAATCAATATCTTAGTTATAATAAGCATTTGCAATAAGACGACGGCGGCCGGGGCCGCCGTGGCCGGGTTTGGAGCGTTGCGGGCTCAGGCGCGCCCGCGCTCGCTGGCATGCGGCTTCACCCGCCGATCGATGAAATTGCGCAGCTCGGTGACGCGGCGCTCGGCGTCGAGCACCTCGCGATCGAGGCCGTGGGCCCAGGCGAGATCTTGGCGCGCCGGGTCGGCGTCGAGAGTGCGCAGGTCCTCCAGCCAGTCCTTGGCGGCGGTCTCGTCCTTGCGGAAACCTTCCCGGATCAGCTCCGGCACCATGCGGCCGAGGATGGAAGCGACGAGCCCCAGCGAGAATTCGGGATGATACTGCACGCCCCAGAAGGTGCCGCCATTATGGCGGATCTCGGCGGCCTGGACCTGGCTCACGCTGTTGGAGGCGAGGATCGTCGTGCCATGCGGCGGCAAGGCGACGGTGTCGAGATGGATCGCCGGGGCATCGAAGGCGGCGGGCCGGCCGGCGAGGAGCGGATGGCCGCGGCCGATCTCGGTCGGCGCGATGCGGCGGGCGAAGCCGACCTCGCGCCCGTTGGGATTGGCGGTGACGGTGCCACCGGCCGCGACCGAGCCCATCTGGATGCCCCAGCAGGAACCGAAGCAGGGTGTGCCGCTGGCGTAGATCGCCTGCATCAGATCGATCTGGCGGGTGACCGCGGGCTGGATCTCGTAGATGTGCAGGGCCGAGCCGGTGAGGAAGATGCCGTCATAGGATTCGAGCCCGGCTCCGTCCGGCAGGTTGGAGCCTTCGTCGGCCGGCAGGCAGATGTCGGAGATGATGCCGGGCGCGATCGCCGCCACCTCGGTCGCATAGGCCTCGGCCGGACTCGCACCATAATCCCTGACATAGCTCGCGCGCTGGTCGCGCGTGTTGCCATCGACGAAGAGCAGGCGGAGCGGGCGTTGGCCGGTTTCGATCATCGGGGAATTCCACTGGGGATGCATCGGACGACGGGCGGGTGTGCGCGCAATCTCATAGGAGGAGCGCCTTGCGCAAGGTTATTGCAGGGATCCTTCATCGCGACAGGGCGGAAACGTGCACCCAGACCGGACTTCCACGCTGAGCTGGCCGCGGCGCATCTGGAACAACGCCTATCTGCTGATGATCCTGACGACGCTGATCTGGGCGGGCAACGCGGTCGCCAGCCGGCTCGCCGTCGGCAATATCACGCCGATGGCGCTGACCTCCTTCCGCTGGATCGGCGTGTGCCTGATCATGCCCTTCCTGCTGCGGCGGCAGATCGTGGAGCACTGGCCGCAGATCAAGGCGCATTGGGTGTTCATCGCCCTGCTCGGCATCGCCGGCTTCACGGCGTTCAACACGCTGATGTACATCGCCGCCTATTCGACCTCGGCGATCAATATCGGCATTCTGCAGGGCGCCATTCCGGTCTTCGTGCTGCTGGGCGCCTTCGTCGCCTACCGGATCCCGATCGGCGCCATGCAGGCGTTCGGCGTGCTGGTCACCCTGCTCGGCGTCGCCGTGACCGCGAGCCGCGGCGATATCCATGCGCTTGCCAATCTGCGCTTCGCCGCGGGCGACCTGCTGATGATCCTCGCCTGCATCTTCTATGCGGGTTACACCGTCGCGGTGCGCAACCGGCCGAAGATGCCGCCGCTGGTGTTCTTCACCGTTGCCGCCAGCTTCGCCTGCGTGATCGCGCTGCCGCTGCTCGCCATCGAGATCGGGATCGGCCAATACCACGCGCCGACGCTGACCGGCTGGTGCATCCTCGCCTTCACGGTGATCGGGCCGTCGATCCTGTCGCAGCTCTCCTTCATGCGTGCGATCGAGCTGATCGGACCGGGCCGGGCCGGCGTCTTCGTCAATCTCGTGCCGGTCTTCGCGCCGATCCTGGCCGTGCTGATCGTCGGGGAGCCCTTCGGCCTGCATCATGCGCTGGCGCTGGCGCTTGTGCTCGGCGGCATCTTCATCGCCGAGCGGCTGGGCCGCTGAGGCGCGCGCAGCGCTTCAGCGCAGCGCCGAAACCGCCAGCTCTGCGACTTCCGCCAGTGCCGCCTCGCGCTGCGGCGCATCGGCGCGTGATCCGGCGAGATAGGTCACGATGACGAAGCGCCGCCCATCCGGCAAAGTGGCGATGCCGATATCGTTGGTGGCGTGGTTGATGCCGTCCGTGGTCAAGCCGGCCCCAGTGCGGTGGGCGAGCTTGGAGCCGGCGGGCAGGCCCGCCTTGATGCGGTCGGCGCCGATCTTCGTCTCGGTGATGACCTTCATCAGGAAGGCGTTGTGCGCGGGATCGCGCAGCCAGTTGCCCTGAGCGAGCGCTTCCAGGAAGCGTGCGCTCGCTTCCGGCGTCGCGGCGTCGCGCTTGTCGACGAGCGCCTTGGCGAGCGAGGCGATGCGGTATCGCGGCTTCAGCGCCCTGAGCTTCGCCCGGAAATCCGGCTCATCGACCACCTGGTCCCAGCCGAAGCCGGGCAGGCCATAGATCTCGGGCTGGAACTGGCGCTCGTAGCGGTCGACGGACATGCCCTCGATGCCACCGTCGCGCAGCATCTTCGTCACGACCTGCGGGCCGCCGATCTCGCGCATCAGCAGGTCGGCGGCGGTGTTGTCGCTCTCGCCGGCCGCGAGCCGGATCAGTTCGCTCAGCGGATAGTCGTTGCGCTCGCCCTTGAAGGCTTTGACGAGCGGGCTGTGGAACAGCGAGAAATCCTTGCGGGTGACGGTGATCGGCTGGTCGAGCTTGAACTTGCCGGCCTCGACCTGCTGCAGCACCGCGACCGCCAGCGGCAGCTTGAACACGCTCTGCATCGGGAAGGTCTCGGCCCCGCGATGCGACCAGAGCTTGCGGTCCTTGAGATCCAGCAGCGCGACGCCGAGCCGGCCCTTGGCCTGCTCCTCGATGCCGCCGATCTCCTTGTCGAGCCTGGCCCTGTCCCAGTCGGCCAGCGCCGGCAGCGCGATCAGGCAGGCGAGGGCGGTGCAGGCAAGGCGAAGGCGGGCAGGCATGGGGCGTTTCCTCATGATGTTCGCATCAGAGGGAACGGACATTGCGGCAGCGTTACGGCGGCGTGTCAGACAGGCGCGTCATTCTCGTCGTCGCAGAGCGCAAGCTCCACCGGACAGTCCTCGATGCCGAAGCATTCCGGCAGGAGCAGCTTCAGCCGTTCGCGCAGCGCCTCGAGCGATTCCGCCTCGGTGACGATGCCGAGCTCGCCCGTATCCATCGCATACCAGAGGCCCGCCGCCTCGTCGCGGCGGACCTCGAAGCGGATCGGTTCCAGCGCCGCCTCCTGTCGGGAGGCGACGATGGCCCGCAGGGGATTGATCACGATCAGAACCGCAGGCGCCGGGCGCGCTTGACCATCGGGATCTCGTGGATCTTGTCGAGCAGTTCGTCCGAGATCGCCTCGTCGACCGCGACGTAGCAGATCGCGTCGCCGCCCGGCTTGTCGCGGCCGAGCGAGAAGGTCGCGACGTTGACGCCGGCGCCGCCGAGCAACGAGCCGAACTGGCCGATGAAGCCCGGCTTGTCGGCGTTGCGCACATAGAGCATGTGCGGCGCGAACTCGGCGTCGACGGCAATGTCGCGGATTTCGACGATGCGCGGCTTGCCGTCATGGAAGACCGTGCCCGAAGCGTGGCGCGGCATGTCCTCGGCCTCGACGACGATGCGGATGACGCTTTCGAGATTGCCGGCGACCTCGCGGGTCAGTTCCTCGACGACGATGCCCTTCTCCTTGGCGATCAGCGCGGCGTTGACCATGTTGATCTCGGGCAGGAAGGGGCGCAGCACGCCGGTGATCGCGGCGGCCGAGATCGCCTTGAGGTTGAGGGCAGCGACCGCGCCCTCATACTCGATGCGGATGCCCTTCACGGCCGCCTCGGTGAGCTGGCCGAGGAAGGAGCCGAGCTTTTCCGCCAGATCGACGAAGGGCTTCACCCGCGGGGCTTCTTCCGCCGTGATCGAGGGGAAGTTGACCGCGTTGGTGATCGCGCCCTTGAGCAGGTAGTCGCTCATCTGCTCGGCGACCTGCAGGGCGACATTCTCCTGCGCCTCGTTGGTGGAGGCGCCGAGATGCGGGGTGCAGACGACGTTATCGAGGCCGAAGAGCGGGTTCGATTCCGCCGGCTCGACCGAAAACACGTCGAAGGCGGCGCCCGCGACATGGCCGGACTTGATCAGATCGGCCAGTGCCTGCTCGTCGACGAGGCCGCCGCGGGCGCAGTTGATGATCCGCACGCCCTTCTTGGTCTTGGCGAGGTTCTCGGCCGAGAGGATGTTCTTCGTCTTCTCGGTCATCGGGACGTGCAGCGTGATGAAGTCCGAACGCTTCAGCAGGTCTTCCAGCTCGACCTTCTCGACGCCGAGCGCGACGGCGCGCTCCGGCGAGAGATAGGGGTCATAGGCGATGACGCGCATCTTCAGGCCGATGGCGCGCTCGGCGACGATCGAGCCGATATTGCCGGCGCCGATCAGGCCGAGCGTCTTGGCCGTGATCTCGACGCCCATGAAGCGGTTCTTCTCCCACTTCCCGGCCTGGGTCGAGGTATCGGCGGCGGGGATCTGGCGGGCGAGCGCGAACATCATGGCGATGGCGTGCTCGGCGGTGGTGATCGAGTTGCCGAAGGGCGTGTTCATCACGATCACGCCGCGCGCGGTCGCGGCGGGGATCTCGACATTGTCGACCCCGATGCCGGCGCGGCCGATGACCTTCAGGTTCTTCGCCTGCTCGAGGAGCTTGGCGGTGGCCTTGGTGGCCGAGCGGATGGCGAGGCCGTCATAGTCGCCGATCACGGCGGCGAGCTTGTCCTTGTCCTTGCCGAGGCTCGGATCGAAGGTCACGTCGATGCCGCGGTCCTTGAAAATCTGGACGGCGGCGGGGGAGAGGGCGTCGGAAATCAGGACCTTTGGTGCGGGCATGGGAGGCTCCGGCTGGCGCCGCGCTGCACAGGGAGCGGTCTGGCGCTGAGAAGGGGGAGGGCGTCATGGTCGCCCTTGTGGCGACCATCCACGTCTTCGCGCGGCTACGCGCCGCGCTGTCGGATATCGGTTGCGCCGCCCGTCTCGAACGCTCGCGATGCCATTGGCGAAGCAAGACGTGGATGGTCGGGACAAGCCCGACCATGACGTGGCGGAGGCGAAGCGCTTACGCCGCCTTTTTGCCCAGGCCCGCCTTGGCCTCGGCGAAGGCGTATTCGATCCAGGGCAGCAGCGCCTTGAGGTCGCGCGACTGCACGGTCGCGCCGCACCAGATGCGCAGGCCGGGAGGGGCGTCGCGATAGTGGCCGAGATCGTAGCCGGCGCCGGCCTTCTCGATGATCGAGACGACCTGCTTGGCGAAGGCCGCCTGCGCGTCCGCCGGCAGGGCCGTCACGGCCGGGTCGGTGAACTTCAGGCAGACCGACGTGTTGGAGCGCGTCTTCGGCTTCACGGCCAGGAAGTCGATCCAGTCGTTCTCGCGCACGAACTTGGCGATGACGCGGGCATTGCCGTCGGCGCGCTTCACCAGGCCGTCGAGCCCGCCGACCTTCTGGGCCCATTCCAGCGCGTCGATATAGTCCTCGACCGCGAGCATGGAGGGGGTGTTGATGGTCTCGCCGGTGAAGATGCCCTCGATCAGCTTGCCGCCCGAGGTCATGCGGAAGATCTTCGGCAGCGGCCAGGCCGGCTTGTAGCTTTCGAGCCGGGCGACGGCGCGCGGCGAGAGTACGATCATGCCATGCGCGGCCTCGCCGCCGAGCACCTTCTGCCAGGAGAAGGTGACGACATCGAGCTTTTGCCAGTCGAGGCGCTGGGCGAAAGCGGCGGAGGTGGCGTCGCAGATGGTCAACCCCTCGCGATCGTCGGCGATCCAGCTGGCGTCGACGACGCGCACGCCGGAGGTGGTGCCGTTCCAGGTGAAGACGACGTCGCGGTTCTTGGTGTCGACCTTCTTGAGGTTCGGCAATTCGCCATAGGGGGCGTCGAAGGTGCGGACGTCCGCAAGCTTGAGTTGCTTGACGACATCGGTGACCCAGCCGGCGCCAAAACTCTCCCAGCTGACCATGTCGACGCCGCGGGCGCCCAACAAAGACCAGAGCGCCATCTCGACGGCGCCGGTATCGGAGGCCGGCACGATGCCGATGCGGTAATCGGCCGGGACCTGCAGCACCTCGCGCGTCAGGTCGATCGCGCGCTTGAGCTTGTCCTTGCCGATCTTGGCGCGGTGCGAGCGGCCGAGCGGGGCGTCGGAGAGGGCTTTGAGGTTCCAGCCGGGGCGCTTGGCGCAGGGGCCGGACGAGAAATTCGGCACGCGCGGACGCGTGGCCGGAGCAGTATTCGCCATCGATGTCTCCATCCTTACAGATGGGCGCGCCCCGTTGGGGGGGCGTGTCCCGTCGATGGGGGTAGGATGGGAGGGCGGGGCGAGTCAAGCGGAACAGGAAGCACAAGCTTTGTCGCAGGCTCGTTAGCTCCTTTTTGGTTTGATCGTGGTAATTGAATCTGAGCCAGGAATAATTCGGCCAAACCGATGCTGCCATATCGCTACGTTGCATATATCGATGAGGCTGGTGATCCGGGCCTAAACCGCGTGAAACCTATCGACGAGAGAGGCGCGAGCGAGTGGCTGATTGTTTCGGCGGTCGTCGTCTCAAGTGATAATGAACCTAGATGCGATGACTTAGTTCGGTCGGTGTCCGCAAATTTCAAGAATTTTCAGTCAAATCAACTTCATTTTGCGAAAATGAATGAAGCCAAGAAGATATTCGCCTGCACGCAACTATCTGAATTTCCATGTCGGATATTTGTTGTTGCGTCTAACAAGAAAAACATGAAGGGCTGGAGAAATCGATTTGCTGAACTAAAATCTCTCGATAAAAATTGGTTTTATTGCTGGCTAACGCGCATATTGCTTGAGCGAGTGACGCATTGGGTCGCTTCGCATTCCGCTGCAAAATACGGTCAATCAGAGAAACTAAAAATCTCGTTTAGCAATAGAGGTGGGTTATCTTATTCCCAGATGAAGGTCTATTTTGATTGGCTAAGGATGAAATCAAGCGCAAATGCACTCTTTCTCCCTCTTGGCGATTTGAGATGGGACGTAATGGAGAGGGAGTTGGTAGATATATCACCCTCTCATGAACGGGGCGGGTTGCAGCTAGCTGACATTGCGGCAAGTGCATTTTTCAAAGCTTGCGATAAATTCGATACTGGTGCGTGCGATCCCCGTTTCGCAAAAATTCTCAAATCAAGAGTTGCGTTTACGAACGATGTCGACGGCTATCGCATTTACTCAGGGTATGGGGTCAAACTGATGCCATCTTTCAAGATGGCAAATCTGTTGCCTGAGCAAAAAGAGATATTCGAGTTTTTCGGTTATCCAAGGCAGTGGTGGGATCCGAAACCGTCTACTCCGGGGGCGGATAGCCCAACTTCTAAGTGTTGAGCGTCCCATCGGACGCCACGGATCGAATCGTCCGCAACCCGATCTCGGAATCCCAGCGTTATATTCTGCTTTCTTTCGTAAAAATCAATAAGAATCAAATATTTAGGTAAGTGTTTGATACGACTCCGGTTTTGCCGGTGAAGCACCTCTTCTGCCTTGGTTGACAGTTACGCATCCCATACGAGGAAGCGTTCCCCTTGGCGCTCCCGGCCGTCGTTACAGGTTGTCGCGACCCATGGCAAAAACTGAGGAAGCAAGACCTTGCAGGGTGATCGGGCTTTGCTGTGCGCTGATCAGCGTGGGTCGTTTACCCAAGGACTTGCACGATATGTCCGAGTTTGTGGCAGAGATTGCCAGCCGCTGGGCAGAATGATGCGATATATGAATTTCCGCGAATTTCGAACGGAGATCGCGGTGACGTTTCTTCAGTTGGCTTATCTTCTCATTGCGTTCTCATACATACTGGCGGCCGTAGCACTTTATGCCGGGCATTGAGATCGCCCGCGCACTCGAAGGCCACCAACACAACAGAGCTGCCCAAAGCTTAGGGTTGTCGTGCTTCCCAACATCCTCACTGCTGCCGTGGCTTCGTTAGAAAATTTATCCCCGCCGTCCCACGCCGCCCCTATCCTCACCCCACCTCGTCCCCGAGGGGCAGCCATCCGGAGGTATGCCGTTGGCGGGGCGGGGGCGGCGCCTGCGGGTGGGGTTACGACCCACTCCCGGGAGGCTTCGGGGCACCGCCCTGGGGGTACTACGGCCCCTGTGCGAGGAGCTCGCTGGAAGGCATGGCGGCACCGCATCTGCGGGGCCAGGACGCGACAAGGCCGGCAGCGGACCGAAAACGGCTTAGCCCCTTTCGGGATCATCCGCTGCACGAGACAAAGGAGATCGCGCAAGCGTCTCTGCCGAACTGGCGTCGAGGCCCGCAGGTCAGCGAAACGCCCTGCCGTATAAGCGCGGCCCGGAGACTGAAGAACGCCGGCAAGCGGAGCGCCACGGGGCGTGCGGATGGTGGCTCAATCCATCCGCGCCGCATCCTGGCTCAATGGAAGCGGCTCGATACAACCTGCGCCTCGCGGCGCTCCGCTGCCCCTCATCCGTCAACGCCCACGCCCCACGGCGCGGGCGGCGATGACGCCTGCCGAAATCCCATCCCGCCCCTCTCCACATGGCAGCGGGGCTCCCCGCGCCCTTTTCGGGGCCGATTGCGCTAAGCTCACCGCCCAAAGCGATTCACGGAAACCTCGCCATGGCCAAAAAGACCCCCGAACAGCTCGCCCAGGAATTCGAGGGCCGCAAGGCCAAGGGGCTGGCCAAGGGCGGGGCGGCCTACTGGCCCAACATCGTCGCCAATGCCGTGCTGAAGCTCACCGCGGCGCGGGCCGAGATCACGCCTGCGACGCTGATCGAGATGATCGAGCTGGAAGCGCCGACGCTGGACGTCACGGTCAGGTCCGGCGCGACGGAGGCCGTGGCGCGGTTGAAGCAGGCTATCGCCAAGGGGGCCTGACCAGAACTCGTCCCCGGCCTGGCCCGTCATGGCTGTCCTCGGCCCGGTTCGTCACCGGGGAGGGCCATCCGGAAGCAGGTCGTGTGGAGGGATCGAGGGCGGGGCCTGGGGGCGGGCAGTCCGCCACCCCGGGGAGAGCCGGGGTGGCGATCGTGTCGCGGATCGTCGCGAGCCCTGTGCCGGCTCAGGCGCCCTTCAGATGGGCGTTGCACTGGCTGTAATAGCCGCCGCCCTTCTGGATCCATTTCAGGCCGCCATTGCCAGTGCCGTTGCCGGCCTTGTTGGCGTTGTACTGGTCGTTGCAGGTCTTGAACCGCTGCTTGCCGGCCGAGAGCTGCGAGTATTTCGGGTCGACCTTGCTCGGGAACACGGCGTTGCCGGCCGGTGCGGCCGAGGGGGCGGCGGCGGGTTTCGGCGCGGCCGGGGCGGTCGCGGTCGTTGCCGCCGGCTTCATCGGGTTGGCCGGGGCGGGGGCCGTCGCGGCGGGGGCGGCGGCCGGGGCCGCAGCGGCGCCGTCGCTGCACTGGGTCTTGCGGAAATCGTTCCAGGACTGGCCGTTCAGCGTGTTGCCGGTCTTGGCCGCCTGATACTTGGTGCTGCATTCCTTCATCGTCAGCGCGAGCGCCGGCGTCGAGGCCTGCAGCGTGAACCCGCCGGCGAGCGCGAAGAGGCCGGCTGCAAGCGCGAATCTGGTCTTTGTCATCTGATCCTCCCGGTCAAGGGACGCCTGTCGATGCCGCTGCGGCCGGGCGGGTCATTCCGGGCGGTCGGGCAGCAGGAGCAGGGTTAAACCTGCCCAGATGAACCGTCGCTGACGATTTTGGCCGGATTTCGGCCATGTTTCGCCAGATAGACCCGCGCCGCGTTGCCGCCGAAGATGGCGGCGCGATCGGCGGCGGGCAGCGTCGCGGTGAGGCGTGTCGCCGCGGCGAGCCAGCCGGCATAGGGCGCGCGCAGCGTGACGACGGGCCAGTCGCTGCCCCAGAGCAGGCGCTGCGGCCCGAAGCAGGCGAGGAGATGCGCGAAGACTGGCGCGAGCGTCGCGTCGTTCCAGTCCGGCCCGGCTTCGGTGACGAGGCCGGAGAGTTTGCAGACGGTGTTGGGCCGGGCGGCCAAGGCCGCGATGCCGTCGCGCCAGTCCGCGAGATCGGCGCCGGTGAGGTCCGGCTTGGCGCCGTGGTCGACGACGACCGGGAGGTCCGTCTCGCGGTCGAGCAGGGCGAGCAGTGCCGGGATCTGCGGCGGCTTCACCAGCGCGTCGAAGACGAGGCCATGTCGCGTGAGTGCCGCGAAGGCAGGGGCGAGCTCGGGTCGGGCGAGCCAGTCCGGATCGGGAATGTCCTGCACCATGGGGCGCAGGCCCACGAGCAGCGGATCGGCCGCCAGCGCGGCGATGCGGGCGGGGGCGTCGGGGGCCTCGAAATCCGCCCAGCCGACGACGCCGGCGACGAACGGGGTAGCTGCGGCGATGTCGAGCAGGAAGCGCGTCTCGGCCTCGGTCGGCGCGGCCTGGACGAGGATGGTGGCAGCGATATCGTGCTCGGCGAGATGCGGGGCGAGGTCGGCGGGCCCGAAGTCGCGATGGATGGGCTTGAGCGCGGGCGTGAGCCAGCCATAATCGCCGCGGGCGAGCTGCCAGAAATGCTGGTGGGAATCGATGCGGGGCAGGCTCGTCACGGGCAGCTCTCGCGGAAGGTTCCGCACCGGAAGGGAGCGGTGTGGCGCTACTATGTGCACGCCAACATGTTAGCTTGCAACCGACTCGAAACCGGATTAGCGTCCAGCCCGATCGCGGGAAAGGGAGGTGCTGCCTCCCTCCCGTTCCGCGCGACATGAAAGGCCCGAACGGGCCGTCTTTCTAAGTCCTGGGGAGGACGCCGATGACCGATAGCATTCTCAAGCCGACGCGCCGTGTCCTGCTGGCCGGCGGCGCTGCCGCGCTCGCCTCGCCGCTGGTGCTGCGCAAGGCGCAGGCGCAGGGCGCCTTCGACTGGAAGAAGTTCTCCGGCCAGTCGATCGACGTGCTGCTGGTCAAGAATCCGCGCTCCGACCTGATGCAGCAGGCCGAGAAGGAATTCACCGAGCTCACTGGTATCAAGGTCTCCTCCGAGCAGGTGCCGGAGCAGCAGCAGCGCCAGAAGGCGGTGATCGAGTTCGCCTCGGGCAAGCCGAGCTTCGACGTCAGCGGCATCTCGCTGCATGTGCAGAAGCGCATGGCGGCCAAGGGCAAGTGGTTCGAGAATCTCGAGCCCTTCATCAAGAACGCTTCGCTGACCTCGCCCGATTTCGACTTCGCCGATTTCGGCGCAGGCCCGGTCGCCTATGCGCGCCAGGCCGACGGGGCGCTCGATACGATCCCGTTCTTCGTCGACTACTGGATGATCTACTACAACAAGGAGCTCTTCGACGCGAAGAACGTCTCCTATCCGAAGACGATGGACGAGATGTTCGCCGCGGCGCAGAAGCTGCACGACCCTGCCAAGGGCGTCGCTGGTTTCGTCTCGCGCGGGCTGAAGAACGCCAATATCCCGGTCTGGACCTCGCTGATGCTCGGCCAGGGCATGGAGACGGTCTCGACCGACGGCAAGCTGCTGACCGACACGCCGGAGGCGATCTGGGCGGGCGAGCTCTACAAGAAGCTCAACAAGGAGACCGGCCCGGTCGGGCAGGTCGGCTTCAACTGGAACGAGTGCCAGACGACCTTCATGCAGGGCCGTGCCGCGATGTGGCTCGATGGCATCGGCTTCGCCACGCCGCTGGAGGATCCGACCAAGTCGCGCATCGTCGGCAAGGTCGGCTATGGCGTGACGCCGCCGGGGCCGAAGGCGCATTACGCCGGCATGTTCGCCGACGGCATGGGCATCTCGCGCGGCTCCTCCAAGAAGGAGGCGGCCTGGCTCTACCTCCAGTTCATGACCAACAAGAAGAACCAGATCGCGATGCTCAAGGCCGGCGCGGGCGCGCCGGGCCGGTCCTCGGCTTATCTCGACACCGAGACGATCCAGGCTTCGAAATTCGGCAAGCAGTATTTCGAGTGCCTGCTGGCCTCGGCCAAGATCGCGCGCGCCGGTCTGCCGCAGATCGTACCGGTGACCGAGTTCCGTGACGTCTTCGGCGTGGCGCTGACCAATGCGATCGGCGGGGCGGATGTCGCGGCCGAGCTCAAGAAGGCGACCGAGACCTTCGCGCCGGTGCTCGCCAAGAGCGAGCAGGGCTGAAGGCGCGAAGCGGGAAGCGTCATGGTCGGGCTTGTCCCGACCATCCACGTCTTCCGCCATCGAGATCGGTGTTCAAGACGTGGATGCTCGCCACAAGGGCGAGCATGACGAGTGGTTTCCAGTGAAGCAGAACGCATGACCAGCACGTCCCTGCCAGCCAGCATGCCGAGCACGGCGCAAGCGAGCGCCGCTACGGCCTCGGCCGATTTCACGCCACGCTACTGGCTGTTCTCGCTGCCGGCGGTGCTGGTCATCGCGGCGGTGATCGTCTTCCCCTGGCTGTTCACGCTCTACATGTCCGGGCAGGACTGGAAGATCGGCGGCGGCTCGGAGTTCGTGGGCTTCGGCAATTTCACCGAGCTCTCGAAGGATACGCGCTTCCTCGAATCGATCTGGCACACGGTCTATTTCACCGTCCTCGCCGTCGTCCTGCCGATCCTGTTCGGCACGGCGGCGGCGCTGGTGTTCCACCGCGAGTTTCCCTATCGCGGCTTGCTGCGCACCATCTTCGTCATGCCGATGATGGCGACGCCGGTCGCGGTCGCGCTGGTCTGGACGATGATGTTCCACCCGCAGCTCGGCGTGCTGAACTATCTGCTTTCGCTGGTCGGCATTCCGCCGCAGGGCTGGGTCTACGACCCCGGCACGGTGATCCCGACGCTGGTCATGGTCGAGGTCTGGCATTGGACGCCGCTCGTCATGCTGATCGTGCTCGGCGGCCTCGCCGGACTGCCGCGCGAGCCCTATGAGTCCGCGCTGATCGACGGCGCCAATGACTGGCACATGTTCCGGCACATCACGCTGCCGCTGGTCTGGCCCTTCATCATGGTCGCGATCGTGATCCGCACCATCGATGCGCTGAAGGCCTTCGACACGATCTTCGTGATCACGCAGGGCGGGCCGGGGACGGCCTCGGAGACGCTGAACATCTTCCTCTATCTGCAGGCCTTCCAGTTCTACAAGATCGGCTACGCCTCGGCCGTCGTGGTGATCTTCTTCGTCATCATCATCATGCTCTCGCTGCTGCTGCTCTATGCGCGACAGAAGTCGAAGTGGAACGCGTGATGAACCGCTTCGCCAAGAAACTCGGCTTCTGGGCCTCGGTCTTCGTGCTGGTCTCGCCGGCCGTGCTGGTCTTCCTCTGGATGATCTCGCTCTCGTTCAAGAACGAACTCGACAACACCGCCTTCCCGCCGGTCTTCATTCCGAACCCGCCGACGCTGAAGAACTATGTCGACGTCTTCGCGCAGAACAATTTCGGGCTCTATCTCTGGAACTCGATCCTGGTTACGGGCGGCGCGGTGCTGCTCGGGCTCATCGTCGGCGTGCCGGCAGGCTACGGCATCGCGCGCGGCAAGGCGCATAAATTCGCGATCCTGATCCTGATCGCGCGGATGACGCCGGCGCTGTCCTATCTGATTCCGCTCTTTCTGCTGTTCCAGATCACCGGACTGGTCGGGACGATCACGGCACTGGTCATCACCCACCTCGTCATCACCATCCCGATCATCGTCTGGATCATGATCGGGTATTTCGAGAATGTGCCGATGGAGCTGGAGGATGCCTCGCGCATCGACGGCGCCACGACCTGGCAGGCCTTTCGTCATGTCGCGCTGCCGCTCGCGAAGCCCGGCATCGTGGTCGGCGGCATCCTCGCCTTCATCTTCTCCTGGAACAACTTCATCTTCTCGGTGGTGCTCGGCGGCAAGGCGAGCCGGACGCTGCCCTCGGCCGTGTATAACTCGCTGACTTTCGAGCAGATCTCCTGGGGACCGCTGGCGGCGGCGGCGCTCCTGGTGACGTTGCCCGTGCTGCTCGTCACCGTCATCGCCCAGCGCCAGATCGTCGCCGGACTCTCGGCCGGAGGCCTCAAGGACGGCTAGGCAACATCGCGTGGACCGCCTGTGGGCGGTTCTGTCCTCAAACCAACATGTCAGTCACGACTCAGTTCTGAAAGCTCCTTCCATGGCCACTGAAAAGACCCGCTTCGGCCTCTCCTGTGCGATCACGACCCCGATGCGGGAAGGCGGCGGCATCGACCTGCCTCGCCTTGTCCACCACGCCCGTCACGTGCTGGCGCATGGCTGCGACTCCGTCACCCTGTTCGGCACGACGGGGGAGGGCGCCGCGCTCGGATTGCCGGCGCGGACGGCGATGATGGGAGCGCTGATCGGAGCCGGGATCGATCCGGCGGCGCAGATCTATGCCGGGGTCGCGGCAGCCTCGATGCATGAGGCGGTGGAGCAGGCGCGGCTGGCGCTCGACGCCGGGGCCAAGGGCCTGCTCGTGGCACCGCCCTTCTACTTCAAGGGCGTCAGCGACGAGGGGCTCTATGCCTGGTTCTCGCAGTTCTTCGAGAAGCTCGGGTCGGCGGCGCGCAACGTCGTCGTCTACCACATCCCCTCGGTGACGGCGGTGGATATCAGCGTTGGGCTGGTGCAGCGGCTGAAGACGGCTTTCCCGGGGCTCGTCATCGGCGTCAAGGATTCCTCCGGCGATTACGCCAATACCGAGGCGCTGCTGAAGGCACATGGCGAGCTCGCCATTCTCGTCGGCGACGAGCGCCAGCTCGCCAAGGCGGTGCGCAACGGTGCCGAGGGCACGATCTGCGGCCTGTCCAACCTGGTGCCGGAGCTGCTGCGGCCGATGGTCTACGAGGGCAAGGACAGCCCGGTGGTGAATGCGCTGGTCGACGAGATCTGTTCCTATCCGGTGCTGGCCGCTGTGAAGGCGCTGACCGGGCATGTCCATAGCGATGCCGGCTACGGTGCTATGCGCGCGCCGCTGGAGGCGCTGGACGCCGCCGCCCGCAAGCGGCTCTTCGCGGCTTTCGATTCGATCACGCAGGCGAAGGCGGCCTGAGCAAAGGCCGCCTGAAGGAGGGATTGTGAGCCAGCCGGAGCAGGAACCGCGCGAGGGGGAGCCGCTGAAGCTGAGGGAGCGCGCCTATGCCTCCTTCACGGAGCGGCTCTTGGCGCGCGAGATCAAGCCCGGCCAGTTCGTGACCCAGCGCGAGCTCGTGGCGATGACGGGCTTTCCGCTCGGCGCGATCCGCGAGCTGATCCCGCGCCTCGAGGCGGAAGGGCTGATCAAGACCGTGCCGCAGCGCGGCATGCAGGTCGCTCATGTCGACCTCAACCTGATCCGCAACGCCTTCCAGTTCCGGCTCTTCCTCGAGAGGGAGGCGACGGCACTCTACACCCAGAACGCTACGGATGCGGAGATCGCCGAGCAGCGCGCCCGCCACGAGGCGATCATCGCGCGGGCCGAGGCCGGCGGGGACGAGCGACTGATCGAGGATGCCGAGGATGTCGACCGCCTGCTGCATGAGGCGATCATCGACCATCTCGACAACGAGATCGTCAGCCAGGCGTTTCGTGTCACCTGGCTCAAGATCAGGCTGATCCGCCAATACGAGACGCGCATCCAGAACCACATCCTCGTGCCGGTGATGCAGGACCATCTCAAGATCATCGCCGCGATCGAGAGCCGCGATCCCGAGCGCGCCGCGGACGAGATGAGCATCCATATCGGCAATGCCCGGACGCGGGCGATGCAGTATTGAGTTCGCCCCGAAAGGAGTTCGGCCGGCGCCACGCATGACGGCAGGTGTCAGGAGTGCGCGGCCGCCGGGGTTCGTCCGCAACGGCGCATCCTCTAGAATAGCCGAATGTATGAAATCGGCGGATTGCTGCGGGGATTCGCAAGGCTGCTGCTGTTCGGCTGGCCGATGCTGCTGTGCATCGCCGCGCTCGGCGCGATGCTGAACGACCTGCTGCTGCCGCTGGCGGTCAGGGCAGGGCTCGCCAACGGGCTCGCCGGTTTCGTCGTGCTCTCCGTCATCGTGCTCGCCAAGCTGGTGACCGTGGTGCTGATGTTCCTGTCGCTGCGCCCGGCGATGCCGGCGGTGGCGGTGCTGTTTCCCACGAAGCCGCTTCCAGCCGTGGGCGAGGCGGGAGCGCGCGAGCAGACCTGGCTTTCGGTGATCGCCATCGCGATCATCCCCTTCTTCGCCTACTACGCCGCCTGGGGCTTCCTCGGCGACACGGTGCGCGAATACTCGATCCTGGCGCTGCAGATGGCGGCACTCGGCGAGCGTGTCGCGGTGCTCGACGTTCCTGCCACGCTCTGGCTCGTCCTGGCGGTCGTACTCGCCTTTGCCGTGCGCAGGCTCGCCAGGGCGATGCAGACGCGCAGCTCCCGGCCGGCCTGGCAGTTCGTCATCGTGCTCTGCGACGCCAACTGGATCTTCATCGGCCTGTTCGCGCTGGCGCGCTGGAAGGATGCGGCCTGGGCCTGGATCGTCTCGGGCGGGCCGCTGCCCTATTGGCACTGGCTGCGCGACCTCGCCCTTGGCCTGATCGGCAAGGCACAGGCGGCGACCCCGACGCCGGTCGACCTCGCGACGCCGCCGCTGCAGACAAGCCTGCGCGACCTCTTTCTCTATGCGTTGCTGCCGCTGGTCTGGCTGCTGATGGCGGCGGTGATCTACGGCTTCGACATGAAGGAGGCCGGCGAGCTGACGGCGCGTGGGCGCACGGCGGCGGCACTCTCGCGCTATGGCCGGCTACCGAAATTCATCCGCGAGTTCATCGACCATTTCGTTTCCGGCTACCGCTCGCGTTACCTGCCGGTCGTGAACAGCGTGAGGCTCGCCTTCGGGGCGGGGCTGCCGGTGCTGCTCGGCTTCATCCTGCTTTACCGACTGATCGGCTGGGCCGGTGCCTGGGCCTGGATCGGGCTCACGCATCTGATCGGCCCGCAGGAGCTGCCGCTCTGGCAGGTGCTGGCCAGCATCATCGCCTTCTTCCTCGGCGGGCCGAGTGACATCCGTGGCGGCATCCTCGTCGACGCGTTGCGGATCGGCCTCGTCGCCGCCGTGGTGGAGCAGGCTTCGGCGAAGCGGCTCGATGCCGTCAGTGTCGCACGAAGCGAAGATAGCGCGGCCGCGAGCCCGGCAGGCTGATCGTCACGTCGACGGTCGGAAAGGCGGGGGAGGGCAGCACGAAGCTTTCGGTGATCGCGACGGTGCTGCCTGCGGCCGGCTTGCCGAGGAAGGCCGGCCCGCAGCTCTTGCCCTCGTTCTGGTCGCGGCGCAGGGCACGGCGCACCTCGCTCGGCAGCAGGAAGCCCGGTTGCCAACGCCGGCCATCCGGGCCGAGAAGGGCAATGCGGCAGGGCAATTGCGCGACCTGCTCGGCGTCGAGCACCTTCGCTTCGAGGCGCAGCAGCGCCACGGACGAGCCGTCGGGGCGCTCGGCGACGCGCTGCAGGCTGACGACGCGCCATTCCGCGCCACCGAGCGAGGCCGGAGCGTCGAGCGCGCTGCGCTGCGCCCATAATTCACTGGCGGAGAGCCAGTCCATGACACTGCCATGGCATTGCACTGCCAGGGCGACCGGCAGCACCACCGGCAGCGCCCCAAGGCAGAGGCGCCGCCAGTTCGGAGCCTTCGTTGCGGCCGGAAGAGGCGGAGCGGCGGCTTCGGTCATGGCATGGTGTCGAGGTCGAGCGTCTCGGCCTGCTCGATCTTGTCGTCGGGCAGGGGGACGCGCAGTTGCGAGTCGAGGCGCGGGAAGCGCGCTTCCGAGACTAGGAGCGCGGCGCCGCGGGTTTCGTCCCGGCCGATCTCGAAGATCAGCAGACCCCGCCGGGCGAGGCCGGGCTCGAGCCGGTTCCCGTTGAGGAGGTTGCGCGGCTGCGAAACGCGGGAACTGACGTCGAGGCGCAGGCCCGAGGCCGATTGCCAGATCGCGCCGCCCAGCGTCGCGGAGGCGGGAGCACCTTCGGCGGCAGCGACGACCACGGCCCAGAGCCCGCCGCTGTCACGTTCGTAGCTGCGTCCGAAGGCTTGCCAGCGCAGCTTCTCGGCCAGGATCACCTTCTCGACGCGGAGCTTGAAGCTGCGCGCGATGGCGACCGTGCCGAAGCCGGCGTTCTGGACGATCGGGCCGGTGATCTCGCTGTAGCCAGGCGTCGTCCGCTGCATGGCGTAGAGCAGCCCGGCTGTGACGAGGATGGCCAGAGCGCGGGCAAGGAAGCGGATCACCGGTCAGGATCCTTTCCGGCTTGCTTCAGGGGCAGCGTGACGGCGGCGACTGGCTTCGGATTGAACCAGCCTGGCGCAGCGAAGAGATTGTCGCGCGGCTTGAAAGTCTCGCCGGTGACGACGAGGCGCAGCGTCTCGGGCACGGGGGTCGTGTCTGGCACCTCCCAGACCATGCGGATGCGTTCGGGCAGGCCAGGCTGCAGCGCGCCGAGGAGAGCGCCGTCACGCATCAGATAGGCGGTCGGGGTTGGCGACAGCCCGGCGATGGGCGGGGTGATGGAGAGAATGCGGGAGACGACGTTGTTGCTCTCGGAGCTGCGGTTGGCGAGGTCGAGATCGACCGCCAGCGCCTTGGTGCCGGGGCGGCCGCGATAGCCGTCGGGCCGCTTGTCGGTCGAGAGGCTGGCCTCATGCAGCGTGACCTGCCAGCGCCCGGCTACGATCGGCGTGCCGGCCGCGACCGTGGGGACCGCGTGCGGAGACATGGCGTCGACGACCGTCTGCGCCGTCGTCAGGCCTAGCGCCAGCAGGCCGCCGATCCCGATCGTCAGCCGCGATACGAGCAGGTTCCGCAGCGTGGTGAAGGCGCCAATGGCCATCCTGAAACTCTCCCGAGGCCCTTCGTTCGAAAAGGACCTTCGTCGCATCGGACAGGATCACGCGATTCCGTGACCGGAATCCGGCAGGAGCGGCGGCGGACGGGTCAAGGCCCTTCCGGTTCGCCGCCCTTGTCGAGATAGCGCTCGACCGAAACGACGACCTTGTCGTCGAGCTGGCCGATCGCCGTCTCGTCCTTGTCCTTGTAGGGGATCGCGCGCAGCACGTGCCGGATGGCGTTGAGCCTGGCGCGCAGCTTGTCGTTGCTGCGCACGACGAACCACGGCGCGGTCTCGGTCGACGTCCGGCCGAGCATCTCGTCGAAGGCGCGCGAATAGTCGTCGAAGCGCGGCAGCGCCTCGAAGTCGATCGGCGAGAGCTTCCAGCGCTTGAGCGGGTCGTGCCAGCGCGCATGCAGGCGGGTGATCTGCATCTCGCGGCCAATGGTCAGGAAGAGCTTGATCAGGCGGATGCCGCCACGTGCCAGCATGCCTTCGAAGACGGGCGCCTCGCGCAGGAAGGCCTCGGTCTCCTCGGGCGTGCAGAAGCCCATGACGCGCTCGACGCCGGCGCGATTGTACCAGGAGCGGTCGAAGAAGACGATCTCGCCGGCCGTCGGCATCTCGGCGGCATAGCGCTGGAAGTACCACTGGCCCTTCTCGGTATCGGAGGGCTTGGGCAGCGCGACGATGCGTGCCTGGCGTGGATTGAGATGCTGGGTGAAGCGGGAGATGGTGCCGCCCTTGCCGGCGCCGTCGCGGCCCTCGAAGACGATGACGATGCGCTCGCCCTGCTTGCTGGCCCAGCGCGTCAGCTTCTGCAGCTCGATCTGCAGCGGCTCCATCTCGCGGTTGTAGCGCTTGCGCTTCATCCGCTTGCCATAGGGGTAGTCGCCGCTGTGGTAGGCAGCGTCGATGATCCACTCCGGCAGGGTATCGGCCTCGATGTCGAAGTCCTTCGCCTTGGCGGGTCTGCGGCCGGACTTGTCCTTCCGCGGGGCTTTCGCCGTGGGCAGCGCAATGACGTTCTTGACCTCAGCGCCTGAGAATTTCTTCGCCATCACCCGCTCCTCATTATCCGGTGAAGCCTAGCCGGCTGTCGCGCGGAAGGGAATTGACGCCTTCCGCGGTTATGCGCAGGAAGACCCTGCCGGTAACGACCGGCGAGCCCGAGCGTTCCATGATCGACACCGCCGTCTTCCCCATCACCGCTGCGCGCGGCTTCGTCGAGGCGCTCGGTTCCGCCGTCGTGCTGCTCGACGAGTTCGGCGTGGCGCAGGCGCTCAGCCCGGCGATGCGCGCGCTGATTCCGGGGCTCGAGATCGGCAAGCTACTGGCGCTCGTGCTGCGCGACCCCGACCTGATCGAGGCGATCGAGGCTGTCGCGCGGGACGGCGAGCGCAAGACGCTCGAACTCGTCGAACGCGTGCCGGTGGAGCGGACCTTCCGCATCCATATCGCCGCGCTTTCTGGCAGGGGCGAGCGGCGCCCGACCCTGCTCACCTTCGAGGATCTGAGCGAGCAGCGCGTCATCGAACGCATGCGCGTCGACTTCGTCGCCAATGCCAGCCACGAGCTGCGCACGCCGCTCGCCTCGCTGCTCGGCTTCGTCGAGACCCTGCAGGGGCCGGCGCGCAATGACGAGCGGGCACGCGAGCGCTTCCTCGGCATCATGCGCGAGCAGGGCCTGCGCATGGCGCGCCTCGTCGACGACCTGCTGTCGCTCTCCCGCATCGAACAGCGCGCCCATGTCGCACCGGACACGCCGGTCGATCTCGCCGGGATCTCGCGGGAGATCGTCGATTCCCTGACGCTGCTGGCGCGCGAGCGGGAGGTGACGCTGAAGCTGACGACACCGTCCGAGCCGCTGAAGGTGCCCGGCGACCGCGACGAGTTGCTGCGGCTGATGGAGAACCTCGTCGAAAACGCGATCAAGTACGGCAAGCGCGGCGGCGAGGTGGTGATCACGGTGGAGGCCCATGACGAGGAAGCCAGCGTCTGCGTCCGCGACGACGGGCCTGGCATCGCCCCGGAGCATCTGCCGCGTCTGACTGAGCGCTTCTATCGGATCGACACCGCGGCGAGCCGCGAGACTGGGGGCACCGGCCTCGGCCTCGCCATCGTCAAGCACATCGTGCTGCGCCATCGCGGGCGCCTCACCATCGAGAGCAAGCCGGGGCAGGGCGCTGCCTTCAAGGCGATCCTGCCGCGTTTCGGCGTGGCGCGGGGCACGGCCTGAATCTTAACGATCCGCGACGGCCGGAGCCTTTGTGACGGTTTTCATGACGCGCTGTCATGTGGCTGTCATACAGAAGGTGTTCTGACGTGGCGCTGCAAACAGCGACCCAATGAGGACATCTCACATGCGCAAGATTCTCGTTCTCGCGGCCGTTGCCGCCGGGATCGCCGGTTCCGCCCAGGCTGCCGACATCACCGGCGCCGGCGCGACCTTCCCCTTCCCGATCTATTCGAAGTGGGCCGAAGCCTACAAGAAGGAGACCGGCACCGGCCTGAACTACCAGTCGATCGGCTCGGGTGGCGGCATCCGCCAGATCAAGGCCAAGACCGTCGCCTTCGGCGCCTCCGACGCTCCGCTCAAGGGCGAGGAGCTCTCCAAGGACGGCCTGATCCAGTTCCCGACCGTGATGGGCGGCGTCGTGCCGGCCGTGAACATCGCCGGCGTCGAGCCGGGCAAGCTCAAGCTCTCGGGCGAGATCATCGCGCAGATCTATCTGGGCGAGATCAAGAAGTGGAACGACCCGAAGATCGTCGCTCTCAACGCCGGCGTCACCCTGCCTGACGCGAACATCAACCCGGTCTATCGTTCGGACGGTTCGGGCACGACCTTCGTCTTCACCGACTACCTCTCGAAGGTCTCGGCCGACTGGAAGTCGAAGATCGGCAACAACACCTCGGTGCAGTGGCCGGTCGGCATCGGCGGCAAGGGCAATGAGGGCGTCTCGGCCTCGGTCAAGCAGGTCGCCAACTCGATCGGCTATGTCGAGTATGCCTACGCCAAGCAGAACAAGCTTTCCTACGCCCTGATCAAGAACCACGACGGCAATTTCCCGATGCCGACGATCGAGGCTTTCCAGGCTGCCGCCGCCAATGCCAACTGGAAAGAGCAGCCGGGTTTCGGCATCTCGCTCAACGACCAGAAGGGCAAGGATGCCTGGCCGATCACCTCGGCGACCTTCATCCTGGTTCATGCCAAGCCTGAGAGCCCGGCCGACGTGCAGGCCGCGCTGAAGTTCTTCGACTGGGCCTACAAGAGCGGCGACAAGCTCGCCACCGACCTCGACTACGTGCCGCTGCCGGCCAACGTCAAGGACGAGGTCCGCGCCGCCTGGAAGGGCGTGACCGACAACTCTGGCAAGCCGATCTTCTGATCGCTGCCGACTGACCAGGGCGAGGCGGGTTCCCCCGCCTCGCCGACATCATGCAGGCCCTCATCCTGAGGAGTTGGCTCTGGCGGAGCGCTCCTCAGGATGAGGGCCGAGGTGGACGCCACGCCGCATAGGTGGTTTGGGACTGCCTCGCCCGCGATACGACCGGAGCCTTGCGGAATGACCGCCGTAACCGACATGAAAAGCATTCCCTCGGCGCCGGCGATCCGGAAGACGCCGAAGGCGACCTTCGATGTCGTCTTCCGCAATGCGAGTTTCCTGGCCGCGCTGCTCGTCCTCGTCCTGCTCGCCGGCATCATGGTCTCGATGGTCGTCGGCGGCTGGCCGGCCTTCCGCGAGTTCGGTCTCGGCTTCATCACCTCGAGCGTCTGGGATACCCAGAACGAGCAATACGGCGCCTGGCCGGCGATCGTCGGCACGCTCTCGACGGCGCTGATCGCGCTGGTGATCGGCGTGCCGCTCTCGCTCGGCATCGCCGTCTACCTGACACAGCTCGCGCCGGCCTGGTTCAAGAAGCCGGTCGCCACCGCGATCGAGCTGCTCGCCGCCGTGCCCTCGATCATCTACGGCATGTGGGGCCTGTTCGTCTTTGTGCCGCTCTTCGCGGCCTATGTGCAGATCCCGCTCTCGAACCTCGTCGAGGGCATGCCGGTCGTCGGGACCATCCTCTATTCGCGCTCGCCCTCGGGCCTCGGCATCTTCACGGCGGGCATCATCCTCGCCTTCATGATCGTGCCGTTCATCGCCTCGATCACCCGCGACATGCTGGAGCAGATCCCCTCGGTACTGCGCGAGAGCGCCTATGGCATCGGTGCGACGACCTGGGAGGTCGTGCGCCACGTCCTGGTGCCGCAGGCCGGCGTCTCGATCATCGGCGCGGTGATGCTCGGCCTCGGCCGCGCGCTCGGCGAGACGATGGCGGTGACCTTCGTCGTCGGCAACGCCAACCGGCTCTCCTCCTCGATCCTCGATCCGGGCTCGACCATCGCCTCGCGCATCGCCAACGAATTCAACGAGGCGCTGGGCCTGCAGCTCAATTCGCTGATCGCGCTGGGCTGCATCCTGTTCTTCGTCACCTTCGTCGTTCTCGTCATCGCGCGGCTGCTGGTCGCCCGCGTCAAGCGCTACTGAGGTCTTTCGCCATGACCATGACGACCACGCCCCGCGAACTGCCCCATACCCCCTGGGGGCGCGTGCGCCAGTCGCGCCGCACCGCCGACCGGCTGATGAAGCTCATCGCCACCGGCTTCACCTTCTGCGCCATCTTCGTGCTGTTCTGGATCCTCGGCATGCTGCTGGTGAAGGGCATCGGCGGGCTCTCGCTCGCTACCTTCACCGCGGTCACGCCCGGTCCCGGTACCGAGGGCGGCGGCCTGGCGAACGCCATCGTCGGCTCCTTCGTGCTGACCTTCCTCGGCATCGCCATCGCCACGCCGGTCGGCGTGCTGGCCGGGACCTGGCTCGCCGAATACGGCAAGGGCTCGAAGCTCGCGAACCTGATCCGCTTCATCAACGACATCCTGCTCTCGGCGCCGTCGATCCTGATCGGCCTGTTCGTCTACGTCATCCTGGTCGAGCCCTTCCGCGGCTATTCCGGCTGGGCGGGTGGCGTCGCGCTCGGCATCATCGCGATCCCGGTGATCGTGCGCACGACCGAGGACATGCTGAACCTCGTCCCCGGCCATCTGCGCGAGGCGGGTGCCGCGCTCGGCGCGCCGCCCTCCGTCGTGATCACCGGCGTGACCTGGCGCGCGGCCAAGGCGGGCATGGTCACCGGCATCCTGCTGGCACTCGCCCGCATCGCCGGCGAGACCGCGCCGCTGCTCTTCACAGCGCTCAACAACAATTTCTGGTTCTCGCCCTCGCTCACCGGCGGCGTTTCGAACCTGCCTGTGACGATCTACCAGTTCGCCTCCGCCCCCTATGAGAACTGGCAGCAGCTGGCCTGGGCGGGGTCGCTGATCATCACGGTCTCGATCCTGCTGCTTTCGATCATCGCCCGCCGCATCGTCGCCGGCGGCAAATAAGACTTGAATCCAACCCGGTCGCGCCCGACCTTGAGGACCATGTCGATGCTTTCGACCCTTGAACTCTCCCCCCAGACGCTCGATGCCGAGGCCCCCGTCCGGATCGCGGTGAAGAACCTCGATTTCTACTACGGCGAGCACAAGGCGCTGAAGAACATCAATCTCGACTTCCGCGATCGCCATGTCACGGCGCTGATCGGCCCCTCGGGCTGTGGCAAGTCGACCCTGCTGCGCATCTTCAACCGCATCTATTCGCTCTATCCGGAGCAGCGCGCCGAAGGCGAGATCATGCTCGACGGCCGCAACATCATCGGCAAGGACGTCGACGTGAACGAGTTGCGCTCGCGCGTCGGCATGGTGTTCCAGAAGCCGACGCCGTTCCCGATGTCGATCTACGACAACGTCGCCTTCGGCATCCGCCTCTACGAGAAGCCGCCTAAGTCGGAGCTGGACGACCGCGTCGAGGGCGCGCTGCGCCGCGCCGCGCTCTGGGACGAGGTCAAGGACAAGCTGAAGAGCTCGGGCATGGGCCTCTCCGGCGGCCAGCAGCAGCGCCTGTGCATCGCGCGCACCATCGCGCAAAAGCCGGAAGTGATCCTGTTCGACGAGCCGACCTCGGCGCTCGACCCGATCTCGACGGGCAAGATCGAGGATCTGCTGGAGCAGCTGAAGAGCGACTTCACCATCGCCATCGTGACGCACAACATGCAGCAGGCGGCGCGCATCTCGCAGTACACGGCGTTCATGTATCTCGGCGAGGTCATCGAGTTCGCGCCGACCAACACGATCTTCATGAACCCCGCCAAGAAGCAGACGCAGGATTACGTCACCGGCCGGTTCGGCTGAGCGGCGACGGAGGAAACCATGACCGATCACATCGTCCGCTCCTACGACGCGGATCTCGAAGGCCTCCGCCGCAGCCTCGCCGAAATGGGCGGCATGGCCGAGCGCATGCTGGGCGATTCCACCGTGGCGCTGGTGCGCCGCGACACGACGCTCGCGCAGAAGATCATCAGCGCCGACCAGCGCCTCGACAACCTCCAGCGCGAGGTCGAGGAGAAGGCGGTGCTGACCATCGCCCGGCGCCAGCCGCTCGCCAACGACCTGCGCGAACTGATCTCGGCGATCCGCATCGCCGCCGATATCGAGCGCGTCGGCGATCTCGCCAAGAACATCGCCAAGCGCGCCGTCGCCATCTCCGGGCAGTTCCAGCCGCCGCACCGCGCGGTGGTCGGGCTGGAGCACATCAGCCGGCTGGTGCAGGCGCAGCTCAAGGAGGTGCTCGACGCCTATGCGGCCGGCAATGAGCAGAAGGCGCTGGAGGTCTGGCGGCGCGACGACGAGATCGACGCCCTCTACACTTCGCTGTTCCGCGAACTCCTGACCTACATGATGGAAGATCCGCGCAACATCACCTTCTGCACGCACCTCCTGTTCTGCGCGAAGAACATCGAGCGCATCGGCGACCACACCACCAATATCGCCGAGACGATCCACTATCTCATCACGGGCGACTCGCTCGACGTAAACCGGCCCAAGCTCGACACGACCAATATCGAGGTCGAGGCGGTCACGGGTAGCTGAGCCTGCCGAAACCGGCGCGTCATTGCCTGGGTCGGCGGAGCGCCGGGCCAGGGATGGCGGGAGGGCGCCGGTCTGGCCGTGGTCGGGGCAATCCCGGCCATGACGAGCCCAAGAACGGAAACAAGACATGGCGGCACGTATTCTGATCGTCGAGGACGAAGAGCCTCTGACCCTGCTGTTGCGCTACAACCTGGAGGCCGAGGGTTTCGAGGTCGACAGCGTGGCGCGTGGCGACGACGCCGAGCTGCATCTGCGCGACCACACGCCCGATCTCGTGCTGCTCGACTGGATGCTGCCTGGCCTGTCCGGCATCGAGCTCTGCCGCCGGCTGCGCTCGCGGCGTGACACCGAGCGCGTGCCGATCATCATGCTGACGGCGCGCGGCGAGGAGACGGAACGGGTACGCGGCCTCGCCACCGGCGCCGACGACTATGTCGTGAAGCCTTTCTCCCTGCCGGAGCTGACGGCGCGTATCCAGGCGCTGCTGCGCCGGGCGAAGCCGGGCCATGTCGCGGGGTTGCTGCAGGCGGGCGATCTCGAACTCGACCGCACGACGCGGCGCGTCCGCCGCGCCGGCAGCGAGCTGCATCTCGGGCCGACCGAATTCCGCCTGCTCGAATTCCTGATGCAGGCGCCGGGCCGGGTCTATTCCCGGGCCCAGCTACTCGACGCCGTCTGGGGGCGCGACGTCTATATCGACGAACGGACCGTCGACGTGCATGTCGGGCGCCTGCGCAAGGCGATCACCCCCGCCAATGCCAAGGACCCGCTCCGGACGGTGCGCGGCGCCGGCTACGCCTTCGACGAGACCTTCGCGCGCGGCTGAGAGGCGCAATCACGAACGGTGGAAGAGCCGGCGCAGGCTATGCTTGGCGGCTTCCAGCGTCGTACGCCGCTTTTCCGGCAGGTTCCGGCCGGCGCGGTTGATATAGAAGGTCAGCATCGACATGGCCGAGCGGTAGGGGCTCGATTTGCGGCGCCGGCTATGCTCCGCCGAGCGCTTCAGCGAACGGGCGATGCGGCGCGGGTCGTCCTGCTTGAAGACATCGCTTTCGAGGTCGAGTGCGTCGCTCCTGCGAGTCACCCCGGCGGACCATTTGCGTTTGCCGGTAGGCATGAGCGCCTCCGTATTATCAGGCGTTGGGGCCACCCTCGATGTCGGCGGCCCAGGCGAGGGCGGCTTCGCGCTCGGCCGGTGGGAAGGTGCGGATCTCGACGAAGGGGATCACCGGGGCAAAGAGGCGCGCCGTGCGGCCGAGCCAGCCCTCCTCGACGATGATCGCCTCCTTCGGGAAGCGCCTGAGCTCCCAGAGCTTGCTGAAGCCGTAGCGGGCATCCGTCCAGGCCGCTGCGAGCGTCATGTCGCCGAAGGCAGTGAGATCGGCGAGGATCGAGACCTTCTCGTGCCGTCCCAGCCGCTCCTCGAGATCGGCTGCGACCCGCTCGATATCGGCGGGCTCGATCCTGCCGCTCAGCGCGATGGCCAGCACATGGTCGGGCGCAGGGAGAAAGGTGATCATGACGGCTCCTCCTCTGCTTGCCCAACGCATGGCAGGCCCGGAGGTTGCGATGCTCAGGCCGCCCGGGTCGCTGTGTCGAAGGCCGCGGCCTCTGCCTTCAGCCAGGCGATGAAGTCGTCGAGGCCGGGGCGGGAGGGCAGGTCGAGGCTGCGGAGCAGCCAGCAGCCGGTGACGCTGGTGAAGCCGATCTCGAGCGGGTTGACCAGCGCGCCGGAGGCAAGCTCTTCGGCGACGTAGCAGCGCGGCGCCAGCGCGACGCCCAGGCCCGCCACGGCCGCACGGATGATGACCGAGTAGTAGCCGTAACGCACGGTGTGGGCCGGCACCGCGCCGCGCAGTCCATGTGCCTCGGTGAACTCGGCCCAGAAAGCCGGCATCTGGAAATGCTGCAGCAGGGTCATCTTCTGGATGTCGGCGGCGCGGCGGAAACCGCCCATGCGCTCCAGCAATTCCGGCGCCGCGACGAGGGCGACGTCCCGGCCGAAGAGATAATGCGCTTCCTTGTCGGGCCAGGGCGGCGTGCCGTGGTTGATCTCGAGATCCGGCTCCTCGGTCTCGCTCTCGCTGACATAGTTGGTGAACTGGACGTCGACGCCGGGATGCGCCTCCGCGAAGACGGGGAAGCGCTCCATCAGCCAGCGCTCGCCGGCGATGGCGACCATGTGCAGCCGGATCGGCCGGGCGATGGCGGCGCGCTCGGCCAGCCGCATCGCGCCGCGCTCGATCTGCTCCAGCGCGGCTTCGGCATAGGGCAGGTAGATCGCTCCCGCCTCGGTCAGCTTCAGGCCGAGCGGCTGGCGCTCGAACAGCGCGACGCCGAGATGATGCTCCAGCGACAGGATCTGCTTGGAGACCGCGCTCTGCGTCAGGTTGACGGCGCCGGCGGCACGGGCGGTCGAGCCCAATCGCGCGACGGTGACGAAGGCGCGCATGGCGGTCGAGGAGGGCGGAAGCCGCGAGGCCATGGGTATTCCATTCCGGACTAGGTCGCCGGAGATCGTTTCGTTTGCTGGCTGCGGGGTCAAGAGGCCATTCTTACCCTTGGGGAGGAGGACCCGGATGAACCAGACGACACGCCTGTGGGGTGGCCGCTTCCGCAAGCCGCCGGATCCGCGATTGATGAAGCTCTCGAGCGCAGCCGGCGAGCATGCCCGGCTGGTGCCGCAGGATGTCGCCGGCGGCAAGGCCCATGCGGCGGCGCTGGAGCAGGCCGGCCTGCTGACCCGCCAGGAGTTGGACACCATCCTGAAGGGTCTCGACGGCATCGCCAGCGACGCCGCGGCGGGGCGGATCGTGCCGACGGAGGCCGATGAGGACGTCCATACCTTCATCGAGCGCGTGCTGACCGAGCGCATCGGCCAGACCGGCGCCAAGCTCCGGGCGGGGCGCTCGCGCAACGACCAGGCGGCGAACAACCTCAAGCTCTATCTGCGGCAGAAATCACGCTCGATCGGGGCGATGCTGGCCGAATTGCTGGCGGCGATCGCCGATCAAGCCGAGCAGCATGCGGCCTCCGTCTGCCCGGGCTTCACCCATCTGCAGAACGCCCAGCCCGCCACCTTCGGCCACTGGCTGATGGCGCATGGCCAGGTGCTGCTGCGCGATGCCTCGCGCCTGCGGGACTGGGAGAAGCGCTCCGGCCAGTCGCCGCTCGGCGCAGCCGCCTTCGCCGGCTCGGCAATCACGCTAGATCCGGCCGCGAGTGCGGCGGCGCTCGGCTATGAGGCGCCGTTCGAGAATTCCGTCGATGCGGTGGCGGCGCGCGACCATGTCGCGGAATTCCTGTTCGTCGCGGCGCTGATGCTGGCCGATCTGTCGCGGCTGGCGGAAGAGGTGACGCTGTGGACCTCGCGCCAGTTCGGCTGGGTGACGCTCGATGACGGATTCGCCACCGGCTCCTCGATCATGCCGCAGAAGAAGAACCCCGACATCGCGGAAATCTCGCGCGGGCGGGCCGCGCGGCTCGCCGGCGACGTGGTGGCGATGCTGGGGGCGTTGAAGGGGCTGCCGCTCTCCTATAATCGCGACCTCGCGGAGGACAAGCGCGCGGCCTTCGATGCGGTCGATGTGCTGGAAGAGGTGCTGCCGGCCTTCGCCGGGCTGATCGCCAGCATGGAGGTCCATCCGGCACCGATGCGGGCGCAGGCGGGCCTGGGCTTCACATTGGCGACGGAAGTCGCGGACTACCTCGCGCGGCAGGGCGTGCCCTTCGCCGAGGCGCATGAGATCACGGGGGCGCTGGTGCGCTATTGCGAGGAGATGGGGCGCGAGCTTGAATCGCTCGACGCCGTCGACTTGAGGGCGGTCGATCCGCGGCTCGATGCCGGCGTGCTCGACTGCCTGACGCTCGACGCTGCCGTCGCCGCGCGCAGCGGTTATGGCGGCACCGCGCCGGAGCGGGTGCGCGAACAGATCGCGCGCTTCCGGACGGCGCTGTCGGGCCTCGAGGGCTGGACGCAGGAGAGGGGCCGATGAGCGACACCACCTCGCCGATCGCGAGCCGCGAGCTTGCCGCGATCGCGCAACTCAGGATCGTGCCCAAGCGCTTCTACGGGCGCTGGGTCGCTGCAGCGGCGATCATCGCCATCCTCGCCTGGCTGGTGGCGGCCTTCGTGCAGGGCGACATCGCCTGGCCGGTGGTCGGGCAGTTCTTCACGGCGCCGGCGATCCTGGCCGGCCTCGGCAACACGCTGATCATGACGGTCTGCGCCATGGCGCTCGGCGTCGTGCTCGGTGTCGTCTTCGCGATCATGTACATGTCGCCGAACCCGGTGCTGCGCAGCGTAGCGCTGTTCTACATCTGGTTCTTCCGCGGCACGCCGCTGCTGCTGCAGCTCCTGATCTGGTTCAACCTGGCGCTGGTCTTCCCGACCATCGGCATCCCCGGCCTGTTCTCCTGGCGCACCATCGACGTGATCGGGCCGTTCATGGCGACGCTGCTCGGGCTCGGCATGAACCAGGGCGCCTACACTGCAGAGGTGGTGCGCGGCGGCATCCTTTCGGTCGATACCGGGCAGACCGAGGCGGCCAAGGCGATCGGCATGACGCGGCTGACGACGCTCAGGCGGATCGTGCTGCCGCAGGCGATGCGCGTCATCATCCCGCCCGTCGGCAACGAGGTCATCAGCATGGTCAAGCTGACCTCGGTGGCGAGCGTCATCCAATATGCCGAGATCCTGCGCAACGCGCAGACGATCTACTACGCCAATGCCCGCGTCATCGAACTGCTGATCGTCGCCGCCGGCTGGTACCTGCTGGTGGTGACGCTGCTGCAGATCGGCCAGTATTTCCTCGAGCGCCATTTCTCGAAGGGCCGGGGCGACCGACGCACGCAGAAGGCCGCGACGACCGAGGAGGAGCCCGCATGAGCGCGGCGCAGAGTCAGGCGGGCAACGACACCGCCATCGTCACCGTCGCCAATGTCAGCAAGTTCTTCGGGCCGTTCCAGGCGCTGAAGGACGTCTCGCTGTCGATCCAGCCCGGCATGGTCCAATGCATCATCGGGCCGTCGGGCTCGGGCAAGTCGACGCTGCTGCGCTGCATCAACCAGCTCGAGAAGATCGACAAGGGCGCGATCCGCGTCGATGGCGAGCTGATCGGCTATCGCCGCGTCGGCGACGAATTGCACGAGTTGACCGATGTCGAGATCGCGCGCCAGCGCCTCACCACGGGCATGGTCTTCCAGCGCTTCAACCTGTTCAATCACATGACGGCGCTGCAGAACATCATCGAGGGGCCGCTCACGGTGCTGAAGCAGCCGCGCAAGCAGATCGTCGCCGAGGCGATGGCGCTGCTGGAACGCGTCGGCCTCGCCGACAAGCGGGATTCCTATCCGAGCGAACTGTCCGGCGGCCAGCAGCAGCGCGTCGCCATCGCGCGGGCGCTGGCCATGAAGCCGAAGATCATGCTGTTCGACGAGCCGACCTCGGCGCTCGACCCGGAACTCGTCGGCGAGGTGCTCAATGTGATGCGCGATCTCGCTGCCTCCGGCATGACGATGATCGTCGTCACGCATGAGCTCGGCTTCGCACGCGAAGTCGCCAACGACGTCGTCTTCATGGCGCGCGGCGAAATCGTCGAGCGCGGTGCGCCCGACGTCGTCCTGGTCGCGCCGACGCAGGCGCGCACCCGCGAGTTCATCGCTGCCGTGCTCAAGTGAGCGGCGGCAGGTCAAGTTTACAACAGGGAGAGGTACCATGCTTCGTTTGACACTGACGGCGGCGCTGCTCGCCGCGACCGCGCTGGCCGCACAGGCCCAGAGCGTGCCCGACCGGATCAAGAGCGCGGGCAAGCTGGTCATCGCGACCCAGCCGAACTACCCGCCGATCGCCCTGAAGGATCCGGCGACCAACCAGCTCACCGGCTTCGACATCGAGCTGGGCGAGGCGATCGCCAAGGAGCTCGGCCTCAAGGCTGAGTGGCAGGAGACGGCCTTCGCCCAGATGCTCCCCTCGATCCAGACCGGCCGGGTCGACATGGCGATGGCCGGCATGAGCGACCTGCCGGCCCGGCGCGAATCCTTCGACTTCGTCGACTACATGATGTCCGGCGCGCAGTTCTACACGGTCACGGCCTTCAAGGATTCGATCAAGACTCCCGACGACCTCTGCGGCAAGAGCGTCGGCGCCAGCCGCTCGACCAACTGGCCCCAGCAGATCGGCGATTGGAGCAAGGCCAATTGCGTCGACAAGGGCAAGCCGGCGATCAATGTGGTCGGTACCGAGGGCTCGGTCGATGCCCGCACGCAGCTCAAGACCCAGCGCCTGCAGGGCGGCGTGCAGGGCAGCGAGACGATGGGCCATTTCCAGAAGCTCGAGCCCAACACCTATATCGCGCTCGGCAAGCCGTTCACGACGACGCTGGTCGGCATCCCCTTCGCGAAGACCGCGGAAGGCACGCAGCTGCGCGATGCCGTGAAAGCCGCGCTCGAGAAGCTGCAGGCGAGCGGCGCCTATGATGCGCTGATCGCGAAGTACGGTCTCGTCGACAACCCGTTGAAGCCGATCTCGGTCAACAAGGGCGAGTGAGCTTCGGCGATCCGCTCCATCGCTTCTGTCATCCCGGCCGGTTCCTCCGCGCCGGGATGATGCGTTTCAGGCCCCACCACCCGCCCGGCCGGGCAGCGCAGACTTGCGATGGGGGCCGGGCTGCCGTAACCCGGAGGCTCCCTTCCGCGAGCCGCCGTTCTCCTGCCGCCATGCCAGCCTCGATCACTGACCGCTATGCCGCCCTGGTCGAGGCGGGCGCCATCGAGCGCGATCCGGCCCAGGTCGCGGTGGTGAAGAAGCTCGAAGCGCTGACCGCGGCGCTCGCCGCGCGCCGGCTCGCCCGCAAGGGCAGCGCGCTCGGCTGGCTGTTCGGCAAGAAGCCCGAGACCAGCGAGGCGCCGAAGGGGCTCTACATCTGGGGCTCGGTCGGCCGCGGCAAGACCATGCTGATGGACATGTTCTTCGAGGCTGCGCCGGTGAAGCGCAAGCTCAGGGTGCATTTCCACGAGTTCCTGGCCGATGTGCATGGCCGCATCAACGCCTATCGCCAGAAGATCAAGGCGGGCGAGGTCAAGGATGGCGACCCGATCGCGCCGGTTGCGGCGGAGCTGGCGGAAGAGGCCTATCTGCTCTGCTTCGACGAGTTCACCGTGACCGACATCGCCGATGCGATGATCCTGGGGCGGCTGTTCACGGCGCTGTTCGCCGCCGGCGTCGTCGTGGTCGCGACCTCCAATGTCGAGCCGTCGCGGCTCTATGAGGGCGGGCTCAACCGCGCGCTGTTCCTGCCTTTCATCCAGCTGCTGCAGACCAAGGTCGAGGTGCTGAAGCTCGATTCCCGCACCGACTTCCGGCTGGAGAAGCTCGGCGGCGCGCCGGTCTATCACGTTCCTGCCGACGCCATGGCGAAGGCAGCGCTCGATGCGGCCTTCAAGGCGCTCTCCGGCGTGGTGCAGGGGCCGCGCACTGTGCTCACCGTACAGGGGCACGAGCTCGTCCTGCCGCAGGCAGCCGGCGGCGTGGCGCGGGCGAGCTTCGCCGATCTCTGCGCGCAGGCCTATGGCGCCTCGGACTACATCGCGCTGGCGCAGCGTTTCCACACGCTGATCCTCGACGACATCCCGATCCTCGATTACGACCGGCGAAACGAGGCCAAGCGTTTCATCATCCTGATCGATACGCTCTACGAGCACCATGTGAAGCTCGTCGCCTCGGCGGCGGCCGAGCCGCACGAGCTCTATCACGCGCGGCAGGGGCGCGAGGCTTTCGAGTTCGACCGCACCGTCTCGCGTCTGATCGAGATGCGTTCCGAGGATTATCTCGCCCTTCCGCATGGCCGTCCGGATTCGATGGCGAGCGGCGATGCCACGGGCCTGGTCGAGACCTGAGCGATGCCCCAGCGCGAACCGAGCGAGACACGCATTCTCACGGTCGCGGGCGAGCATCTGCGCCGGTTCGGATTGAAGCGCTTCACCGTCGTCGCCGTGGCGGAAGAGGCGGGCATGACCCATGCCAATGTCTACCGCTACTTTCCCTCGCGCGTGGCACTGATCGATGCGGTGGTCGATGTCTGGCTCAAGGCGACGGAACGCAAGCTCGCCGACATCGCCGACGGGCCGGACCCTGCCGACGACAAGCTGGAGCGGTTGATCCTCGGCCTCGCCAAGGCCAATCGCGACCTCCTGAGCGAGGAGCCGCATCTCTTCGCCGCGCTCTCGCTGGCGGTTGCCAAGCGCCATGCCATCAGCCGGCGCAACCGGACGCGCGTCCGGGCCCTGTTCGAGCGCGTCGTCGACGAGGGAATCGCGACCGGCGTGTTCGAGCCGCGCGACCGGGACAGGGCGATCGCCTTCGTCATCGATGCCACCAACCGCTTCATCCATCCGGCCTCGCTGGCGCTGGAAGCCGACGTGCCGCAGGCTTCCGTCGACACCCGTCTCTCGACGTTGATCCGGGTCATCCTGCGTGTGCTCGGTAGCGGGATCGTGTGAAAAAATCCGGTGACCAATTACAGTTTCTGTAAATTGTAATTGCCCGATTTCGACGGCGAAGTGACGCGCAGGGCAGGGATGCGTCTTTGCAAGTCATTGAAAAACCAGAGCCGGCCTATTCCGCCTTGTGCGCGGTGCCGCTGCCGCCCCGCAAAAGCCGCTTTTTCGGCAAGGGTTGCGGCAAAAGGCCGGTTTGGGCCAAAGGAACCCACGGTTTGGCCGGTTCCCACCGGGAGCGGGCCTGTCGCAGCGCCAAGGCATTTTGAATGTCGAAGCCGGCAGCAGCCGGATCGATGGTAGCGCCAGAAACAAAAGGACTAGGCAATGGCCCGTAAGAAGATCGCCCTCATCGGCTCCGGCCAGATTGGCGGCACGCTCGCCCACCTCGCCGGCCTCAAGGAACTGGGCGACGTCGTCCTGTTCGACATCGCCGAGGGCATTCCGCAGGGCAAGGGCCTGGACATCGCCGAGTCCTCGCCGGTCGACGGCTTCGACGCCGGCTACAAGGGCACGAACTCCTACGAGGACATCAAGGGCGCCGACGTCATCATCGTCACCGCCGGCGTGCCGCGTAAGCCCGGCATGAGCCGCGACGACCTGATCGGCATCAACCTCAAGGTGATGAAGTCGGTCGGCGAGGGTATCAAGCAGTACGCCCCGAAGGCCTTCGTGATCTGCATCACCAACCCGCTCGACGCGATGGTCTGGGCACTGCAGAAGTTCTCGGGCCTGAAGCCCAACATGATCTGCGGCATGGCCGGCGTGCTCGATAGCGCCCGCTTCCGCTACTTCCTCGCCGAAGAGTTCAATGTGTCGGTCAAGGACGTCTCGGCCTTCGTGCTCGGCGGCCATGGCGACGACATGGTGCCGCTGGTCCGTTATTCGGGCGTCGCCGGCATCCCGCTGCCGGACCTCGTCAAGATGAAGTGGACCACGCAGGAGAAGCTGGACGCCATCGTCGAGCGCACCCGCAAGGGCGGCGGCGAGATCGTCAACCTGCTCAAGACCGGTTCGGCCTTCTATGCGCCTGCCGCCTCGGCGATCGCGATGGCCGAGAGCTACCTCAAGGACCAGAAGCGCGTGCTGCCGGCGGCGGCCGCGCTCAAGGGCCAGTATGGCGTCAAGGACATGTTCGTCGGTGTACCGGTCGTGATCGGCGCCAAGGGTGTCGAGCGGGTCGTCAAGATCCGCCTCAATGGCGCCGAGAAGGAGATGCTGGCGAAGTCGGTCGCCTCTGTGCAGGGCCTCATCGACGCCTGCAAGACCGTCGATCCGTCGCTGGCCAACTGAGCGATGCGCCTGGCGCAGGCATATTTCGGGACAATGTTCGGGAGGCGGCTGCGTCCGTCACCCGAACCGCAGCACCTTCTTGAAGAAGTGGGAAAGGCTGCCGCGGCTCTTCTTGCGGTCGACGTCCGCCTGGCTCCTCAGCCAGGTCATCTGGACCACGCGCCGCTCGCCGACGAAGGATGTATGCCCGTGCCAGGAGTTATCCGCGCGGCGGAAGGCGAACAGGGACCCGGTGACGGGGCTGATCTCCTCGGCCATGGCCTCGAAGTCGGTGCCGTTGCGCAGCACGCGCAGGCGGCCGGCCGGCGAGTCCTGCCAGGCGTCATTGAGATAGACCAGCAGCGTCGCGATCTTCGCCTCGCTGTCGGTGTGGATACGCCCGTCCTTCGCGGCGGAGAGCTTGCGGATGGTGATCATCTTCGGCTTCTCGACGAGGTCGATGTCGAGCTTCTCCGATACGATCTCGGCCATCTCGCGCCCCTTCATCTCCGCGAGAAGGGTGGCGAAGGCGCCGTGCCGGTCCAGATCCTCCTCAGGGAAGAAGCCGGGCTGGCGAATGTCGGGGAAATCGTTGCGCAGGCCCGCCACGGCATCCGGCAGGATGACGTCGCTCGCGACCAGGTAGTTGTAAGGCTGACATTCGGTTCGCGCGCTGCGGACGGAATCGATGTTGATGCAGAAGTAGGACGCCGGCATAGCGAAGCCCTCCAATCAGATGTTTCATCTGATTGTTTAATTTTATCACCGAAATCGGCCGATGCACAATCGGCTGACATGTCTTCCTGCGAAGAGCCGTTTCGCCATTCGACCACATGGGGTGCCGTGCCCGGTTCCGGCCCCTTCTTTTCCAAAGCCCAGTCAGGAGCTACCGGATGAACATCCACGAATACCAGGGCAAAGCCATTCTGAAGGAATTCGGCGCGCCCGTTTCAGCCGGTTTCCCGGCGTTGTCGGTGGCCGAGGCGGTCGAGGCCGCCAAGAAGCTGCCGGGCCCGCTCTACGTCGTGAAGTCGCAGATCCATGCCGGCGGGCGCGGCAAGGGCAAGTTCAAGGAACTGCCGGCCGACGCCAAGGGCGGCGTGCGCCTCGCCAAGTCGGTTGCGGAGGTCGAGGCCTTCGCCAAGGAGATGCTCGGCAACACGCTGGTGACCGTGCAGACCGGCCCGGCCGGCAAGCAGGTCAACCGCCTCTATATCGAGGACGGCTCGGACATCGAGAAGGAGTTCTACCTCTCGGCGCTGGTCGACCGCGAGACCTCGCGCATCGCCTTCGTCGTCTCGACCGAGGGCGGCATGGACATCGAGGCCGTCGCCCATGACAGCCCTGAGAAGATCAAGACCTTCTCGGTCGACCCCGCGACCGGCATCATGCCGCATCACGGCCGCACCGTCGCCCAGGCGCTGGGCCTGACCGGCGACCTCGCCAAGCAGGCCGAGAAAGTGCTGGCGCAGATCTACAACGCCTTCGTCGCCAAGGACATGGCGATGCTCGAGATCAACCCGCTGATCGTGACCACGCAGGGGCAGATCAAGTGCCTCGACGCCAAGGTCAACTTCGACTCCAACGCGCTCTACCGCCACCCGGACGTCGTCGCGCTGCGCGACGAGACCGAGGAGGACCCGAAGGAGATCGAAGCTTCGAAGTACGACCTTGCCTATATCGCGCTCGACGGCACGATCGGCTGCATGGTCAACGGCGCCGGCCTCGCCATGGCGACGCTCGACATCATCCAGCTCTACGGCGAAAGCCCGGCGAACTTCCTGGACGTCGGCGGCGGCGCCTCGGAAGAGAAGGTGACGGCGGCGTTCAAGATCATCACCGCCGATCCGAAGGTGAAGGGCATCCTCGTCAACATCTTCGGCGGCATCATGAAGTGCGACGTCATCGCCCGCGGCGTGATCGCGGCGGTGAAGGCCGTCGGCCTCAAGGTTCCGCTGGTGGTGCGCCTCGAAGGCACCAATGTCGAGGAAGGCAAGCAGATCATCCGCGAGTCCGGCCTCAACGTCATCCCCGCCGACGACCTCGACGATGCGGCGCAGAAGATCGTCGCCGCGGTCAAGAAGGCCTGAGGAGCAGTCATGTCCATCCTGATCGACAAGAACACCAAGGTCATCACCCAGGGCTTCACGGGTAAGAACGGGACCTTCCACTCCGAGCAGGCGATCGCCTACGGCACGCAGATGGTCGGCGGTACCTCGCCGGGCAAAGGCGGCGCGGTCCATCTCGGCCTGCCCGTCTTCGACACGGTCGCCGAGGCCAGGGAGAAGACCGGCGCCACCGCTTCGGTCGTCTATGTGCCGCCTCCGGGTGCCGCGGACGCGATCTGCGAGGCGATCGACGCCGAGATCCCGCTGGTGATCTGCATCACCGAGGGCATCCCGGTGCTCGACATGGTGCGCGTCAAGCGTTCGCTGATCGGCTCCAAGACCCGCCTGATCGGACCGAACTGCCCGGGTGTCGTCACCGCCGGCGAGTCGAAGATCGGCATCATGCCGGCCAACATCTTCAAGCCCGGCTCGGTCGGTATCGTGTCGCGCTCCGGCACGCTGACCTATGAGGCGGTGTTCCAGACCACCCGCGAGGGCCTCGGCCAGACCACGGCCGTCGGCATCGGCGGCGACCCGGTCAAGGGCACCGAGTTCATCGACATGCTGGAGATGTTCCTGGCGGACCCGAAGACCGAGTCGATCGTCATGATCGGCGAGATCGGCGGCTCGGCCGAGGAGGACGCGGCGCAGTTCATCAAGGACGAGGCGAAGCGCGGCCGCAAGAAGCCGATGGTCGGCTTCATCGCCGGCCGCACGGCGCCTCCCGGCCGCCGCATGGGCCATGCCGGTGCGATCATCTCGGGCGGCAAGGGCGGCGCCGAGGACAAGATCGCGGCGATGGAAGCGGCCGGGATCAAGGTCTCGCCTTCGCCGGCGCGCCTTGGAAAGACCTTGGTCGAAGTGTTGAAGGGCTGACGCTCAGGGAGCGTCATGGCCGGGCTCGCCCCGGCCATTCCGTTCCCGAGCGGCACCACATAAATCGATATGGTCGGGCCTCGGGCCCGACCGGGACGACCCACTGAACGGTCCGGACAGGGTCCGGGCATGACGGCCGACGAAGCGGCAGGCAGGAAAAGGCAGGACCATCATGGCTCGCCAGGACATCAACGAGGCTCTCGCGCAGACCGGCTTCCTCTATGGCGGCAACGCCGCCTATATCGAGGACCTCTACGCCCGCTACGAGGCCGACCCGAAGTCGGTCGACGAGCAGTGGCAGAGCTTCTTCGGCGCGCTCAAGGACGACAAGCAGCTCGTGCTGGAGAACGCCAAGGGCGCTTCCTGGAAAAAGCCGAACTGGCCGCTTCCCGCCAGCGGCGAGCTGGTCTCGGCGCTTGACGGCAACTGGGCGCAGGTCGAGAAGGCCGTCTCCGACAAGCTCGGTGCCAAGGCCAAGGCTGCGGGCACCGCGCTTTCCGCCGCCGATGTGCAGCAGGCGACCCGTGACTCGGTGCGCGCCATCATGCTGATCCGCGCCTATCGCATGCGCGGCCATCTCTACGCCAAGCTCGACCCGCTCGGCATCGAGACCCGCACCGACGACGACGAATTGTCGCCGGCCGCCTTCGGCTTCACCGAAGCCGATCTCGACCGCAAGATCTTCATCGACAACGTGCTCGGCATGGAGTTCGCCACCATCCGCGAGATGGTCGCGATCCTGCAGCGGACCTATTGCGGCACGGTCGGCATCGAGTTCATGCACATCTCCGACCCGGAGCAGAAGGCCTGGCTGCAGGAACGCATCGAGGGGCCGGACAAGGAGATCGCCTTCACCAAGGAAGGCAAGAAGGCGATCCTCAACAAGCTCGTCGAGGCCGAGGGCTTCGAGAAGTTCCTCGACCTCAAATTCACCGGCACCAAGCGCTTCGGCCTGGATGGCGGCGAGGCGCTGGTTCCGGCGCTGGAGCAGATCATCAAGCGCGGCGGTGCGCTCGGCGTGCGCGACATCGTCTTCGGCATGGCCCATCGCGGCCGCCTCAACGTGCTGACCCAGGTGCTGGGCAAGCCGCATCGCGCGCTGTTCCACGAGTTCAAGGGCGGTTCCTTCGCGCCCGACGACGTCGAGGGCTCGGGCGACGTGAAGTACCATCTTGGTGCTTCGTCTGACCGCGAGTTCGACGGCAACAACGTCCATATCTCGCTGACCGCGAACCCGTCGCATCTGGAGATCGTCGATCCCGTGGTGCTCGGCAAGGTGCGCGCCAAGCAGGACCAGTTCGGCGACATCGTCGAGCGCTCCAAGGTGCTGCCGCTGCTGATCCATGGCGACGCCGCCTTCGCCGGCCAGGGCGTCGTGGCGGAATGCCTCGGCCTGTCCGGGCTGAAGGGCCACCGCACCGGCGGCTCGCTGCATTTCATCATCAACAACCAGATCGGCTTCACCACCTATCCGCGCTATTCGCGCTCCTCGCCCTATCCGTCCGACGTGGCGAAGATGGTCGAGGCCCCGGTCTTCCATGTGAATGGCGACGATCCGGAGGCGGTGGTCTTCGCCGCCAAGGTCGCGATCGAGTTCCGGCAGAAGTTCCACAAGCCGGTCGTCATCGACATGTTCTGTTATCGCCGCTTCGGCCATAACGAGGGCGACGAGCCGGGCTTCACCCAGCCGCTGATGTACCGCAAGATCCGCGGCCACAAGACGACGCTGGAGCTCTACGGCGCCAAGCTCGAGGCCGAGGGCGTCATCAACCCCGGCGAGCTCGACGAGATGCGCGCTGCCTGGAAGGCGAAACTCGAGGTCGAGTTCGACGCCGGGCAGAGCTTCAAGCCGAACAAGGCCGACTGGCTCGACGGCCGCTGGGCCGGCATGAAGGCGATCCGCGCCGACGAGGACGATCCGCGTCGCGGCGCCACCGGCGTGCCGGCTGCGACGCTGAAGGAGATCACCGAGAAGATCACCTCGGTTCCGGCCGGCTTCAACGTCCACAAGACGATCCAGCGCTTCCTCGACAACCGCCGCAAGGCGGTGGAGAGCGGGCAGGGCCTCGACTGGGCGACCGCCGAGGCGCTGGCCTTCGGCTCGCTGCTGCTCGACGGCAACCCGGTCCGGCTCTCCGGGCAGGACAGCGAGCGCGGCACCTTCTCGCAGCGCCATTCCGTGCTGATCGACCAGGAGACCGAGGCGCGCCACACCTCGCTGAACGACATCCGCGAGGGCCAGGCCCGCTACGAGGTCATCAACTCGATGCTCTCGGAAGAGGCCGTGCTCGGCTTCGAATACGGCTACACCCTGTCGGAGCCGAACGCGTTAACCTGCTGGGAAGCGCAGTTCGGCGACTTCGCCAATGGCGCGCAGGTGGTGTTCGACCAGTTCATCTCGTCTGGCGAGCGCAAGTGGCTGCGCATGTCCGGCCTCGTCTGCCTGCTGCCGCACGGCTATGAAGGGCAGGGTCCGGAGCACTCCTCCGCCCGCCTGGAGCGCTTCCTGCAGATGTGCGCCGAGGACAACATGCAGGTGGCGAACTGCTCGACGCCGGCGAGCTATTTCCACATCCTGCGCCGGCAGCTCAAGCGCGACTTCCGCAAGCCGCTGATCCTGATGACCCCGAAGTCGCTGCTGCGCCATAAGCGCTGCGTCTCCGACCTCAGCGAACTGGCCGAGGGCTCGACCTTCCACCGCGTGCTGGCTGACGACGCCGAGCGCGGCAAGTCGACCACCAAGCTGGTCAAGGATTCGAAGATCCGCCGCGTCGTGCTCTGCTCGGGCAAGGTCTATTACGACCTGCTGGAGGAGCGCGAGAAGCGTGGCGTCGACGATGTCTACCTGATGCGCGTCGAGCAGCTCTACCCGTTCCCGCTGAAGACGCTGGCGCAGGAACTCGCCCGCTTCAAGAGCGCCGACGTGGTCTGGTGCCAGGAGGAGCCGAAGAACATGGGGGCCTGGACCTTCGTCGAGCCTTACCTCGAATGGGTGCTGGGCCATGCCGGCTCGAAGTCGAAGCGCCCGCGCTATGTCGGCCGCCCGGCCTCGGCCGCGACCGCGACCGGCCTGATGTCCAAGCACACGGCGCAGCTCAACGCCTTCCTCGACGAGGCCTTCGCGGCCTGACCAAACTCCCGGCGGCGCCACTTCGGCGCTGCCGGACAGCGATGCCGCATCGGCACTCCCGAAGGCCGCTCCCGGACTTCAGGCCGATGCTCCACCGACCGCCAGAGAACGACACAACAGAGGCCTGACATGGCGACCGAAATCCGCGTACCCACCCTCGGCGAATCCGTCTCCGAGGCCACGATCGGCAAGTGGTTCAAGAAGCCGGGCGAGGCCGTGAAGGCCGACGAGCCCCTCGTCGAGCTTGAGACCGACAAGGTGACGCTGGAGGTCAACGCGCCGGCCGCCGGCGTGCTCGGCGAGATCGTCGCCAAGGAAGGCGAGACAGTCGGTGTCAACGCGCTGCTCGGCTCGATCGCCGAAGGCGGCGCCGCTGCCGCCGCAGCGCCCGCGCCGAAGAAGGACGAGAAGCCTGCCGCTGCTCCCGCTGCTGCCGAGGCTCCGAAGGCGGCTGCGACCAAGGCGGCCGATTCCGGCCCGGCCGTGGGGCGGCTGGCCGCTGAAAGCGGTGTCGATCCGGCCAATGTCCCGGCCTCGGGCAAGGATGGCCGCGTGACCAAGGGCGACATGCTCGCCGCGATCGCTGCCGGCGGTGCCGCAGCGCCGGCGGCTGCCCCTGCGCCCGTGCAGGTCCGCGCTCCGTCGGCGCCGGACGACGCCTCGCGCGAAGAGCGCGTCAAGATGACGAAGCTGCGCCAGACTATCGCGCGCCGTCTCAAGGAAGCCCAGTCCAACGCCGCGATGCTGACGACCTTCAACGAGGTCGACATGACCAACGTCATGGCGCTACGCAACCAGTACAAGGACGTGTTCGAGAAGAAGCACGGCGTGAAGCTCGGCTTCATGGGCTTCTTCGTGAAGGCCTGCGTGCAGGCGCTGAAGGAAATCCCGGCTGTGAACGCCGAGATCGACGGCACCGACATCATCTACAAGAACTACTACCACATCGGTGTCGCCGTCGGCACCGACAAGGGCCTGGTGGTTCCGGTGGTGCGCGATGCCGACCAGCTCTCCATCGCCGGCGTCGAGAAGAAGATCGGCGAGTTCGGCAAGAAGGCCCGCGACGGCAAGCTCTCGATCGAGGAGATGCAGGGCGGCACCTTCACCATCTCGAACGGCGGCGTCTACGGCTCGTTGATGTCGACCCCGATCCTGAACGCGCCGCAGTCGGCGATCCTGGGCATGCACAAGATCCAGGAACGCCCGATGGCGATCGGCGGCAAGGTCGAGATCCGGCCGATGATGTATCTGGCGGTCAGCTACGACCACCGCATCATCGACGGCAAGGAGGCCGTGACTTTCCTCGTCCGCATCAAGGAAGGTCTGGAAGATCCGGCGCGCCTCGTCCTCGATCTCTGAGCCGTTGAAGGAGGACGCCGTGTCGGGTGTTGCGATCGTTACCGGTGGCAGCCGCGGCATCGGCCGCGCCGCCGCGATCCTGCTGGCGGAGCGTGGCTACGACATCGTCGTCAACTACCAGGCCAATGCACAGGCCGCGGCCGAGACGGTCGCGGCCGTCGAGGCTCATGGCCGGCGCGGCGTGGCGGTGAAGGGCGATGTCGGCAGCGAGGCCGATGTGCTGGCGATCTTCGCTGCGGCCGACAGGCTCGGCCGCCTGACGGCGCTGGTCAACAATGCGGGGGTGATCGACACCCCGGCGCGCATCGACGAGATGAGCGTCGCGCGGCTGGAGCGGATGTTCCGCATCAACCTCACCGGCAGCTTCCTCTGCGCCCGCGAGGCAGTGAAGCGCATGTCGACGCGCCATGGCGGGCAGGGTGGCGGCATCGTCAACCTGTCCTCCGCCGCGGCTGTGCTCACGGCGGCCAACCAGTATGTCGATTATGCGGCCTCGAAGGCGGGGATCGACATCTTCACGCTCGGCCTCGCCCGCGAGGTCGCGGCCGAGGGCATCCGCGTCAATGCGGTCAGGCCCGGCATCATCGACACCGAGATCCATGCCAGCGGCGGCCTGCCCGACCGTGTCGCGCAGATGCGCGACCAGCTTCCGATGAAGCGCGAGGGCACGGCGCGGGAAATGGCGCAGGCCATCGCCTGGCTGCTCTCGGACGAAGCCTCCTACGTCAATGGCGCCGTGCTGAACGCGACCGGCGGCCGCTGAGGCTGCACTGGCGCGTTTCCCGCTCCTGAGCGGATTGGCGCAGCTCGGGCAAAGCTGGCATCCTGCCCGTCTCGCGACAGAGGAGACGGTCATGCCTGCGCTTGCCCTATCGACCGAAATCACCGTTCTCGGCTGGAGCGTGGTGCTCCTGCTCGTCCAGATTGCCCTGCAGGCCGGGACCTCCGCGGATCTGGGACCCGCCTATCTCTTCAGTCCGCGCGACGAATTGCGTGAACCCCGGAGCCTGATCTCACGGCGGCTCAAGCGAGCTCTCGACAATCTGCTCGAGACCTACCCCGCTTTCATCGCGCTGGCACTGGCGCTCACCGTCACGGGCAAGGCCGGCGGCATCGCCGCGACCGGCGCCTGGCTCTATCTTGGGGCGCGCGTGGTCTTCGTCATCCTCTACGCAGCGGGCATCCCGGTGATCCGCACCTTCGTCTGGGCGCTTTCGATCGTCGGACTGGTGATGATGCTCACGCGCCTGATGACCTGAGCAGGGGCGGCGCGGCAGCGAACTGCCGCGCCGGGGCCGGAGCCTATTTCACGACCATCGCCGAGAAGGGATGGACGTAGGCTTGCAGCATGACGAAGCTGCCGACCAGGCTCGCCAGCACGATCGAGTGCCAGAAGACGAAGCGCAGGATCACGCCTTCATGGCCGAACCAGCCGGTCGCGGTCGAGGCGACGACGATCGACTGCGCGTCGATCATCTTGCCCATCACGCCGCCGGAGGAGTTCGCCGCGCCCATCAGGATCGGCGAGAGGCCGAGCTGTTCGGAGGTGACCTTCTGCAGATTGCCGAAGAGCACGTTCGAGGCCGTGTCGGAGCCTGTCAGCGCCACGCCCAACCAGCCGAGCAGCGTGCCGAAGAAGGGATAGAGCACCCCCGTTCCGGCGAAGGCGAGGCCGAGCGTCGCGTCGATGCCGGAGAGCCTCGTGAGCGTGCCGATCGCCAGCATCGCGGCGATGGTGATCAGCGAATAGGCGCAGAGCTTCAGCGTCCGGCCGTAGACCTGCGCCATCTTGAGCGGGCCGAAGCCCATGGCGAAGCCGGAGAGGATCGCCGCGATCAGCATCCCCGAACCGGTATAGGACAGCCAGGTGAAGGAGAAGACGGCGCCTTCGGGCGTGGGCTTCGCCGCGACGGGCGCGACCTTGTTGATCAGGTTGTGCAGATCGGGAACAGCATAGTTCCAGGTCGCCCAGGGGTTGACCGCGCTCTTGAACCAGCCCGTGCCCCAGACCAGCAGGATGATGCAGACGATGATCCAGGGGGTCAGCGCCATCCAGACCTGCGAGGAGCTGGGCTTCGCTGCAGGGGCGGGCGGTTTCAAGCTGCCGTCGTCGGAGACGTCGTGGCCGCGCAGCTTCGGCGAGGTCCAGACCTCCTTCGGCTTCCAGATCTGCAGGAAGCCGATCAGGCAGGCCATCGAGATCAGCGAGGCGCCGATGTCGACGATCCACGGGTTGATGTAGTTCGAGATCAGATATTGGGGCACGGCGAAGGAGACGCCGGTGACGAGGACCGCTGGCCAGATCTGCAGCATGCCGCGCCAGCCGGCGAAGACGCAGATCAGCCAGAATGGCACCAATACCGAGAAGAAGGGGAGCTGCCGGCCCACCATCGCGCCGAGCAGGAAGGGATCGATGCCGGTGACCTGGCTCAGGCCCTGGATTGGCGTGCCGAGCGCGCCATAGGCGACGGGTGCGGTGTTAGCGATGAGCGAGAGGCCCGATGCCGCCAGCGGCGAGAAGCCGAGCCCGATCAGGATCGCGCCGGTGACGGCGACCGGCGTGCCGAAGCCGGACGCTCCCTCGAAGAAGGCGCCGAAGGCGAAGGCGATCAGCAGGAGCTGGATGCGCCGGTCGTCGGTGACGCCGCCGATCGTGGTCTGCAGGATCTCGAAGGCACCTTTCTCGACCGTCAGCCGGTAGAGGAAGATGACGTTGAGAACGATCCAGCCGATCGGGAAGAAGCCGGTGACCGCGCCGAGCACGGTGGCGCGCAGCGACATGCCAGCGGGCATGGTGAAGATGAAGATCGCCACCAGATTGGCGACGATCAGCGCGATGACGGCGGCGATATGCGCCTTGACGGCGTTGGACGCGATAAGACCGAGCAGAACGACGACGGGTAGCGCGGCGGCGAGCGTCGACAGGACGCTGTTGCCGAATGGATCATAGACCTGATTCCACATGACGGCGTGCCCCTCCAGCGGGCTGATCTGCGATGTGTTTCAGCGAATGGCGTTTCGTCCTTGTCTTGTGGTCGGCGCAGTAAGCCTGCGACAGCCTGCCGCAGCAAGGGCGGCCGGCCCTTCGTCAACACATGAATGGCGTAGCGCCGGGGCCGGAACCGATGTATGCCCGCCGCAACGCGCCGCCGCTCATGCCGGTGGCTTCATGAGCAGCAGCGGAAGGACGTCATGGCCTACGATCTCGTCGTCATCGGAACCGGCCCCGGGGGCTATGTCTGCGCGATCCGCGCTGCCCAGCTCGGCCTCAAGGTCGCCGTCGTCGAGAAGCGCAAGACGCATGGCGGCACCTGCCTCAACGTCGGCTGCATTCCGTCCAAGGCGCTGCTGCACGCCTCCGAGATGTTTGAGGAGGCCGGTCACACCTTCGAGAAGCTCGGCGTCGTCGTCGGCACGCCGAAGCTCGACCTCAAGGCGATGATGGCTCACAAGCAGGAGACCATCGACGCCAACGTCAACGGTGTCGGTTTCCTGCTCAAGAAAAACAAGATCGACGCCTTCCACGGCACGGCCTCGATCCCGGCCGCCGGCAAGGTCGTCGTCACCGCCGAGGACGGCAAGACGCAGGAGCTCGAGACCAAGAACATCGTCATCGCGACGGGTTCGGAATCGGCGCCGCTGCCGGGCGTCACCATCGACGAGAAGACTGTCGTGACCTCGACCGGCGCGCTCGAGATCGGCTCCGTGCCGAAGGAGCTCGTCGTGGTCGGCGCCGGCGTGATCGGCCTCGAGATCGGCTCGGTCTGGGCGCGTCTCGGCGCCAAGGTCACCGTTGTCGAGTTCCTCGACCGCATCCTGCCGGGCATGGATGGCGAGGTCGCCAAGCAGTTCCAGCGCATCCTGGAGAAGCAGGGCTTCACCTTCCAGCTCGGTTCCAAGGTCACCAAGGTCGAAACGGCTAAGAAGGGCGCGACCGTCACGGTCGAGCCGGCGGCCGGTGGCGAGGCCAAGACCCTCAACGCCGATATCGTGCTGGTGGCGATCGGCCGCCGCCCGAACACGGAAGGGCTCGGGCTCGACAAGGCCGGTGTCGCCACCGAGAAGGGCCGCGTCGTCATCGACGATCACTTCAAGACCAATGTCGCCGGCATCTATGCCATCGGCGACGTGGTTCGCGGGCCGATGCTGGCACACAAGGCCGAGGACGAGGGCGTCGCGGTGGCCGAGATCATCGCCGGCAAGGCTGGCCATGTGAACTACGACGCTATTCCCGGCATCGTCTATACCGCGCCGGAAGTGGCCGCGATCGGCAAGACCGAGGAAGAGCTCAAGGCTGCCGGCATCGCGTACAAGATCGGCAAGTTCCCGTTCACGGCGAATGGCCGCGCCCGCGCCATGCGCCACACGGATGGCTTCGTGAAGGTGCTGGCCGATGCGGCGACCGACCGCGTGCTCGGCTGCCACATCATCGGCCCGCATGCCGGCGACCTGATCGCGGAAGTGACGGTGCTGATGGAGTTCGGCGGCTCGGCCGAGGACCTCGCCCGCACCTGCCATGCGCACCCGACGTTGGCAGAGGCGGTGAAGGAAGCCGCGCTCGCCGTCGACAAGCGCCCGATCCATATGTGATTAAGTTTGCGGGCCGCGCCTTTGGTGCGGCCCTGCCACAAGAACGACGTTTCGAAGGAGCTGCAGCTTTGCAGCTCCTTTCTTTTTGAACGCAACGATTGCCAGACGAAGCGGATTATCCCCGTCGCGCGTGGAACGCCGCCAGCGTGTTCTTGAGCAGGCAGGCGATGGTCATCGGGCCGACACCGCCGGGGACCGGGGTGATTGCGCCTGCGACCTTCACGGCCTCCGCGAAATCGACGTCGCCGGCGAGCTTGCCGTCGGGCATCCGGTTGATGCCGACATCGATGACCGTGGCGCCCGGCCTGATCCAGTCGCCCTTGACCATTCGCGGACGGCCGACGGCGGCGACGACGATATCGGCGCGCTTCACTACGCCGGGCAGGTCACGCGTGCGCGAATGCGCGATGGTGACGGTGCAGTCGGCCTGGAGCAGGAGCTGGGCGACCGGGCGGCCCACCAGCTCCGAGCGGCCGATCACCACGGCGTCGAGCCCGGAGAGCGAGGGCAGGGCCTGCTTTAGCAGCAGCATGCAGCCGAGCGGCGTGCAGGGCACCAGCCCGTTCTTGCCGCCGGCGAGCAGGCCGGCATTGATCGGGTGCAGGCCGTCGACATCCTTGGCGGGGTCGATGGCGTCGATGATGCGGCCCGTATTGATGTGCTTCGGCAGGGGAAGCTGCACGAGGATGCCGTCGACGCTGTCGTCGGCGTTGAGCTCGGCGAGCTTGGCGAGCAGCTCCGCTTCCGTCGTCTCGGCCGGCAGTCGATGGGCGACCGAGTTCATCCCGACCTCGACCGCGAGCTTCTCCTTCGAGGCGACATAGACTTTGCTCGCCGGGTCCTCGCCGACGAGCACGACATGCAGCCCCGGCACGATGCCGCGCGCGGCCTTGATCGCCGCGACCTCGCGGCCGATCTCGGCCCTGAGCGCAGCCGCAGTGGCCTTGCCGTCGATGATGCGGGCTTCGCCGGTCATGGTCCGACCTCGTGCTTGATGATGATGCCGCCCTCATGCGCGATCCGGCCGGCCCGGACAAGCCCGAATGCGACGGCCGCATGGCCGCAGGCGCCATCGGCGGGGGAGGATCGGTCTGTGCGGCTTGCGGGCTTCGGGACCGCCCGGTATCGACGGACGGAGGTGGCTTGGCAGGAAGGGCAGGGACAACGTGACGACCGGTTTCGCCCGCCTGCCCGATGTCGCGGCCTTCCGTCTCGCCAATCTGCACGTTCCTGTCTGCCTGATCGAGGGCGGTGACATCGCGGCCGATCGTAACGGCCTGGTTCGCGTCGATATCGCTGTCGCGAATGGCCGGGTCGACGCGATCGCGCCCGTTGGGAAGGTCGCCTCTGGAGCGGGGCCGGTGCTCGATCTCGACGGCGGCATCGTGTTGCCGCGGCTGGTCGACTGCCATACCCATCTCGACAAGGGCCATATCTGGCCGCGCTGCCCCAATCCGGATGGTACCTTTCCCGGCGCGCTGAACACTGTCGGGGCCGATCGCGAGGCGAATTGGTCGGCTGAAGATGTGCGGGCCCGGATGGACTTCTCGCTGCGCACTGCCTTCGCCCATGGGACGGCGGCAATACGGACCCATCTCGACTCGCTCGGCAAGCAGATCGGGATTTCCTGGCCGGTCTATGCCGAGCTGCGGTCCGAATGGGCCGGGCGCATCGCGCTCCAGGCCACGCCGCTCTTCGGGGCCGATGCCGCGCTCGACCCTGCGCATATGCAGGCGGTGATCGCCGCCGTGAAGGCTCATGGCGACGGCTTGCTCGGCTGCGTCACCTACATGATCCCGGAGCTCGACCGGGCGCTCGACATCCTGTTCCAGGCGGCGATCGAGAACGGTTTCGACCTCGATTTTCATGTCGACGAGACCAAAGATCCAGCGGCGCGCTCATTGGAGCACATTGCGGATGCGGCGCTGCGCCATCGCTTCGCTGGTCGCATCCTCTGCGGGCATTGCTGCTCGCTCAGCCTGCAGGCGCCGGAGGACGAGGCACGGATCATCGCCAAGGTTCGCGAGGCCGGCATTGCCGTGGTTTCGCTGCCGCTGTGCAACATGTACCTCCAGGATCGGCAGCGCGGCCGCACGCCCCGCTGGCGCGGCATCACGGCGCTGCATGAGCTGAAGGCTGCCGGTGTGCCGGTAATGATCGCCTCGGACAACACGCGCGACCCGTTCTACGCCTATGGCGACCTCGATCTCGTCGAGGTGCTGCGCGAGGGCACGCGCATCCTCCAGCTCGACCATTCCGGGCTGGATTGGGCCAAGGCTATCGCGCGCACGCCGGCCGAGACGATGGGGATGAATGCCGGCGCCATCGCCGTCGGTGCGCCTGCCGATCTCGTCCTGACGCGGGCGCGCGACTGGACCGAACTCTTCTCCCGGCCTCAGGCCGATCGCACCGTGCTGGTTTCAGGCCGGGCGATCGACCGGACCTTGCCGGACTATCGCGAACTCGACCATCTGATGGGCCAAGCATCATGACGACCCGCTACGACATCGCCGCGCTGAAGACCCGCCTCGGAGGCATCCGCACCGAGGAGAATCCGGCGCTGGTGAAGCAGAAGAGCCGTGACTTCTTCTGGTATTCTCCGGTGCTCAAGCGTCAGCTCGACCATGTCGTCGCCGATATCGTGATCTCGCCGGTGAGCGAGACGGAGGTCGTTCAGGTTCTCGCCGCCTGCCACGAGCTCGGCATTCCCGTGACGCCACGCGGCACCGGCACCGGTAATTACGGCCAGGCGATGCCGCTCTCGGGCGGCGTGCTGCTCGATCTCTCGGGCTTCAACAAGGTCAAGGAGATCGCCGCCGGCCGCTACGTCGCCGAGCCCGGCGCGATCATGGCCCGCATCGACGACGAGACGCGCGCGCATTCGCGGCAGGAATTGCGGCTGCACCCCTCGACCTACCAGACGGCCTCGATCGGCGGCTTCATCGCTGGTGGATCCGGCGGTGTCGGCTCGATCAAATGGGGCGGCCTGCGCGACTGGGGCAACATCATCCGGCTCAAGGTCGCGACGATGGAGGCAAGCCCGCGCGTTCTCGAGTTCTCCGGCGAGGACCTGCACAAGGTCGCCCATGCCTATGGCACCAACGGCATCATCACCGAAGTCGAGATGCCGTTGGGGCCGGCTTACAACTGGGTCGACGTCATTGTCGGCTTCGAGAGCCTGCGCGCCGCGACCGAGTTCGCCAATGCTGTGGGCGAGCAGGATGGGCTCGCGCTCAAGAACCTCTGCGTCGTCGCTGCGCCCGCGCCGCATGACTATTTCCTGCGCCATCGCAAGTTCCTGCCGCGCGACAGCCACCTCGTCATCGTCATGGCCGCGGATTTCGCGGTGGACGCGCTGTGTGCCTATGCGCGGCGTTTCAAAGGGGCGGAGCTTCTTCTGCGGACGGACAAGCTTTCGCCGGAAGATGCCAAGGGCTTGCCGCCGGCTTACGAACTCGGCTGGAACCATACGACGCTCAGGGCGCTGCGGGTCGACCCCGCAATCACCTATCTGCAGGTGCTCTATCCCTTCCCGAACCAGGTCGATCTCGTCGACAGGATCCACGCCCGCTTCGGCGACGAGGTTGTCGCCCATCTCGAATTCGTGCGCTTCGACGGCAAGATCACCTGCTTCGGCCTGCCGCTGATCCGCTTCACTTCCGAGGAGCGGCTGGAGGAGATCATCGCCATCCATGAGGAGATGGGCGCGCCGATCTTCAATCCGCACCGCTACACGCTGGAGGAGGGCGGCATGAAGCAGACCGACGAGACGCAGCTCGCCTTCAAGCGCGAGGCCGATCCGCAGGGTCTGCTCAATCCCGGCAAGATGATCGCCTGGGAGGACCCGTCCTACGACTATCGCTCGGGCAAGACCTTCCTGTTCCGCAGCCTGGCCGAAGCCGGTATCGGCTGAGAGGCCGGCGATGCGCGTTCTCGTCCTCTACGCCCATCCGGTGCCGGAGAGCTTCGGTGCGGCGGTCCATGAGGCGGTGGTCGAGGCCCTGAAACAGGCAGGGCACGAGGTCGATGATTGCGATCTCTATGCGGAGGACTTCGATCCGGTGCTCGGTCCCGACGAGCGCAGGGGCTATCACGACACAGCCAGCAACACATTGCCGGTTGCCGGCTATGTCGAGCGAGTGCGGGCGGCCGAGGCGCTGGTCCTGTGCTTCCCGGTCTGGAACTTCGGCTATCCGGCCATGCTGAAAGGCTTCTTCGACCGTGTCTTCCTGCCGGGCGTCTCGTTCGACCTCGCCGATGGCAAGGTGACGCCGGCGCTCGGCAACATCCGCAAGCTCGCCGCGGTGACGACCTATGGCGCCTCGCGCTGGACGGCCTTCCTGATGGGAAACCCGCCGCGCCGGCTGGTCTGCCGGGCGCTGCGCGCGGTCTGCCATCCGCTGGCGCGGACGCTTTATCTGGCGCATTACGACATGAATCGCGCGACGCCCGAAAGCCGGGCCGCTTTCCTGAAAAAAGTCGCAGCCAAAGTTGCAGTCTTTTAGGACCGACACGCGATTGTCATCTGTCTGTCATGTTCGCAGGCGAGTACGCAGCCGGCGAAGCGTCTTCCTTATCCGCGCAAGGATTCGCCCGAAGGATGGCCCCATGACCAAGGCTCTCGAGAAAAGTGTCGGTCGCGCCCTGCTGGTCACGGCAAGGCTCCACCGCTCGCGGATGGGCGAAAGATTGAACGGGCTCGGCCTCTTCCCAGGCCAGGAGCAAGCGTTGAAGGCGCTTCAACCCGCGCCGATGACGATGGGCGAGCTCGCCTCGCTGCTTCGGGTCAAGCCGCCGACCGTGTCGAAGACCATCGGCCGCCTCTCGCTACAGGGGCTGGTGACACGCGAGGGTGGCAATCGCGACGGGCGACTGGTGCAGGTCGCGCTGACCGAGGCCGGCCAGAAGACGGCAGCCGAGCTCGACGCGGTCTGGAACGATGTCGAGGAAGAACTCCTCGACAAGCTCGACGGCAAGGAACGCAAGCAACTGCGGAAGCTGCTGCGCAAGGCAGCCAAGGGGCTCTCCAAGGCCGGCGCCGACCATGACGACCCAGAGATCGACGGCGAAGAGGCCGATAGCGACGCCTGATTTCCGCATGGAACGCATGCGCTGTGGCGCTGGCGGGGCGAGGCAAATCGTTTAAATCTGGCCTTCTCATTCGCTCAAAGCATAGCGAGGCGGGCTTGCCTGCGCCTTCTCCACCTGCCGATGAGGCGCGCCGTGCACGCCTGACGGCCATCGGCCTGATGTGTGCCGCCGTCCTCTGCTTTTCGCTGCTCGACACCAATGCGAAATGGCTCGGCCTGCACGGTCTGGACCCGCTGATGGTGACCTTCGGACGTTATGGCGTCAGCGTGTTGCTGGTGTCCTTCCTGATCAACCCGTGGAGCCACCCCGGCGTACTCCGGACGAAGCGGCCCTGGCTGCAGTTCTTCCGCTCGCTGATGCTGCTCGGTTCGACGGTGCTGAATTTCTTCGCCCTGCGCTACCTGCAGCTGGCCGAGACGATCTCGATCATGTTCGCCGGGCCGTTCCTGGTCGCGCTGGCCTCGGGGCCACTGCTCGGAGAATGGCCGGGGCCGCGCCGGCTCGTCGCCATCGGTATCGGCTTCCTCGGCGTGCTGGTCGTGACACGCCCTGGCATCGGCGGGATGCATCCGGCGGCGCTGCTCTCGGTCGCCGGCTGCTTCTGCTACGCCTTCTACGTGCTCTCGACGCGGGTGCTCGCCGCCTCCGATTCCTCCGAGACGACGATGGTCTATTCAGGGCTCGCCGGCACCGTGGCGCTGCTGCCGGTGCTGCCTTTCGTCTGGGCGACGCCACAGGAGCCGCTGGCCTGGGCGTCCTTGTTCGCGACCGGCTTCTTCGGCGCCGTGGGGCACTGGATGCTGATCGTGGCGCACAGGCTGGCGCCGGCCACGGTTCTGGCGCCCTTCATCTATTCGCAGCTCGCCTGGATGGTGCTGATGGGCTGGCTCGTCTTCGGCCAGCTGCCCGATCGCTGGACCTTCATGGGCGGCGGCATCGTCGTCGCCTCGGGGCTCTACCTGCTCTATCGCGAGCGCGTGCGGCATGTGCCGGAAGAGGCGACGTCCGCACGGCTGGATTGAGGACTGCGACGCGCTTCAGAACAGGAGCCAGAGGGCTCCAGCGATCGTCAGACCGTGACCTGCGTGCCGACCTCGACGACCCGGCCGGTCGGGATCTGGAAGAAGTCCGTCGCGTCGGTCGCGCTCTTGGTCAGGCTGATGAAGAGATTATCCTGCCAGACCGGCATGCCCGATTGCGGCGAGGGCTTGATCGAGCGGCGCGACAGGAAGAACGAGGTCGACATGATGTCGAACTTGAAGCCCTGCTTGCGCAGCATGGCCAGCCCCTTGGGCACGTTCGGGCTCTCCATGTAGCCGTAGACCAGGTCGACGCGCCAGAAATCGTCGGTGATGCGGGCGAGGCGCACGCGCTCCTCCTCGGCGACGCGGGGCGTGTCGGCCGAGCGCACGGTCAGCACGACGTTGCGCTCGTGCAGCACCTTGTTGTGCTTGAGGTTGTGCAGCAGCGAGGCCGGTGCCGTCTCCGGGTCGCTGGTCAGGAAGACGGCCATGCCCTTGACGCGGGCCGGCGGGCTCTTGGAGAGCATGGCGACGAGCTCGAGCAGCGGCACGTCGGTCTTGCGGGTCTTGTCGAAGAGGATCTTGGTGCCCCGCATCCAGGTCCACATCACCAGCACCAGCGCCATGGCGAGCAGCACCGGCACATAGCCGCCGTGGAACAGCTTCAGCATGTTAGCCGAGAAGAACGACACGTCGACCAGCAGGAAGGGCAGGATGATCGCGGCGGTGGCCGGTAGGCTCCAGCCCCAGTGACGGCGGATGACGATCGAGGCCAGCAGCGAGGAGACCACCATCGTGCCGAAGACCGAGATGCCATAGGCATGCGACAGGCTCGACGAGGTCCGGAACGACCAGACCAGGATCAGCACGACGACGAGCAGCATCAGGTTGACGCGCGGCACGTAGATCTGGCCCGAGGTCTGCTCGGAGGTGTGGCGGATGTCCATGCGCGGCAGCAGGCCGAGCTGGATCGCCTGCCGGGTCAGCGAGAAGGCGCCGGTGATGACGGACTGGCTGGCGATGATGGTCGCTACGGTGGAGAGGATGACGAAGGGCAGCAGGAAGCCCTGCGGCGCCAGCCGGTAGAACGGATTGTCGATCGCGGTCGGATCGGACAGGATCAGCGCCCCCTGGCCGAGATAGTTGAGCCAGAGCGCCGGAAAGACGACATAGAGCCAGGCGCCGCGGATCGGCCCGCGACCGAAATGGCCCATATCGGCATAGAGCGCCTCCGCCCCGGTCACGGCCAGACACACCGAGCCGAGCACGGCGAGGGATACGCCCGCATGGTCGCGGAAGAACATCAGGGCGTAGTAGGGGTTGATCGAACGGAAGATCGAGAGATCGTCAGCGATGTGGTAGACGCCAAGTCCGGCCAGCGTCACGAACCAGATCAGCATGATCGGCCCGAAGAACGTCGCCACCCTGTGGGTGCCGTGGCTCTGCATGACGAAAAGGCCGATCAGGATCACCGAGGCGATCCAGAGGATGTAGTCGTCGAGCACGGGCGTGATCAGCTTCACGCCCTCGATCGCCGAGAGCACCGAGATCGCGGGCGTGATGACGGTGTCACCGTAGAACAGTCCCGCGCCGATCATGCCGAGCAGCAATGCGACCCGGCTGCGGTTGCGGCCGAGCGCACGCTGCGCCAGCGCGACGAGCGTCAGGATGCCGCCCTCGCCGTTATTGTCGGCCCGCATCAACAGAACGACATATTTCAGCGTCACGACGACGACGAGCGACCAGAGAATCAGCGACAGGACGCCGATGACCACCGTCGGCGGAACGGTCGCGTTCTCGACGCCGCCGGTCGCGGCGAGGATGGTTTCGCGCAGCGCGTAGAGCGGGCTCGTGCCGATGTCGCCGTAGACGACGCCGAGCGCGCCCAGCGCGAGCGCCGCGAAGCCGTGCTTGCCGTGACCGTGGCCCCCGGCGGAGCCGTGGCCATCGTCCAGACCGAAACGCGAATCTTCCGGCCGAACGGTCGAAAGACCCGTTTGTTCATGCCCCATTGGGGATCTCCGCGCGTGCTGCAGTGCAGCGGAAGGCCGGGGCCTCTAGCATAATGCGGTCGGCAGGCAAAGGGCGCGATCAGCCCGTTGCGCCGAGGCTGGCCCCGAAGCGTCGTGCGACATAATCCCCGACCATCGCCTTGAACTCCTCCGCGATTCCGGCGCCCCTGAGGGTCGCGACCTTCTTGCCGTCGACGAAGACGGGTGCTGTCGGCGCCTCGCCGGTGCCCGGCAGCGAGATGCCGATATCGGCATGCTTCGACTCGCCCGGTCCGTTGACGATACAGCCCATCACCGCGACGTTGAGGTTCTCGACACCGGGATACTGGGTCTTCCATTCCGGCATCGAGCTGGAAATCCAACTCTGGATGTCGCGGGCGAGTTCCTGGAACACGGTCGAGGTGGTGCGGCCGCAGCCGGGGCAGGCGGCGACCAGCGGCACGAAAGCCCGGAAGCCCATGGTCTGGAGTAGCTCCTGCGCCGTCTTGACCTCGAGCGTACGGTCGCCGCCGGGCTCGGGCGTCAGCGAATAGCGGATCGTGTCGCCGATGCCTTCCTGCAGCAGGATGCCGAGCGCGGCGGAGGAGGCGACGATGCCCTTCGAGCCCATGCCGGCTTCGGTGAGGCCGAGATGGATGGCGTAGTTCGCCCGGCTCGCCAGCATGCGGTAGACCGTGATCAGGTCCTGCACGCCCGAGACCTTGGCCGAAAGGATGATGAATTCGCGGCCGAGGCCGAGTTCCTCGGCACGCTCGGCCGAGAGCAGGGCCGACTGGACCATGGCTTCGCGCATGATGGCGCGGGCATCGAGCGGGCGGGGGGCGCGGGCGTTCTCGTCCATCAGCGCCGTCAGCAGCTCCTGGTCGAGTGAGCCCCAGTTGGCGCCGATGCGCACCGGCTTGCCATGCTTGATCGCCATCTCGACGATCTGGGCGAACTGCTTGTCCTTCTTGTCCTTGAAGCCGACATTGCCGGGGTTGATCCGGTATTTCGCCAGCGCCTCGGCACAGGCCGGATGGTCGGCGAGCAGCTTGTGGCCGATATAGTGGAAGTCCCCGACCAGCGGCACGTCGACGCCGATGCGGTCGAGCCGCTCACGGATCTTCGGCACGGCTGCCGCCGCCTCGTCGCGGTCGACGGTGATGCGAACGAGTTCCGAGCCCTGGCGCGCCAGCGCCGCGACCTGAGCCACTGTGGCGGCGATATCGGCGGTATCGGTGTTGGTCATCGACTGGACGACGATGGGCGCGCCGCCGCCGACCGTGACGTGGCCGACCTTGACGGGCACGGTGAGCTGGCGCGCCAAGGGGCCGGCATGCTCGGGGCTCAGGCTGGAGAAGGCGCGCTCGTTCATGCGGGCTGCTCTATCACGACGCGGTGTTCCGGCAATGCTCGCATCGGCCGACGATCTCGACCATCTGATGCGAGGGCGAGAATTGCCGCGTTTCGGCGATCGCCGCCACCGCTTTCTTCATGGCGGGCGAGGAGTCCTCGTCGACGCCGCCGCAGACCTCGCAGATCAGAAAGGCGACGACCTCGTTGGCACCATGGCCGTGCAGGCAGGCGATATAGGCGTTCTTCGACGACAGGCGATGGACGAAGCCCTGTTCGACCAGGAAATCGAGCGCCCGGTAGATCGAGATCGGTGCGAGCCTGCGCCCGCCTTCCGGCGAAATGCGATCGGCAAGGTCGTAGGCGCCGACCGGGCGGTGGTCGGCATGGAGCGCCTCCAGCGCCTTGCGCCGGATGGGGGTCAGGCGCAGGCCGCGCTCGCGGCAGATCCGCTCGGCGCGGGCCAGTGCTTCCGCGGCGTGCTGGCGGTGGTCCACGGCATGACGGCAGGCGCCTTCGCCATGTGCGTGCGACGCATGGTCATGTCCGCCGTGAGGGTGCGCGTTCAGCTGCATTTTCGTCATGTTGCGTTGCGAAGACTCATCGGGCAACGTGCGGCGATATCCTGTCGGTGCATTGCCTTGTTCGAACCCGAACCTAAGCATTTTCTCCCCGATTGTCAGGAGCCTTGACGCTCATGTTCCTCAAAGACCGTACTGCCGCCATTACCGGCTCGACCTCCGGCATCGGCCTCGCCTATGCCCGCGCCCTCGCGAAGGAGGGCGCCAACCTCGTCATCAACGGCATCATGCCGCCGGCCGATGCGGAGAAGCTGCGCAGCGATCTCGAGGCTGAGTTCGGCGTCAAGGTCGTGTTCTCTCCGGCCGACATGACGAAGCCCGCCGAGATCGCCGGCTTCATCGCAGAGGGCGAGAAGGCCTTCGGCGCCGTCGACATCCTGATCAACAATGCCGGCATCCAGTATGTCGCGCCGATCGACGAGTTCCCGCTCGACAAATGGGACCAGATCATCGCGATCAACCTGTCCTCGGCCTTCCACACCATCCGCGCCGCTCTGCCGAAGATGAAGGAGAAGGGCTGGGGCCGCATCATCAACACGGCCTCGGCGCATGCGCTCGTCGCCTCGCCGTTCAAGTCGGCCTATGTCGCCGCCAAGCACGGCATCGCGGGGCTGACCAAGACGGTGGCGCTCGAGGTCGCGACCAAGGGCATCACCGTCAACGCCATCGCGCCCGGCTATGTCTGGACGCCGCTGGTCGAGAAGCAGATCCCCGACACGATGAAGGTCCGCGGCCTCACCCGCGAGCAGGTCATCAACGACGTGATGCTGGCCGGGCAGCCGACCAAGGACTTCGTCACGGTCGAACAGGTCGCGGCGCTTGCCGTCTTCCTCTGCACCGACGGGGCGAAGTCGATCACGGGCGCGACCCTGCCCATCGACGGCGGCTGGACCGCAGAGTGAGCGGGCGCTCGACCCGCCGCCCCGAGCCGGTCAAGGGGTTGGTGGGACCGAAGGCGGAGAAGACGATCTCTCTTGCCTTGCAGGGCGGGGGCGCGCATGGCGCCTTCACCTGGGGTGTGCTCGACGTCATCCTCGAGGACGGCCGCCTCGGCATCGAGGCGCTGACCGGCACCAGCGCCGGCGCCATGAACGCGGTCGTGCTGGCCGAAGGCTGGATCGACGGGGGCGCCGACGGGGCACGGGCCAAGCTCGAAGCCTTCTGGCGGGCGATCAGCGTCGACGGGAAGTATGGCGGCTCGGAGCGCTCGCTCATCGACACCATGCTCGGCGCCTGGGGCAACAACACCGGCACGCCGCCGGGCATGTTCTTCTTCGAGATGTTCTCGAAAGTGGCGAGCCCCTATGACGTCAATCCGCTCAACATCAATCCGCTGCGCGGTGTCGTCGCCGACCTGATCGATTTCGAGAAGGTGCGCGCCTGCGACGCGGTGAAGCTGTTCATCGCGGCCACCAATGTCCGTACCGGCAAGATCGCCGTGTTCGACGGCAAGGAGCTGACGGCAGATCATGTCATGGCTTCGGCTTGCCTGCCGATGGTGTTCCAGGCGGTCGAGATCGATGGCGAGGCCTATTGGGACGGTGGCTATATGGGCAACCCGGCGCTGTTCCCGCTGTTCTATCAGGCGCATTGCGACGATATCCTGCTGGTGCAGATCAATCCGATCCAGCGGCGGGAGCTGCCGACCAAGGCCCGCGAGATCCAGGACCGGCTCAACGAGATCACCTTCAACGCCTCGCTGCTGCGCGAGCTCCGGGCGATCGAGTTCGTCAATCGCCTCGTCGATGGCGGCAAGTTGCCGCGCGACGAATACAAGCGTGTGCTGATGCACCGCATCGATGGCGGCCCACCGCTGGCGGAGCTGACCTCCTCCTCGCGCATGAACGCGGAATGGGCCTTCCTGCTCAAGCTGCGCGACATGGGCCGGACGGCGGCGAAACGCTGGCTGAAGCGCAATTACGAGGCGATCGGCAAGAGCGGGACACTCGACCTGAAGGAGGCAATCGGCTGAAGCGAAGCCCTGCCGGAGCCTCCAGCCCTCATCATGAGGCTCCGCTGCCTCGAGGCAGGGCTGCCTCGGGCAGCGCCGCGGATTCTTCCCGTTTCGGCTTCGCACTTGTTCCAGCGGCGCCGCTTGCGCCAAGCTGGTCCGCGATGCATCACCGGGACTTCAGCCTCCCTTCCAGAGAGAGACGATCATCCATGCAGAAACTGGTCATCACCGCCGGCCCGTACAGCTTCGAGGGGAAGTTCGAGCTGGAAGCGGCCCCGAAGACCTGCGCCGCCTTCCTGCGGCACATGCCCTTCGTCAGCAAGATCGTCCATGTGCGCTGGAGCGGCGAGGGCGTCTGGATGCCGCTCGGCGATCTCGATTTCGGCGTCGGCTACGAGAACAACACCGCCTATCCGGCGCCGGGCCACATCATCCTCTATCCGGGCGGCGTCAGCGAGACCGAGATCCTGCTGGCCTATGGCGGCGTGCAGTTCGCCAGCAAGGCCGGGGTGCTCTCCGGCAACCACTTCATCACCCTGACCTCGGGGCTGGAGAACCTCTATACGCTCGGCCGCAAGACCCTTTGGGAAGGCGCGCAGGACATTCGCTTCGAGCTCGTCGGCTGAGTTCGGGCCATTTCCCTTCCGAGCCCCGCGATCATCCCGGGGGCAAGGCCGGGATGATCAAAGGTGGAAGTTTCAGGCCGCTGTCGGCGTATCCGCCGGCGGCGGCGATTGCGTTTTCTGGGTTGGCTGCCTGGCGATCGCGGTCGGCTCGTTCCGAGCGGGCTCGGCCGGCGGCTCCTGCGCCGGATCGGTTTCGGCCGGTGGGGGCTCTGCCGCCGCTTTCAGGCTGCCGCAGAGCGACAGCATCGCCCGCGCGATCTCGGCCTCGCCCATGATCGTCAGCGTGGCGCCGCATTTCGTCAGATGCTCGACCTCAGCGTCCGAATGGGCGCGCGCCACGATCGGCAGACTCGTGTTTTCGGCGCGCGCCTGCTGGCAGACCTGACCGGCCTCGAAGCTGCCTGGAATGGCGACGAAGAGCCGCGTCGCCCGTCCGACCGCCGCGGCGGCCAGCACTTCGGGGTCGGCGGCATTGCCGACCAGAAGCTCGGCGCCGTCGCGCTTTGCCGTCTCGACGGCATCTGGATTGTCCTCGATCACCAGGAGCTTGGCACCCTGCGCCAACAGCCCTGCGCCCAGGAGGCTGCCGACGCGACCGTAGCCGACCACGACGATGTGGTTCGACAGGTTGGTCGGCGTGATGTCGTGCTCCGGCTCGGCGGGCGGCTCCGGCGTTGCTTCCGCGGTGGCGGGGGCTGAGGCCGTCTCAGCGGCAGGAGCGCTCTCCGGTTTCGGCTTGGCGGTTGCGCCCTCGGTCGGCTTGAGGCGCTCCGCCAGCGCGAACATCACCGGGTTGAACAGGATCGACAGGATCGCGCCAGCAAGGATCAGGTCGCGCCCCTGTGCCGGCAGGATGCCGAGGCTCGCGCCCAATCCCGCAAGAATGAAGGAGAATTCACCGATCTGCGCCAGCGAGGCCGAGATGGTCAGTGCCACTGCATTCGAGCGGCCGAAGGCCCGCACGATCAGCCAGGCCGCGACAGACTTGCCGATCAGGATGATGGCGAGCGTGCCGATGAGCGCCCAGGGCGCCCGGACCAGGATGCCAGGATCGAACAGCATGCCGACCGAGACGAAGAATAGCACCGCGAAAGCGTCGCGCAGCGGCAGCGTCTCCTCGGCGGCGCGCTGAGAGAGCGGCGATTCGGACAGGATCATGCCGGCGAAGAAGGCACCGAGCGCGAAGGAGACGCCGAACAGCGTGGCCGACAGGAAGGCGACGCCGAGCGCGACCGCCAGCACAGCGAGCCGGAAGAGCTCGCGCGAGCCGGTATGGGCGACCCAGTGCAGCGCCCAGGGGATGACCCGGCGCCCGACGATGAGCATGAAGGCGATGAAGGCGGCGACCTTGGCGACGGTGATGCCGAGCACGCCCCAGAGGCCGAGATCGAACTGTGCCGCGAGCGGCGAGGAGGCGCCGGGCTGTCCGCCGTTGATCGCACTGGCGACGGCCGGGATGGCGACGAGCGCCAGCACCATCGCGAGGTCCTCGACGATCAGCCAGCCGACGGCGATCTTGCCCTTTTCCGTCTGCACCAGGCGGCGTTCCTGCAGGGCGCGCAGCAGCACCACGGTACTGGCGGTGGAGAGCGCGATGCCGAAGAGGAGGCCGGCGGTCCAGTTCCAGCCGAGCAGCAGGGCGAGACCGAGGCCGAGCAGGGTCGCCACGGCGATCTGGACGATTGCGCCCGGCACGGCGATGGCTTTGACCGAGAGCAACTCCTTCAGGGAGAAGTGCAGGCCGACGCCGAACATCAGCAGGATGACGCCGATTTCCGCCAGTTCGTTGGCGAGATTCTGGTCGCCGACGAAGCCCGGCGTGAAGGGGCCGGCGGCGACGCCGGCGAGGAGATAGCCGACCAGTGGGGATATGCGTAGTTTCTGGGCGATGGCCCCGAAGACGAAAGCAAGGCCGAGGCCCGCGACAATGATGGCGATCAGCGGGCCGTGATGCATGTGTCTCCCGAAATCCGAAGGGCAAAAATCAAGCTGGTGGAATGGTTTGCAGGATGGGGTCTGACAGCATCGATTTCAACCGAAAGACGTAGATCTTTTGTGCAGCCGGAGAAGTTTTTGAGTGCAGGTCGCCATTGGCGCCTCTTCGAGGCGGAGGCGGCCTCCGCCGGCTCAGGCCTTGGGCTTCTCCAGCAAGACCTGGCCCTGCTTCTCGACGCCGATCTTCAGCTTCTCGGCGAAAACGGCGAGCATCCAGGGCAGGGTGACCTCGACGCGCACCAGCGCATCCTCGACATCGACCCGGCCATGGACCGTGTGGCCCAGCGCCGCGACGCCGAAATGCAGGCTGTCGCCCTCCCAGCGTTCCTCGACGAGCTGCATGCGGACCATGCCGAGCCGGTCGCGGATGCGGTCGATGCCGCCACGCAGGCGATTCAGCGCAGCCTCGCGGCCGAGGTCGTGGGAGATGGAGATCGAGACGGGCTTGGCCATGGCATTCCGGAAGATGAGTGTCGGGCTGACCTGCCACATGGCAACGGCGCCGGAGGATTTCCAGCGCCGTTGCAAGAATGGGTCGATTTGGCAAGCCGCGCTCCAGCTGAAGCGCGCAGAGAGGGAGACGGATCAGCTCCGCTCGCTCAGTCGCCTCTGGCCGGTCTCGGTGACACGCCAGATCGCGCCGTCGGCCTCGACGAGGCCGCGATCCTTCAAGGCGTGAAGCATCGTCTCGTCGAAAATGAAATGCTGGGTCTCTTCCTCAATGCTCTCGAGCGCAATCCATTCGGGATCCGAGAGGATGGAGGGATGCGCGATCTGGAGGTGCTGAACCTGCATAAGCGTCTCCTTCTCGTTTTGATGCCCCTGTTGCCCGCTGAAATCGCACCCAATCTGGGCGCCGTGATGGCCGAAACATTATACCTTGATGACAAGCCAATTCAGGCTTCCGGCGGGAACCCATCCGGCGATCATCGGTTCACTGGCCATGATCTCTTTTGGAAATGGAGGGTCCACGATGGCCACCAACAGCTTCCCGCCCGAGATGCCGAAGGACGCCGAAGAGCTGCGCGAGGAGGCCGGAGCGACGGTGCGCAGCCTGCGCGCCAAGGCGAGCGATATGGCCGACAGGGCCAGCGAGGCCGTGAAGGACCAGTACGCGCGGGCGAAGGAGGCTGTGACCGAGGCCGAACCGCTCGAGACCGCCCGTCAAGGCGGGCAGGCCGTGGTGAGCGCGGTCGAGCGGCATCCGCTCGCGGCTTTCGGGCTCGGCGCGATCAGCGTCGGCCTCATCGCCTGGGCCACCATGCGCAGCAGCACCCCAGCCTCGCGCTGGGAGCGCTACCAGCCGGATTACGGTCGCTGGCGCAGCTGGCTGCAGGATTACGGCTCAGGCGCTGCCGAGGCTGGCGACCGGGCCATGCAGGCCGGCGGCAAATGGCTGCGCAGCCACCGCCGCGAGGCCGAGGAATACGCCGATCGCGCGAATGACTATGCGGCACGAGCCCGCGAATATGCCGATCTCGGTGGACGCATGCTGGTGAAGCGCGCCGAGCGTGAACCGGTCGCGGCGCTGATCGGCGCCGGAATCGCGGTCTACCTCATCGGTTCGTTGCTGTCGGCGGCTTCGAGCCGCGCCGAGGCCGCGCCGGCTACGCCGCGCCGCCGGACTGGCAAGCGCTGAGGCGAGAGCGGTTCAGCGCGCCGGCCCAAAAAGAAAGCCCTGCGGCACGCCGCAGGGCTGATTGTCTTGGTTTGGAGGGCACGCCCGGTGAGGAGCGGCCCGTCCGATCACCACCAGTAGCGGCGCGGGCCGTAATAGCCGTAGCCACGATAGTAGTGGCGGTCGGCGCTGGCGGCGATGGCGCCACCGACGACACCGGCGGCGACGCCAGCGGCGACGGCCGAGCCGGCCTCGTTCGACGCGCGACGGTTCTCGACATAGTTAGCCGAGCGGCACTGCTGATAAGCGCGGGTGCCGGGGCGGAAGCCCTGCGACTCGCACGTGACTTCGGCGTCGGCCATCGACTCCTGCGCGGTCTGGCAACCGGCGAGAAGAGCGGCCATGGCCCCTACGATCAGAATGCTACGCATATTCGTTCCTTTGCAGCCTCCCATTGGCCTGCCCGGACTTAAAAGCAGCCGTGTGGGCAGGTCAAGAATGAGTGTCGGGTTTGAGTTAAGTTCGCACGGCTGTTTTGTGGCAATTGTGTCGGAATCCAGTTTGCGGCAGTCATTCGCGAAGGTCATCCATGGGGGAGACTTGCGCTTCGCAGTGATAAAGCACGTCCCGAATGGCGCCGGGCTTGCATTTGTGCGAAAGCGGCGGAACATGTGTTCGACGCTTCCGAGAGAGATCATCCGGCCGTGACGATGAAGCCGCGTTTCCTGATTCTTCTGCCCGCGCTTCTGCTCGGCGCCTGCGCCTACCAGACTTCGCGCAGCAGTATCGTGGTGGTGACCAACACCCAGGGTGTCATCGAGAACTGCCAGAAGCTTGGCGAAGTCGACGGTGCGTCGGGTTTCGGCTCGGTCGTCCCGGTCGACAAAAATCGCGAAATGGCGCTGACCCGGCTCAAGATTCGCGGCGCGGAGATGGGCGGCACCCATGTCTTCTCCGACATCGCCGACATCAAATGGGCCGGCGGCAAGACCACCGGCACCGTCTACAAGTGCAATCCGGGCTAGATTGCAGGGCAAGCCGAACGCTCCGTTTCATGCGATCCCCCAAAGGCCGCATGAGGCGATGGAAGCGGTAAAGCGGCGCTGGAGCGTCCTCCGTTCGAAGGAGCTCCGGTGTGGCGGTCCTCAGCTCTTCAGCAGCCACTCATGCTCGGCGGCGTTGTGGAATTTCCAGGTCCGCTTCGGGCCGGCCATGACATTGAGATAATAGAGATCGTAGCCGTGGCAGGTGGCGCAGGGGTGATAGCCCTTCGGCACCAGCACGACGTCGCCATCCTCGATCGCCATGGCCTCGTCGAGGCTGCGATCATCGGTGTAGACGCGTTGGAAACCGAAGCCCTGCGGCGGGTTGAAGCGGTGGTAGTAGGTCTCCTCCAGATAGGATTCGCGCGGCAGATCGTCCTGATCGTGCTTGTGCGGCGGATAGCTGGAGGTGTTGCCGGCCGGCGTGATGACCTCGACCACCAGGAGCGAGTCCGCCGGTTCGTTCTCGGGCAGGATGTTGGTGACGTGGCGGGTGTTGGAGCCCTTGCCGCGAATCTCCTGGCCCAGATCGTCCGGCCTGATGAGGCGCACCGGCAGCCCACCGTTCAGGCCCGGCGCCGTGCAGACCGCCAGTTCGAGGTCGGTGGTGGCGGTGACGGACCAGTTCGAGCCCTGCGGGACATAGACCGACCAGGGCTTGCCTTCGAAGGGACTCATGCGCTGGCCGAGCTCGCCGAGATCAGCTCCACCTGCCGTGGCAATGCCCTTGCCGGTGACGAAGACGAGGCAAGCCTCACGGTCGCCGGTTTTCGCCGAGACCGTCTCGCCCGGTTTCAGGCGATGGAGATCGAAGCCGACATGGGTCCAGCCGGCGCTCTCCGGCGTGACGTGGGTGACGCGGCCGCTCTTGTCCTTGGGGCGAATGCGGAGATGGGACATTGCGGTCCTCCGTTCAGGCCAGTCCAGCTTCCTTGATGAAGCGCGTCAGGTTGGCGTGGCCGAGCTTGGCATAGGTTGCCGGCTCCGCCTTCTTCGGATCCTGCTCGGCCTCGACCACGATCCAACCGGAATAGCCCTGCAGCTCCTTGAGCACGCGGGCATAGTCGATGAGGCCGTCACCCGGGACGGTGTAGACGCCCGCGAGCACGGATTCGAGGAAGGACCAGTCCTCGCGATTGGAGCGCCACATCACCTCCTCGCGGATGTCCTTGCAGTGGACGTGGTGGATGCGTGCCTTCCAGTGACGGGCGACGCGGGCGGGATCGCCGCCGCCCCAGGTGGCGTGCCCGGTGTCGAGCAGCAGGCCAACGGTCGGGCCGGTGACGCCCATGAACCGGTCGATCTCGGCCTCCGTCTGCACCACCGTGCCCATATGGTGGTGGTAGACGAGCTGCAGGCCGTATTCAGCCTTCACGGCTTCCGCGAAATGGGTGTAGCGCGCGCCGAATTCGTCCCAACGGTTCTTCGGCAGGACGGGCCGGGCCGAGAGCGGCCGGGTGATGTCGGAATGGATCGCGTTCGAGGTCTCGGCCGCGATCAGCACCGAGCAGCCCATGTCGCGCAGCAGCGTCGCATGGGCCTTCACGGCTTCCATCTCGGCCGCGACGTCGCGGACGAGCAGTTCGGTCGAGTACCAGCCCGAGACCAGAGCATGGCCATGGGCTTCGAGGATCGGCTTCAGCTTGGCAGCTTCGCGCGGAAACTTGTTGCCGAGCTCCATGCCAATGAAACCGGCCTCGCGGGCCTCCTTCAGGCAGGTCTCGAGCGGGATGTCGCCGCCGATCTCCAGCATATCGTCATTCGACCAGCCGATGGGGTTCGCGCCGATGCGGATCATGTCAGGGGTCTTTCTCGCCTAGGGAACGGCTTCAGTTGCCGATAGTCTGACGCTTGCGTCGTTCGTCGTAATTCGCCCGCGCCGTACGCACCTGCGCGCGCTCGCTGACCTCGGGCACCGCGACATCCCACCAGGCGCCGCCGGCTCCCGTCGAGATCAGCGGGTCGGTGTCGATCACGATGACGGTCGTGCGGGGATTGGCCTTCGCTTGCGCCAGAGCGGCTTCCAGCTCGGCGATCGAGGCTGCTTTCACCGCGATCGCGCCCATGCTGGCGGCATGCTGGACGAAGTCGATCTCCGGCAGGGTCTCGTGCCGGGCGTCCTTGAGCAGGTTGTTGAAGCTCTGGCCGCCGGTCGCGTTCTGGAGACGGTTGATGCAACCGAAGCCCCGATTGTCGAGCAGGACGATGGTGAGCTTGAGGCCCAGCATCACCGAGGTCGCGATCTCGGAATTGAGCATCAGGTAGGAGCCGTCGCCGACCATGACGACGACCTCCTTGTCGGGCCGCGCCATCTTGGCGCCGAGCCCGCCGGCGATCTCGTAGCCCATGCAGGAGAAGCCGTATTCGGCGTGGTAGGAGCCGGGCGCGCCGGCTTGCCAGAGCTTGTGCAATTCGCCGGGCAAGCCGCCGGCGGCGTGAAGAAGAATGACATCGGAGCCGAGCGTGCGCTGCACCGCGCCGATGACCTGCGCGTCAGAAGGCAGAGCGGCGTTCGTGGCGGCGGTCACCATGTCCGCCTCCTGGCGCCACTCGACCTTGCCGGCCTTGGCATTGGCGGTCCAGCTCTCCGGCGCCTTCCAGCTGCCGATGGCCTCAGTCAACTCGGCCAGCCCCTCGCGGGCATCGGCGACCAGCGGCAGGGCACGATGCTTGCCGGCATCGAAAGGCTGGACGTTGAGGCCGACGATCGCCTTCTGCGCAGCACCGAACAGCGCCCAGGAGCCGGTGGTGAAGTCCTGCAGGCGCGTGCCCACCGCGAGGATGAGGTCCGCCTCGGCGGCGAGGCGGTTGGCCGCGCTGGTACCGGTGACGCCGATGGCGGCCATGTTGAGAGCGTCGTCGTCGGGCAGGGCGGATTTGCCGCCTTGCGTCTCGCAGACGGGGATGCCGGTGGCGGCCGAGAAGCGAGCAAGCACGTCGCTGGCGCCGGAATAGAGCAGGCCGCCGCCGGCGACGATCAGCGGCTTCTTTGCAGCCTTCAAGGCTGCGGCTGCAGCCTTCAGCTCGACGCGGTCCGGCCGCGGTCGACGCGGTGTCCAGACGCGTTCGGCGAAGAAGCTCTCGGGATAATCATAAGCCTCGGCCTGCACGTCCTGGCAGAGCGCGAGCGTGACGGGGCCGCACTCGGCGGGGTCGGTCAGCACCTGCATGGCGCGGGCGAGCGCGGGAATGATCTGCTCGGGCCGGGTGATGCGGTCGAAATAGCGCGACACCGGCCGGAAGCAGTCATTCGCCGAGACGGTGCCGTCGCCGAAATCCTCGACCTGCTGCAGGACGGGATCGGGAATGCGGTTGGCGAAGACGTCGCCCGGCAGCAGCAGCACCGGCAGGCGGTTGACATGGGCGAGCGCCGCGGCCGTGACGAGATTGGTCGCGCCGGGGCCGATCGAGGTGGTCGCGGCCATGAAGCGGCGGCGCATGTTGGCCTTGGCATAGGCGATGGCCGCGTGGGCCATGGCCTGCTCGTTATGGGCACGGAAGGTCGGCAGGCGCTCGCGCTCGTGCCAGAGCGCTTCGCCGAGGCCTGCGACATTGCCATGACCGAAGATCGCCCAGACACCGCCGAAGATCGGCAAGCGCTGCCCGTCGATCTCGGTCATCTGCGCGGCGAGATAGCGCGTCAGCGCCTGCGCCATGGTGAGGCGGATCGTGCCAGTCATGATCGTCGATCTCCGGAGCCGAAAGCTATGCTGCTTTCCGGCCGCGCGTGGCAAGCCAGAGACCGGTCAGCGTCTCGAAGCGCTTCGCCATGTCGGCGATGGCGGCCTCGTCGTCGAGCTTGCCGGAAAGCCAGCCTTCGGCGGCGTTCATGAAGATGGTGCGGCCGACGGCAAAGCCCTTGACGATGGGGGCGCCAGCCGTCGCCGCGAAACCGGCCTCCAGCTCCTCGGCCGGGGCATCGAGCCCGAGCAACAGGACGCCACGGCACCAGGGGTCGTGCTTTGCGATGGTCTTCTCGATCGCGGCCCAGGCGGCTGGGGAAGACTGCGGCTCCAGCTTCCACCAGTCAGGCTTGATGCCAAGCGCGTAGAGTTCTTCCAGCGCGCGGGCGACCGTGTCCGGGCCAAGCGGGCCGTTCTTGCCGGCGATGATCTCGATCAGCAATTCACGGCCGACCTTGCGCGCCGCCTCGAACAGGCCGCGCAGTTTCTCCTGCTGCTCGCGCTTCAGCTCGGACGCATCGTCCGGATGGTAGAAGCAGAGCGCCTTGATGCAGTGATCGACCGGCCATTCCGGCAGGAGCGACCCGACATCCTGGCTGGTCTCGAAGCGCAAGGGGCGCGAGCCCGGCAGCTCGACCGGGCGGCCGAGCCAGGTGAAGGGATGGCGGGCGAATTCGAACATCGCCTCGCGGCCGTGTTTTTCGTCGAGCAGCATGCCGTAGCCAGGGCGGCCATCCGCGACGCGGGCGGCCGCCTTGACCGCGAGTACCTTGAAGTCGCGGATGCGGGACGGGGCGGCGCCGAGTTTCGTGGCGAGCTCGTCCAGCTGGCTGCGGTGGTCGCAGGCGAAGGCCATCAGCGAGGGGATGTCGCGGCGGCGCGTCGTCGCCCAATGAATGTGGTTGATGTCCTCGTCCTTGCGGAGCGCCCGGTGTGGGCTGCCGTGCTCGAGGAAATATTGCAGCTCCTCGAAAGTCGGGCTCTCCGGCGAGCAGAGCAGGCGGGAGACGGCGAAGGCGCCGCAGGCATTGGCCCAGGTCGCTGCGGTCTGCAGGCTTTCGCCGCCGAGCCAGCCGCGCAGGAAGCCGGACATGAAGGCGTCGCCGGCGCCGAGCACGTTATAGACCTCGATCGGGAAGCCCTTTCCGACGATGCCATCCTCCAGATCGTCGGAGATCGCGCCTTCATAGACGATGCAGCCCATCGGGCCGCGCTTGAGCACGATGGTCGCCGGCGTCAGCGAGCGGATCGTCTTCAGTGCCGCCAGCAATTCGCTCTCGCCCGAGGCGATCAGCACCTCCTCTTCGGTGCCCACGATGAGGTCGCAGCCAGGCAGGACCGTCTTCATCCGCTCGGAGACGGCCTGCGAGGCGATATAGCGGTTGTCGCCGGCATCGTGGCCGGCGAGGCCCCAGAGATTGGGGCGATAGTCGATGTCGAGCACGACCTTGCCGCCGTTCTCGCGCATCAGCTTCATCGCCTTGCGCTGGGCGGCCTCCGGCTTCGGACGGGCGAAATGCGTCCCGGTGACGACGACGGCCCGCGCCCGGGCGATGAAAGCGGGGTCGATATCGCCTTCCTCCAGTGCGATATCGGCGCAATTGTCGCGATAGAACAGCAACGGGAAGGATGTGTCGCTCTCGACCGAGAGGATGGCGAGCGCGGTCAATCGTTCGGGGTCAGTCTTGAGGCCGTCTAGGTTCACGCCTTCGCGGGCCAGCTGCTCGCGCAGGAAGCGGCCGAACTGCTCGTTGCCGACGCGGGTCAGGAGCGCCGAGCGCAGGCCGAGCCGGGCCGTGCCGATGGCGATGTTCGCCGGACAGCCTCCGACCGATTTGGCGAATGAGGTGACGTCTTCCAGCCGCGAGCCGATCTGCTGGCCGTAGAGATCGACCGAGGCGCGGCCGATGGTGATGACGTCGAGCGCCTGCGTCGATCCGCTGAGCGGTCCCGTCATGTGTTCCTCCCGGCTGCGCTGCTCGTCCGGCCGAACGGCCTGATCGCCGGCATGAAATGATAATTCCATTATTTCGTCAATGCGGAATGGATATTCCTAAACGGTGAGCGGCCGAAGTTCAGCCGCGGCCACGCCGCTTGCCCCTGCCGCGGCCGGCGCGGCGGGCCTCGCCGATGCCGACGGCAAGCGCCATGGCGAGCGCCATCGTCGAGGAGAGGGTGCGGAAACCGCCGAAATCGGCTTCGGCGACCTCGAACCAGAGCTTGGCGACATTGGCGAGCGGCGAAAACGCGCTGTCGGTGATGGCGACGAGCGGCACGCCACGTTCGGCGAGCCCGCGGGCATCCTCGACGGTGGCCGGCGCATAGGGGGAGAAGCTGACGACCAGCACGGCGTCCTTCGGCGTGGCGAAGGCGATCATCTCGGGGTCGAGCCCGGCGGCCGATTCGACGAGTTGATAGCGGACACCGAGCTTGCCGAGCGCATAGGCGAGATAGCTCGCCACCGGGTAGGAGCGGCGTCGGGCGAGGATATAGAGCGTCTCGGCGCCGGCCAGCATCTCGATGGCGCGGTCGAGCGTGCCTTCGTCGAGGCTGCGGCTCATCACATCGAGGGATTTGCGCGAGGCGGTGAGGAAGCCATCGAGGATGCGATGATTGCCGCCAGCGGCGCCCTCATCGGCCCGCAAGGTGTTGAGCCGTTCCTCATAACTCGAATTGCGCTCGCGCAGCCGCTCGCGGAAGACCACTTGCAGGCTGGTGAAGCCGTCGAAGCCGAGATGTTGGGCGAAGCGGATCAGCGTCGAGGGTTGCACGCCCGCCGAGATCGCGATGCTGGCGGCCGTGCCGAAGGCGATCTCATCGGGATTGTCGAGCGCATAGGCGGCGATCTGCGCGATACGCTTGGGCAGGCTTTCGCGTTGACCGAGGATAAGGGCGCGCAAGCCGTCGAAATCGCGCGGCAGGTCTGCGGTCGCCGTCTCGCTCATCCGAAGCCCGTTCCCGTTGCGGATTCTGGTTGCGCGCCCTTTCTGGCAGCGAAGCCGGAATGGAGCAAGCGTTCCAGCAGGGGAATGAACAGTCGGTGCTCAGCCCAGCGGCGCGGTCGCGCAGCTCTGGCCGCCATCGACCGGCAGGCAGACCCCGGTGATGAACTTGGCCTCGTCGGAGGCGAGGAAGACGGCGGCGTTGGCGATGTCCCAGGCCGTGCCCATCTGGCCGAGCGGCACCAGCGCGTTGCGGGCGGCGACCATCTCCTCGACCGAGGCGTATTGCGTGGAAATCTGCTTGTAGATCAACGGCGTGTCGATCAGCCCGGGCATGATGCAGTTGGCGCGGATGCCCTGCCTTGCATATTGCATCGCGAGCGCGACCGTCGCCTGGTTCACCGCCGCCTTGGTGGCGTAGTAGGCGAAGTAGGGGTAGCCGGTCCAGCGGATGGCGGCGAGCGAAGAGATGTTGACGATGGCGCCGCCGCCGCCCTTCAGCATCGCCGGAATCGCCGCCTTGGCGCAGCGATAGACCGAGCCGAGATTGAGCTGGAGCGAGGCCTCGAACTGCTGTTCCGACAGCTCGACCGGCCCGCCCATATGGGTGACGCCGACATTGTTGTGCAGGATATCGAGCCGGCCGAAATGCTTTGTCGTTTCGGCAATGCAGGCTTCGACCGAAACGAGATTCGTGACGTCGGCAGCGAGCGCCAATGCCTTGCCGCCTTCGCTCGCGATGATGGCTGCTGTTTCCGCGGCGGCGTCGCGGTTGAGGTCGATGCAGGCGACGCCGGCGCCCTCGCGGGCATAGGCCACGGCCGCGGCCTTGCCATTGCCCCAGCCGGGGCCGGAGGAGCCGGCGCCGAAGACGATGGCGATCTTGCCCTTCAGCCGGTCGGCCATGGTGTTCAGTCTCTCGATGTCAGAAATAGGCGCGGGTCATCCCGGACAAGTGGCGAATCCGCACCGATCCGGGATGACCTTTGTGGGGTGGTTGTCGGCCGATCAGCTCAGTGAGCTGCCAACGGCCTTCTCCAGGATGCCCCAGGCCTCGTCGCCGTACTTCTTCTTCCACTCGGCGTAGAAGCCGGCCTTGCGCAGCGCGTCGCGGAAGGCATCGGCCTTGGTCTCGTTGATGACCATGCCCTTCGACTGCAACTCGCCCTGAAGCCCGGCATTGAGCTTGGCGACGTCGTCACGCTCCAGCAGCGCCGCGGCGTTGATGTTCTTGGCGACGATGGCGCGCAGGTCCTCGGGCAGCTTCTCCCAGGCGCGGCGGTTGGCCAGGAACCAGAAGCCGTCCCACATGTGGTTGGTCAGCGAGAGATACTTCTGCACCTCGAAGAGCTTGGCCGTCGAGATGATGGCGAGCGGGTTCTCCTGTCCGTCGACGATCTTGGTCTGCAGCGCGGTGTAGACCTCGGCGAAGTTGATCGAGGCCGGGGCCGACTGGAAGGCGGTGAACATCGAGGTCCAGAGCGGCGAGACCGGCACGCGGATCTTGAAGCCCTTGAGGTCGTCGGGCGTGGCGACCGGGCCCTTGGACGAGGTGATCTGGCGGAAGCCGTTGTCCCAGATCTTGTCCATGACGACGAGGTTGGCCTTGTTGATCTGGCCGCGGACGTAGGTCCCGAGCTCGCCGTCCATCGCCTTCCAGACCGCGTCGTAGTTCGGGAAGGCGAAGCCGATGCCGGAGAGCGAGGCGTTGGCAACCAGCGTCGACAGGATCAGCGGCGACAGCGTGAAGAACTCGACGCCGCCCGAGCGGACCTGGCTCAGCATGTCGGTGTCGGAGCCAAGCTGGTTGTTCGGGAAGATCTGGATCTCGACGCGGCCCTTGGTCTCTTCCTTGATCTTCGCCACCGCCTCGTTGGCGCGCATGTTCATCGGGTGCGCGACGGGCAGGTTGTTGGCGTATTTGTAGGTGAACTCGGCGCTCTGCGCGTTGGCGCGGCCGATGTGGAACGTGCCGATCGCGGAGGCGGCGGCTGTCGCCTTGAGCAGGCTGCGGCGTGAGATGGTCATGGGCGTTTCTCCTTAGGCTCTTGGTTTCTTGTCCGGCGTGGCGGCTAAAGCACCCAGGTCGAGAGGCCGGGGACGAGGGCGATGACGACGAGGCCGACGAGCAGGGCGATGAGATAGGGCCAGATCGCGCCCATCGCCTCGTCCGGCGAGACGTTGCCGATCTTGCAGGCGATGTAGAAGCCGATGCCGATCGGCGGCGTCATCAGGCCGATATTCATCGCGGTGACGACCACCATCGAATAATGGACGTCGTTGATGCCGAGGTTCTTGGCGATGGGGAACATCAGCGGCGCCATCAGCACGATCGCCGGCAGGCCCTCGAGCACGCAGCCGAGGATCATGAAGACGACGATAGTGACCGCCATGAAAGTGAGCCAGCCGCCGGGCAGGTTCGCCATGAAGGTGGCGAGGTCCCGGGCGAAGCCGGTCTGGGTCAGGGCCCAGGCCATGGCCAGCGCCGTGCCGAGGATCATCAGGATCGCACCGGAGAGCGCAGCCGTCTCGACCAGCATCCGGTAGAATTTCTGCACGCCGATGCCGCCATAGAGCACGATGCCGATGATCAGCGCATAGAGCACGGCGATGGTCGAGACCTCGGTCGCGGTGGCGACACCACCGCCGACCGCGGCGCGGATGATGAAGGGCAGGACAAGGGCCGGGCCCGCGACCAGCGCCGTCTTGCCGATGACGGCAAAGGGTGCGCGGCGCACGTCCTTCATGTCCTCCGCCATCGCCTTCCAGCGGGCGAGGCCGGCGAGTGCGAGGAGCAGCACGCCGGCGATGACGAAGCCGGCGTTGAACAGGCCCGCGATCGAGACACCGGCGACGGAGCCGAGCACGATCAGCACGATCGAGGGGGGTACCGTGTCGGCCATCGCCGCGCCGGTGGAGAGCAGCGCGATCAGGTCCTTGGGCTTGTAGCCGCGGCGCTTCATCTCCGGGAACAGGGCGGGCGCGACCGTCGCCATGTCCGAGACCTTCGAACCGGAGATGCCCGAGACCAGGAAGAGCGAGCCGAGCAGCACATAGGACATGCCGGCGCGAACATGCCCGAGCATCGAGGCGAGGAAGTCGACGATCGCCTTGCCCATGCCGGTGGCATCGAGAATGCAGCCAAGCAGCACGAAGATCGGCACCGAGAGCAGGATGATGCTCGACATGCCTTCGTCCATGCGCCCGACCATGACGATCAGCGGAACGCTGGTGGAGAAGGCGAGGAAGCAGAGCGTGCCGAGCCCGAAGCAGAACGCGATCGGCACGCCGGCGATGAGGCAGAGCGCGACCACGCCGATCAGGAAGATCAGGATGTTGAAATAGCCGAGCCCCTTCAGCGCTGGCCCGAGCAGCCAGAAGGCGAGGCCGGCGCCGCCGACGACCAGGCCCGCGAGGGCGAGATCGGAGAGGCGCGCCGTCTTGAACAGGTAGCGCAGGGTGAGCAGCCCCATCAGCACGATGCCGACGGCGATGGCGGAGACGCGCCAGCTATTGGGAATGTTGAGCGCGGCCGAGGTGACATAGCTCTCCTCGACGGCATACTCGATCGCCGGATCGACCATCGCCGCGAGGAAGGCGGTGACGGAGACGAGGGCGAGCGTCTCGACGAAGCCGCGCAGCCGCTCCGGCATCATGCCGACGAAGAGCGTCAGCCGCAGGTGCTCATTGCGGTCGATGGCGATGGCCGAGCCCAGCATGGCGAGCCAGATGAAGGAGATCGAGGCGACCTCGTCGACCCAGACGAAGGGCAGCGAGAAGACATAGCGCGAGGTGACGCCGAGCAGCAGCACGCAGATGATGAAGGCGACGAGGGCGGCGGCGACGAATTCGACCGGGCGCATGATCGGGGAGCCGGGGCGCGCGCCTTCGTTCTCGCTCAGATTCTCGGGGATCGTCAGCGTATCGACGACGTCGACCATGCCGCGACCTCAGATGCGGCTGACCGGGCGCGTCGCGCCCGCTACGCGGATTGGCTCGGGGGCCATCGTTCCGTCCTCCCTCCGCGCCGATCTCGCTGTGCTGTCGGCGTCGATTGTGGTCCACACTGTGAATAGCTACGCAGCGGAACGTCAGGCAGATTACACGAGGAGGGCGGCATTGCAATCCGCAATGCGCCAATCTACGGTTAGCCCATAAGAACAAGGTCCATATCATGGACTGTTCGGAGGATGGGTTGCCGCATCAGAATGCCGCGTCGGGCGCCGGCTTGTCCGGTTCGCAGAGCGTCGACCGCGCGCTCGGGCTGCTCTCGCTGATCGGGCGCGAGCCGGCCGAGGGGCTGCCGCTCGGCGAGATCGTGACCGGGAGCGGACTCAACAAGCCGACCACGCGCCGGCTGCTGCTGGCGCTGATGCGGGCCGGACTCGTCGAACAGGAGCCGCAGACGCGGCGCTATTGCCTGGGCGAGGAAGCTTTCGTGCTCGGCGTGTTGGCGGCGCGCCGGCACGGCCTGCTCGAGATGGCGATGGACAGTCTGCGCCGGCTTTCGGGCGAGACGCAGGATACGAGCTTTCTGACCGTTCGGCGTGAGACCTACGCGATCTGCCTGCATCGGGAGGAGGGGACCTATCCGGTGCGCACCCATGCGCTGCAGACCGGTGACCAGCATCCGCTCGGGGTCGGCGCCGGCTCGCTCGCGCTTCTGGCTGCGCTGCCGGACGGGGATGTGGACCGCATCATCGCGGCCAACGAGGCGGTGTTGCTGACGCGCTATCCGGGCTTCGCGCCCGATGCGATCCGGGCCGACATCGTCGCGACGCGCGAGCGCGGCTTCTCGCTCAATCCCGGCCGGCTGGTCGCGAGCTCGTGGGGGATGGGGCGGGCGTTCCGCTATCCGGACGGGCGCGTCGCCGGCGCGCTGTCGATCGCCGCGATCGACAGCCGCATGACGCCGCATCGGCAGGCTGAGCTTGCGGCATTGCTGGCGCGTGAAGGCGCCCGGATGGAGGCACTGCTGGCGCCGATGTTCCTATCGAAACGGGGCGACAGGCCCATGGCGGCGGTCGCGCCGCGACCGATAGAGACAGGGAGAGCCAAATGAGCTCCGCAACTGCAGCCCCCGTCGGAGGCGTCGTGCCGATGTCGCGCCGGGTGATGAACCTCGCCCATATCGTGACGCAGAATTCCCGGCGCCTGCCGGAGCATGCCGCCTTCATCCAGGGCGATCTGCGGCATGACTGGGCGGCGTTCGACACGCAGGTCTCGGCGCTGGCCGCTGGGCTGAGGGCGCAGGGCATCGGCAAGGGCGACCGCGTGCTCGTCCACTCCAAGAACTGCGACGCGATGTTCGTCTCGATGTTCGCGACCTTCAGGCTTGGCGCCGTCTGGGTGCCGACCAATTTCCGCCTGATGCCGGACGAGGTCGCCTATCTGGCCTCGGCCTCGGGTGCGAAGGCTTTTCTCTGCCATGGCGATTTCCCGGATCATGCGGCGGCGGTCGCGGCTGCCAGTCCGGCGCCCGAGTTCATCTGGCGGATCGGCGCGGGGAGCCTCGGCGAGGACGAGGTCGGTGCTGTGATCGCGCGCCATCGCGGCGAAAAGGTCGAGAACGTCGCTGTCGAGCGCGACGATCCCTGCTGGTTCTTCTTCACCTCGGGCACGACCGGACGCTCCAAGGCGGCGGTGCTGACCCATGGCCAGATGAGCTTCGTGGTGACGAACCATCTCTGCGATCTCGTGCCGGGCTCGACCGAGGCCGACGCCTCGCTCGTCGTCGCGCCGCTCTCGCATGGCGCTGGCGTGCATCAGCTTATGATGTCGGCGCGCGGCGCGACCTCGATCCTGCTCTCGACCGAGCGTTTCGACGTCGACGAGGCCTACCGGCTGATCGAGAAATACCGGGTAAGCAACATCTTCACCGTGCCGACGATCCTGAAGATGCTGGTCGAACATCCGGCGGTCGACCAGCATGATCATTCGAGCCTGCGCTATATCATCTATGCCGGCGCGCCGATGTATCGCGAGGACCAGAAGGCGGCACTGAAGAAGCTTGGCAAGGTGATCGTGCAGTATTTCGGGCTGGGCGAGGTCACCGGCAACATCACCGTGCTGCCGCCGGCCCTGCACGAGCCCGAGGACGGGCCGCATGCGCGCATCGGCACCTGCGGCTTCGAGCGCACGGGTATGCAGGTCCAGATCCAGGACGAGGAGGGCAAGGAGGTTCGGCCTGGCGTGCAGGGCGAGATCTGTGTGATCGGGCCTGCGGTCTTCGCCGGCTATTACGACAATCCGGAAGCCAATGCGAAGTCCTTCCGCGACGGCTGGTTCCGCACCGGGGATCTCGGCCACATGGACGAGCACGGCTTCGTCTACATCACCGGCCGGGCCTCGGACATGTACATCTCCGGCGGCTCCAACATCTATCCGCGCGAGATCGAGGAGAAGATCCTGACCCATCCCGCCATCGCCGAAGTTGCTGTGCTCGGCGTGCCCGATCCGGTCTGGGGAGAGATCGGCATCGCGGTCTGCGTGGCGCGGCCGGGTCAGAGCGCGACGGAAGGCGAGATCGCGGATTTCCTCGGGCCCAAGATCCCCCGTTACAAGATGCCGAAGCGCTTCCTGTTCTGGGAGGCGCTGCCGAAATCGGGCTATGGCAAGGTGCCGAAACGCTTGGTGAAGGACGAGCTGGAGAAGCGCGGCGAGCTCGACTTCCTGAAGGGCAATGCGTCGTGAGGCGGATCGAGCAGCCGGGCACCGGCACGCCGGAACGCATCCAATGGGTCGAATGCGCCGGGCGCGTCTTCTCGCTGACTCTGCCGGCCGGCGCGCTGCTGCTGGAAGCTGTGCGGGACGGCTTTGCGGCAGCGGGCTTTGCTTCGGGCGTCGTGAAGCTCGACGGGCTGGGGCTCTCGCCTTTCGCCTATGTGATGCCGGCGCTGTCCAAGACGCCGGAACATGCAGCCTTCTACAGCGAGACGTTCAGGCCGCAGGCCGGCGCGCGCATCGAGGTCGGGGCGATGACCTTCGGCCAGCGTGACGGGGCGCCCTTCTTCCATGCCCATGCCGTGTGGGTGGAGGGCGATGGCAAGCGCAGCGGCGGGCATATCCTGCCGGACGAGACGACCGTGGCCGAGACGATCACGGTGGAAGCTATCGGGCTCGATGGTGCGGTTTTCACGGCTGAGCCGGATAGCGAGACGCATTTCAAGCTGTTCGAGCCGGTGACAGCAGCATCCGGGGGTGCAGGGGCAGGGCGGTTTTTTGCGCTGCGCGTGAAGCCGAATGTCGACTTCTGTGGGTCGTTGGAGGCGTTCTGCGCCGAACGCGGCATTAGCGAGGCGGTGATCCATGGCGGCGTCGGCTCGACCATCGGGGCGCGGTTCATGGATGGCGGGGTGGTCGAGAATTTCGCGACGGAGGTCGCGATTACGGAAGGGCGGATCACGCGAGAGGCGGACGGCTTCGAAGCGGCGATCGATGTCGCCTTGGTGGACTATAGCGGCGCGCTGGCGAGCGGGCGGCTGAAGCGCGGCGACAACCCGGTGCTGATGACCTTCGAGCTCGTGTTGGAGGCGCGTTGACGCCTCGGTCGTCAGCCGTCCCGCTGCTTCTCGATTTCCCGATTGCGCAAATCCTTGCGCATGATCTTGCCCGTCGCGGTCAGCGGGAGTTCCGTCACGAACTCGACCTCGCGCGGATATTGATAGGCCGCCAGCCTGTCGCGGACGAAGGCCTGGATCTCGGCAGCAAGCTCGGCTGTCGGTGTCACATCCGGCTTCGGCAGCACGAAGGCCTTGACGATCTCGGTGCGGATCGGATCGGGCACGCCTACGACCGCGACCATCAGCACGGCCGGATGGCGAATGATGCAGTCCTCGATGTCGCCCGGCCCGATGCGGTAGGAGCCTGAGGAAATGATGTCGTCGTCGCGGCCCTGGAACCAGAAATAGCCTTCCTCGTCGCGGGCGCCGGTATCGCCGGTGACGAGCCAGTCGCCGATGAATTTCGCCGCGGTGGCCTCGGGCTGGTTCCAGTATTCCAGCATCATCACCGGATCGGGCCGTGCGACCGCGATCAACCCCTGCTCGCCGGTCGGCAGTTCGCGGCCTTCAGGCGAGATCACCGCGACGCGGTGGCCGGGAACGGCGCGGCCCATCGATCCGGGCTTGATGGGGTAGAGGCTCGCGCAATTGGCGACGAGCAGGTTCGCCTCGGTCTGGCCGTAGAACTCGTTGACCGGGAAGCCGAAGGTTTCGCGGCTCCAGTCGAGCATATCGGCGCCGAGTGTCTCGCCGCCGGTGCCGATCGAGCGCATGGCATAGCCGAACCGCTTCGGATCGCTGACCTGCCGCATCAGCTTGAGCGCGGTCGGCGGCAGGAAGGCGTTGCGGACCTTGTGCCGCGCCATCAGGGCGAAGGCGGCCTCGGGATCGAATTTGCGGGCACGCGAGGCGAGCACCGGCACGCCGCAATAGAGGCTGGGCAACAGCACATCGAGCAGGCCGCCGATCCAGGCCCAGTCGGCCGGGGTCCAGAACAGGTCGTGAGGTTGAGGGAAGAACTCCTGCGGCATCTGCACGCCCGGCAGATGGCCGAGCAGGACGCGATGGGCATGCAAAGCGCCTTTCGGCTTACCCGTGGTGCCGGAGGTGTAGATGATCACGGCCGGATCGTCGGACCGCGTATCGGCGGCGGTGTAGCTGTCGGAGGCCTTTGCCATCTCGGCTTCGAAATCGAGATGGCCAGCGCCGCCGACGACGAAGATCTTGCTCAGGTTCGGCAGCGTGCCGCGGATCGCTTCGACCTTGTCGATGTTCTCCGCGTCGGTGACGAGAACGCTCGCGCCGCTGTGGCCGAGGCGGTGCTCCAGTGCCTCGGGGCCGAACTGGATGAAGAGCGGCAGCGCGATGGCGCCGCGTTTATAGGTTCCGAGATGGGCAATGGCGGTCTGTGGCGATTGCGGCAGCAGGATACCGACGCGTTCGCCCGGCCCGATGCCGTGGGCGGCGAGCAGATTGGCGAAGCGGTTGGAGGCGCGCGCGAGCTCGTCGAAGGAAAGCGTCGCGACCCGGCCAGCCTCTTCCTCGAAGATCAGGGCGGGTTTGCCCGAGCCATCGGCATGAGCGTCCGAGCAGGCGGTTCCGATGTTGAAGCGCTCGGGGATGCGCCAGGCGAAGCGGCGCAGCGTGTCGTCATAGCTCGTGCCGCGCTTCAGCATAGGCCCTCTCCGCTCTTCTCATGCGTTGAGGCCGATCCTGCCCAGCCGGCATGGAGGCTGGCAAGCCCGGCAGGGGCGTCATAGGCTTTGCACGGATACGGGTGGAACTCGCCGGAGCGACCTTAATGACCAAGCCGATCTGGATCGAGGCGGCGATCAACGGGCCCTGGGGCAAGGAGCGGCAGCCGGGCATTCCGATCAGCATTCCCGACATCGTCTCGAATGGCATCGCGGCCGTGGAAGCCGGTGCGGCGATCGTGCACCTGCATGTCTACGACGTTGCGACCGGGCGCCAGCGCGACGACTGGCAGCTCTATGCGCAGGCGATCGAAGGAATCCGCGCCAAGGTCGACGCCATCGTCTATCCGACGATCCCCATCCTCGGCTCCGGTTATGCCGGCGACATGCATGGCTCTGGCCGCTACACCCATCTGGAAGAACTGGCGAAACGCGGGCTCGTCGAATGGGGCGTGCTCGACCCTGGCTCCTGCAACTGGACGACCTTTGCCGGTATCCCGCAGGGCGAGGCCGGCTTCATCTACCAGAACCCGGGCGAGCATATCCGCGAGGGGATGGAGGTGGCGCAGCGCCACAAGGTGCATCCGAGCTATGCGATCTACGAGCCCGGCTTCACCCGGCTTGGCGCCGCGCTGGCCAAGGCCTATCCGGGCATGCCGATGCCGGTCTATCGGCTGATGTTCTCGGACGCTTTCGCCTGGGGCTTCCCGCCGCGCGAATGGGCGCTGGAAGCGCATCTGAAGCTGCTGGAGGAGGACGCGCCCGACGCGCCGGTGATGATCGCAGGGCTCGGCGTCGATCTGTCGGAGCTGGTCGGCCCGGCGGTGGCGCGTGGCGTCCATGTCCGCGGCGGGCTCGAGGATGCGCCCTTCGGTTGCGAGAAGACGAATGCGCAGCTGATCGCGGAGACGGTCCGGCGTGTCGAAGCGGCAGGTGGTCGCGCGGCGAGCGTCGACGAGGTACGTAGCGGCCTTGCCCGTGCGGGCAGCGCCTAAGAAATCGAGGAATTGCGTTCGATGAGCCTGAGAGACGAATTGCTGGAGCGGTTCTTCCGCTATGTCGCGGTCGAGAGCCAGAGCGATGCTGCCGCGACGACGCTGCCGAGCACGCCCGGCCAGCAGAAGCTGGCGGAATTGCTCGCCAGCGAGCTGCGCGCACTCGGGCTCGACGATATCGTCATCGACCAGCATGCGACGGTGACGGCCGTGAAGCGCGGCACCCGGCCGAACGCGCCGCGCATCGGCTTCATCGCGCATGTCGACACGGTCGATGTGGGACTGTCGCCGGTCATCAAGCCGCAGCTGTTGCGTTTCGCGGGCGAGGATCTCCGCTTGAACGCGGAGAAGGAGATCTGGCTGCGCGTCGGCGAGCATCCGGAAATCCTGCCGTGGAAGGGCCATGACGTCGTCTTCAGCGACGGTACCAGCGTGCTCGGCGCCGACAACAAGGCGGCGGTCGCGATCGTGATGACGTTGCTCGCACGGCTGAACGACGAGGATGGGCATGGCGACATCCATGTCGCCTTCGTGCCGGACGAGGAGATCGGCCTGCGCGGCGCCAAGGCACTCGACCTTGCCCGCTTCCCCTGCGACTTCGCCTATACGATCGATAGCTGCGAGGTCGGCGAGGTTGTCTACGAGAACTTCAACGCTGCGGCGGCCGAGATCGTTTTCACTGGCGTCACCGCCCATCCGATGTCGGCCAAGGGCGTGCTGGTGAATCCGCTGCTGATGGCCCAGGACTTCATGGCCGCCTTCGATCGGGCGCAGACGCCCGAGAACACCGAAGGGCGCGAAGGCTATGTCTGGTTCACCGAACTCTCCGCCCATGCGGCGCAGGCCGTGCTCAAGGCCAATATCCGCGATTTCGACCGCAGCTCCTTCGACGCGCGCAAGCGCAAGATCGGGGAGGTCGCGCAGCAGATCGCCGGCCGCTATCCGACCGGCCAGGTGAGCGCCAAGGTGAACGATGTCTACGGCAATATCAGCGACAGCCTCGGCGACGATCGTCGCTCCGTCGATCTGCTGATGACCGCGCTGAAGGAGTTGCAGATCGCGCCGAAGGTCATCCCGATGCGCGGCGGCACGGATGGCGCGGCGCTGTCGGCGCGGGGGCTGCCGACGCCGAATTTCTTCACCGGAGGGCTGAACTTCCACTCGCGCTTCGAATTCCTGCCGGTGCCGGCCTTCGAAGCCTCCTACGAGGTGGCGCGGCGGATCTGCCTACTGGCGGGGCAGGGCGGCTAGAGCGTCCCGCCGGCGGTCGCCGAGGCCTGCGGGAAGCTACCAGGTCACCTGCAGGCCAATGTTGCCGGAGACGCCACGGCTGCGCTCGGAGGAGGTGTTCGTCAGGTAGCTCGCCTTCGCGAAGAGGCTGACGTTGCTGGCGATTTCGGCCGCGACACCTCCGCCGACCTCGAGCGCGGTCTCGTCATAACGTGTGGTGATCAGATTCGCGTCGAAGAGGGTTTTGTCGCTGCCCTTGAAGGTGTGCCAGAGGTCGACCGTGAGATAGGGCCGGACCGGAACAGAGCCCCAGGTGTAGCGGCCTTGCAGCCGGGCGCCGATCCGCCCCGATACCGTGCTGGAATCACGGTGGTCGATCGAGGAGAAGAGATCCCTCGTCCGATCGAGCATCGTGCGCTGCCAGACGAGCTGGGCCTGCGGCTCCAGCACGAGGCCCATGCCGAGCGTGATCGGATAGCCGGCTTCGACCGAGCCGGTGAAGACGGAGCCCGTCGCGTCCGCCTTGACGCCACGATCCGAGCGCGGGTCGCCGTCGAGCCAACTGTGCATGGCGACCGTGTCGACATACCAGCCGCTGGGGCCGATATGCGTCCAATAGCCGCCCAGGCTATAGCTGCTGAGCGAGAGCTTGCCGGTACGCGCGCGCAGTTGCCCGACAGCGAAGCCGCGGATGTCGCCCTCGGCCCGGCCATAGCCGAAGAACAGGCCGAAGCGGTCGCGATGGCCGTTCGGCCTGTCGATGCCATAGAGATCGAGGCCGGTCTGGAGCCCAACGACGTTGCCGTTGAACTCAGGGCTCACATCGCCGGTCTGGCGCTGCTCGCGACGCTCGCCGAAGATGCGACCCCAGCCGGCGGTGGCGCGTTCGCCGCGATCGAGCAGATATTGATCGCCCCGCCGCTCGTGGAAGGTGCCGAGTGTGCTCAGGGCGACCATGCGGGCCGTCGACGGTGTCAGCGTGTTGGTCGCAACCTCTGGCCGGTAGAGCGGTACGGCCGCTGTGCCGGGGGCCGGTGCGATGACAGTGCCGCCTGCCGGGGGAGGGGCGACGACAGGGGGCGCACCGGGCGGCTGCTCCGGCACTGTCGCGGAAGCCTGCTGGGGTGTTGTCGCAGCCGCCGATGCCGCGGGCGGCGCAGTCGAGCGGAGATACCAGTTCTCCTCGCTGCCCGCCGTCACGCCGCCGCGATAGAGCACATATTCGAAGGCGCCCGCCGCAATGGGGCCAGCCTGGGAGAAGGCCCCGGGACCGGTCGTCGCGCCGTTGGTCGCGCTCACGACCTCGATGCCGCTGCCGAGCGTCAGCGCGCCTGCTCCGCCCAGGTTGACGACACTGATCGAAGTCTGACCGCTGGCCGTGCCGTTGGAGATGATCAATCGGTCGGATGGCGAGTTGCTGTCGCCGAGGACAGTGTGGAGGCCGAGCCTTCCGTTCTGGCCGATATAGTTGCCGAGGATGGTGAGGCTGTCGGTTGCCGCCGCGGGGCCGTTGGTGAGGTCGATCAGCCCGGCGTTAGTGACGGTCACGAGCTGCCCGGTCGTGAAAGGTACGACGGCATGCGTGCCGTTGCCGGCGAAAACGGTGCTGCTCGAGTCGATTGCCAGCGTTCCGGTGCCTGTTCCCGCGTCGCCGAGGGTTAACGTACTGGCGAAGGTGAGCTGCGAGTTGTTTGTCAGCTCGATCCGCTCCCAGTTGACAAAGCGCGCGACGCCGGTCGCGCTCGTGTTCACCCAGGTCAAGCGATCGGTGCCGGTGCCACCGTCGATCACCGCGGTCGGCACCAGGTTGGCGGCCGTCAAATTGGTGAAGGTCGCGGTGTCGTTGCCACACCCGAGCTGGAAGCCCGATGACAGCACACCACCGCCGTTCCAGTTGACGGTGTCGGTGCCGTTGCCGGCGATGAGTGCGCCGCCGACGGAGCCGCCAGAAATGTTGAAGACATTGTTGCCGTTGCCGAAATTGACGAAGCCGCCGATCACACCGCCCGAGAGGTTGAGCGTATCGTTGTTCTGAGCGGCGAGGACGTTGCCGACGACCGTGCCGCCCGACATGGTCATGATGTTGTTGGCGAGCGTCATGTTGATCGAGCCGATCTGGCCGCCGGTGATCGTGACGAAGTCGCCCTCGTTCAGCCCGCCGGTGATGACGCCGCCCGAAATCGTGGCGAAGTCGAGTTCGCCGCCCTGGTCGACCGTGCCGTTGATCGTGCCGCCGGTCATAATGAACGTATCGACGCCGTCGCCCAGGCCGCTGCCCTGGTCGAGGTTCCCATTCAGGGTGCCGCCCCGCATGATGAAGGTATCGTTGTTGTTGCCCTGGCTGACATGGCCGTTGATTGTTCCGGCATTGTCGATCTTGAGCTGGGCATTGCCGGGGTTGAGGATGTCGCCGTTGATGGTCCCACTGGCGAGGTTGGTGACGGTGTAGACGCCGTCGCCGGCGAGATTGAGCGCCGCTCTCGTCCCACCATTGATCTCGGCGGCGCTGCCACCGACGCCGTTGTTGATGATGATGGTGTGCGTCGCGCCGGCGCCTGTACCGGCGGCAATGCCGTCCGTCGTTCCCCGGATGATGCCGCTATTGTCGACCACGAAGCTGCGCGCGGCCGCACCAGCCGCAAAGCTCTGCAGAATGCCTGTTGCGGCATTGCTGGCGGCCGTTCCCGCGATCGTCGCACCAGTGCCATTCACGATCCTGATCGTCGTGGCAGCGCTGCCTTGCGTAATCGCGGTGCCCGCTGCTCCGCCGGTGCCGGCATTGGTCGCCGAGATCGTCCCGAAATTGTTGAAGATGCTGCTTCCTGCGCCGGTCCCGGAAGAGAAACTCATTCCGCTGAGGGTCGTGGCCGAATTGCCAGCCGCCGTGATGGAGCCGTTGTTGTTCAGCGTGTTCCCACGCGTATTGGTGCCGAAGGTGAGCGCCTGGCCGGACGGAGCCTGCTGGATCGTCGCATCCGGATTGACCTCGACTGTGACCGGCACGCCTGCTGGTGCTGCGAAGCCGTCGGCGTCGGTGCCGGAACAGGTGACCGTTGCGCCCGCGCCCGGTGGGTCGGGCAGGCATTGCGACTGTGCCGGCAGAGCTGCAAATAGTCCGGCCACGCCGGCTGCGAGAGCGGTGGGCCGCCCCCTCAAGAATGGATGGAGCGAACGAATCAGGCCTTTGAGCCTCGGTTCATCCACACGGAGTTGCCTGGAAAGTCTGGAGCTAGAGCATCGCCGCATGCTCGCCTCGCTTCTGCATATCCCCACACGCAAGATGCAGTGAGAAGCATCTGCGAACAACCGCAGCGCGAGCAATGGTACCCTGCGTGGGCGTTGATCGTCTCGAAAGGTAAACCGCCGGTCTTGGCCGGGGTGGCGTCAATCCCTAGATCAGATTTGCGCAAAGGCCTTGCGCCGGAAATCGAGAAACCCATGTCCGAACGCGATAGCGAAGCTAACCGATTCTCAGCCCGCGCGGCGCGCTATGCCCGCGTGGGCGCGAATGTCGGCGGGGTCGCGGCGCGGATGGCGGGCGCGCGGCTCTTCGGCATGGAGGGGCGCGACGCCTCCAATGCCGAGGCACTGGCCAGGGCGTTGGGCGGCCTGAAAGGGCCGATCATGAAGGTGGCGCAGCTCGTCGCCACCATTCCCGATGTCGTGCCGCCGGAATATGCGGCCGAACTGCAGAAGTTGCAGTCGCAGGCACCGCCGATGGGCGCGGCCTTCGTCAAGCGGCGGATGATGGCCGAACTCGGTGCCAACTGGCGCGAACGCTTCGGCGAATTCGACCTCAAGCCGGCCGCGGCCGCCTCGCTGGGGCAGGTGCATCGAGCGACGACGCTGGAGGGCGTGCCGCTCGCCTGCAAGCTGCAATATCCCGACATGGAATCGGCGGTGGAGGCCGATATCGCGCAGCTCGAGGTGCTGTTCTCATTGCATCGGCGCATGGGCGCGGTGATCGATACCAGCGAGATCGCCAAGGAGATCGGGGCCCGCGTCCGCGAGGAGCTCGACTATCGCCGCGAGGCCAAGCATGCGGCGCTCTACCAGGCGATCCTGGCGGACACGCCGGAGGTGCGCGTGCCGGCTCTGGAGCCTTCGCTCTCGACCAAGCGCCTGCTCAGCATGCACTGGCTCGACGGCAGCCCGATCCTCTCGCACAAGCAGGACGGGCAGGAGGTGCGAGACCGCATCTCGACCGCGATGTTCAAGGCATGGTGGCGGCCCTTCAGCCATCATGGCGTCATCCATGGCGACCCGCATCTCGGGAACTACACGGTGTTTTCCGAGGATGACATTCCGAAGGGCATCAACCTGCTCGACTATGGCTGCATCCGCATCTTCCCGCCGAGCTTCGTCGGCGGTGTCGTCGACCTCTATCGCGGCCTGCAGCAGGGCGACGAGGCCCGCGTGGTCCATGCCTACGAGACCTGGGGCTTCAAGGGGCTGACCAAGGATTTGGTCGACACGCTCAACATCTGGGCGCGCTTCATCTACGGGCCGCTGCTGGAGGACCGCGTCAGGCGCATCGCCGAGGATGTCAGCCCCGCGGAATACGGCCGCAAGCAGGCCTTCCAGGTGCATCAGGCGCTGAAGCAGCGCGGGCCGGTGACGGTGCCGCGCGAGTTCGTCTTCATGGACCGGGCCGCGATCGGGCTTGGCGGCGTCTTTCTGCATCTCGACGCCGAACTGAATTTCCACCGGTTGTTCGAGACGGAGATCGAAGGTTTTTCGATCGAGGGTGTTACGGAGAAGCAGGCGAAGGCCTTGGCCGGCGCGGGGCTCTAGCCCGCGCCGGCTGGTGGTCGGTCCGGAGCAGGCTGGGCCTAGAGCGGCCCCCAGTGGATCCAGACGCCGACGATCAGCGAGACCACCGAGATCACGAACCAGACGGCGACCAGCGGCAGCACGAAGCGGACCCAGCGGCCATAGGCGATGCCGGAGGTGGCGAGCACCGCCATCAGTACGCCCGAGGTCGGGTTGATGCAGTTCATGATGCCTTCGCCGAGCAGTACCGACTGGACGGTGACCTGGCGGGTCAGGTGCAGCGCATCGCCGAGCGGCGCGAAGATCGGGATCAGCGCGGCCGATTCCCCCGAGCCCGAGGAGATCGCGACGTGCATCGCGGCGGCGCTGATGAACATGCCGATGGCTGCGACCATAGGCGAGAGCGGTTCGAGCAGGCTCGACAACGCGTTGACGATGGGGTCGAGGATCTTGCCGTCGGCGAGGACGATCGAGATGGCGCGGGCGAGGCCGACGATGAAGGCGCCCGGCACCAGCTTGCCGCTGCCACGCAGGAACTCGTCGGCGATCTCGCTGGGGCTCATCCGGCAGATCAGCCCGCCGCCGATGGCGATGATCAGGAACATCGCCGTCATCTCCGGCTCGCCCCATTTCCACTGCAGCGTGCCGACGATGAAGACGACGAGCGACACCGCGGCGAGGCCGAGCGCCAGCCATTGCGCGCCGGACATCGTCGTCTGCGAGGCGGCGGCCTTCTCGGAGACGGCGCGCTGTTCCGCAGTCATGGTCGCGCCGATGTTCTGGGCGCGGCAGCGGCGGGCATAGAGGGCAAGGAAGGCGATGGTCGCCAGCAGGAAGCCGAGGCCGACGACGGCGCGCAGCTCCATGCCCGAGAACAGCGGCAGTTCCGCGAGGCGCTGTGACAGGCCGGTGGTCAGGGGGCTCAGCACCGCCGAATTGAAGCCCGAATAGGCACCGAGATAGATCAGCCCGACGCCGAACTCGACCGGCAGGTTCATCGAGCTCGCGATCAGCAGGCCGAGCGGCACGAAGGCGACGACCGAATTCGCGACGATGCCGAGCGTGCCGAGCAGCGAGAAGATCGCGCAGACGATGACGATCACGGTCAGGTCACCGGATCGCGAGGCGCCGCTCAGCCGATGCAGGGCGCCGGCGACGGTGCCTGTCTTCTCCAGCACCGCGAGCGTGCCGCCGGTGAACAGGATGAGGAAGATGATCGAGGCCGAGTTGACCACGCCGGTGGCGATCGCGGTGAAGATGCGCCCGGGCAGGACGCCCTGCTGCGGGACGGCGTGTAGGCTACCCGGAACGACGAAGCTCACCCCGTCCTTCATGACGCGCTGGAACTCGCCGGCCGGGATGATCCAGGTGGCGAGGGCGGCAATGACGAGGATGCAGAACAGCAGGACGTAAGGGCTCGTCGGCTTTTTGCCCTTGTCGGCGCGTGTCGTGGCCGTCGCGGGTTTCTGGAGGTCTGCAACTGTCATGATCGTGTCCTGAAGGCGGGCAGGTATAGTCTGCGGTGGCGAAGGTCGCGCTTCGCTGCCACGTCCCGCGGTGTTTTCGATGTCGGATGCCGCCATGCATCGGCGGCCGGGGCCAAGGCCCGATGGCGATGACCGGTAGACCTCGCAAGAGCCAGTTTCAACACTCTACGGCTCATGGCGGGGGTGCAGCTTCGGTGGGGCAGGGCGCTTGGCGCTCCTCTCCGTTGCCGACCACGCGCGTGTGCGCTAAACGGCTTCTGGAAACCGTTTCTCGTCAGGATCAGACCATGGCCGACCACGCCCATCCCGCCGATGCCCCCCCGATGGATTATATCGAGCATGAGCGGACCTATGTCGGCTTCGTGCACATCGCCGAGGTCGCCACGACGGTTAGCCTGGCGATCGTGGCGGCGCTCGCAGTCGGTGGCGTGAAGCACGCCTGGGGGACTGCGTTGATCGGCACACTGCTCGCGGTCATCGCCGCGGGGCTCGGCATCGCCTCCGACAAGATCTCCTGGCGCGCGCCGGTCGTGGTGCTGGTGCTGATGCTGCTTGCGCTGCTGCTCTACTGATCCGTCGTCCAGCGACCACCTGAATAAGCAAAAAGGCCGGCGTAAGCCGGCCTTTTTCGTTCCATGGCTCGAGAGCGCTCAGCTCCGGAAGAAGCCACCGCCACCGCCGCCGCCGAGGCGGGACTGGCCGGCGCGGGCCTGGGCGTTGTTGCCGTCGAGGCCGAGCGCGCGCTGATAGGATTGCTGGGCCTCGGATTTCTGGCCGAGCTTCTCCTGGGCGAAGCCACGGCCGGCCCAGGCATCGGCGCTGCGATTGTCGACGTTGAGTGCGGCGGTGAAGTCTTCCAGCGCGGCGTCGTACTTGCCGAGCGCGTTCAGGCTCTGGCCACGCGCGATATAGGGCGGGGCGGTATAGGGGTTACGGTCGATCACCGAATCGAAGTCGGTGACGGCGTTCTGGTTCTGGCCTTCCTTCTGGTAGACGAGGCCACGGGAATGGAACGCCTCCGCCGATTCGGGATTGAGCCGGATCGCGGTGTTGAGGTCGGAGAGGGCCTGCTGCAGATTGCCTTGCTGGCGCAGCAGATTGGCGCGGGCGACGTAGGCCGGCCCGTAATTCGGGTTGGCCGTGGTGGCCTTGTTGAAATCGGCCATCGCCGCGTCGTTGCGGCCGCTCTGGCGCAGCGCCAGACCGCGATTCGTATAGGCCGAGGCGAGATTGGGATCGAGCTGGACCGCCTTGGTGAAGTCGCCGATCGCATCGGAATAGCGGCCGACGCGGGCGTAGGCCGCGCCGCGGGTGTTGTAGGCGCCCGGATCGTTCGGATTGCGGCTGATGACCTCGCTCAGCGAGCCGATATTGACGCTGGCATCGGCGCTGGCGTTGGTGTCGACCACGGCGACGGAGGGCTGGGAGGAAATGCCGGAAACGCTGTCGCACCCGGCCAGTGCCACGGCCATGCCGGCCGCCGCCAGCCAATAACTGCCTCGGATCATGCTTCGCCTCATCGATCTCGGCCTCGTCGGTCCTGTGTTTCGCTTGCCGCGGTGCCGTTGTCCAACGGTCGTCGAGTCTACAAGACTTGCCGCGGCGTGATCGCGCTCCCCAGCCGAACAGCGCCTCGTCAGAGAAGACGCCCGAAACCCGCCAAAACTTGGTTAACGCGGCTGAAAAACAAGAACGCCCGGAGCGGACTCCAGGCGCCTGTCATTCTCGGACCCGTCAAGGACCGCTAGAGAGCGGCCCGACCAGGATCAGGGGCGCTTCGGCTTCGCCGGGGCCGGCAGCAGGCCTTCGCGCTGCAGCTTCTTGCGGACGAGCTTGCGGGCGCGGCGAACGGCCTCGGCCTTCTCGCGCGCCTTCTTCTCGGAGGGCTTCTCGTAATGGCCGCGGAGCTTCATCTCACGGAAAATTCCCTCGCGCTGCATCTTCTTCTTGAGAGCGCGGAGAGCCTGATCGACATTGTTGTCGCGAACGAGAACCTGCACGTGAGTGTCCGTCTTTAACGAGTTGATCCAAAGATTCGGGCCGGCGACACCGCTATGCGGATCGCGCGAAGGTCCGTGCCGATAGCAGGATTCAGTTCGGCTGTCCACGGCACATGGCGGCGAAAATGCAGGCGTGGCCTGCTTTTTCACCGCGCCGGAGCGATTTCTCAGCCGCGCTCGGGGAAAACACGGGTGACATGGCCCATCTTGCGGCCGGGGCGGGCATCGCGCTTGCCGTAGAGATGCAGGTGCGCGCCGGGTTCGGCGAGGATCTCGCGCCAATGCAGTGCGGCCTCGCCGATCAGGTTCTCCATCTCGACGCGGCCGCGCCGTGCGGCGGAGCCGAGGGGGAAGCCGCAGACGGCGCGGACATGCTGGTGGAACTGCGAGGTTTCGGCGCCCTCGCTGGTCCAGTGCCCGGAATTATGCACGCGCGGGGCGATCTCGTTGACAACGATGCGCTCGGTTCCGTCCTCGGCCAGCACGAACATCTCGACGGCGAAGACTCCGACATAGCCCAGCGCCTCTCCGATTCGGCGGGCCGCATCGATCGCTGCGGCAGAGGCGGCCTTGCCGAGCTCGGCCGGCACGCGGGTGACGGCGAGGATATGATCGCGGTGCTCGTTTTCGCAGACGTCGAAGGCCGCAAAGGCACCGTCCAGTCCGCGAGCCGCAACGACCGAGACCTCGCGCTCGAACGGCACGAACCCCTCCAGGATCGCCGGGAAGCGGCCGATCGCCTCATAGGCGTCGGCGAGATCGGTGCCAGGCGCGATCTTCACCTGGCCCTTGCCGTCATAGCCGAAGCGGCGGGTCTTCAGGATCGAGGGGCGGCCGAGCGCTGCGACGGCGGCTTCGAGATCGGAAAGCGATTCGACGGCACGGAACGGGGCGACGGCGAGGCCGAGGCCGTCGACGAAGCTCTTCTCGCTCAGCCGGTCCTGCGTCACGGCGAGCGCCCGCGCACCGGGATGCAGCGGCGTACGGGCGGCGAGGAAGGCCGCGGTCGCCGCCGGCACGTTCTCGAACTCATAAGTCACGACGTCGACGGCGTCGGCGAAGCGGGCGAGCGCCTCCTCGTCGTCGTAATCGGCGACGGTATGGCGGGCCGCGACGTCGAAGGCCGGGCTGTCGGCCTCCGGAGCGAAGACATGGCAGCGGATGCCGAGATCGGCTGCGGCGAGCGCGATCATGCGGGCGAGCTGGCCGCCGCCCAGGATGCCGAGCATGGCGCCGGGCGCGAGGCCGGTCGGGACGGGCGCGCTCATGCCTCGTTCCGGTCCGGGCGCTCGGCGATGCCGCCGCTCTGGCGGGCGCGATAGGCGTCGAGGCGCCCGGCGAGGGCTTCGTCCGACAGGGCGAGGACGGCGGCCGCGAGGAGCGCCGCGTTGACCGCGCCGGCTCGCCCGATGGCGAGCGTGCCGACGGGAATGCCGGCCGGCATTTGCACGATGGAGAGCAGGCTGTCCTGACCCGAGAGCGCCTTCGACTCGACCGGAACGCCGAAGACCGGCAGCGGCGTCAGCGAGGCGGTCATGCCCGGCAGGTGGGCGGCGCCGCCGGCACCCGCGATCACCACCTTGAAGCCCTCGGCCTTGGCACCCTTGGCGAAGGTGAAGAGACGCTCCGGCGTGCGATGGGCCGAGACGATGCGGGCATCATAGGGAATGGCGAGAGCGTCCAGCGCCTCGGCGGCATGGCGCATCGTCGCCCAGTCGGACTGGCTGCCCATGATGATGGCGACGGGGGGGCTGGTCTGGGCCATGGCTGCTCGGGCTCTGCCTCGGAAGCGCGCGATCTAGACCGCCAAGTACCAGATAAGCAAGGGCAGAATCAGGCGAAATGCCGTCGCTGCCGGGGTTATGCGATGATGTCGGGCGTCAGAGCGTCCTCGATCTGGGCGATGCGGTCCTTCAGATAGAGCTTGCGCTTCTTCAGCCGCTGCACCTGGATCTGATTGATCGAGCCGACACGCTCCAGCGCGTCGATGGCACTGTCGAGATCGCGGTGCTCCTCGCGCAGCCGCGCCAGCTCCGCGGTGAAGGTCTCGACCTCTTCCGGGCTGAGCTCGAATCCCATGGCTATCTCATCATCGCCGCACTTCTGCGCGACTATGCCTTTGCCGCGACGCGCACTGCAAGAGCGGCGCCGCGGCGCGCGAGCCAGCGAAGCCTCATATTCACGGCTTCCTGGGAACCAGTCGGACAGGATCACAGAATCTCATGAATGCCGTGTGACAGCCCGGGGCAGACGCGAAGCCGGCTTTCTGTCAGACTGGCCCGGTCAACCGCTCATCAGGAGGATCCAGATGTCGTTGCAGACCCGTCTTATCGAACTCGAGCGCAAGCATCGCCAACTCGAAGATGCGATCGCTCAGGCCGTGGCGAGTCCCTCATCGAGCGACCTCAGCGTCGCGGAGCTGAAGCGGAAGAAGTTGCTACTGAAGGATGAGATCGAGCGCGTCAGGCTGACCATGCCGGAGCCGACCTTGCACTGAGACAAGAAGACAGCGCCAGCACATGGCGCGTCGTTGGATGCGGTATCGAGCCGGCCCTCCGAGGGCCGGCTCTTTTTTGTCCGGTTCCTGCTGCAGGGATGGAACCTTTCCGCGCCCCCGCCGTTCATGCGTGGCGCTTCACCATGGGAGGGCGAGCATGGGCATCATCTGGACCATCATCATCGGCTTCATCGCAGGCATCGTCGCGAAGTTCATCACGCCGGGCTCGAATGAGCCGTCAGGTTTCATCCTGACGACAATCCTCGGCATCATCGGCGCCTTCGTGGCGACCTATCTCGGCCAGTCCCTGGGCTGGTATGCGCCGGGCGAAGGAGCCGGGCTGGTCGGCGCCATCGTCGGTGCCGTCATCGTCCTGTTGGTTTGGGCGATGATCAGTGGACGACGCAGTTCCGTCTGATCCCATGAAGAAGGAGTGCCTATCGTGAGTAATGATGGCAACAGCAGCAGCGGCTTTCCGTCGCTGACCGCCCTGCTCGGGCTTCTCGCCGTCGCGGGCTACCAGCACCGCGACCAGATCTCGGACTGGTTCCGCAACAACATGGGCGGCGGGCAGGATGCTTCGCAACCCGGCGCCGGACAGGCGAATGCCGCGCCCGGCCAGCAGCAGGGCAGCGGCGGTCTTCTGGGCGGCCTCGGCGGGCTTCTCGGCGCGGGCGGTGCAGGTGCGATCCTGAACAGCGGCCTCGGCGAGCTGGTCGATCGCTTCAACCAGTCCGGACAGGGCGACAAGGCCAATTCCTGGGTCGGGTCCGGCCCCAACCAGGATGTCGCGCCGGGCGACCTCGAGCAGGCGCTCGGTCCGGAGGTGCTCGACGCCATCGCCAAGCAGACCGGCCTCTCGCGGGAGGACCTGCTGGCGCGGCTCTCCAAGGTCCTGCCGGATGCGGTCGACCGCTATACGCCCGGCGGCAGCCTGAGCAGCGCCCGCGGCTGAACGCCCCGGACATAAGACAGATCGATATGCCGATGGCGCGGGCTAGAGAGCCCGCGCCATTTCGCGCAGGCGGAATTTCTGGATCTTGCCGGTCGAGGTCTTTGGGATCTCGGTGAAGACCACCGTTCGCGGGCATTTGAACGACGCCAGATGCTCCTTGCACCAGGCGATGAGCTCGGCCTCCGTCGCGGTTTTACCCGGCTTCAGCTCGATGAAGGCGCAGGGCGTCTCGCCCCATTTCTCGTCCGGCCGGGCGACGACCGCCGCCGCCTGCACGGCCGGATGCTTGTAGAGCGCGTCCTCGACCTCGATGGAAGAGATGTTCTCGCCGCCCGAGATGATGATGTCTTTTGAGCGGTCCTTGAGCTGGATGTAGCCGTCCGGATAACGCACGCCGAGATCGCCGGTGTGGAACCAGCCCCCGGTGAAGGCGGCCTGCGTCGATCTCGGATTCTTCAGATAGCCCTTCATCACGACGTTGCCGCGCATCATCACCTCGCCGAGCGTCTGTCCGTCGCGGGGAACGGGCTGCATCGTCTCGGGGTCGAGCACGTCGAGCCCCTCCAGGGCCGGATAGCGTACGCCCTGGCGGGCCTTCTTGGCGGCCTGCTCGGCGGCGGAGAGGGCATTCCAGTCGTCGTTCCAGTCGTTGACGACGGCGGGGCCATAGCACTCGGTCAGGCCATAGAGATGCGTCACTTCGAAGCCGGCCTGCTTCATGCCGGCGAGAACGGCCTCGGGCGGAGGCGCGGCGGCGGTGAAGAAGGAGACGGTCTGTGGAAAGTCGCGGCGCTCCTCGGCCGGGGCGTTGAGCAGCGTCGACATCACGATCGGAGCGCCGCAGAGATGCGTGACGCCATGATCGGCGAGCGCGTCATACATCGCCTTGGCCCGGACCTGCCGCAGACAGACATGGGTGCCGGCCACAATCGAGATCGTCCAGGGGAAGCACCAGCCGTTGCAGTGGAACATCGGCAGCGTCCAGAGATAGACGGGGTGGCGGCCGAGATTGCCGGTGATGACGTTGGAGGTGGCGAGCAGGCTCGCGCCACGGTGATGGTAGACCACGCCCTTGGGGTCGCCGGTGGTGCCGGAGGTGTAGTTGAGCGCGATGGCATCCCATTCGTCACCGGGCATCTGCCAGTCGAAGCCGGGATCGCCGCTCGCGACGAAATCTTCGTATTCGATCGTGCCCAACCGCTCGCCCGGCCCGTCATAGACCGGGTCGTCATAGTCGATGACCAGCGGCTTCGCCTTGCAGAGCGCCAGCGCCTCCTTGATCGTCTTCGAGAATTCGCGGTCGGTGATCAGCACCTTGGCCTCGCCATGGTCGAGCGAGAAGGCGATGATCGCCGCGTCGAGCCGCGTGTTGAGCGTGTTCAGCACGGCGCCGGCCATGGGCACGCCGTAATGGCATTCGAGCATCGCCGGCGTGTTCGGCAGCATCGCGGCGACGGTGTCGTTCTTGCCGATGCCGTGCCTTGCCAGCGCGGAGGCGAGCCGGCGGGAGCGGGCATAGAACTCGGCATAGGAGCGCCGCAGCGAGCCGTGGACGATCGCGGTGTGGTTCGGAAAGACGGCGGCGGCACGCTCGAGGAAAGTCAGCGGCGTCAGCGGTTGATGGTTGGCCGGGTTGCGATCGAGATCGGTATCGTAAGCCGAGCGGGTCATGGATGCGCCTTCTGCCGGAACGTCAGCGCAGCCTTAGCGGCCGGCGCCTCCTTCGGTAATCCATCCTTTTTTCCGATGCGGCGCAATCGCGCGGCGGCTCAGCCGAAGAGATGCAGCCCGCGCAGACCGTCGAAGACGAGCTTCGCCCCGACCAGCAGGAGCAGCCAGTAGATATAGGTGTAGAAGCGCTCGGCCGGGACACGCCGGACCAGCCAGACGCCGGCGAAGGTCGCGGCGACCGCGACCGGCAACAGCGCCGCCGAGGCGGTAAGGTTCTGCAGACTGAACTGGCCAAGCGCGATGTAGGGACCGACCTTCACCAGGTTCATCGCAGCGAAGAAGATCGCGCCGGTACCGACGAAGACCGCGGGCGGCAGCTTCTGCGGCATGACGTAGATCTGGAAGGGTGGCCCACCGGCGTGAGCGATCATGCTGGTGAAGCCGCAGACGAAGCCCCAGACGCTGCCCGCGCCCCAACGGGCCTTCGTGGCGACGGCCGCGCTCTTGTTGCCGCCCAGCATGCGGCGCAGCGCAAAGCCGATGGAAATGATGCCGACGGCAAGCCCGACCGCGGCATCCGAGACCTTTGCCGCCAGAAGGTAACCCGCCAGCACGCCGACGAATGCGCCGGGCGCCAGCGTCGCGAGGTTGCGAAGGTCGAATTCGCGGCGATAGGACCAGACCGTCACCACATCCTGGGAGATGAGGAGCGGCAGCATGATCGCGGCCGCCGTCACCGGCGAGACGACCAGCGCCATCAGGGGCAGCGAGAGCAGGCCCAGGCCCGCGAAGCCACCCTTCGACAGCCCCATCAGGATAACGGCCGGCACCATGGCGGCGAAGAATGCGGTATCAAAGGTCATGGAGCCGGAATCCGCGGGAACGGGGCGGGTGGGCGAAAGTCTGAGACGGCGATGCTTGCGCCAGGCGGACGGAATGCGCAGGGTTCCCGGCAAAACCGCCACGCGAACCGCCGGCCCGCCCGCGAGGCTTTAGGACGAAACCCGGCGAAGAGGAACGCTTCCGATGAATGCCCCGCATGCGGCTCCCGCGCCCTCACCGTCGCCCTATCGCGAGACCTATGCCCGCTGGCAGACAGATCCGGACGCCTACTGGCTGGAGATCGCGAAAGGCATCGACTGGATCAGGCCGCCCGATAGGGCCTTCGACGGGGCGGCTGGCATCTATGGCCGCTGGTTCCCGGACGCGACCTGCAACACCTGCTTCAATGCGCTCGACCGGCATGTCCGCGACGGGCGCGGCGACCAGGCGGCGCTGATCTACGACAGCCCCGTTTCCGGGACGAAGGCCAAGTATACCTATGCGCAGATGCTCGACGAGGTCGCGACGCTCGGCGCCGTGCTGCAGGATCTCGGCGTCGGCAAGGGCGACCGCGTCATCATCTATATGCCGATGGTGCCGGAAGCGGTCTTCGCCATGCTGGCCTGCGCGCGCATCGGCGCGGTGCACTCGGTGGTGTTCGGCGGCTTCGCGGCCAAGGAACTGGCGACCCGGATCGACGATGCCGAGCCCAAGGTCATCCTGACCGCCACCTGCGGCATAGAGCCGACGCGCGTGGTCGAATACAAGCCGCTGCTCGACGGTGCGATCGAGATGGCCAAGCACAAGCCGCAAACCTGCGTCGTGCTGCAGCGGCCGCAGGCCGAAGCTTCAATGCATGCCGTGCGCGACAAGAACTGGCGCACGCTCGTCGCAGCCGCCAAGGCGGCCGGGCGCAAGGCCGACTGCGTCGAGGTCGCCGCGACCGATCCGCTCTACGTCCTCTACACCTCCGGCACGACGGGGCGGCCGAAGGGCGTGGTGCGCGACCATGGCGGGCACATGGTCGTGCTGAAAGCGACGATGGACCAGCTCTTCGACGTGAAGCCCGGCGAGGTGATGTTCACCGCTTCCGATATCGGCTGGGTCGTCGGCCACAGCTACATCGTCTATGCGCCGCTGATTCAGGGCGCGACCAGCGTGCTCTACGAGGGCAAGCCGGTCGGTACGCCCAATCCGGGAGCCTTCTGGCGCATCATCGCCGAGCATGGCGTCAAGGTGCTGTTCACCGCGCCGACCGCCTTCCGCGCCATTCGCAAGGAGGATCCGGAGGGCAGCCACCTCGCCGGTCACGACCTCTCGCGCTTCAAGGCGCTGTTCCTCGCAGGCGAGCGGGCCGATCCCGAAACGCTGAAATGGGCCGAAGCGCTGCTCAAGGTGCCGGTGATCGACCATTGGTGGCAGACCGAGAGCGGCTCGCCCATCGTCGGCAATCCGCTCGGCCTCGGGCTTCTGCCGATCAAGCATGGCTCGCCGACCGCGCCGCTTCCGGGTTGGAACGTGCAATGCCTCGACGAGGGCGGGCGGCCGGTCGCAGCCGGCACGATGGGGGCTATCGTCCTGAAGCTGCCGTTGCCGCCCGGCGCGCTGCCGACGCTCTGGCAGGACGATGCACGCTTCAAGGAGGCGTATCTCGCGACCTATCCGGGCTACTACAACACCTCGGATGCCGGCTTCATCGACGAAGACGGCTATGTCTTCATCATGGGCCGCACCGACGACATCATCAACGTCGCGGGCCACAGGCTTTCGACCGGCGGCATGGAGGAGGTGCTGGCGGCGCATCCGGCGGTGGCGGAATGTGCGGTCGTCGGTATCCGCGATGCGCTCAAGGGAGAGCAGCCCTGCGGGTTCGTCGTTCTGAAGGCCGGCGTCAGCCAGCCGCCAGAGCAGGTCGAGCGCGAGCTCGTCGCGCTGGTGCGCGAGCGGATCGGGCCAGTGGCGGCCTTCAAGCTGGCGGTGACGGTCAACCGGCTGCCGAAGACGCGCTCCGGCAAGATTTTGCGGGCGACGATGAAGAAGATCGCCGATGGCGAGGACTACGCCGTGCCGGCGACGATCGAGGATGTCGGCGTGCTGGGCGACATCGGCGCGGCGCTGAAGGGGAAGGGCATCGGTTAGGGCCCTTCGTGCCGGAGTGCCGGCTAGTAGGCGATTGTTGCGCCGTTCCACCGCAGCAGACGCTCCGGCACGTCGATCCGCATGAGGTCTTCCCCGACCAGCAGGGCGCCGTCATAGCCTGCGGCGCGGATTTCGCGGGCGAGCGCGGCGGTGTCGGCGTTGGGCGGCACCAGATGGGTCAACGCCAGCGCCTTGGCACCGGCGCGCGTGGCGAGCCCCGCCACGATGGCAGGCGTCATATTGTAGCTCTCGACCGCCGCGACGGTTTGCGCCGACCGGACCCCGGCGACGACGGGCATCTGGCTGGCAATGAAGACCTCGCAGACCAGCAGATCGCATCCGGCCGCTTGCGTCTCCAGCGAGGGCGTGAGGCGGGTGTCGCCGGAGAAGACGAGGCGGGTTCCGCCATGTGACAGGGCCAGGCCGAAAGCGGGCTCGACCGGCCGGTGGTCGACCAGGAAAGCCTCGACCGAGAGCTCTCCAAGACCCGCGACCGGGCCTTCCAGCAACTCCTCGAAGACGACCTCGAGCCCGGCGGTATCGGGCCGCTTCTCGAACGCGATGCGCAAGGCCCGCTCGCGCTCGAACGCGGCATATTGCGCACGGAGATTGGCGAGCGCGGGCGCTGGCGCAAGGATCCGCCAGGGCTTGGCACGGCCCTGATGCCAGGAGGAGACCACGAGCTGGTAGAAATCGACCAGATGGTCGGAATGCTCGTGCGTGACGATCAGGGCGTCGATGTCGGCGCCGCGTGTGCCCGCGGCAACGAGGCGCTGGCTAACGCCGGAACCACAATCGATCAGCAGCCTGCGGCCGGCCGCCTCGACAAGATGCGAGGGGCCGGCGCGGCGAAGGCTTGCGGGCGGCGCGCCGGTGCCGAGGAAGGTGAAGGCGAGACCATCGATGCTCGACATGCGCAGCGTCGGCAACGGGTGAACGAGAGCCTTACTCGTCGTCCTCTTCCTCGGCCGGGCGCTTGAGCTGCTTGAGCTTGGCGAAGACGGAATCGACGTCGATCGCAGCCTCCTCCTCACGCTTCGGCCGGCTCATGTCGGCGAAGGGCTGGCTCTCGCTGTGGGTCGGCTCCGGCGCCGTGGTCTCCTCGGCGGAGAGCAAGGTCGAGCCGGCCTCGGCCAACGCGGCCGGGCGGTCCTTGGCGGCACGGGCCACCTCGAAGTCGAGATCGATCTGCGAGCACAGGCCGAGGCTGACCGGGTCGATCGGGGTCAGGGACTGGGCGTTCCAGTGGGTGCGATCGCGGATCTGCGCGATGGTCGACTTGGTCGTGCCGATCAGGCGGATGATCTGCGCGTCCTTGAGTTCGGGATGGTTGCGCAGCAGCCAGAGGATGGCGTTCGGCCGGTCCTGGCGCTTCGAGACGGGGGTGTAGCGCGGGCCCTTGGTGCGCTTGATCTCGGGCACCTTCACCTTGCGCTCGGCGAGGCGCAGATGGTGGTTCGGGTCCTTGGCGGCACGCTCCAGCTCCTCGCGGGTGAGCTGGCCCGAGGTGATCGGGTCGAGACCCTTGATGCCGGCCGCCACCTCGCCATCGGCGATGCCGCGCACTTCGAGCGGGTGCAGCTTGCAGAACTCGGCGATCTGCTCGAAGGTCAGCGAGGTGTTCTCGACCAGCCAGACCGCGGTGGCCTTGGGCATCAGCGGGGTTTGTGACACGGGCGTCTCCTGAAATGCCCTGGCGCCGCTGAAGGGCTCGCAAGGGCAGGGTCGCGGACAATAGCTCTCATGCGCCGACCGGCCTCCCCGGCCGGCCATCCAAATCATCGACGATGAGCAGGATGGCGCGCCTTATAGGCGAGGGCGAGGCAAGTGTCCACGAAAAGCGTGAGGCCACAGAACGCTATACCGTGAGAACGATCTTGCCGATGTGGCTGCTCGATTCCATCAGTCGGTGCGCTTCTGCGGCCTCGGCCAGCGGGAAGGTGGCGTTGATCAGCGGCTTGCAGCGTCCGGCCTCCAGCAGCGGCCAGACCTTCTCGTACAGTTCCGTGGCGATGGCGGCCTTCTCGGCGACGGTGCGGGGGCGCAGGGTCGAACCGGTATGGGTCAGGCGCTTCAGCATCAGGCGGCTGAAATTGACCGTCGCCTTGGGGCCGTTGAGGAAGGCGATCTGGACGATGCGGCCCTGATCGGCGGCCGTCTCGTAGTTGCGGTCGATATAGTCTCCGCCGACCATGTCGAGGATCAGGTTCACGCCGCGCCCGTCGGTCGCCGCCTTCGCCGCCGCGACGAAATCCTCCGTGCGGTAGTTGATGGCGTAGTCGGCGCCGAGGTCGCGGCAGGCCTGGCATTTGTCCTCGGAGCCGGCCGTCGCCAGCACCGTCGCGCCGAAGGCCTTGGCGAGCTGGATCGCGGTGGTGCCGATGCCGGAAGAGCCGCCATGGACGAGGAAGCTCTCGCCGGCCTGCAGCCGCCCACGCTGGAAGACATTGGTCCAAACCGTGAAGAAGGTCTCGGGGATGGCGCCGGCCTCGGTGAGCGACAGCCCTTTCGGCACCGGCAGGGCGTTGCTCTCATGCACGACGGCGTACTGGGCATAGCCGCCGCCGGCGACGAGGCCGCAGACCTTGTCCCCGATCGCGAAGCGCCTGGCGCCTTCGCCAAGCGCAACGACGGTGCCCGCGATCTCGAGACCGGGGATATCGGAGGCGCCGGGCGGCGGGTTGTAGCCGCCCTGGCGCTGCAGCACGTCGGGCCGGTTGACGCCGGCAGCGGCGACGGCGACGAGGATTTCACCTGCGCCCGGCTGCGGGACCGGGCGGGTCTCCGGCTTCAGGACTTCGGGACCGCCGGGCGTGCTGAAGCCGATCGCGGTCATTGTCTGCGGAATGGCGGTCATGCTCTCTCCTCGGGCCGCATGTTGCGGCGCAGCTTGGCGACGGGGGTCGGAGATGTTTAGCCTGCTCCGTCGATTTTGATGAGATGCGAGGTCGCCATGTCGTTGTTCTCCGAGGATGACCGGCCGAAGCCGAAGAGCGTTCACGAGATCGGGCAGGATCTGTCGATGCTGTCACTGGAGGAAATCGAGGCGCGGATCGCCGCGCTCAAGGCCGAAATCGAGCGGCTGATGGAGGCGCGGGCCGGCAAGAGTGCCTCACGTGCCGCAGCCGATGCCTTTTTTCGCCGGCCTGCCTGAAAAAGCGCAAGGGGAGTCGCCCCGTTAAGAGGTCATTAAAGATTCCAAAGTATGAATCTGATCATCCAGTTTGTCTGGATGTCGAGTGGCTCCTGCCTACTCTGTTTGACGCCTCCCTGTTGACCTCAACGAGCCGCCCTTGGCGGCTCTTTTTTTGTCTAGGGCTTTTTGCCCCTTCGGAGAGAGCGACGGCAGGGCTGCCATGTTCTCGCCACAGGCTTCCTACCTCCGTTAAGGTTAACGACATCCTACCGGCGCCCAACATCGTTAACGGCGCTATCCTTGCGACGTCGGAGGCATAGTCCGCGTGGCGTTTCAGAGGCGCACGCGATTGTGCCGATGGGAGACACCGCATGAACGACGCCCAGTTGCTCGAGCCACCGTCGCAGGAGGGAGCCATCTCCTTCGCGCGCGGTTACGTTCGATCCGACGCCTTCATGACGCTGTTCCGCGAGGGAATGGGGCTGGTCGAGCAAACGGCAGCCTATCTCGACGGGGAAGGGCGCAAGGAGTCGGCGGCGCTGCCGCGCGAGATCGCGCTGAGCTATGCCACCGAGAGCATGCGGTTGACGACGCGGCTGATGCAGATCGCCTCCTGGCTCCTGGTGCAGCGCGCCGTGGCCGAAGGGGAGATGACGGCCGAGCAGGCGCGCGCCGAGCACAGCAAGGTCAAGATCGGCGACCCGATGGTTCCGCCGGCCGAGCATATCTTCGCCCGGCTGCCTGAGCGCCTGCGCGGGCTGATGGCTCATTCTCTCCGGCTGCAGGCCCGCATCCGCCATCTCGAGGAGCAGATGTCGGGCAGTGCACCGCTGCCGGCCAATTCGAACCCGGTGCAGGATCAGCTCGCCAGCCTGCAGGCGCGGCTCGGCCTGGGGCGCTGAGCCCCGCCAGCCGCTTTTCGCATCGTCGATGCCGACAACAAAAAACCCGGCCACGAGGCCGGGTTTTTGCATTCTCGAGAGGTGGCGGCCTCGCGGCCGCCTCGACTCACTTCTTGCCGATCGCGCCCAGGCCGCCGAAGCGGGAATTGAAGCGCGAGACGCGGCCGCCGCGGTCCAGCATATGCTGCGTGCCGCCGGTCCAGGCCGGGTGGGTCTTGGGATCGATGTCGAGGTTCAGCGTGTCGCCTTCCTTGCCGTAGGTCGAACGCGTCAGGTACTCGCTGCCATCGGTCATGACGACCTTGATGGTGTGGTAGTCGGGGTGGATGCCGGTCTTGGCCATGGCGAAATCCTCGAAACTCATAAAAACGGGCGTGTCGACAAGCAGGCGAGCCTGCCCGGCCCGTCGAAAGAATTCGGATGAGCCTGTCGTGAAGTCGCGTGCACATATCGCAGACGCAGGCGCAGTGCAAGTTTGACTCGCATCCGAGACCACCTGCGGCGATGCGACAATTGCCAAGGCTTGCCCGATCGGCTTTGACCGGTGTTGAAGATTGATACCCTTCCAAATGGCGCGCCCATGCGCGCGAGTGCAGCAGGAGTTCCACCGCGTGGCCGAGACCGAGGGCAAAACCAGCAAGGCACGGCCCGACTTCCGCTCGCTTGCGACGTTCTGGCCTTATGCCCGCGCGCAGAAGCGGCGGATCGCCGCGGCGCTGGTCGCGCTCGTTGTCGCATCGCTGGCGACGCTGGTGCTGCCGGTCGCGGTGCGACGGGTCATCGATGTGGGCTTCGCGGGAGGCGAGCGGCAGCTCGCCGACAGCTACTTCATCCTGCTGATCGGCGTCGTCGCGGTGCTGGCGCTGGCAAGCTCGGCGCGATTCTACCTGGTGATGACGGTAGGCGAGCGCATCGTCGCCTCGCTGCGCGCCGATGTTTTCCGGCATCTGACACGGCTCGAACCCGCCTTCTTCGATTCGAGCAAGGCGGGCGACCTCGTCTCGCGGCTCACCGCCGATACGACGCAGATCAAGTCGACCTTCGCCTCGACCGCCTCGATCGCCTTGCGCAATGCCATCATGGCGCTCGGCGCGCTCGGGCTGATGGTGGCGACGAGCCCACGGCTTTCCGCCATCGTCATCGGCGTCATTCCGCTGATCGTGATTCCGCTGGTGATGTCCGGTCGCTCGGTGCGGCGCCGGGCGCGGGCGGCGCAGGACCGGCTGGCCGATGCTTCGGCCTTCGCTGCGGAAGCCGTCGGCGCCATCCGGACCATGCAGTCCTTCGGTGCGGCGGGGCAGACGGCGGCCCGTTTCGAGGCCGCCTCAGACGAGGCCTATGCTGCCTCGCGCGGCGCGACCGCTTCGCGGGCGCTGCTTTCGGGCGTCGCGATCTTCCTGGTTTCGGCCAGCGTGGTCTGCGTGCTCTGGACCGGCGCGACCGAGGTCTTCGACGGGCGGATGACCGGTGGGCGGCTGTCGCAGTTCATCCTCTATGCGGTGCTGGCGGCGAGCTCGCTCGGCCAGCTCTCGGAGGTCTATGGCGATATCAGTGCGGCTGCCGGCGCCTCCGGCCGCCTCGGCGAGATCCTGGCGATGAAGCCGGCGATCGCCGCGCCGCCGCACCCCAAGCCGATGCCGGACGCCTCGCTCGGCGAACTCGCCTTCGAGGATGTCTCCTTCAGCTATCCGGGGCGGGACACCTCGGCACTGCATCATCTGAGTTTCTCGATCCGGCCGGGCGAGCGCATCGCGCTGGTCGGGCCGTCCGGCGCCGGCAAGAGCACGGTGCTGCAGCTCGCCCTGCGCTTCTACGACCCGCAGTGCGGGCGTGTCATGGTCGACGGTATCGCCGGGCCGGAGGCCGATCCGGAGGCCTGGCGGGAGCGTTTCGCATTGGTGCCGCAGGAGCCGACGGTGTTCGGTGTCTCGGTTCGGGACAACATCGCTTATGGCCGGCCGGACGCCACTCCGGCCGAGGTCGAGGAGGCGGCGCGACTGGCGGCGGCCGACGGCTTCATCCGAGCTCTGCCGCAGGGCTATGACACGATTGTCGGCGAGCGCGGCGTGACGCTCTCGGGCGGCCAGAGGCAGCGGCTCGCCATCGCGCGGGCCGTGCTGAAGGATGCGCCGATCCTGCTGCTCGACGAGGCGACGAGCGCCCTCGATTCCGAAAGCGAGCGGGCGGTGCAGGATGCGCTCGACCGGCTGATGCAAGGGCGCACGACACTCGTCGTGGCGCACAGGCTCGCCACCATCCTCTCGGCCGACCGCATTCTCGTCATGGAGGAGGGGAGGATCGTCGAGCAGGGCACCCATGCCGAGCTCAAGGCGCGCGGCGGGCTTTATGCGCGGCTCGCGGCGCTGCAGTTCGGGCTGGAAGCGGCCTGAGGCCGGAGCCCTCAGCGCGGGAGCGAGGCGTAGTAGGCCGAAAGCGCCTGCGCCTCCGCCAGCGAGATCGAGCGGGCCATGTAGCGCATCTCCTTGTGCGGGCGCCTGCCAGAGCGGAAGGCCAGCATCTGGTTGTACATGTAGAGCTCGTTCTGGGCGGCCAGATGCGGCACGTCGGCGCTGCGGGCGATGCCATCGAGGCCGTGGCAGGGCGCGCATTCGTCGGCCGGCGAGGTTCGCGGCTCGGCCAATGCGGGATGGGCCGCCAGCAGCGCGAGGGCGGCGAGCAGCGGCAGCCTGGCCGCAGGCCGAAGGGTCATGCCTCAGCGCTCCGTGATCTTGAATTCGATGCGCCGGTTGCGGCGATGCGCCTCGTCGGTATTGGCGAGATCGAGCGGCTGATACTCGCCGAAGCCGGTCGCCGCGACGCGGTCATTGGGCAGGCCACGCGAGATCAGATACTCCACCACCGCGATGGCGCGCGCCGAGGAGAGATACCAGTTCGACGGGAATTGCGCCGTCCTGATCGGGCGGTTGTCGGTGTGGCCATCGACGCGCAGGATCCAGGGCAGGTCCGGTGGCATCTCCTTGGCGAGGTCGAGCAGGACGGTGGCGAACTTGTCGAGCTCGGCCTGACCCTCGGGTTTCAGCACCGCCTGGCCGGCGTCGAAGAAGATCTCCGACTGGAAGACGAAGCGGTCGCCGACCGTGCGGATGTCGGGGCGGGTGCCGAGCACCTGCCGCAGCCGCCCGAAGAAGTCGGAGCGGTAGCGCGCCAGCTCCTGCACGCGCTGGGCGAGCGCGACGTTGAGGCGCGAGCCGAGATCGGCGATGCGGGCCTGCGAATCCTTGTCCTTGGCCTCCGAGGCGGCCAGCGCCTCTTCCAGCGCCGCGAGCTGGCGGCGCATCGCGGTGATCTGCTGGTTGACGAGGTCGACGGTCGCCTGGGCGCGGGCAGAGAGCTGCTTCTCGCTCTCCAGCGCCTTCTGCGCTTCTGCGAGCTGGGCGCCGGCGTTGCCGCTCTGCTGCGTGTCGAGCAGGCCCTGCAGCTTGTTACGCTCGCCCTGCGACTGGGCCAGCGTTGATTGCATGAGCTGGAGGCTTTCCTGCGCTTGCCGATTGGAGGAGCGTTCCAGCGCGAGCAGGTCGGTCAGCTCCGAGATCTGCTTGTTGAGCCGCTCCAGCGCCGTGTCCTTGCCGGTCAGCTCCTGCGACAGGAAGAACTGGCCGAGCACGAAGACGGTGAGCAGGAAGACGATGCCGATCAGCATCGTCGAAAGCGCGTCGACGAAGCCGGGCCAGAAATTAACGTCCTCGCGGCGGTGGGCGCGGGAAAGGGCCATCGTCAGGTTCCTGCCGTCGGGGGCCTGCGGTTACGCATCATGGCTCGGTGATCTGGTCGGCGGTAAGGCGCTCGATCAGCCGCTTCAGCTCCTTCTCGCGGGAGGCCTGCGCCTCGACCCAGTCACGAATCATCTGTTGCTCGGAGCGCATGTGCTGGACGAGGCCCTGGATGCCCTCGGCGAGATTGGCGAGTGCCTGGGTCGCGGCGCGGTTGTTGGCGGTGCCGTCGGCCATCGCCGCGCTCAGCCTGTCGAAACGGTCGGCCAGGGGGTTGCCGACCGGCAGCAGGGGCGCGACCCCAGGCAGGGCGGTGCGGCTGCCGAGCCAGCTTTCGATCTCGTTGCGGAAGCGGCGCTGCGCCTGCGCGACCTGCAGGTCGAGGAAGCCGAGGATCAACGAGCCCGCGATGCCGAAGAGCGAGGACGAAAAGGATAGACCCATGCCGGCGAGCGGGGCCGAGAGCCCGGCCTTGAGATCGTCGAAGAGCACGCCGGCTTCGGCGCCGGTGCGCAGCGAGTTGATGACGGTGCCGACCGAGCCGACCGTCTCGAGCAGGCCCCAGAAGGTGCCGAGCAGGCCGAGAAAGACGAGGAGGCCGGCGAGATAGCGCAGCACCTCGCGGCCGTCATCGAGCCTGACCGCGATCGATTCGACGATTGAAGTGGCCTGCGCTGGCGCGAGGCTGGCCTCGTCGAGCGCCGGCAGGACGGAGCCCAGCGGCGCGATGACCTCGCCGCGGCGAATCTCGGCATGGCGCGGGGCGGCGGCGAGGCGGGTGGCGGCGCGCGCCTCGCTGTGCAGGCGCCAGAGCTCGCGCAATGCGACCAGCACACCGACGAGCAGGGCGCCGAGGATGAGGCCGTTGAGCCCCGGATTGGTCATGAAGGCCTTGGCCAGCCCGGCCTGCAGGATATAGCCGAGGAAGCCGATCAGCGCGAGGAAGACCAGCGCGCGGACGACGTAGCGGAGAGGCCGGGAGAAGCGGGTTTCCTCTCGCGGGGGGGCGGCCGTGACCTCGTCGGCCGCCAGATCCTCATTCGCCATGCTTCGTCTTCCGTTCGCCTCGGATCGCGTGGCAGACTGTCGCCTCCCGGGCGGCCGGGATCAAGGGCGAAAGCGATCAGTCGCTTATGCGGCGGCCGTCTTCAGCGCCGCGCGCAGCGCCAGATCGCAGGCTTCGTTGCCGCAGATGATGTCCTTCGCGCTGGTGACGGGCTTGCCGTCGAGCGCGCCGAAGGTGCCCCCCGCCTCGCGGATCAGCACGCTGCCGGCCGCGAAATCCCAGGTGTTGAGGCCGCGCTCCCAGTAGCCGTCGAGGCGCCCGGCGGCGACATAGGCGATGTCGAGCGCGGCCGAGCCCATGCGGCGGACATTGGCGAAGCGCGGCATCACCGCTGCGAGCTCGCGCAGGAAGAGGCCGTGGCCGCCCTTGCCGATATGCGGGATGCCGGTGCCGACCAGCATCTCGGCGGGCTCGCGGCGGCCGGAGACGCGCAGGCGGCGGTTGTTGACGTAGGCGCCCTTGCCCTTCTCGGCCATGAACATCTCGTCCTTGGCGGCGTCATAGACGATGCCGGCGATGAACTGGTTGTCGCGCTCCAGCGCGACCGAGATGTTCCAGTGCGGGATGCCGCGCAGGAAGTTGTGGGTGCCGTCGAGCGGGTCGATATGCCAGCGGTTGCTCTCGTCGGTGCCGTGGACGACGCCGCTCTCCTCCATGACGAAGCCATAGCCGGGGCGCGCCTTCTCCAGCGACTCGCGCAGGATCTGCTCGGCCTTGTGGTCGGCCTTGGAGACGAAGTCGCCGGGGCCCTTGGCGAGCACCTGCAGGTTCTCGACCTCGCCGAAATCGCGCTTCAGCGAGCGGGACGCCTTCATCACGGCGTCGGTCATCACGGTCATCAACGGGGAACGGATCATCTGAACCTCTTGCGCGCCTTCGGGACGCGGTGAGCCTGCTGCGACGGAGCGCGCGGCGAAAATAGCGAGCCGTCACTTGCGCGGGTCTTAGGGCGCCGTCAAGACGAAGCTGCTGATGCGGGAGGCCGCCATGCGGGCAGCGCGGGCTTTCTGCTCGGGGTTGAGCCGGTCGAAGAGCTCGTCCAGGGCCGCATCGTCGAGCCCCTGCGAGCGGGCAACGAGATGCCAGGCGGCGGCCTCGATCGTGTCCGGCGCGATGCCCAGGCCGAACTGGTAGAGCTTGGCGAGCCGGTTCTGCGCGATGGCGTTGCCCTGATGGGCTGCACGCAGAAAGAGCTTCCCCGCGGCCTCCTCGTTCTTCGGGACGCCGGTGCCGTTGAACAGCATGATCGCGTATTCGACCTCGGCGGGGACGTTGCCGGCGGCGACGGCCCTCTTCATCCAGCGGGCGGCGACCTCGTCGGATTGCTGCAGGCCACGGCCCTGCTTGGCTAGGATGCCGAGCGCCTGCATGGCATCGCCGATCTCGGCCTTGGCCGCGATCTCGAGGCAGGCGACGGCACGCTTGTCGTCGGCGTCCTTGCCCGTCGCAAGCAGGGCGAGCGCGAGGTTATAGTTGGCGAGCGGATGGCCTGCTGCAGCGGCCTTCTCCAGCAATTGCCCGGCGCGGACAGGGTCACGCTTGCCGCTGTTCTGATCGAGAAGCTCGGTCGCAAGCGCGAAGGTGGCGTTGATGTCGCCGCGGGCATCCGCCTGCTCGTACCATTCCGTCGCGGCCTTCTGGTCGGGCGCGACGCCCAGGCCCTGCCGGTAGATCTCGCCGAGCAGGGTCATCGCCGCAGCGTCGCTGTGATCGGCCTCGACCCGCTTCAGCGCCTCGGTCTGGGCGCGCCGGTAATGGCCGGCCTGATAGGCGCCGTAGGCCAGATCCTCGAAGGGTTGCGCAGCGCTGGCCGGCAGGACCAGCCCAAGCAGCGCGCCCAGCAGAATGCTGCGGCGGAGGCCCTTCATCGAGCCGCCTTCCGGGCCGCGCAGGCGGACATGGCGGCATTCGCCGCTTCGACAAGGGCGCGGATATCCTGCCCTTCGGCGAAGGCCCAGGCGCCGAGCGCGACGAATTCCGCGCCGGTCTCGACCAGCGGCTCGATGGCTTCGGCATCCGGGGCGTAGGCGACGCAGGGCGTCTCGAAGATCTCGGCCCACCAGCCGGCACGCTCGATCACGGCGGGGAGGGGCGGCATGCTGCCATCCGGCCGCGGCTCGCCGAACATGACGTAATCGACGCCGGCCTCGCCGACATCCATGGCGTCGTGGCGGGCCCGGAGACCGCCCGCGCCGATGATCCGCTCGGTCTTGAGGCTGGAGCGCGCCTCGGCAATGGCCGCCGGGCCACCGGTGAGATGCACGCCGTCGGCGCCGCCGCGGCTGGTGACAAGGGCGTTGTCTTCGACAATCAGGGCGACGTTGTTGCCCTGGACCGGGCCGGCGAGGCGCTTGACGCGCTCGATGCGGCTACGGTCGTCGCCAGGCGCGAGCCGGAGCAGGATCGCGGCGACATCGCCGCCGGCCATCGCCTGCATCAGGCGGAAGGCCATGGCGTCGGCGTCCTCGACCGGCGGGGTGACGAGCATCAGGCGGGTGGGGGAAGAATGTGTGGTCATGATCGGCTGCGCAAACGGCCCGCAGCGAAGTCCAATGTCAAGACCGCAAGCCCGGCAATGAGGCTCCAGAAGGCGGAACCGATACCGAAAAGCGAGAGGCTGGAGGCTGCGACGCAGAAGGCGATCGCCGCGGCGAAGCGTTCCTTGTCGGACGACATCGCCTGCCCCAGCGCGCCGGTGAAGGAGCCGACGAGACCCAGGCCCGCCACCGCGACGATGAGCGCTTTCGGCAGGGCCAGCAGCAGAGCGATCAGCAGGCCGGTGCAGGCAGCGACGACGAGATAGGCGAAGCCGTAGATGACGCCGGCCTTCCAGCGCTGCTTCGGGTCGGGATGGGTATCGCCGCCGGTGCAGATCGAGGCGCTGATCGCCGCCATGTTGGACATATGCGCGCCGAAGGGGGCGGTGAGCAGCGAGGCGAGACCGGTAGCGAACAGGGCGGGCGCCGTCGGGGGATTGTAGCCGGCCGCGCGCAGGACGGCGAAACCCGGCAGGTTCTGGGCTGCCATGGTGACGAGATAGAGCGGGATGCCGATGCCGAGCATGGCGGCAATATCGAAGCGCGGCGTGACGAATTCGAGGCCGGTGAGCGCGATCTCTCCCGCCGGCCAGTGAGCGAGCCCGCCTGCAAAGCTGATGACGATGCCGGCGATCAGCGCCGCGATGACGCCGAGGAAGGGGTTGAGAAGCCGCGCAACGAGGAAGATCGCGAGCAACGGCAAAACGAGCAGGGGGGAGATGCGCATCTCGTCGAAGACGGCGACGACGAACCGGAAGATCACGCCTGCGAGCATCGCCGAGGCAATCGGCATGGGGATGCGCTCGATCAGCCTGCCGAGCGGGCGCAGGGCCGCGGTCAGCATCATCAGCACGGCGGCGACGAGGAAGGCGCCGACGGCCGAGGCCATGTCGAAGCCGCTGGCCGAGGCGATCAGGGCTGCGCCCGGCGTCGACCAGGCGCAGATCATCGGCATGCGGTAACGCCAGGACAGCCAGATGCTCGGCAGTGCGGTGCCGATGGCGAGCGCGGCGACCCAGGAGACGGTCTGTTCGGGCGTGGCGCCGAGTGCGTGTGCGGCCTGGAGGATGACGGCGACGGAGGCCGCAAAACCGACGAAGACCGCGACCAGGGCGGAAAAGACAATCGACATGGCGTTCCGCTGGTGATCGCAGGCGGCAGGACCCTGCCGTTGAATCAGAAATCGCGGCGCGCGGAAAGACCGCCGGATGCATGCCGGCCGGCGTCCGGAGCGAGAAGCGATGCCAAAAAGAAAACGCCCGGCATGGAGCCGGGCGTCTGATGCGGAGATGCAGAGCCGGTCAGGCCGCCTTCTTCGTGCCGAAGGTCGGGTCGAGCTCGCCCTTGGCGTAGCGCTTGGCCATCTCGGCCAGCGTGATGATGCGCTTGATCTTCGAGGCCTGGCCGGCGGTGTTGAACTCCTCGAGCCGCTTCTTGCAGAGCGCGGTCATCGCCTCCATGGCGGGCTTCAGATATTTGCGCGGGTCAAACTCGCCGGGGTTCTCGGAGAGGATCTTCCGGATCTGGCCGGTCATCGCCATGCGGTTGTCGGTGTCGATGTTGATCTTGCGCACGCCGTGCTTGATGCCGCGCTGGATCTCCTCGACCGGCACGCCCCAGGTCTGGGGCATCTTGCCGCCATACTGGTTGATGATGTCCTGGAGGTCCTGCGGGACGCTGGACGAGCCATGCATGACGAGATGCATGTTCGGCAGCTTCTTGTGGATCTCCTCGATGACATGCATCGCCAGGATCGCGCCGTCGGGCTTGCGGGTGAACTTGTAGGCGCCGTGCGAGGTGCCCATGGCGATGGCGAGCGCATCGACCTTGGTTTCGGCGACGAACTTCACCGCCTCGTCGGGGTTGGTCAGGAGCTGGTCGTGGCTGAGCTTGCCCTCGAAGCCGTGGCCGTCTTCCTTCTCGCCCTCGCCAGATTCGAGCGAGCCGAGCACGCCGAGCTCGCCCTCGACCGAGATGCCGCCGAGATGGGCCATGTCGGTGACGGTCTTGGTGACGCCGACATTGTAGTCCCAATCACCGGGAGTCTTGCCGTCGGCCTTGAGCGAGCCGTCCATCATCACCGAGGTGAAGCCGGCCTGGATCGCGGTCATGCAGGTCGCCGGCTCGTTGCCGTGGTCGAGATGCACGCAGACCGGGATATGCGGATAGATCTCGGTGACCGCGTCCATCATGTGCTTCAGCATGATGTCGTTGGCGTAGCTGCGCGCGCCGCGCGAAGCCTGGATGATGACGGGCGCATCGGTGGCGTCGGCCGCGGCCATGATCGCCAGCGCCTGCTCCATGTTGTTGATGTTGAAGGCGGGCACGCCGTAGTCGTTCTCGGCGGCATGGTCGAGCAACTGGCGAAGCGTGATACGGGCCACGATGGCACTCCCCTTTTGAAACGGATATGGCGAAAGATGTAGTGCGGACCGGCTCCCGGCGCAAAGCCGGAGCGATGGAAAGCTTAAAATGCAAGCGGCCGCCCCGTCCCCGGAGCGGCCCGCGTGACAAGTGTCCGGATCAGGCCTTCCGCAGCGCCTCGACGCCAGGGAGAGGCTTGCCTTCCATCCATTCGAGGAAGGCGCCGCCCGCCGTCGAGACATAGGTCAGCTCGTCGGCGACGCCGGCATGGTTCATGGCCGAGACGGTGTCGCCGCCACCGGCGACGGCGACCAGCTCGCCGGCCTGGACCCGCTTGGCGACGGCCTTGGCGACCGCGACGGTGGCAGTGTCGAAGGGCGGCAATTCGAAGGCGCCGAAGGGGCCGTTCCAGACCAGCGTCTTGACCTTGTCGAGCCGCAGCACGACCTCGGCGATCGAGAGCGGGCCGGCATCGAGGATCATCTCGTCGGCCTCGACGCCATCGACCGGCACCACGCGATAGCCGGGATGGGCCTTGAACTCGCGCGCCACCAATGCATCGACCGGCAGCAGAATCTCGCAGCCGGCGGCCTTGGCCTTCTCCTCGATCTCGCGGGCGGTGCCGACGAGATCATGCTCGCAGAGCGACTTGCCGACGTTGACGCCACGGGCCGCGAGGAAGGTGTTGGCCATGCCGCCGCCGATGGCGAGGACATCGACCTTCTTCACCAGGTTGCCGAGCAGGTCGAGCTTGGTCGAGACCTTGGCGCCGCCGACGATGGCCATCACCGGTCGTGCCGGGTTGTCGAGGCCAGCGGAGAGCGCTTCCAGCTCCGCCTGCATGGTGCGGCCGGCATAGGCCGGCAGGACATGAGCGAGGCCCTCGGTCGAGGCATGGGCGCGGTGTGCAGCCGAGAAGGCGTCGTTGACATAGAGATCGCCATTGGCCGCGAGCGCCTTCACAAAGTCCGGGTCGTTCTTTTCGTCGCCGGCGTGAAAGCGGGTGTTCTCCAGCAGCAGGACTTCGCCGTTCTTCGCGGCGGAGACGGCCTTGGCGACGTCCTCGCCGATGCAGTCCTCGACAAAGGTCACAGGGCGGCCGAGCGCATGAGCGAGCGCGGGAACGACCTGCTTCAGGCTGTTCTTCTCGTCACGGCCCTTGGGGCGGCCGAAATGGGCGAGCAGGATGACCTTGCCGCCCTTGTCGGCGATCTCGCGGATGGTCGGCAGGACGCGGTCGATGCGGGTGGTGTCGCTGACCTTGCCATCCTCCATCGGGACGTTGAGGTCGACGCGGACGAGGACGCGCTTGCCGGCGACATCGGCGTCGTCGAGGGTGCGGAAGGCGCTCATCGCGACAGCAGGCCCCCGAACAGGCCCGGCACGCCGAACTTCAGCACCAGGATGGTGAGGATGACGGTCAGGATCGCGGTGACGATCGCGGTCATGAACAGGGTGCCGGCGCGCGGCGTCGCATCAACGCGATTGCGCAGAGCGGTGATCTCACCGCGGATCGAGGCAAAGTCCATGGTGCCGGCAGCGGCGTCGACCTTGTGGGCGCTGCGCTCCAGCGAGGCTTCCGCGCGGGTCAGCACGGCTTCGTAGCGGGCGAACTTCTCCTCGATGCGCGCCGCCTTCTCCTCGATGCGGGAGAGCTGGTCGAGCTTGCGCGGGTCAGAGGCGGGGGCGGTCTGGGAGGCCGCCGGTGCAGCGGGAGGTGGGGCCGGAGCGGCCGTGACGGCAGGGGCTGCCGAGGCCGGCGGGGTCGCTGCGGGAGACGGGCTGAATGCGGGGGGCGGCGTCACGGCGGGCGTCTCGGCAGGGGCCGGGGGCGTGACGGTCGGCTCGATCTTGGCCATGGGCGCTCCGTAGCGAGGAGGAATCGGGGCGAGGCCGCGCCGTTCGATGGCGGCGCGGCTCAGCGTCAGCGATGGATCAGAGCAGGGCGCCCATGGCGACGGCGGTGTCGCTCATGCGGTTCGAGAAGCCCCACTCGTTGTCGTACCAGGACAGGATGCGGACGAACTTGTCGTCCATCACCTTGGTCTGGTCGAGCGCGAAGGTCGAGGAATGCGCGTCGTGGTTGAAGTCGATCGAGACGTTCGGCTGATCGGTGACACCGAGGATGCCCTTCAGCGGGCCACGCTTCGAGGCCTTGATGATCGCCTCGTTGATCTTCTCGACCGAAGTCTTGCGCTTGGCCAGGAACTTGAAATCGACGACCGAGACGTTCGGCGTCGGCACGCGGATCGAGGTGCCGTCGAGACGGCCCTTGAGCTCGGGAATGACGAGACCGATCGCCTTGGCGGCGCCGGTCGATGTCGGGATCATCGACATCGCCGCGGCACGGGCGCGGTAGAGATCCTTGTGCATCGTGTCCAGCGTCGGCTGGTCGCCGGTATAGGCATGGATCGTGGTCATGAAGCCCTTGTCGATTCCGACAGCATCATGGAGCACGCGCACGACCGGCGCGAGGCAGTTCGTCGTGCAGGAGGCGTTCGAGACGACGACATGATCCTTGGTCAGCTCGTGCTGGTTCACGCCGAAGACGACCGTGAGGTCGGCGCCGTCGCAGGGGGCCGAGACGAGCACGCGCTTGGCGCCGGCCGCGAGATGGGCGCTCGCCTTTTCCTTGGTGGTGAAGAGGCCGGTGCATTCGAGCGCGATGTCGACGCCGAGCGCCTTGTGCGGCAGCTCCTTCGGGTCGCGGATCGCGGTGACCTTGATCGGGCCGCGGCCGACATCGATCGTGTCGCCGGAGACGGTCACCGTGCCGGGGAATCGGCCATGGACGGAGTCGAAGCGGAAGAGATGGGCATTGGTCTCGACCGGGCCGAGATCGTTGATCGCCACGACCTCGATATCCTTGCGCTTCGACTCGATGATCGCCCGCAGCACGTTGCGCCCGATGCGGCCGAAGCCGTTGATCGCCACCTTGACCGTCATATCCATCCTCTCCTTCGCCGAGCGTCCGGCGTAGCCGTCGCTATCCACGCGGGCAATTCGGCCAAAGCATGGCCGAACGCAAGACTTGTCTCCGGACTTTCAGCCGGTGGCCTGAAAAATCAGGCGTTATGCTTCTTCATCGCGGCTTCGGCGACGGCTTCCGCCGTGATGCCGAAATGCTTGTAGACGTCCTTGTAGGGGCCGCTCGCGCCGAAGGAGTGCATGCCGACGAATGCGCCGTCATGGCCGATCACCGCATCCCAGCCGAAGCGCACGCCCGCCTCGACAGCGACCTTGATCGGCGCCGAGCCGATGATCGCGGCCTGCGTCGCCTCGTCCTGCGCCAGCAGCAATTCGAGCGAGGGCACCGAGACGACGCGGGCACGCACGCCCTTCTCGGCGAGCAGCTTGCGGGCGTTGACCGCGAGCTCGACCTCGGAGCCGGAGGCAAAGATCGAGACCTGCGCCTTGCCGCCTTCGGCCGCCAGCAGCTCGTAGGCGCCGGCCGCTGAGCGATTCTTGGCCGAGGCGTCGGTGCGCAGCTGCGGCAGGTTCTGGCGCGAGAGGGCCAGAACCGTGGGCCCGTCGGTGCGCTCCAGCGCGATCTGCCAGGCTTCCGCCGTCTCGATCGTGTCGGCCGGCCGGAGGACGCGCATGTTGGGCATGCAGCGGAGCGAGGCGATCTGCTCGATCGGCTGGTGGGTCGGACCGTCCTCGCCGAGGCCGATCGAGTCATGGGTCATGACGTAGACGACCGGCAGGCCCATCAGCGCCGCGAGCCGCATCGAGGGGCGGGCATAGTCGGCGAAGACGAGGAAGGTGCCGCCGGCGGTGCGGAAGCCGCCATGCAGGGTGATGCCGTTCATCGCCGCCGCCATGCCGTGCTCGCGGATGCCGTAGCGGACATAGCGGCCCTTCGGGGTCTTCGGGGTGAAGTCCTCGGCGGCCTTGACGCGGGTGTTGTTCGAGGGCGTCAGGTCGGCCGAGCCCATCACGAGTTCCGGCATGACCGGGAGGATGACTTCCAGTGCCAGCTCCGAGGCCTTCCGGGTGGCGACAGTCTGCGGCGCCGCGATCAGGCTTTTCTTGTGGGCGAGGATCGCCTTGTCGAGCTTGGCCGGAACGACATGCGCCAGGCGGCGGTCGAACTCGCCGCGCTTGCGCTCGGACAGGGTGGCGAAACGCTCGTTCCACTCCTTGTGCGCGGTGCTGCCGGCCTTGCCGGCCGCGCGCCAGGTCTTGAGGACATCGGCCGGGACCTCGAAGGCGCCGCCGGTGATGCCGAGCGCCTTCTTGGCGGCTGCGAGTTCCTCGGCGCCGAGCGGCTCGCCATGGGCCTTGGAGGTGCCGGCCTTCTTGGGAGCGCCGAAGCCGATGACCGTCTTGCAGGCGATCATCGTCGGCTTGTTCGACTTCTGGGCGCGGCGGATCGCGGCCTCGATGGCGTCGGGATCATGGCCGTCGACGCGCTCGGAGCGCCAGCCGCAGGCCTTGAAGCGTGCGACCTGGTCGACATTGTCGGTGATGGTCAGCGGGCCGTCGATTGAAATGCCGTTGTCGTCCCAAAGCACGATCAGCTTGTTGAGCTTCTGGTGGCCGGCAAGCGCGATCGCCTCCTGGCTGATGCCTTCCATCAGGTCGCCGTCGGAGGCGAGCACATAGGTATGATGGTCGACGACCTTCTTGCCGAATTCGGCTGCGAGCATGCGCTCGGCCATCGCCATGCCGACAGCGGTGGCGAGGCCCTGGCCGAGCGGGCCGGTGGTGGTCTCGACGCCGGCGGTCTCGAAATTTTCCGGGTGGCCGGGGGTGTTGGAGCCGAGCTGGCGGAACTTCTCGAGGTCGGCAAGCTCCATGCCGGGAACGCCGGTCAAGTAGAGAACCGAATAGAGCAGCATCGAGCCATGGCCGGCGGAGAGCACGAAGCGGTCGCGGTCCGGCCAGCGCGGATCGGCGGCATCATACTTCATGACGCGTGTGAACAGCACGGTCGCGACGTCGGCGGCGCCCATCGGCAGGCCGGGATGGCCGGACTTGGCCTTCTCGACGCCGTCCATCGCCAGGCCGCGAATGGCATTGGCGAGCTTGTCGTGCTGGGCGCGGTCGGTGGTGGTCATGATGATCTCGTGGCTCCGTCTGGCGGGCGGGGCGGACCAGCCCTGACCCGTGCGATGCGGGCAGGCCGTCCGACAAAGGCTGTCGCAGAAGACTTCGAAAGGACGGCTGGATTAGGCCTGCGGCTCGCTCCGAGTCAATTCTCGCGGGCCGGTTTCATGCCGCAAAACGCCCGTGCCACAGCGGTTTCCGGAAGCGTTGCTTCAGCGCATGTGGACAAACCCTTGGCAATCGCGGGTTTCAGGCTGGAGCGGATTCCCGTTTTCCGCGTTTCTGCTGTAAATTCGGGCACGAATCGCGTGAGCCGGCTTCGATCTGAAAGGAGAGCGATGGTGGCGAGCCTGATGCTGGACAATGCGCTGGCCCGTCTCGATGCGGCGCTGGGGCAGCTGGAAGCGGCAGCACGGCGACGGATCGAGGCCGAGCGCGGCCGGGCCAATCTGGAGACCGAACTGGCGCTGATGCAGGACGACCGGGCGCGGCTGGCGGCCGAGCTCGACGGCACCGTGGCCCGGCTCGGCCATGTCGAGACCGCGGCGAACGACGTCGACCAGCGCCTGACGCGGGCGATGAACGTGATCGGCGCCGTGATCGAGCGCGTGCAGGCACAACAGCCGGCGGAGGTCGAGACCGAGGAGACGGAATGACGTCTCCGCGCAGGCCGGGATGAGAAGGAGAGGCAATGCCGCAAGTCAATGTCACGATCGCCGGCAAGGCCTATCGCATGGCATGCGGGGAGGGCGAGGAAGCCCATCTGGAGGAGCTCGCACGCCTCTATGACGAGAAGATCAGCGAGATGCGGCAGGCTTTCGGCGAGATCGGCGACATGCGCCTGCACGTCATGGCGGCGCTGATGGTGGCGGACGAGGTCTCGGAGCTGAAGCAGCGCCTCGCTCGGCTGGAGAACGACCTGGCGGCGACGCAGGGCGATGCCGGAGCGGCCGACCAGCGGCTCAGCGAGGTCGAGGATCGGGCTGCGGAAGCGCTCGTCGCGGCGGCCGAACGGATCGAGGGCGTGGCGCGGAGCCTGATCCCGGCGCCGGTAGGGTGAAGCAAAGGCGTCCTGCCATCCGCTCATGAAAAAAGCCCCGGACGCTGGCGTCCGGGGCTTCGCATTTTCAGGCTTTCGCAGCCGATCAGGAGTTGCCGCCGGCACCGTCCAGCACCGTCACGGCGCGACGGTTCTGCGACCAGCAGGAGATATCGTTGCAGACCGCCACGGGGCGCTCCTTGCCGTAGGAAATGGTGCGGATGCGGTTGGACTGGATGCCGCGCGAGGCGAGGTAGTCGCGCACCGTCTGGGCGCGGCGGGCGCCGAGCGAATAGTTGTACTCGCGGGTGCCGCGCTCATCGGCGTGGCCCTCGACGACGAAGGTGTAGCGCGGATAGCGCTGCAGCCACTGGGCCTGCTTGTCGAGGGTCGCGGTGGCGGTCGAGGTGAGATCGGTGGAGTCGGTCTCGAAGAAGACGCGGTCGCCGACATTGACGACGAAGTCCTGCGCGCTGCCCGGGGTGGCCGCGCCACCGGCGCCGAAGCCCGAACCATTGGCATCCGCATTCTGGTTGTTGGCGCAGGCGCCCAGCGCGAGCGTCGCGGCGATGGCGGCGGCGAAGCGGACGGTGCGGCCGCCGGCGAAGAGGGTGGTCAACATGGCTGGACTCCGGGCGATCTGATCTGGGTCTGGTTTTCTCGGCGCCTGCTTCAGGGAGGGCCTTGCACTTGTCCCATCAATGAAGCGTCAACCTAAACGAGACCTTGCCAGAACAAGGCGAAGTGGCGGCATTGCGGCGTATGGTTAACCAAATGTGGCGAAGGACCGTTTGCGGCCTTGGCTGTGGCTCAGGGGGCACAGTGACGGCGGTCGGCGATGACCGCGTCCGGAATGAGGGCTGCCAGATTCCGGTTGACCGATACATAGCTCTTTGGTTATGGATTAACTCATAGCTGCTTGGTTATGGGTTTTAGATGCCGGATGCGCCCGACCTGCTCTTCAAGACACTCGCCGATCCCACCCGGCGCGGCATTTTCGAACGCCTGTGCCGCGAGGGGGAGCAGACCGTCGCGGTGCTGACGGCACAGGCCGGTGTCTCGCAGCCCGCGGTCTCAAAGCACCTCGCCGTGCTGAAACAGGCGGGGCTGGTGCGGGACCGTCATGAGGGGCGGCAGACGCATTACAGCGCGCAGCTCGGCGCGCTTTCCTCCTTGACCGATTGGACGAACCGGATGGCCGGGTATTGGGAGAGCCGGTTCGACGATCTCGAAGATTTGCTGAAGAGGATGGACCAATGACCGAAACGCGCTCCGTCGTCGTCGAGCGGGAGATGCCCCATCCACCCGAGAAGATCTGGCGTGCGCTGACGCAGCCGCACCTGATCGCGGAATGGCTGATGAAGAACGATTTCTCGCCGATCGTCGGGCACCGCTTCAATCTGAGCGGCGATTGGGGCGGCGTGCTGGATTGCGAGGTTCTCGCGGTCGAGCCGAACCGATCGCTGTCCTATACTTGGAACTTCGCCCATGACGACGCGGCCTACGCTCTTCAGAGCGTGGTGACCTTCACGCTCACCCCTTCGTCGAAAGGTACGCTCCTGCGCATGGAGCAGGCGGGCTTCCGGCCGGAGCAGAAGCAGGCCTTCGGCGGGGCCAAGGCCGGCTGGCAACAGTTCTTCGCGAAGCTGGAAGAAGTCGTGGCGCGCAGCGGCTGAAACCTGCTGCTTCGCTTCAACACGTTTGAAAAGGGGATTCCATGGCTTGGAGCGCTTGGATCAGGCAGGGCCATCGCTGGCTGTCGATCATCTTCACAGTCACCGTCGTCGCGAATTTCGCCGCCATGGCGCGCGGGGAGCCGCCGGCATGGATCGTTTATTCGCCGCTGCTTCCGCTATTCCTGCTGTTGTTCAGCGGGCTCTACATGTTCATCCTGCCTTATGTGGGCAGGCGGCGGGCCGAGGGAGACGCCAAGAACCTCCGGCGGTAAGCGGCTTAAGGTTGCGGGGCGCAAGAAACGCGCAAGAGGGATACGCAATTGCAGCGCATCTTTCGTCGCCTCCGGCTTATCGTGGTGGCCTTGTCCGGCGGCCCGGAGCTTGCTTCGGTTCGCTGTCCTGCCCTGACTGGAGACCGCGATGGCCCATTCCCTCAAGCCTGGTGTTTCGAGCGCGGTGCCTGCGCGCGGCCCCAATCAGCCGGATCTCGATTCGGAGGTGGTGTGGGAGGCCCGCCGCGATCTCGCCGCGACCTTCCGGATGGCGGCGCGCTACGGCTTCGAGGAGGGCATCTGCAATCATTTCTCGGCGTTGGTGCCAGGCTATGACGACCTGTTCATCGTCAATCCCTATGGCTGGGCCTTCCGGGAGCTGACGGCCTCCAGGCTGCTGATCTGCGATTTCCACGGGCAGGTCGTCTCCGGCGAAGGCCAGCCGGAAGCCACCGCCTTCTACATTCATGCCCGAATCCACAAGAACGTCCCGCGCGCGAAAGTCGCCTTCCACACCCATATGCCCTACGCCACGGCGCTCTCGATGACCGAAGGCGAACCGTTGATCTTCGCGGGGCAGACGGCGCTGAAGTTCTACGGACGTACGGCGGTCGATCATGACTATAACGGCCTCGCCCTGGACGAGCGTGAGGGCGACCGCATCGCCGCTGCGGTCGGCGAGGCCGATATCGTCTTCATGAAGCATCACGGGGTGATGGTGCTCGGGCCGACGATCGCCGAGGCCTGGGACGATCTCTACTATCTCGAGCGTGCCTGCGAGGTGCAGGCGCTCGCGCTCTCGACGGGGCGCCAGGTCCTGCCGGTCAAGCCGGAGATCGCGGAAGCGGCCTATCGGCAGATGCGCGAGGGCGATGCGGAATCGGCGCGGCTGCACCTGGCCTCGATCCGCCGGCAGCTCGACGCGGAGGAGCCGGCCTATCGCGACTGAGCGGTCGCCTCCGCACATGGAAAAACCGCCCGACATCTATCGGGCGGCTTCTCAAATCAGGCGATCCAGCTGGGCCCGCGTCAGCGCGCGCCGCTGAGCAGCGGCGACCAGGTCGGGTCGGAGGCATAGGCCGGGGTCGGCACGGGCACTTCGACGCGGCCGGTGATGTCGACCATGTAGAGCTTGCCGCCGGTCTCGCCGCCCGGGTCGCGGAAGAACATCAGGTACTGGCCGTTGGGCGCCCAGTTCGGGGCCTCGTTGTGGAAGCCCTCGGTCAGGATGCGCTCGCCCGAGCCGTCGGGGCGCATCACGCCGATGGCGAAGCCGCCGCTGCCCTGGCGCGTGAAGGCGATGAGGTCGCCACGCGGCGACCAGGAAGGCTGCGAGTAGCGGCCCTGGCCGAAGGAGATACGCTGGGCCTCGCCGCCGCCGGCGCCCATCACATAGAGCTGCTGCTGGCCGCCGCGGTCGCTTTCGAAGACGATCTTCGAACCGTCGGGCGAATAGGAGGGCGAGGTATCGATCGCCGCCGTCGAGGTCAGCCGCGTCGTCGAGCGCGAAGCGATGTCGATGGCATAGAGATTGGCGTTGCCGCCCTGCTGGAGCGACAGCACGATGCGCTGGCCGTTCGGCGCGAATCGCGGGCTCGAGGTCATGTCGGGGAAGTTGCCGACGATCTGGCGCTGGCCGGTCTCGATGTTGAGCACCTGCACGCGCGGCTGCTCGCCATGGCGCTGGGTCATGAAGGTCACGTCCTGCCCCACCGGCGAATAGCGCGGCGTCACCACCGAGACCTCCCCATTGGTCAGGTAGCGCACATTGGCGCCGTCCTGATCCATGATGGCGAGACGCTTGCGCCGGTTCTCCTTGGTGCCGGATTCGTCGACGAAGACGACGCGGGTGTCGAAGAAGCCGCCGAGACCGGTGATCTTGGAGAAGATCGCATCCGAGATGATGTGGCCGACGCGACGGCTGTTGCTCGGGTCGGTGAAATACTGCTGGCCGTCGGTCTGGGTACCGGTGGCGACGTCCCAGAGGCGGAACTCGGCGCGGATGCGGCCGGCCTCGCGCGCGACGCGACCCGTCACCAGCGCCTGCACCCCGGCAGCCTGCCAGGCCTGGAATTGCGGCGCGGCGTCGAAGGGCGGATTCTTCTCCGGGAAGCGGCCCTTGTCGATCGGCAGGAAATAGCCGCAGCGCTTCAGGTTGTTGGTGATGACGCCGGAGACCAGCACGCCGCCGTCGCCGGCGAAGTCGGCGATCGCGATCGGCATCGGCTGGAAGGACCCGCCGCGCAGGTCGATGACGAGTTCGGCGCGCGCCGCCGCGGGCACGAGCAGGCTGGCGCCGGCCATGGCGAGAAGGCCTCGGCGTGTCGGGGCCGCGGAAAGGAAGGGGAGGGGCTTGCGGTCGATCAGGGTCACAGTACGTCCCTTGCGTCGAAATTGACGACGACATCACGCCAGTCGTCATAGTAGGCGGCGAATTGAGCCGGGATGCGCAACGGCGCGCAGCGGCGGGTCGCAGTCAGCGCCGAATCGGCGGCGACGCGGAAAAGCGGATCGGCTGAGGAGTTGATCACGCCGGGCTGACCGGCGAGCGAGCCGTCCGTGTTGAGCTTCATGCGCACCGACGGCACGATATTGCCGCCGCCATGCGCGTTGGCGAGCGCGATGGGCACGTTCCAGCATTTCAGCAGCTGATCCTGGATGATGCCGATGAGCTGGGCGCGCAGCGAGGGACTGAGCTTCTGCGAGGAGCCGGTCCGGGTGCCGAGCGAGGCGGTGCGGTTGATCTGCGGCGCCGAGGCGCCGGTCGACTGCGCTTTTTCCTTCGACTGCAGCAGCCGCTCGATGTCGCTGGGATTGAAGTTCTTGGCGAGCTGGGCTTCCTTCTTCGCCTTGGCCTCGGCCTCCTGCTTGGCCTTGGCCTCGGCGGCGATCTTCGCCTTCTGCTCGGCTTCGGCCTTGGCCTTCGCGATGGCCTCGGCCTTTTCCTTGGCGGCCTTCTCGGCCTCCGCCTTGGCGAGCGCCTCGGCCTTCGCTTTCGCTTCTGCCGCCTTCTTCGCCTGCGCTTCGGCCTCGGCCTTCGCCTTGGCGGCGGCCTTGGCCTCTTCCTCGGCCTGCTTCGCCTTGGAGGCGAGCTCGGCCTCCTCGGCCAGCTTGGCGAGTTCTTCGCGCTTCTGCTCGGCCTCGCGCGCGGCAGCAGCCTCGTTCTTCTGCGGCGGCTGTTTTGCGGGTTCCGGCGGCTTAACCTCGGGCTTGGGCTGCTCGACCGGGCGGGCCGGCGGCATCGGCGCCGAGGCGTCGGCCTCGGCCGTCTTCAGCTCGGGTGGGCGCGAGGGCGGAGCCGGGTTGTCGGCCTTGGCCTCGCCGGCTTCCTTGTTCTCGACCGTGTCGGACTGGCGCTCGGCGCGCGGGGTCGGCTTCTCCTGAACCTTTTCCGCGTTGCGCTCGCCACGCGTGACCTGGTTCAGCGCATTCGGGTCGACGAGCTCGACGGCAATCGCTTCCTGATGCTCCGGCAGCGGCGACGGTGACGAGAACGCAATCAGCCCGACGACAAGCGCCGTCACATGGCCGAGCGCCGACACCAGCATGCCAGGTTCGGAGGTCGAAAGCTTCACGCCCTTACGTACCCTTACTTCCACCGTCCTCAGCGGGCGGCCGGTTCCGTCACCAGCGCGACCCGCTTGAAGCCGGCGGCGGTGATGGTCGACATGACCGATGCGACGCGGCCGTAATCGACCAGCTTGTCGGCGCGCACATAGATGCGCTCATCGAAACCCTGCTTGGCGAGGCTCTGCAGCTTGGTGACGATGTCTGGCTCGAGCGTCGGCTCGTCCTGAAGGAAGATCTGGCCCTTGCCATCGATGGCGATCGTGACCGGCTTCTGGTCGACATTGATCGGCTTCGCTCCGGTCTGCGGCAGATCGAGCGGCACGCCGGTCGCGATCAGCGGGGCGGCGACCATGAAGATGATGAGCAACACCAACATGACGTCGATGAACGGCGTCATATTGATCTCGGCGATGGCGCGGTGACGGCGCGCGCGCCGGCCCCGGCGGCCTCCGCCCTGCGCCCCTGCGGTTGCGGACATTCCCATCGCTTACGCCCTCACGCCGCCATGCGCTCGTCGATCTGCCGCGACAGGATCGCGGAGAACTCGTCGGCGAAAGCTTCGAGGCGCCCCTGAGCCTTGGCGACCTCGGCCTGGAGCTTGTTGTAGGCCATCAGCGCCGGGATCGCGGCGAAGAGGCCGATAGCAGTGGCGAAGAGCGCTTCGGCAATGCCGGGCGCGACCACGGCGAGCGAGGAGTTCTTCGAGACCGCGATGGCGGTGAAGGAGGTCATGATGCCCCAGACCGTGCCGAACAGGCCGATGAAGGGAGCGGCCGAGGCGATGGTCGAAAGCACGAGCAGCTTCGATTCGAGCCGTTCGGTCTCACGCTGGATGGTAACGTCCAGCACCTTGTCGATGCGCTGGGACAGGCTGGCGACCGAACGCCCGCCATTCTCGAAGGAGCGCTTCCACTCCCGCATCGCCGCGACGAAGACGGCGCCCATGTCGTTGACCGGCTTGCTGGCGAGGTCGCGGTAGAGCTCCTCGAGCGAGCGGCCCGACCAGAACACTTCCTCGAACTGATCCATGTCGCGGCGCGTGCGCCGGTAGAGTAGCGTCTTGTCGATGATGATCGACCAGCACCAGACCGAGGCGCCGAGCAGGCCGAGCATGACCAGCTTGACGACGATATGGGCGTGCCAGAACAGCGTCCAGAACGACATGTCGATCTGCGGCGCAGCCTGCGCGACGTCGGCGGGGTTCATCCTGTCATCCTTCCAACCCAGGCGGTGCGATCGGCTGTCCGGTCCAGAGCCCGGGCTCCGATCCAAACCCCGCCGCTCGCGTCGCGGGAGACCCACGCCGCCGCCCGTTTCGCGATCCGGGGAAATGCCGTATCCCGTCTTTCGCGCGTGAATCCGGCGAAAGATGGGCCGAAACGGGGTTTCCCACGGAACACATGCTCCGGGTCGAGTTAAGACCCCAGCAAGGTTAATGTCGGGTATACGGGAAGGCCGACGGGCGGCCGGATCGCGCCGAGGGCAACAGAAAGCCCGCCCCGGTTGGCCGGGGCGGGCTCGTTTCGCGCGTTGATTGTGGGGTTTTGCCGGGCCTCAGGCCGCGTCGGGCTGGGCCGGGGGATTGGCAGGCGGGTTGTTGCGGCGCTCCGCCATGAACTGATCGAACTCAGCCTTGTCGCGGGCCATGCGCAGACGGCCCAGGAAGTCGTGGAACTCGCGCTGCTCGTCCTCGAGCCGGCGCAGCGTCTCGCTGCGGTACTCGTCGAAGGCGCGGTTACCACTCGAAGGCTCGCGGCCCCAGCCACCGAAGCCACCGCCGAAACCGCGGCCGTCGCGGCCAGCCATGCGCTCGCGTATGCGGTCCATCTTGTCCTGCAGACGGCTCATCCGATGCTCGTAGCGGTCCCTCGCGTATCCACAACCCATGCGTCCACTCCAGAAAAGAAAGGCCAGGGTCGCCAGACCCAGCGGCCAGAACACGATGAAGCCGAGAACCGCGAAGGCGATCCAGGCTCCCTTCCCATATTCGTCCAGCTTCTCGACGATCGGCATTGCTCCCTCACCATGACAAGGCGTGAATGTAAATCACATTTACATAGATGCGCGCGACGCTCCGACTTGTCAAGAATGCCTCTTTCAAAATTCATCAGGCCGTTGGCGGCGAGGCGGTTTCCGGGCCGATGCCGAGGCCCTGGAGATAGATCAGCATGCCGGCTTCGAGCAGCTCGGCGGCCGACATCGGCAAGGGCCGGCGCCCGCCATCGGCTCGGCCGAACAGCGCGGCAATGCCGTGCGACATCGCCCAGATATGCAGCGCCATCATCAGAGCGGGCGGGCGCTTGTTCTGCGGCAGCCTCGCGATCAGCGCTTCCGCGGCCTGGCGCAGATTGGCAAAGGCGCGGTCGGCGGCGGCGCGCAATTCGGGGCTGGCATCGAGCGGGACGCCTGCCTCGAACATGGCGGAGTAATAGGCCGGCTCGTCATGGGCGAAGGCGAGATAGGCGCGGCCGAGCCGGTGGAAGGCCGTCTCCGGATCGGGGCGACCCTGCTCCCAGGCGCGCGCCAGCGTCGCCTCGAAGGCCTGGAAACCGCGTGCGGCGACATCGGCCAGCAACTCATCGCGATCACGGAAGTGCCGATAGGGCGCGGCGGGGCTGACGCCGGCCATGCGCGCGGCTTCGGCGAAGGTGAAGCCGTTCGGTCCCTTCTCGCCGATCAGCCCGAGCGCGGCCTTCACCAGCTCCTCCTTGAGGTTGCCGTGGTGATAGCCGCGGGGCGTTTCGGGGCGGTCGCGCTTCCAGCTCATGTTAAGAGCGCTAACATGCGGCGAAGGCTGGCGTCGATGACGATCTTCATGATCAGTCGTCGAGCATCAGCCGTTTGCGCAACCCGTCCGGAATGCGGCGCGCCCGGCCGCCGTCGACGCAGGCGACCTTGACCGCGGCCGCGATCAGCACCTCGTCGCCACGCAGGACGCGCTGCTCGAGATCCATGGTGGCGCCACGCGCCTCGGTGCAGCGAGTTTCGACCGTCAGCAGGTCGTCCATCACGGCCGGACGCAGGAAGTCGATCGTCATCTTGCGGACGGCAAAGCCGAGCGCCGTTTCGCCGTCAAAGAGCTCACGCTGCTCGACGCCAAGCGCGCGGATCAGCTCGGTGCGGCCGCGCTCCATGAAGCGCAGATAGGAGGCGTGATAGACCACGCCGGAGAAGTCGGTGTCTTCATAGTAGACGCGGACGGTGATCTGGTGAGGGCTGCTCATGGCGGCCGGCATACAGACCCAAAGCCTCACGGGCAAATCGCCGTGAGACAGACGGGTGGCGGCCGGGCTCAGCGCTTGCAGGGCTTGCCCATGAAGGAGCCGCAGTCATAGGGCTGCGAAAGCTGCTCGCGGACCGAATAGTCCTTGCCCTCGAAGGTGTTGACGATGTCGTCGATGCGCCAGCCGCCATTCTCGCGCAGCATCTTGAATGTGACGACCATCGGCTTGCCGAAGCTGCTGAAATTCGCCAGCACCGTAGCCTTGCCGGCTGCCACGGGGATCGTGTCGAAGTTCAGCTTCTTCACCTCGCCGTCCTGGCCGTTGATGAACGGGTCGGCACCGATATGCCCCATCTCGCCCGCTTCGTCCTGATAGACGTCGTCGCGCGCGAAGAGGGCGGCAAGGCTCTTGCTCAGCAGCTTGTCGCGATGGGGCGGGCGCCACGGCGGCGCACCACGGCCGGCGAGCGTCTTGACCGTGATGGCGTAGGCGTCCCTTACCGGCCCGGACGGCGTCGTGTCGTCGGCCAGGGCAGGGGCGGTCGCAAGCGAGAGGCCGATCGCTGCGCTGCCGATGAGGGTGAGCGTGTGCATATCGAGATTCCGGGCGTTGGTCTGCGACGGTGAAGCGGGACGGTACCTGCCGATCCGCCTTCGGAGACGGGGCGACGCAGAAGGACGCCGCTAGTTCTCGTCCTCGTCATCCTGAAACAGCCCAAACTGCGCCGTCTCGCGCGTCGGCTCGGGCATGCCGAGGTGGCGGAAGGCGTGCGGCGTCAGCAGGCGGCCTCGCGGTGTGCGCTGGATGAAGCCCTGCTGCAGCAGGAAGGGCTCGATGATTTCCTCGATCGCGTCGCGCGGCTCGGAAAGCGAGGCGGCGATGGTCTCGATCCCGACCGGGCCACCGCCGAAATTGACCGCGACGGTGGTGAGATAGCGCCGGTCCATCTGGTCGAGGCCGATGGCGTCGACATCGAGCAGCGAGAGCGCCTTGTCGGCGACCTTGCGGGTGACGATCGGATCACCATCGACGATGGCGAAATCGCGCACGCGCCGGAGCAGGCGCCCGGCGATGCGCGGTGTCCCGCGTGAGCGTTTGGCGATCTCGTTGGCGCCGTCGTCGGACATCGGCACGCCGAGCACGCGGGCTCCGCGGGAGACGATGCCCTGCAATTCCTCGACCGTATAGAACTGGAGGCGGATCGGGATGCCGAAGCGGTCGCGCAGCGGCGTGGTCAGCAGACCGGCGCGGGTGGTGGCGCCGACGAGGGTGAATTTGGGCAGGTCGATCTTGACCGAGCGGGCCGCCGGGCCTTCGCCGATGATCAGGTCGAGCTGATAGTCCTCCATCGCCGGATAGAGGATTTCCTCGACCGCCGGGTTGAGGCGGTGGATCTCGTCGATGAAGAGGACGTCGCGCTCCTCGAGATTGGTGAGCTGAGCGGCGAGGTCGCCGGCCTTGGCGATCACCGGGCCGGAGGTCGAGCGGAAATTGACGCCGAGCTCGCGCGCGACGATCTGTGCCAGCGTCGTCTTGCCGAGGCCGGGAGGGCCGACGAAGAGGACATGGTCGAGCGCATCGCCGCGGGTGCGGGCGGCGTTGATGAAGACCTGGAGATTGGCGCGCGCCGCCGCCTGGCCGGTAAAATCGGACAGCGAGAGCGGCCGCAGCGACGATTCGCTGTCGTCGTCGCGGCGCTCGGCCGTCATCAGTCCGGAGCGTTTTGGATCGCTCACAGCGCGATCTCCAGCTCGATGGCGTCGTGGATCGGAATGTCCTTGTATCCCGTCTTGATGATGGTCGGCACGACCGAGCGATAAGCGTCGATCGCTTCCAGATAAAGCCCCGAGAGGCGGAAGCCGCGACGCTGATAGAAGGTCAGTCCCGGCATGTTGTCGTTGGTCAGCATGGCCTTGAGGCGGAGCGCGCCCGCCGCGCGTGCCGCGTCGATCACCGCATCGAGCATGCGGATCGCGACGCCTTCGCCGGGCCGCAGCGAATGCAGCGCGCAGAGATAGGCCGTCTCGCCGCGCTTGGTCCAGCTCGCCAGCGCGGCCGTGCGCCCGCTGGGCTCGTAGAGGCCGAGGGCATCGATCTCCGCGACGTCGTAGACATGGAGGTCGATCATCATGCGGTGCGAGCCCCAGGCCGCCATCATGATCTTGAGAAGCTCGCCCTTGTCGGCGACGACGCGCAGTTCGAGATCGCCCGGGTCGATCCCGGCGGTCACTTCGCCAGCTCCTTGAGGCCGAGCTTGATCAGCTGCGCCGTGCCGGCTCCATCGCCCGCGGCCTTTGCCGCAGCCGCGACGGCCGCGACCGCCTGTGCCTGCGGGTAACCGAGATTGGCGAGCGCCGAGACGGCATCGGCCACCGGCTGCGGCAGCTTCCTGTCCTCCAAGGCGCCGGAAAGCTGGGCGAGGCTCGGATCGACATGGCCGAAGGCCGGCGCCTTGTCCTTGAGTTCCGCGCACAGGCGCTGCGCCAGCTTGGGGCCGACGCCGGGCGCGCGGGCGATCGCCGCCTTGTCGTTGGTGGCGATCGCGGTGGCGAGGCCGCCCGGATCGAGCGTCGAGAGGATGGCAAGCGCGACCTTGGCGCCGACACCCTGCACGACCTGCATCAGCCGGAACCAGTCGCGTTCGGTGTCCGACATGAAGCCGTAGAGGCGGATCGCATCCTCGCGGACATGAGTCTCGATCGAGAGCACCGCGGCTTCGCCCGGGCTGGGCAGGCGCTGCAGCGTGCGCGACGAGCACTGCACGACATAGCCGACGCCCTGCACGTCGATGATGACGTGGTCCTCGCCATAGGAATCGATCAGGCCCTTGAGCTTGCCGATCATGATGTCGTTCCCCCGGCCAGCACGCTCAGCCCGCCACGCGCATCTGCGCGACCAAAGCCCTCATGCCGCGATGCTGGGCGTGACAGATCGCGACGGCGAGTGCGTCCGCCGCATCGGCGGAGCTGGTCTCGGCCTTCGGCAGCAGCACGCGGATCATCGCCTGAACCTGCTTCTTGTCGGCATGGCCGACGCCGACCACCGTCTTCTTGACGAGATTGGCAGCGTATTCGGCGACGCTGAGGCCGGCGAGCGACGGCACCACCAATGCGATCCCGCGAGCCTGGCCGAGCTTCAGCGCCGATTGCGGGTCGCGGTTGACGAAGGTTTCCTCCACCGCGGCCTCGTGCGGCTTGTGCGCGGCGATCACCTTTCCGATCCCCTCATGGAGCTGGCGCAGGCGCTCGCCGAGCGAGAGATTGCCGTCGCTCTCGATGCAGCCACAGGCGAGGAAGGAGAGCTTGCTGCCTTCCGAGACGACGACGCCCCAGCCGGTCTTGCGGAGGCCGGGGTCGATGCCGAGGATGCGAATCGCAGGTGCCATAACGCGCCCAACCTAGCGGATGTTTCGGATTTGTCCCGCGCGGAACCGGGACGGAGATGAATTCCCCTCATCGATTTCATCAAAAAGGAAAGCTGTTCTTGCGCCGGACCGGCGGGCATGGTTCGCCGGATCAGCTTCCCACCTGTCGAGACCATGCCGTACAGCCTCTCTTCGTTCATGCCCGGCCTCACGAGCGAGGCGACCGCCGTGTTGCTGGGGGCGACGCTGCTCGGCGGGTTGGTGCGCGGCTTCACCGGTTTCGGCTTCGCGATGGTGTTCATGCCGCTCGCCTCGATGGTGCTCGGGCCGGTGGCGGCGCTGGGGTTGATCTGGTTCATCGATCTGCCCTTCGCCCTGCCGATCGCGGCGCGCAGCGCCAGGCGGGCGGAGTGGGCCGAAATCCTGCCGCTGCTGCTGACGGCGACGCTGGCCTTGCCTGTCGGCGTCTGGCTCCTGACTTGGCTCGACCGCGCGACGATGCGCTGGATCCTCGCCCTGCTGGTGCTCGCGGCCGTGGCGCTGATGGCGTCTGGCTGGCGCTATCACGGGCGCCCGAGCGTGCCGCTCTCGCTCGGGGTCGGTGGGCTGTCGGGTCTGTGCAATGGCATGGCCTCGATCGGCGGCATGCCGCTCGCGGTGTTCTGGCTCGGCGCGCAGCGCAATGACCGCCACAAGACGCGGGCGAACATGCAGACCTTCTTCGGTCTCTCGACGCTGGTCAGCGGCACCGTCCTGTGGTGGAAGGGCATCCTGACGCTGGGCGCGCTGGTGATGGCGGTGCCGCTCTTCGCGATCTACGGTGCCGGACTCTGGGCCGGCACGCATGGCTACCGGCTCGCCTCCGAACAGACCTTCCGGCGCGGCGCCTATCTGCTGATCTTCCTCAGCGCCTTGTTCAGCCTGCCGCTCTGGGACGGGCTGCTGGGGCGGTAGGAAACCGCGCCGTCATGGCGTCGCTGTGCTCGCGATGACGGTGGATGAGCTGGTTCAGGCGCTCAGCTTCGCCATGATGTCGTCGGCGATCTCGAAATTGGCGAAGACGTTCTGGACGTCGTCGTCATTGTCGAGGGCTTCCATCAGCCGCATCATCGAAGCCGCCTTCTCCTCGTCGAGCGGGGCGGTGGTGGTCGGCCGCCAGACCGGCTTGGCAGAGGCCGGGGCGCCGAGCGCCGCTTCGAGCGCCTTGGAAACCTCGTTCAGGCTGTCGAAGGCGCAGAGAATGGTATGGCCGTTCTCGTCCGAGATGACATCGTCGGCGCCGGCCTCGATCGCCGCTTCCATCACCTTGTCGGCGTCGCCCGCTTCCGGCGGATAGCTGATCTCGCCGACGCGGTTGAACATGAAGGAGACGGAGTTGCTTTCGCCCAGCGCGCCGCCCGATTTGGTGAAGTAGGAGCGCACGGCGGAGGCCGTGCGGTTGCGGTTGTCGGTCAGCGCCTCGACGATGACGGCGGCGCCGCCGGGCCCATAGCCCTCGTAGCGGACCTCGTCATAGTTGTCGCCTTCGCCGCCGGCGGCCTTGTTGATGGCGCGCTGGATGTTGTCCTTCGGCATGTTCTCGGCGCGCGCGGCGAGCACTGCCATGCGCAGGCGCGGGTTCATGTTGATGTCGGGCATGCCCATCTTGGCGGCGACGGTGATTTCGCGGGCCAGTTTCGAGAACAGCTTGGAGCGCACCGCATCCTGCTTGCCCTTGCGGTGCATGATGTTCTTGAACTGTGAATGGCCGGCCATGGGAGCTCGTTACCTTCGAAGGTTGCGGCGGAAACTGCTGGAAGGCGGCCTTATAGGCGCCGCCTCCCGCTCCGTGCAAGACGGGGGAGGGGGTGGTGTCGTCAGGAAATCCAGGGTTCCGGCATGGCCTGGCTGAGATGAGGGCCGATCCGGACCGCCCAGACCGCCTTGGCCAAGCCGGTCGCGTCGTCGATCTCGACGGCGACGCCCGACAGCGTGCCTTCGCCCGTCGACGGCTCGAGTCGTGCGCCCGGCACTTTCTGCAGGAAGCGGCGCACCGGTTCGTCCTTCTGCATACCGAGCACGGAATCATAGTCGCCGCACATGCCGGCATCGGACTGGAAGGCCGTGCCGCCGGGCAGAATACGCGTGTCGGATGTCGGTGCATGGGTGTGCGTGCCGACGACGAGGCTGGCGCGGCCGTCGAGGAAATAGGCCATCGCCTGCTTTTCGCTGGTGGCTTCGGCATGGACGTCGACGATGACGGCATCCGCCACCTCGCCGAGCGGGCAGGCGGCCAGTTCGCGCTCGACGGCGGCGAAGGGATCGTCGAGCGGGTCCATGAAGAGCCGGCCCATGACGTTGACGACAAGGACGCGGGCGCCGTTGCGCGCCTCGATCACCGCCGCACCCCGGCCGGGCGTGCCGGGCGGGTAGTTGGCCGGGCGGATCAACCGGTCCTGCCGCTCGATGAAGACGAGGGCTTCGCGCTGGTCCCAGGAATGGTTGCCGAGCGTCACGACATCGGCGCCGGCGGCGAGGATCTCGTCGCAGATCGCCTCGGTGATGCCGAAGCCGCCGGCGGAATTCTCGCCGTTGATGACGACACAGTCGAGCTTCCAGGCCTCGCGCAGACTGGGCAGGCGTTCCTGAACCGCGATCCGGCCGGGGCGGCCGACGATGTCACCGAGGAAGAGAAGACGCATGAAACCGATCCGCGAGCTGTGAAGGCTTTCTCCCTCGCGCGAAGGAGCGCGGGAATCAACCGCAGCGAATGGTTTCGCGCTCGGTGACGATCCAGTCGAGCGGCCGATCATGCGGCTCCTGCGGCACGGCGTCGATCTCCTGCGCCGCGTAGGCGATGCCGATGCTTATGGTCGGCCCCAGCTCGGAGAGGGCGCGGTCGTAATAGCCCTTGCCGTAGCCGATGCGATAGCCGCGCCGGTCGAAGGCGGCGAGCGGGACGATGAGGATGCGCGGGGAGACCTCGGGCTGCTCGGGCGCCGGAACGAGCGTGCCGAAGCCGCCGGGTACGATCGGCTCATAGGGCGCCCAGCGACGAAAGATCATGCGCCTAGCGACGATGGCGGGCAGGCCGAGTGGCAGGCCGCGCCGATGCAGCTCTTCCAGGATCGGGCGGGGGTCGGCCTCGGAACGCATCGGCCAATAGGCAGAAACCGGGCCGGCGGCGTCTTTCCAGACGGGCAGGGCAAGCACCCGGGCAGCGATCTCGGGATCCCATTCGAGCCGATCGTCGATCTCCAGCGCATCGCGGCGGGCGAGCGCCTGCGCGCGCAACGCCGCCTTCTGGGGGGAGGGCGTGGCGGGCGTATCCAGGATCGTCGTCATGAAGGCTGCGGAGCCACCTCGGCCGTGGAGTTTTGAATCCCGGGACACCTACTAAAGTAGGTGGGCGCCGTGTGTCCGGTTCCGATGGATCCGGTCAGGGACAGCTCCCTAGGGAGTCGTATGGGCCCGGGGAATGCTGTCTCTCACGCACCAGGCAGCCCCGCTTCGACAATGTAGGGAAGAGGCCGGCAAAGCGCCAGAGGCGTTTTCATGGTTGCTCCCCGAATTTCGCAGCCGGCCCATGAAGTTGTCCATATTTTGGCCGCGGTGCGCGGATGTTATAGTCGCGTGCGCGACAGTTTCAGTTTCAGCTAAGGACCGCTTGCTTCAGATGCCTGGCTCTTCCCTTGCCCGCTTCCTCGTTCGTCCGGCGTGGCCGGCGCTCGCGCTCGCTGCGGGGCTGATCGGCGCCACGGTGCCGGCTTTCGCGCAGGATGCCGCCGATTTGCTGGTGCGCACCACACGGCTCGAAAACCAGATGCGCCAGATGGCTGGCCAGATCGAGCAGCTCCAGTTCGAGAACAAGCGGCTGACTGATCAGCTCAGCCGCTTCCAGCAGGACGTCGATTTCCGCCTGAACGAAAAGGGCGGTGGCGGCCGTCCCTCTGCCGGTTCAGCGCCGCCGCCCGCCAACCCGCCCGCAGGCGGCACGCCGCAGCGGCAGCGCCGCGGCGATGCCTTCGACCCCACGACGCAGCAGGGCGCCGCCGGCGCGCCGCAGCAACTCGGCGGCGGAATCACCGGCATCATCGAGGATGATTATGCCGGTGGTCCGGCAAGCGGCCAGCCGCTCGACCTGCAGGGCGTCGGGCGTCCGGTGCAGCAGGGTGCAGTGGCCGCCGGTCCGCGTGGCCAGAGCGTTGCCGCCGCGAGCGGCCCCGCGACGGCCAAGGAGGCCTATGATTCCGCCTATTCGGCGCTCCAGCGCCGGGCCTATGAGCAGGCCGAGATGGGCTTCCGGCAATTCCTGCAGAGCTATCCGCGTGACCGGCTCGCGGTCGACGCCACCTATTGGCTCGGCGAAAGCTATATGCAACGCCAGCGCTATCGGGAGGCTGCGGAGCAGTTCCTGAAGATCTCGAAGGAATCACCACGCTCGGCCAAGGCGCCGGACAGCCTGCTCAGGCTCGGCATGGCCTTGAACGGGCTCGGCGCCAAGGAGCAGGCCTGTGCGACCTATGCCAAGGTCGGCATCGATTACCCGCAGGCCTCGAGCGCCGTGCGCAATGCCGTCAGCCGCGAGCGGCGGCGCTCCGGCTGCGCTTGAGCGCGGTTCGCCCCCTCGACGTCTCCGCGACGCCGGTCTCGCCCGTCGAGGCCGGCGTTGTCTTTGACGGGCTCGCGGGCGAGTCGGGGTTGCTCGTGGCCATCTCGGGTGGACCGGATTCCGTCGCGCTGTTGGCATTGCTGGCCGATTGGGCCAGGGGGCCGGGCCGGCCTCCGCTTCATGCCGCGACCGTGGATCATGGATTGCGCCCCGAAGCCGCGGCCGAGGCCGAGCGGGTCGCGGAGCTCTGTGCCAGGCTCGGAGTCCCTCATGCGACCTTGCGGTGGGCCGGGCCGAAACCGGCAACCGGCATTCAGGACGCCGCGCGGCGCGCCCGTTACGACCTCCTCGCGGAGGAAGCCTTGCGACAGGGGTGCGCGGCCGTCGTCACCGCCCATACGCTCGACGACCAGGCCGAGACCCTGCTGATGCGGCTTGCCCACGGCTCCGGGCCGAGCGGGCTCACTGGCATGCAGCCACGCTCGCGCCGTGGGGAGGTCCTTATCGTCCGGCCGCTGCTGAGCATCGAGAAAGCACGCCTCGTGGCCACGGCCGAGGCGCGCGGGCTGCCTTTCGCCCGTGACCCGAGCAATGCCGATCCGCGCTTCGAGCGCGTGCGCTGGCGCGGGCTGGCGCCGTTGCTGGCCGCGCAGGGGCTCGACGCAGCGCGGCTCGGGCTCCTCGCAGCGCGCATGACGCGGCAGGAGGAGGCCTTGTCGCGACGGGCCGCGGATGTTCTGGCGGCGCGGCGTTCGCCGAAGGGAGACGACAACGGCCTGCGCCTCGATTTCCGGAGATTGGCGGAGGAGCCGGCGGAGATCGTGTTGCGTGTGCTCGCGCTGGCCCTGCACGAAGTTGCGCCGGTGGTCGAAAGTTATGGTCGGCTGGAGCGGCTCGAAGCCTGCGGCACGGGGCTGCTTGCCGCGCAGCGGGATGGTTCGGCCATGCGGCGGACATTGTCCGGCTGTATCCTGACGCTCGGCCGGGATGGCGTGCTGGCCGTGCGTCAGGAGGGGCAGCGCCGGCGTGGTGTTCACCCTGCGACATCATAATACCGCGACATCGCGGGTTTCGCTTGCGTTTCCCTTGGCAAGGAGGCGCGCCGCACCTAAATTGCTATCGAGTGAAATCCAGGCCTTATCCGGTTGGTCCCGGCAGGCCCGATCGGACTGGTGATGAATCCGAACTTCCGCAATTTCGCCCTCTGGGTGGTGATCTTCCTGCTGGTTCTGGCGCTGGTGACACTGTTCCAGAGCCCGAGCCAGCGCTCGAACACGAACGAAATTCCCTACAGCCAGTTGATCAACGAATCCGAGTCCGGACGCATTTCCAGCGTCGTGGTCTCGGGACAGGAGATCTCGGGTACCTTCTCGGATGGTCGCAACTTCGTGACCTATGCGCCTTACGGCGATCCGAACCTGCTGAAGACGCTGGCGCAGAAGGGCGTGACCGTATCCGCCCGCGCGCCGTCCGAAGGCACGCCCTGGTTCATGGCGCTGCTGGTCAACTCGCTGCCCTTCGTCATCTTCATCGGCCTGTGGATCTTCATGTCCCGCCAGATGCAGAACGGCGCCGGCCGGGCGATGGGCTTCGGCAAATCCAAGGCCAAGCTGCTCACGGAGGCGCATGGCCGCGTCACCTTCGAGGATGTCGCCGGCATCGACGAGGCCAAGGAAGACCTGCAGGAGATCGTCGAGTTCCTGCGCGATCCGCAGAAATTCCAGCGGCTGGGCGGGCGCATCCCGCGTGGCGTGCTGCTCGTTGGCCCCCCCGGCACGGGTAAGACGCTCACGGCGCGGGCCGTCGCGGGCGAGGCCAATGTGCCGTTCTTCACCATCTCGGGCTCCGACTTTGTCGAGATGTTCGTCGGCGTTGGCGCCAGCCGCGTGCGCGACATGTTCGAGCAGGCCAAGAAGAACGCGCCCTGCATCATCTTCATCGACGAGATCGACGCGGTCGGCCGCCATCGCGGCGCCGGCCTCGGCGGCGGCAATGACGAGCGCGAGCAGACTCTGAACCAGCTCCTTGTCGAGATGGACGGCTTCGAGCCGAACGAGGGCGTCATCATCATCGCCGCGACGAACCGTCCCGACGTGCTCGACCCGGCGCTGCTGCGCCCGGGCCGCTTCGATCGCCAGATCGTCGTGCCGAACCCGGATGTCGCCGGCCGCGAGAAGATCCTGCGCGTCCATGTCCGCAAGGTGCCGATGGCGCCGGATGTCGACCTCAAGATCCTGGCCCGCGGCACGCCCGGCTTCTCGGGTGCGGACCTGATGAACCTCGTCAACGAGGCGGCGCTGCTCGCGGCCCGCCGTGGCAAGCGCATGGTCACCCATGCCGAGTTCGAGGACGCCAAGGACAAGGTCATGATGGGCGCTGAGCGCAAATCCATGGCTATGTCCGAGGAGGAGAAGAAGCTCACCGCCTATCACGAGGCGGGCCACGCCATCGTCGGCCTCTACGTCCCGGCCGGCGTGCCGGTGCACAAGGCGACGATCATCCCGCGCGGGCGCGCGCTCGGCATGGTCAAGTTCCTGCCGGAAGGCGACCGCTACTCGATGAAGTACAAGGAGTTCACCTCGCAGCTTGCGGTCGCCATGGGCGGGCGCGTCGCGGAGGAGATCACCTTCGGCAAGGAGAACATCACCTCCGGCGCCACCGGCGACATCCAGCAGGCGACCAAGATGGCCAAGGCCATGGTCACGCAGATGGGTTATTCGGACGAGCTCGGCATGGTCGCCTATGGCGACAACCAGGAAGAGGTCTTCCTGGGCATGTCGATGGGCCGCAGCCAGTCGATCTCCGAGGCCACCGCCCAGAAGATCGACGCGGAGGTGAAGCGTCTCGTCGATAACGGCTATGCTGACGCCAAGACGATCCTGACCGAGCATCATGACGAGTTCGTTCAGGTGGCCGAAGCGCTGCTCGAGTTCGAGACGCTGACGGGCGAGGAGATCCGCGACCTGATCGCCGGAAAGCGCCCCTCGCGCGATCTCGACGACACGCCGCACGCCCCGCGCGGCTCGGCCGTGCCGAGCGCCGGCAAGGGCCGCAAGCGCGGCGAGCCGGATGCCGGCATGGAGCCCCAGCCGCAGGTGTGAGCGGTTTCGTTCAGATGGACATAAAGGCGGCCTTCGGGCCGCTTTTTTATTTGGGCGTCGGCTTTCGCGATCGGACGTCATTTCGGCCCTGTCACGCTCCGTCATAATTTGTGAGAAGGCGGAAAGGTTTTTTGGCTATAGAAACACGCAAAATCGGGCGCAGATCGCCCCTCGGATCGAGACGATATGGCACGCAAATATTTCGGAACGGACGGCATTCGTGGACGGGCGAATGGCGTCATTACGCCTGACCTTGCCCTGAAGGTCGGGCAAGCCACGGGCCTCGCCTTCCACCGTGGCGAATATCGCCATCGGGTCGTGATCGGCAAGGATACCCGGCTTTCCGGCTATATGATCGAATATGCGATGGTCGCGGGCTTCACCTCCGTCGGCATGGACGTGATGCTGCTCGGCCCGATGCCGACGCCGGCAGTCGCGATGCTGACCCGCTCGATGCGCGCCGATCTCGGCGTGATGATCTCGGCCTCGCACAATCCCTATGAGGACAACGGCATCAAGCTGTTCGGCCCCGACGGCTACAAGCTCAACGACGAGGTCGAACGCGAGATCGAGGCGCTGATCGACGCCGATCTCGGCCCGCGCCTGTCGGCTTCGCCGAAGCTCGGCCGAGCCAAGCGCATCGACAGCGCCGATGCGCGCTATGTCGAATTCGCCAAGCGGACGCTGCCGCGCAACCTGAGCCTTGAAGGCCTGCGCATCGTGCTCGATTGCGCCAATGGTGCCGCCTACAAGGTGGCGCCGCAGGCACTCTGGGAACTCGGCGCCGAGGTCATCACCATCGGCGTGGAGCCCGACGGCTTCAACATCAACCACGAGGTCGGCTCGACCCATCCGTCCACGCTGGTCGAGAAGGTCAAGGAATTGCGCGCCGATGTCGGTATCGCGCTCGACGGCGACGCCGACCGCGTGCTCGTGGTGGACGAGCATGGCCAGATCGTCGATGGCGACCAGCTCATGGCGGTGATCGCGCGCTCCTGGCTGGAAGACGGCCGGCTATCGGCGCCGGGCATCGTGGCGACGGTGATGTCCAATCTGGGTCTCGAGCGCTATCTGGCAGGCCTCGGCCTCTCGCTTGCGCGCACGGCGGTCGGCGACCGTTACGTGCTGGAGCACATGCGCAACCACGGCTTCAATCTGGGCGGCGAGCAGTCGGGCCACATCATCCTCTCGGATTTCGGCACGACCGGTGACGGGCTTGTCGCGGCGTTGCAGCTGCTGGCGGTGGTGAAACGGATGGATCGGCCGGTTTCGGAAGTCTGCCACTGCTTCGAGCCGCTGCCGCAGATCCTCAAGAACGTGCGCTACAAGGCCGGCAAGCCGCTCGAGCAGCAGGCCGTGATGAGTGCTATCGAGGCGGCGAAGCAGCTCCTCGGCGAGAGCGGGCGCCTCGTCATCCGCCCCTCCGGCACCGAGCCGGTGATCCGCGTCATGGCCGAGGGCGACGACCGTGATCTTGTCGAGCGCGTGGTCGACGACGTCGTCGAGGCCGTAACGAAGGCCGCGGCCTGACAGGTTCTCCGCCTGCTTTCAGAATCCTGGTCATCCCGGACAAGCGGCCAAGCCGCGCCGATCCGGGATCCAGGCCTGAAACGCACCGACCTGCTCCCGGGTCTATGCCTTCGCCCGGGATGACAGCTTATGTCGAAAGGGATCACACCACCGCGGTCAGTCCGCCATCGACCATCAGCAGGTGGCCGTTGACGTAGTCGCTCGCCGCCGAAGACAGGAAGATGGCCGCGCCGACCAGCTCCCTGGTCTCGCCCCAGCGACCGGCCGGCGTGCGGCTGCAGACCCAGTTCGTGAAGGCCTCGTCGGCGAGCAGCGCCTTGTTGATCTCGGTGGTGAAATAACCGGGGCCGATGGCGTTGGCCTGGATGTTGTGCTTGCCGAGTTCGGCGGCGAGACCTCGCGTCATCATCTTCACCGCGCCCTTCGAGGCCGTATAGGGAATGATGGTGGCGCGGCCGAGCTCGCTCATCACCGAGCCGATGCTGATGACCTTGCCGCGCTTGCGCGGGACCATCCGCTTCGTCACCGCCTGGGTGACATAGAACACCGAATGCAAGTTGGTGTTCATCACCTCATGCCAGCCCTCGACCGGGAATTCAGTGATCGGCGCGCGCTTCTGCATGCCGGCATTGTTGATCAGGATGTCGATGGGACCGATCTCGGCCTCGATCCGGGCGACGCCGGCCTCGACGGCCTTCTGGTCGGTGACGTCGAAAGCGGCGATGGAGGCTTTGCGGCCTGCCGCGGCCAGTGCCTGCTGCGCCCGTTCGAGCTTGGTCTTGTCGCGGCCGTTGAGGACGACATGGGCGCCGGCCTCCGAAAGGCCCTCGGCCAGTGCGAGGCCGATCCCCTGACCCGAGCCCGTGACCAGCGCGACCTTGCCTTCCAGGCTGAACAGCGACAGCGACATGGCGTATCCTCGCAAAAGGCCGGGGTCCGGCGTCAGTTTCGGTTTGCGCCGGCGGCGCCCATGTGGGTAAGCAGTTTTCAAACGATTAGACAACGGCGCAACTGCTTTGTTTGCGCCATTCAGGAGAGACCGCCATGCGTGCCGTCGTGATCCATGCCGAGAAGGATCTGCGTGTCGAGCCGACGACCGCGCCGGAGCTCGGGCCGCGCGACGTGCGAGTCCGCATCGAAGCGGGCGGCATCTGCGGTTCCGACCTGCATTACTACCTGCATGGCGGCTTCGGCACGATCCGCGTGCGCGAACCAATGATCCTCGGGCACGAGATTGCTGGGCGGGTCGAGGCTGTCGGCGACGAGGTCTCGCGGGTGAAGCCGGGCGACCGGGTCGCGGTCAATCCGAGCCGCGCCTGCGGTCATTGCCGCTACTGCCAGATGGGGCTGCAGCAACACTGCACCGACATGCTGTTCTATGGCTCGGCGATGCGCTTCCCGCATGTGCAGGGCGGTTTCCGCGACGTGCTCGTCGTCGAGGAGCGGCAGGCCGTGAAAGTGGCTCCCAGCGTCACGGCGGCGCAGGCGGCCTTCGCCGAGCCGCTTTCGGTCTGCCTCCATGCCGCCAAGCGCGCCGGGCCGCTGCTCGGCAAGCGCGTGCTGGTGACGGGAGCGGGGCCGATCGGCGCGCTCACCATCGTCGCGGCCAAGGCCGCTGGCGCTTCGGAGATCGTGGCGACGGACGTGGTCGACGGGCCGCTGCCGGTGGCGCGGCGAATGGGCGCAACGGCGACGATCAACGTCGCTGCGGAGCCTGATCGGCTGAAGGAAGAATACGGAGCCGAAAAGGGCGCCTTCGACGTGATGTTCGAGGCTTCGGGCAACCAGCACGCGCTGACCGGGGCCTTCGATGTGGTGCGCTCGGGCGGTACCATCGTTCAGATCGGCGTCGGCGGGCAGTTCACCCTGCCGATGAATGTCGTCGTCGCCAAGGAATTCGACCTGCGCGGTTCCTTCCGCTTCCATGAGGAGTTCGACTGGGCCGTGGCGATGATCGGCTCCGGCTCGATCGACCTCTCGCCGCTGCTGACGGCGACGATTCCGGTCGACCGCGCCGTCGAGGCCTTCGACCTGGCCGCCGACAAGGCGAAGGCGATCAAGGTGCAGCTCGACTTCGCCTGAACGCCTCAGCCCCTGAGCAGATCCGGGTCGGCGAGGTGGACGAGCCGCCCGCCGGCGATGGTCGCGACCACGCGCGGCGTCGGCTCCGGTCGAATGATGACCAGATCGGCGCGCAAGCCCGGCGCGATCCGACCGCGGTCGTTGAGCCCGAGCGCCGCGGCCGGGTTTTCCGAGACCAGCTTCCAGGCGGCCGGGAGGGAGGCCGCGCCACGCTCCGCCAACAGGAAGGGCGCGAGCGGCAGGGCCGGGTAGTAGTAGTCGGAGGCGAGGATGGTGCAGAGGCCCTCGCGCACCATCTCCTCCGCGGCCGGGCAGCCGGTATGCGAGCCGCCGCGCACCACGTTCGGCGCGCCGAAGACGATGGCTTCCCCCGCCGAGGCCGCCTCGCGCGCCGTCGCTTCATCGATCGGGAATTCCGCGACCGTAATGCCGAGCGCGCGATGCTCGCGCCGCATCTCGGGGCTCATGTCGTCATGGGACATGATCGGCACGCCGGCACGGTGCGCCGCCTCCGCAAGCCGTGCGATCGAGCCCGCGACTTCGTGCTTGCGGGCATAGACGCGGTCGACCAGCTCCATGAATGCGTCGTGGCTGAGGCCGGTCCGCTCGACCATCTTGCCGATCTTGTCCGGCCGGTGGCGGGATTTCAGCGTGCCCTCGGTATGATCGTTGAAGGCGAGGACGCTGATGCGCCCCTCGGCCAGCCAGGTCACGATCTCGTCTTCCGCATCGAGGTTGAAGGTCTCGTGGCGCATATGGAAGCGGGTATCGGCGCCGAGCTCGGGCCGGAGAGCAGCGATGCGCTCGACCAGCCGGCGTGCATTTTCGGCGCCGCGCAAACCCGGCTCCCAGGACCATGTGACGCCGTGGAAGGCGGTGGTGATCCCGCTTGCCAGCAAAGCGCGATCGGCGTCGCGCAGTGCCAGGTCGATGTCGAAGGCGACGCCTGGGCGCGGCATGATGTGGCGTTCGAAGGCATCGCCATGGCTGTCGACGATGCCCGGCAAGACGAGGCAGCCCCTGGCCTGGATCGTGAGACTCGCCGGCTTCAGGGTTTCGCCGAGCGCGCTGATCCGATCGCCTTCGATCGAGAGGCCGGTCTCCGCGAATGCGTCGAGAAGCACGCGTGCGCCAATGATCCCCAGGCTCATGATCTCACCCCCTCCGCCGTCAACACCGAGGCGGGGCGCATCGACGAGTCATGTGACGGGGGCATGACGCTTCCCGCGCCGGGACCGTCAGGACAGCCCCTCGATATGCCCCTGCGCATCGATGTGGATGCGCTCGGCGGCGGGCTCGCGCGGCAGGCCGGGCATGGTCATGATGTCCCCGCAGATCGCGACCACGAAACCGGCGCCGGCCGAGAGCCTGAGTTCCCGCAAGGGGACGATGTGGCCGGAGGGGGCGCCGCGCAGCGTCGGATCGGCCGAGAAGGAATACTGGGTCTTGGCGACGCAGACCGGTAGGTCGCGGAAGCCGGCGGCTTCCAGCTCGGCGAAGCGCGCCGCGAGCTTGGCGTCGACGCTGACGCCCTTGGCGCCGTAGATCTCCCGCGCCACGGTTTCCAGCTTCTCGCGCAGCGGCATCGTGTCGGGATAGAGCGGGGCGAAATCGGCCTCGCCCTCATCGGCGAGCGCAGCGACCTTGTGGGCAAGCTCTTCCGCGCCGGCTCCGCCCTGCGCCCAGTGACGACAGATTACCGCCTCGACGCCGAGATGGTTGCGGCAATAGTTGCGGATGAGTTCGTGCTCCGCAGGGGTATCGGTCGCGAAGTTATTGATTGCGACGATCGGCGGCACGCCGAATTTCCGCACATTGTTGACGTGGCGCGTGAGGTTGGAGAGGCCGGCTTCGAGCGCCTTGAGATTCTCCTGGCCGAGATCGTCCTTCGCCACGCCACCATGCATCTTGAGGGCGCGGACGGTCGCGACGACCACAGCGGCAGCGGGCTTCAGACCAGCCTTGCGGCACTTGATGTCGAAGAATTTTTCCGCGCCGAGATCGGCGCCGAAGCCGGCTTCGGTGACGACATAGTCGCCCAGCTTCAGTGCGGCGCGTGTCGCGATCACCGAATTGCAGCCATGGGCGATGTTGGCGAAGGGGCCGCCATGGACGAAGGCGGGCGTGCCCTCCAGCGTCTGCACGAGGTTCGGCATCAGCGCATCCTTGAGCAGCACGCTCATCGCCCCGGTCGCTCTGAGGTCGGCGGCGGTGACGAGGCGCTTGTCGCGGGTGCGGCCGACGACGATTCGGCCAAGGCGCGTTTCGAGATCGGCGATATCGCTGGCGAGGCAGAAGATCGCCATCACTTCGGAAGCGACGGTGATGTCGAAGCCGTCCTCGCGCGGGAAGCCGTTGCTCGGGCCGCCGAGCGAGGAGACGACCTGGCGCAGGGCCCGGTCATTCATGTCCAGGACCCGCCGCAGGGCGATGTAGCGCGTGTCGAGCCCGAGCCCGTTGCCCCAGTAGATATGGTTGTCGACCATCGCCGCCAGCAGGTTGTGGGCGCTGGTGATGGCGTGGAAATCGCCGGTGAAATGCAGGTTGATCTGCTCCATCGGCACGACCTGGGCATGGCCGCCGCCGGCCGCGCCGCCCTTCATGCCGAAGCTGGGGCCGAGCGAGGGCTCGCGCAGCGCGATGATCGCGCGCTTGCCGATGCGGGAGAGCCCGTCGCCGAGACCGACGGTCGTGGTGGTCTTGCCTTCGCCGGCCGGCGTCGGGCTGATCGCGGTGACGAGGATCAGCTTGCCGTCGGGCTTGTCGCGAAAGCCGGGGATCGCGCCGGTGTCGACCTTGGCGATGAACTTGCCGTAGGGGTGAAGCGCGTCGACAGGAACGCCGGCCCGCTCGGCGATGGTGGCAACAGGCTGAAGCGTCGCGGCGCGCGCGATCTCGATATCGGTCGGCATCCGTCCCCTCGGAGATTGTCCCGGCCCGTGCCTTCCGGCCCGGAGCCGCGGCGACACTCGCGCGAAAAGCCCGGTGTCGCCAGCGATTTCAAACGATCGAACGGCGCGATTCACAAGCCGGATCGCGCCGTAACGAAGCCGGTCTAGGCGGTCAGATGCGCGTTCTGCGGGAAGAGGAACTTGCGGGCGTCCGCATCGACTTCCGTCTTGAAAGCGAACTGGTCCTTCAGCGCGGTGGCGCGCTGGGCGGCAGGCCGGGCCGAGATCTCGTCGGTGTGCCGCTTCACGTTCGGGAAGAGCGTTGCCCAGTTCTCCCCGACCGCGAAGCCGAGCCGGGTCGCCCAGCCCCAGACCGACATGTCGATCAGCGTGTAGTCGTCGCCGAGCATGTAGCGGCGGGACTTCAGCTGCTCATCGATGATGCCCCAGTGGCGCTCGGCCTCGCGGGCGTAACGGTTGATGGCGTAGGGGATCTTCTCGGGAGCGAAACGGCTGAAATGCACCGCCTGGCCACAATAGGGGCCGATGCCAGTGGCGACGAACATCAGCCAGGACAGCATCTCGCCGCGCGCCTTCGGCGTGTCCTGCGGCAGGAACTTGCCGGTCTTCTCGGCGAGGTAGAGCAGGATCGCGTTGGAATCGAAGATGGTGACGTCGCCATCGGTCAGGGCCGGTGTCTTGGCGTTGGGGTTGATCGCGAGGAAGTCCGGCTTGAACTGGTCGCCCTTGCGGGTGTCGACCGGGACCATCTCATAGGGCAGGCCGGCTTCCTCCAGGAAAAGCGCGACCTTCGCCGGGTTCGGCGAGGGGTGGTAGTAGAGCTTGATCATGGAAGGCTCCCGCTGGGTCCGATCTGGTTGCGGCTCGCGGCATAGGAGACGAGATCGGTCAGCGCGGCAATGGTCGTATCCGCATGGAAGCCAAGCTGTTCAGGCTGCATGCGCAGCGCCTTGAACATCAGCTTCGGATCGATCGTGCCGGCGGCGCCGAGCTCGGCCCGCAAGGTCGCTGCAGGCACGCGCTCGATGCGCGCGACCGCGAAGCCATGCGCCTTGGCGCCGGCAATGTCGAAGCCGTTGGAGGAGACGAAGAGGATCTCGTCGCGCGCCAGCCCGAGCCGCTTTTCGACATGGGCATAGCCGCGCGGATCGGGCTTGTAGACGCCGATCTCGTCGACGCTGATGACGGTCTCCAGGAACTCGCCGATGCCGGCTTGCGTAACGAGGTGCTTCAACATGGCCGGGCTGCCATTGGAATAGATGGCAAGCCGGTAGGAGGCGAGACCTTCCAGCGCGGCGCGCGCTTCCGGATACAGCGCGAGCGCGTCATAGGCGCCGGCGATCTCGACGAGGAACTCCGGAGTCGTGGTAAGGCCCAACGTCCTCAGGGTGAATTCGAGGGATTCGGTCGTGACCGTCCAGAAATCCTCGTACTGGTCCATCAGCGCGCGCAGCCAGGTGTATTCGAGCTGTTTCAGCCGCCAGATCTGGGTGATCGTCGCGCCATCGCCGGGAAAGGCAGCTTCGGTGGCGGCAGCGACCGACTGGACGTCGAACAACGTCCCGTAAGCGTCGAAAACCAGGGCCTTGATCGGCATGGCTATCCTCCGTCTGAAGCTGGCCGCGGGGCGGGTGCTTTCTTAGCACTCGCATCGGCAGTACGGCGCATGGTATCCGCACGGCTACGTTTTTCCGAAAGCCGAAGGTCAAGTCGATGCCGCCTCGTCCCGTGATGCTGATGATCCTCGATGGCTGGGGCTGGCGCGAGGACTCTGAGAACAACGCGATCAAGCTGGCGAAGACACCGAATTTCGACCGCCTCTGGGAGAGTTGCCCGCGCACCTTCCTGCGCACGTCCGGGCTCGACGTCGGCCTGCCGGAAGGGCAGATGGGCAATTCCGAGGTGGGGCATCTCAATCTCGGCGCCGGGCGCGTCGTGATGCAGGATCTGCCGCGCATCAACCAGGCGATCGTCGACGGATCGATCGCGAGAGCCCTGGAAGCGAGCGGACTGATCGCGGCGCTGAAGGCGAGCGGTGGCGCCTGCCATCTGCTCGGCCTCGTCTCGCCGGGCGGCGTGCACGCGCATCAGGACCATGCGGTGGCACTGGCGAAGATCGTGGCGGCACAGGGCATCGCGGTGAAGGTGCATGTCTTCACCGACGGGCGCGATACGCCGCCGCAATCGGCTGCCGATTATGTGAAGACCTTCGAGGCGGCCTTACCGGCTGGCGCGCGCATCGCCAGCGTTTCGGGACGCTATTACGCGATGGATCGCGACAACCGCTGGGAGCGCGTCGAGAAGGCTTGGAACGCCATGGTGCTGGGGCAGGGCAACGCCTTCCCCGATGCCCAGGCGGCCATTGCGGCGGCCTATTCCGACAAGGTCACCGACGAGTTCATCGTCCCTGCCGTGATCGGCGATTATGCGGGGATGCAGGACGGCGACGGGCTCCTGAGCTTCAACTTCCGCTCCGATCGCATCCGCGAAATCCTCAACGCCGTGCTCGAGCCGGGCTTCAGTGGCTTTGCCCGGGCGCGCGTGCCGAAACTCGTCAAGGCGGTCAGCATGACCTCCTACAGCGCCGAGCTCGACAAGGTGATGCCGGTGCTGTTTCCGGCGCAGACGCTCGCCAACGGGCTTGGCGAGACGGTGGCCAAGGCTGGACTCAAGCAGATCCGGATGGCGGAGACCGAGAAGTACCCGCACGTCACCTATTTCTTCAACGGCGGCGAGGAGACGCCTTACGCGGGTGAAGACCGGGTGATGGTGCCGTCCCCCAAGGTCGCGACCTATGACCTGCAGCCGGAGATGTCGGCGCCGGAGCTGACTGCGAAGGCGGTGGAGGCGATCGATTCAGGTCGCTACGACCTCGTCATCCTGAACTTCGCCAATACCGACATGGTCGGCCATACCGGCGTGCTCGCGGCCGCGATCAAGGCGGCCGAGACAGTCGATGCGGGGCTCGGCGCCATCGCGGAGGCCGTGCAGCGGCAGGGCGGGGCGCTGCTCGTCACCGCCGACCATGGCAATGCGGAGCTGATGGTCGATCCGGTCACCGGCAAGCCGCATACGGCCCATACCACCAATCCGGTGCCGCTGATGCTGATCGGTGGTGAGGCCAAGGCGCTGGCCGAGGGGCGCCTCGCCGATATCGCCCCGACGCTGCTGGCGCTGATGGAGCTGAAGCAGCCGGACGAGATGACGGGGCAGTCGCTGCTGCGCTGACGAGGCCTTAAAAAGCGAAACGGCGCGGAGTGGATCCGCGCCGTTTCGTTTGTCGGAGATGCAGGTCTCAGTATTTGCGCACCGTCGGCGGCGGCATGTAGGCCACGGGAGCCGGTTCCGTGCTGCAGCAGTTCGGATCGCCGAAGTTCCAGCGCATGCCGATCCGGAAGTCGTGGCTGTCGATGTCCTTGGCCTTGAGCGGGCCCTGGATCTGACCCGTAAAGGCGTTGACGAGACGGCCGGACTGGGCGTCGCCGAGGTTCAGGTAGCGATAGCCGAGCTCGAGGGTGAGGTTCTTGTTCACCTCGTAGCCGACGCCGGCCATCAAGGCCCAGGCGAGGTTGGTCTTGGTTCCCGTATTGGCCGTGCCCAGCGTCGGGCCGACAAAGTTGCCGAACAGAGCGCCCTGGTCGGTCAGCCCGGAAATGCGGTTCTGCGTGAAGCCGATACCGGCGCCGATATAGGGCGTCAGGCAGTTCCAGGTGCCGAGGTCGAAGTAGCCGTTGAACAACGTGACCAGCGAGGTCATGTTGCCCTTGTAGGTGTTGGTCTGGTTGCCGTTGTTGAACGGGTTGAAGACGATGTCGTTCACCCCGATCGAGGATGACCCGCGATATTCACCGGTCACATCGAAGCGCAGCCAGTTGTTGAAGCGATAGCCGACACCGAGGCCGGCAAAGAAAGCGGAATTGTCGCTTTTGCCGAAGAAGGAGCCGCCGAATTCCGCGACTTCGTCCTGGTGGTACTTGCTGACGCTCTGGACGCCGACGCCGATGTCGCCGCGCAGATAGATGCCGCTCGTGATCGTGCCCTTGAGCATCGGGGGCTCGGGCGGGGGAGGCGGAGGATAGCCACCCAGATCTGCGGCATGTGCCGCTAGGGAAGCACCGAGGGCCAGGGCGCCCCCCAGCGCAATGGATTTCAGGCTGCCCATGGCAGGGTCCTTCGCGTTGCGCGCAGGACAAGGACGCAGTCCCGCGCAGTTACCGTCGGGCAGGACCATGCCAGCGATTTATTAAATGAGGCTTAACCCTAACAGCTAACCTTACTTTTTTGTTGAGGCGGCGATTTCTTCTTGCCCGGCTGCTTCCTGCAGGGCCTGCCGGGCCTTGGCCGCCATCGCCTCGAATTCGGAACGGAAGCGCTCGATCTTCTCCTCGTCGAGTTCCTCGAGATCGAGCAGTTCCTCGCGTGCGCCTTCCAGCTTCAGGATCAGCTCGTCGAGCTTGATCTGCATGGCGGCGGTGTCGCGGTTCTGGCTGTTCTGGATGATGAAGACCATCAGGAAGGTGACGATGGTCGTCGAGGTGTTGATGACGAGCTGCCAGCTGTCGTTGAAGCTGAACAGCGGCCCCGACAAGGCCCAGATCACGATGAGGGCGGCCGCGCCGAAGAAGGTCTGCGGCTTGCCGGCCCAGTGGGAGACGAGCTGGGAGAGGCGGGTGAAGAAGGAGCGGTCGCTCTGCGGCAGGCGACGCTTGCGTTTGCTGGACATGGCGGTCCCCCGAGCCGGGTTGAGGCTGTGACAGCTTCAACGCGGTGCGGGGAAGGCCGTTCCTTGCGGCGCTCAGGCGAAGAGGCGCTCGGCGTGCCAGGCGATGTGCTGGGCCATGAAGGTCGAGACGAAGTTGTAGGAATGGTCGTAACCTTCCCGGAGCGTGAGCTGTAGCGGGATGTCGGCCGCTGCGCAGGCGACCTCCAGAAGCTGCGGGCGCAGACCTTCCTCGAGGAAGCCGTCGGCGCCGCCCTGATCGACGAGCAGTTCCTTGACGCGGTGCCCATCGGCGATCAGCAGCGTCGAGTCATAGGCCCGCCAGGTCGTTTCGTCGGGGCCGAGATACTTCTCGAAGGCAGGTCGCGACCAGCCGGCGGTCGAGGGCTGGGTGATCGGGGCGAAGGCCGAGACGGAGCGGTAGCGGTCGGGGTTCTTCAGCGCCAGCGTGATCGCGCCGTGTCCGCCCATCGAGTGGCCGAAGATGCCCTGGCGCGACATGTCGAGCGGGAAGTTCCTGGCGACGAGATCCGGCAATTCGTCGCGGACATAGCTCGCCATGCGGTAGTTGCTGGCATAGGGCTCTTGCGTCGCATCGAGGTAGAAGCCGGCGCCGGAGCCGAACTGCCAATCGTCGGGCTCGTCCGGTACGCTCTCGCCGCGAGGGCTGGTGTCCGGGCAGATGATGGCGATGCCGTTAGCCGCGGCGGCAGCCCGGTACTCGCCCTTGTCCACGACGTTCTGGTGAGTGCAGGTCAGGCCGGAGAGATACCACAGAACCGGAACCGGCCCCTCTTCCGCCTGATGCGGCAGGTAGATCGCGAAGGTCATCGGGCAGGCGCAGGCCGCGCTGTCGTGCCGGTAGACGCGCTGCGAGCCGCCGAAGGCCTTGGAGGCGGAGAGGAGTTCCATAGGGGGTCCTTTCTTGTGGCGGCCCGCCGGAGGAAGGCATCGGCGTCATTCCGGGCTTCGCGGCGTGAAGTCCCGGAACGACGGATGGTTCCCTTGCCTCAAGGATGAGGCGGCAAAACGGCGCTTCAGTAGACCACAACGCTGCGGATCGACTTGCCCTCATGCATCAGGTCGAAGCCGTGATTGATCTCCTCCAGCTTCAGCTTGTGGGTGATCAGGTCGTCGATATTGATCTTCCCTTCCATGTACCAGTCGACGATCTTCGGCACGTCGGTGCGTCCGCGCGCGCCGCCGAAGGCCGTGCCCTTCCAGACGCGGCCGGTGACGAGCTGGAACGGACGGGTCGCGATCTCCTTGCCGGCCTCGGCGACGCCGATGATGATCGACTCGCCCCAGCCGCGATGGCAGCACTCCAGCGCCTGGCGCATCACATTGGTGTTGCCGGTGGCGTCGAAGGAGAAGTCGGCGCCGCCGCCGGTGAGGTCGACGATTGCCTGCACGACCTTGTCGTTGCCGATCTCGCTCGGGTTGATGAAGTCGGTCATGCCGAACTTGCGCGCCATCTCCTGCTTGGCTGGATTGATGTCGACGCCGATGATCTTGTCGGCGCCGACCATGCGGGCACCCTGGATGACGTTGAGGCCGATGCCGCCAAGGCCGAAGACCACGACGTTCGCGCCCGGCCAGACCTTGGCCGTGTAGATCACCGCGCCGATACCGGTGGTCACGCCGCAGCCGATGTAGCAGATCTTGTCGAAGGGCGCGTCCTCGCGGACCTTGGCGAGCGCGATCTCGGGCAGGACGGTGAAGTTCGCGAAGGTCGAACAGCCCATGTAATGGAAGATTTCGCCGCTATCGCAGGAGAAGCGGGAGGTGCCGTCCGGCATTACACCCTGGCCCTGCGTAGCGCGGATCGAGGTACAGAGATTGGTCCGGCGCGAGAGACAGCTTTTGCACTGCCGGCATTCCGGCGTGTAGAGCGGGATGACGTGATCGCCGACTTTGAGCGTGGTCACGCCGGCACCGACCTCGCGCACGATGCCTGCGCCCTCATGGCCGAGGATCGCCGGGAACTTGCCCTCCGAATCCAGCCCGGAGAGCGTGTAGGCATCGGTATGGCAGATGCCGGTCGCCATCACCTCCACCAGAACCTCGCCGGCCTTGGGGCCGCCGATCTCGACGGTCTCGATGGTGAGGGGCTTGCCGGCTTCCCAGGCGACGGCGGCACGGGTCTTCATCGGGCGGTTCCTTCTTCGTGAGCGTTCATTTCAGATAAGGGCGGATCACGCGCATGATCGCGGCGATCTCGTCTTCGTTCATATCCTCGGCAGTGCTGGCGGGAGCACCGGCCTGCATCGTCTCGCGCAGATGGCTTTCGAGCACCTCGGCCATCAGACCGGTCGCTGCACCGCGCAGCGCGGCGAGCTGCTGAAGCAGCGCGCCACATTCCTCGCCGCGCTCGACGGCGCCGATCAGGGCATCGGCTTGCCCTCTGATACGGCGCAGCCGCGTGACGGCGCGCTTCTTCTCTTCCGGTGTGTGAGGCATGGCGCCGAGGCTCGAACCGCGATCCGCCGCGACGCTAAGGTACTGAGGGGGAGTATGTCAACGCGAATTGGCGCGGCCAAGCAAAAGGGCGGCAGCGTCGCCGCTGCCGCCCCGATGGATCGCTGTGGCCGATGCGTCAGAAGCTGTAGCCCAGCTTCACCTTGACGACATGCCGGCTGAAATTGGTCAGGTCGAGATCGCCTGGCTCTCCCTTGGCCTTGCCGGCGACCTGGATGTTGTAGGCGGCCGAGAGCGCTAGCTGCTTCGTCGCCTGCCAGAAGATGCCGGGGCCGACATAGGTGGCGTAGCCCGCCTCCTTGCCGAAGCCGAGCTCGTTATGGGTGCGCAGGTGGCGCACCTCGCCGCTGAGGTAGAGCCCATCCTGCACCTGCCAGGCGAGCGAGCCGGCGACAGTGAAGGTCGAGGAGCGCTGATAGGGGGAGGGGCCGGTCCAGGTCAGGTCGTGCGAGAGGTTGACCGCGGCATAGAGCGTGTTGGGGATCAGCGTCTTGTCAGCGAAGAGGCGGATGCCGGTGTTATAGGTGGTGAAGCGGCCGGCGCCGTCCGGGTCGGTGCGAGTGACGCTCGGATCGATGACGAGAGTCAGGCCGATGCCGTGCATGTCGCGGCCGAGCAGGCGGTACTTCATTTCGACGCCGGCGCCATAACCGCGTTCGTCGGCGCTGATGCCACCAGCCGAGGCGCTGGTGACGCTGCCGAGCACATAGGGGCCGATCTCGAAGCAGGGAAACAGGCCATAGGAGCCCTGCAGCGTCAGGCCATGGCTATTGGAGGTGCCGACCCTCGTCCCGAAGCTGCCGTTATAGGTCAGGCTGGGGCCGAAGGAGCCGACATCTGCCACGTCCGAGCCGGTGGTGAAGCCGAAGGCGTCGGTCGGGATGCCTTCGCTGTCGGCACAGGCCGAGACGACGGGTGCGGGGGCGGCGGGTGCGCCCTTGCGGGAAGGCAGGTCGGCCGCCATCGCCGTACAGGTGCCGGCAGCAACGAAGCCGAGAGCGAGGTATTTCGAGAAGGCCGAAGCGAGCGACATGGGCGCCATTCCGTCTGGGCGGCGGCCCATCGCGCCCGGCTCAAGTCATTCGCGCCGGGCGGGCCACACGAATCGCAGCTTGCCGCAGCCGGCGAGCGCGCGGGAGTGGGTGGCCCTGACATCAGCTGAAATAATGTTACATGTTGCGCCGCCACAACAAACTGGAATTCAACAAAAAAGCGGAGGGGCCTTTCAGCTCAGCGGCGTCAGCATGGCAATCCGCGCCAGCGCACGCGGCGCGATGGCGGCCAGCTCCTCGACCGGTTTCCAGGCGGCGGCATGGACCTCCTCGACCTGTGCGACCAGTGGGCGGGCCGGGTCGGCCAGGAAAAGATATTGCAGGTCGTGATGAACATGGGCCGGCTCGCCGCGCGCCGGCTTGCCCGGTACGTCGTGGCTGTCGATCGCGAAGGGAACATCGCCGCCGCCATGCCAGGGATGGAGCGCGAGGTCCTGCACCCCGGTTTCCTCGACCGCCTCGCGTGCCGCAGAATCGTGGAACCGGTCCGCCTCCTCCCAATGCCCGCCGGGTTGGAGCCAGCGACCGATGACGACATGGTCGATCAGCAGGATCTGCGCATGGTCCGGTGAGAGGACGAAGGCGCTGGTGGTGACGTGGCCAGGAAAGGTCTCGCGCCGGTCGAGCGCGTGGCCCTGCTCGATCTGCCAGCGCAGCAACGATAGATGCTCGCGGGAGCCCGCGACCTCCGAACGGTAGCGTGCGACGGCTTCGGTCAGACGGGGCATGAAATCCATGGCTTGGCTTCGATCTCTCAGGGCAACTGCAGGCGATAGGATTCGAAATGACCGTTGCGCGGGCCGTCATAGCCGACGAGGACGTCGAGCTTGCCGCCCTGCTGGGCGAGAACGGTGAGCGACTCGGCCTTGGCATTGCGGCGCCCGGGCAACTCGCCCAGATCGGTCGCCGCATCGGGGTGCGCGAGATCGACCAGCAGCAGCGAATAGGGCCGCTCCTGCTCCTGCGCGGGCCCGAGAAGCGCAAGAAGCCGGTTGCCGGGCAGGGGAGCGAGATCACGGATGCCGCGATCCGGCCCGGCTGGCAGGGCGATCACCCGCGGCGTCTCTGTCGTCGGCGCGTGGCCCGGTGCGAACAGGGCCTGCAGGGAGGCGCCGACCAGGAAGGCCCGCCCACCGAGTGAGGGCGCGCGCAGCCCGATCCAGAGCGTGTCGCCGACCGCGGCGATGCCTTCGACGTTGAGGCCGGCATCGTCCATCAGGCTCTTGCCGAAGAAGGCGCCGGCCTCGCCCGCACGACGCAGGACATCGCTGAGGCGGTAGGTCAGTTCGGTCTGGCCGGCGGGCATGCCGGCCGCATCGACCCGGATGCGAGCGAGGTGAAAGGCCGAGAGCCTGAACTCGCCCCGCTTGCGCGAGCAGCCATGCGAGCCCGCGACGTAGAAGGCGCCGTCGGCATAGGCGACGGCCTCGCCGTCGAGCTCGGCGAAGCGCCCGGCCATCTTGCAGATGTTCTGCGGCGCGGTCCCGAGCACGGCGGGAGAGGCTTCCGTGCCGATGAGCGGCAAGGTGGTTCCCGGCGCGATCCGGTTTTCCGCGATCTCGGCGAACTGGGCGAAGGCGCTCTCGTCATTGATCAGCAGGCAGCGCCGGGTGCCGTTGGCGGCCGGCATGCAGGCAAGGCCGCTGACGTCATGCGCGGCCTTTCCAAGCTTCTTGCCGGAGAAGTCGCCGGTTGTCTTGAAGCGCTGTTCCGGCGCGAGCGTCGCGGCCTGGGCGAGCGTGGCGGCCAGCAAGGTGGCCGCGACGAGAGACAGTAGGCGATACCGCATAGGGCGAATCCGGCGAGTCGGGGGCGGGATTGAGCGCGAGGAGGGGCTTGATGTCAAAATGGGTTTGAAGCGCCCACCCATGTGGTGCGATCCCTATGCGATCTTGATGTTCGGGCCCTGCGCTTCGTCTCGAACGGCTATGGCAGCGTTCCTATCCTCTCCCGTGCGGTTCGAAAGGCCGCTCGGAAATTAGGACCATGAACCAGATCCATCACAGACGCTTTGCCGATCCGCCCGCCTTTCTCGTCGGGCGCGATAGCGAGGGACATTGGCTCGCCATCGAGACGCATGGGCGCGGCGGCGGCATCTTCGCCGACCGCAGCGCCGCCCTGCGTTATGCCGCAGCGGAGACAGCCCACCGGCCCCGCGCCGTCCGCGTGACGGCCAGAAGGCTGCATCTGCTCTGAGGCATGCCCATGAACCACTGGCTTCACGGCATGTTCACGGCGCTGGTGACGCCGTTCGATGGCGAGGCGATCGATTACGATGCGCTGGAGCGCCTGATCGCATGGCAAATCGCGCAGGGGGCGGATGGCATCGTCATCGGCACCGTCTCAGGCGAGACCTCGGCGCTGACCGAAGCGGAGCGGCAGGCGTTGCTGGCTGCCGCGCGCAGCATCGCTGGCCGGCATTTCCCGGTCGTCGCCGCCGTCGGCAGTTATGCGACGGCGGATACGGTCGCGGCTGTGGTTGCGGCAGAACGGGCGGGCGCTTCGGCCTTGCTGCTGCGGATGCCCTATTACAGCCGTCCGACCCAGGCCGGGCTCGCCGCCCATGCGCTGGCGGCTGCACAGGCAACGGGGCTCGAGATCGTGCTCGACAACGATCCGGATCGTTGCGGCGTCGACATCGCGCCGGAGACGCTGGGACAGTTCGAAGGGGCGGAAAATATCGTCGGCATCCTGGAACGGCGCGGCGATCTCACCCGCTGCGATCGGATCGCGCGGGTGCGCGACCGTCGCTTCATGCGGTTGACCGGAGCGGCCGGGACAATCCCGTCCTATCTGCTGGCCGGGGGCTGCGGCGCCGTCACGAGCGTGGGCAATCTCGCCCCGCATTGGCTTGCGCGATTGGAAAGCGCGGCGCGTTCCGAATTCTACGGCCAGGCGCAGATTCTGCAGCGCAGACTCGTCCCGCTGCTCGATCTCCTGGCCGCCGAGCCGGATCCGGTGCTCGTCAAGCTCGCCCTGTCGATGCTCCACCCGGGCGTCGACCAGGCTTGCCGGGCGCCGCTGACACCGGCTTGCCCGGGGCTGGCGGCGCTCCTTCGCGAGACCATCGAGGATCTGCCGCACCCGTTCCCGAAAGTCGCCGCGGCGCAGGCCATGAGCCTTGTCGCGACGAGGAGGGCGAACGGCCGCGCCTGAGATCGCGCTGCCGCTTTCCTGAAACGAAGGAGGCTCCCATGTCCGTGATCGGCAGTTACCGTCGCCGGCGCGAGGCGGTCTACCAAAGCACCAGGCGCGTTTCCGCCGGTGGCTGGAAGGCCGACCTGCTGCATCTGTGCGGCTCGATCGTACTGATGGCCGCAGTCATCGGTATCCGTGTCTGGTGGTATCTGCACCATGGCTGATGCAGCCAAGCAAAAGGGCGCCGCCCGAAGGTGGCGCCCTTGTCGAGTTCACACAGAACCGTCGGTCAGCCGAGCTTGGCGTAGGCCGGCACGGTGAGGAAATCCTCGAAGTTCGGCGCCAGCGACAGCGCCTCGAACAGCGCGATCGCCTCGGGGAAGCGGCCCTTGGCATAGTTCTCGCGGCCGAGCTCGCTTTTCACGCGCTCCATCTCTTCCGGCAGGCAGCGCTTGAACAGGGCCGCATCGGCCTTGACTCCGCCCTCGAGCGCGACGCCGTACTGGACAAACTGCCAGATCTGGGCGCGGCTGATCTCGGCAGTCGCGGCATCCTCCATCATGTTGTAGATCGGCACCGCGCCGCGGCCGCGCAGCCAGGCCTCGATATACTGGACGCCGACGCGGATATTATCGCGGAAGCCTTCCTCGGTGCGCGTGCCCTGATGGACCTCCAGCAGGTCCTTCGTGCCGACGTTGACGTCATCGCGCGTCTTGCCGAGCTGGTTCGCCTCCGGCATCAGCCGGTCGAACACCTCCATCGCCACCGGCACGAGATCGGGATGGGCGACCCAGGTGCCGTCATGGCCATCGCCGGCCTCGCGCTCCTTGTCGGCCTTGACCTTGGCAAAGGCGGCAGCGTTGGCCTCGGGGTTGTTCTTGACCGGGATCTGCGCGGCCATGCCGCCCATCGCGAAGGCGCCGCGCTTGTGGCAGGTCTTAATCAGCAGCAGCGAATAGGCGCGCAGGAAGGCCTTGGACATCACGACCTGCGAGCGATCGGGCAGGACATAGGCCTTGTTGCGGGCGAGCTTCTTGATGAAGGAGAAGATGTAGTCCCAGCGGCCGCAATTCAGGCCGGCCATGTGCTCGCGCAGTTCGTAGAGGATCTCGTCCATCTCGAAGGCGGCGGGCAGGGTTTCGATCAGGACGGTGGCCTTGATCGTGCCGTTCTTCAGGCCGAGCGCCGACTGCGCCGCGACGAAGACGTCGTTCCAGAGCCGGGCTTCGAGATGGCTCTCCAGCTTCGGCAGGTAGAAATACGGGCCGGAGCCGGCGGCGAGCGACGCCTTGGCGTTGTGGAAGACATAAAGGCCGAAATCGACCAGGGAGCCCGAGGCCACCTCGCCGTCGATCTCGATATGGCGCTCGGGTAGATGCCAGCCGCGCGGGCGGATGATCAGGACGGCCGGCTTGTCTTTGAGCTTGTAGTCCTTGCCGTTCGACGGGTCGGTGAAGTCGATCTTGTTGGCCCAACGGTCCTTCAGGTTGATCTGGCCTTCGATCATGTTCGCCCAGACCGGCGAGGAGGCATCCTCGAAATCGGCCATGAAGACCTTGGCGCCGGAATTCAGCGCGTTGACGATCATCTTGCGGTCGACGGGGCCGGTGATCTCGACGCGGCGGTCCTGCAGGTCGGCCGGGATCGGCGCGACAGTCCAGGCGCCCTCGCGGATATGCCGGGTCTCGGCCAGGAAATCTGGCGTCTCGCCGGCGTCGAAGCGCTTCTGGCGTTCGGCGCGCACGGCGAGGAGGCGCTTGCGCGTCTCGTTGAAGCGGCGGTGCAGGTCGGCGACGAAGGCAAGGGCATCGCGAGTCAGGATTTCATCGAAGCGCGGTGCGAGCGCGCCCTTGACGACGACGCCAGCGGGCAAATCGAGCGAGGGGGTATCGGACATGAGCTTCCTCCTGAAAGGTTGGGATCATGTTCGCTTGAAATTGGCTTTTTCTAAATGCCGAAAAAATGATGATGACTTGTTCCTGTGTGGAATAAATATCGTCGATGACAAAAAGAGCGGGATTATGCACGTAACGGTTGTGTTTCCGGCGCGCCATAGCGCGGCATGACGCTGCGGAAGCCGATTTTGCATCAAAATGCGCAAATAGGTCTGACTTCCTCGAATCGGTTTTAGCAATTTGTAAGTTCCCGGCCCCAACGCTCGCCTCGTCGAATGTGCCAATTCGACCTGGGGTGACACAAGAATGAACAAGCTCGGCTCCCTGCGTTTCCTGATGCGCCGGTTCAGGATGGACCAGCGCGGCAACGTCATGATGCTGTTCGGGCTCATGTTGGTGCCGCTGATGGGTTTCGTCGGCGTCGCTGTCGATTACTCGCGCGCCAGCAACCTCCGGCAGGCGCTGAACGCCGCGATCGATTCCGCCGCGCTGATGGCGGCGCGCGATGCGCAAAAGCTTACGGATGACGAGGTCAAGGCGCGTGTCACGGCCTGGGTGAAGGATAATCTGCCGGCCGACGCGAAGAGCGAATTCGTCGATGCGACGGTGACCATCGACCGCCAGGCGCGCACGGTGAAGATCGTCGCGAATGCGCAGATGCCGACGACCGTCACCCGTGTTCTCGGTTCCGACAAGCTCGACGTTTCCAGCACGAGCCAATCGACATGGGGAACGAACACGATCGAGCTGGCGCTGGTGCTCGATAATACGGGCTCCATGAAGGATAACGGCAAGATGACCGCGTTGAAGGCGGCCGCCAACGACCTGATCACGATTATGCAAAAGGCAACGGATCCGACTGTGCCCGACCAGATTCGGATATCCATCGTTCCATTCTCGACGCGCGTGATCCTCGATACCAGCTTGAAGACAGCATCCTGGCTGCGCTGGGACCAGAAGACCTGCAGTAGCAACTGGCCCTATACCTGTACCACGATTACCAAGAACGCTTGGCAGGGCTGTGTAACGGATCGCGATAAATCCTACGACACTAGCGACGGCGATGGTGCGACAACCAACGCGACAATGTATCCAGCCGACTTTTGCGACCAATACTCTCCGGCGACCCAGGCGAAGGTGCTGCCCCTGACGAGCGACTGGGCGGCCCTGACAGCTCGTGTCAGTGCGATGCAACCAACAGGCGCGACGAACATCACAATCGGTGCGGTGTGGGGAATGGCTACGCTCAGCCCGAGCGATCCGTTCACTCAGGCCAAGCCGGCTTCGACGCCGCGTCTGAAGAAGTACATGATTCTCCTGACCGATGGCGACAACACGAAGAATCGTTGGGACGGCAACGGCTCAAGTCCCAGCCCTGCTGTTGATGACCGGACGACGCTCGCCTGCAACAACATCAAGACGGCCGGGGTCACCATTTACACGATCCGCGTCATGGATGGGAACGCGGCGCTGCTGCGTAACTGCGCGACGACCCCGAGCATGTATTACGAAGTGACGGCTGCGTCCCAGCTCAGTCCTATCTTCAAGGCGATCGCCAGCGAGATCAGCCAGGTCCGCCTGACGCAGTAAAGCCGGCGAGTTCGGCGAAGCGCGCCAGAAAGCGCGCCTGCGCCATCTCGGTGTCGAGTGGCTCCAGCCAGGCGAGTACGGCGGCCGGCAGCGCTTGCGGCCGGCCGAAGAACTTCAGCGCCTCCTCGCGGCCGAAGCCGGCGAGCTGCGTCGCCTCGAAAAAGGCTGCGATGGTATCGGCATCCTTGGTCCTCCGCTTCAGCATGGCGGGCGTCACCGCTGGCAAGCCGAAGCGCAGGTGGATCGCGGCGAGCAGGCGCAGTTCCACGCTCTTATAGGCATCGCCCATCACCACCTTGAACGGCGAGATCATGTCGCCGATGACGTATTCCGGCGCGTCGTGCAGCAGCGCCATTAACCGCCAGGCGGCGCTCCAATCCGGATTGAGATGGCCGGCGATGGCCTCGACCAGCAGGCAGTGCTGAGCGACCGAGAAGGAGTGGGCGCCGCGCGTCTGGCCGTTCCAGCGGGCGACGCGGGCAAGGCCGTGGGCGATGTCCTCGATCTCGATATCGAGGGGCGAGGGGTCGAGCAGGTCGAGCCTTCGGCCCGAGAGCATGCGCTGCCAGGCACGGGGTGGTTCGGGCTTGCGGGCCATCAGGCAGCAGGGCGGCTGTCGCGCGCGAGCGCCGCGCATTCGCTCCAGCGGAAGCAGCCGGTGAGGTGGTCATTGACCAGACCGCAGGCCTCCATGAACGCGTAGACGATGGTCGGGCCGCAGAAGGTGAAGCCTGCCTTCTTCAGCTCCTTCGAGATCGCCTCCGACACCCTGGTCTGGGTCGGCACCTCGCCCTGCGTCCGATAGCTGTTCTGCAGCACGCGGCCATCGAGATGCTTCCAGAGGAAATCGGCGAAGGGTTCGCGTTCGCTCAGTTTCAGATAAGCTTGCGCGCTCTTGATCGTGCCCTCGATCTTGCCGCGATGGCGGATGATGCCGGGATCGGCGAGCAGGCGCTGGACATCGGCCTCGGTGAAACGGGCGACCTTTTCCGGCTCGAACCCGGCAAAGCCGGCGCGGAACGCGTCGCGCTTCCTGAGGATGGTGATCCAGGACAGGCCGGCCTGGAAGCCATCGAGGATCAGCTTTTCCCAGAGCGCGCGGGAATCATATTCCGGCACACCCCATTCGGTGTCGTGATAGGCGAGATAGAGCGGATCGGTGCCGGGCCAGCGGCAGCGGAACTTGCCGTCGGGGCCCTGGATCGCGGTGCGTTCCTCGGTCAAGACAATCGCCTCGCTCACAGGGCAGCTCCCGCGGCGGCCCCGAAGCCCGGCTCGCCGGGGAAGGGGAAGCGGATGAAATCGGGCTTCTTCGCCAGATGGAAGGCGAGTCCGCCGCCGAGCGGTGTGTGTCCGGCTGCCGTGGCGTCGGCCAACCGGTCGAGCCTCAGCATCGCGAGTGCCTTGCCATTCGCGGTCGAGCCGATGGTGCCGAGCGGCTTGCCACCGGCCGTGGCCTCGGCGCCGGTTTCGGTGGCGATGCCGTCATCGAAGACGATCGGCACGACACGGGTGCGGGCCGTACCGCGGTGCTGCATGCGGGAGACGACCTCCTGACCGATATAGCAGCCCTTCTTGAAGGAAACGCCGCCGAGCTGGTCGAGCAGCGCCTCGTGCGGAAAGGTGTCGCCATAGGGGAAGTCGCGGCCGCCGGCGGGAATGCCGAGCGCGATGCGGCGGGCGTGATAGGTCTCGGGCTCGGCATCGATGAGGCTGTCGATACCAGCGGCGTCGGCGATAGCGCGCTGCCCGAGTGCGGGCAGGCGCGGGTCCTCATAGACGAAGCCGGCCTCGGCCGGCAGCGGTGCGCCATCGGCAGAGGCGAGGACGGCGCTCGCCTCGGTCAGATCGTCGAGCGTCACCTTGGCGCGCAGCTTGTAGAGCTTCAGGCGTTTCATCAGATCGGCGGTCTGGAGCAGGGGCGTGTCGAGCAGGAAGCCGCCACCGTCTTCCACCGGCAGCGCGACGATGAAGAAATCGCAGATGATCTTGCCTTGCGGCGTCAGCAGCGCACCGTAGCCGGCCCGGCCCGGCGCCACCGCGTCCATCTCGTTGGTCACGATGTTATCGAGGAAAGGGCGGGCATCCTCGCCGCTGACGCGGATGACGCCGCGGTCGATCAATCGGGTGGCGGACATAGGCCGTTCCAGTTCTGGTTTCGGGTCGGGGTCTCGACAGCCGAAAAGGAGACGTTGGCGCCACCCGAAAGCTGTTTGGACTTCCGGGACGGCGCGTTGGCCGATAGGTAGGCTTCATCCCGTGTTTGCTCAACCTCCCGGAGACTGCCATGCCCCAGACTTACGACGTCGTTCTCAAGGGCGGCACGGTGGTGAACCAGGATGGCCGCGTCGCGCGCGATGTCGGCATCGTCGGCGGCAAGATCATGGCGCTGGGCGATCTCAGCCAAGCCTCGGCCGGGGAGGTGATCGATTGCACCGGCCTGCACATCCTGCCGGGCGTCATCGACAGCCAGGTGCATTTCCGCGAGCCGGGGCTCGACCACAAGGAGGATCTGGAGAGCGGCTCGCGCTCGGCCGCGCTCGGCGGGGTGACCTGCGTCTTCGAGATGCCGAACACGATTCCGCAGACGACCACCCCCGAGGCGCTGGCCGACAAGGTGAAACGCGGCAAGCACCGCATGCATTGCGACTTCGCCTTCTGGGTCGGCGGCACGCATGAGAACGCCGTCCATGTACCGGAGCTGGAACGGCTGCCGGGCGCGGCCGGCATCAAGGTGTTCATGGGCTCCTCCACCGGCGACCTGCTGGTCGAAGACGACAAGGGCGTGGCCGAGATCCTGAAGCGGACGCGCCGGCGCGCCGCCTTCCATTCGGAAGACGAGACGATGCTGCGCGAGCGCATGGGACTCAGGGTCGAGGGCGACCCGTCGAGCCACCCGGTCTGGCGCTCGCCGGAGGTGGCGCTGACCTGCACCAAGCGGCTGGTCAGGATCGCGCGGGAGACCGGCGCGCGCGTCCATATCCTGCACATTTCCACGGGCGAGGAGATGGTCTTCCTCAAGGACCATAAGGATGTCGCGACGGTCGAGGTGTTGCCGAACCATCTGACGCTGGTGGCGCCGGATTGCTACGAGCGGCTCGGCACCTATGCGCAGATGAACCCGCCGATCCGTGACGACAGCCATCGCCAGCGCATCTGGTGGGGCGTCGAGCAGGGCATCGTCGACGTGCTGGGCTCCGACCATGCGCCGCATACCGATGAGGAGAAGCACCATCCCTATCCGGCGAGCCATTCCGGCATGCCGGGCGTGCAGACGCTGGTGCCGATCATGCTCGACCATGTGAATGCAGGCCGGCTGACGCTGGAACGCTTCGTCGATCTCAGCAGCGCCGGGCCGCAGCGCATCTTCGGGCTGGAGGGCAAGGGTCGGATCGCGGTGGGCTACGACGCCGACTTCACCATCGTCGACCTCAAGCGCCGCGAGACGATCACCAAGGAGTGGAGCGCCTCGAAATGCGGCTGGACGCCCTATGACGGCGTCACGGTCACCGGCTGGCCGGTCGGCACCTTCGTGCGCGGCCTCAAGGTGATGTGGGAGGGCGAGCTGACGACGCCCTCGCAAGGCGAGCCGGCCCGTTTCCTGGAGGCGCTGCCGCGCGGCGCCTGAGCGCGGAGGCACGGCCTGAAAAATTCTCGCGGCGGGATGTCGAAACCCGCTGGGCTCGTTCGACGTGTCGTCAGGAAGCGATGATGACAGCGGATCATCCGCTGTCGCCGCTCCGCGCAATGGAGGAACGAGATGAGAGAGATCGTTGCTGCGACTTTCCTGTCGCTCGACGGCGTGATGCAGGCGCCGGGCGGACCGGACGAGGATCCGACGGGCGGCTTCAAGCTCGGCGGCTGGATCGTCAACTATGGGGATGCGGTCTCCAACCAGGCGGTAGGCGACATCTTTGCCGAGCCTTTCGACCTGCTGCTCGGGCGCAAGACCTATGAAATCTTCGCCGCGCACTGGCCCTTCACCGAAGACGATGGTGCCATTGCCGAGGCCTTCAACCGCGCCACCAAATATGTCGCGTCACGCTCGGGCGTCGCGCTCGACTGGCAGAATTCCGTCTCGCTCGGCGACGACGTCGTGGCGCGGCTGACCGCGCTGAAGCGCGAGGAGGGGCCGCGGCTCCTGATCCAGGGCAGCGGCGACCTGATTCAGACCTTGCTGCGGCACGATCTGATCGATGAGATGCAGCTGATGATCTACCCGCTGCTGCTCGGCAAGGGAAAGCGGCTGTTTGGCCAGGGTGCGTTGCCGGCGGCGATGAGCTTCATCGACGGCAAGGTCTCGCCCACCGGCGTCATGATCGGCCGCTACCGCCGCAACGGTGAGGTCAAGCCCGGCTCCTTCGCGATGGCTGAGCCGAGTCAGGCCGAGATCGCGCGTCGCCGGAAATGGGCGGCGGAAGGCTGAACCAAAAATTTTTTCGGAAGCGATGTCGATTCGGGCGCAGCTCGTTCGACGTGAGGATGAAGGCGCAGGATCGCCTTCGATCGAAAACGGATCCAAGGGAGAAGACCGATGCGTGTGATGGTTCTGGTCAAGGCCGACAAGGACAGCGAAGCCGGCATCATGCCGAGCAACGACATCCTGACGAAGATGGGAGCCTATAACGAGGAGTTGGTGAAAGCCGGCGTCATGCTGGCCGGCGAGGGGCTGCATCCGAGCTCGAAGGGCATCCGCATGCGCTTCTCGGGTGCTGAGCGGGCGATCACGGACGGCCCCTTCGCCGAGACGAAGGAATTGCTCGCAGGCTTCTGGCTCTGGCAGGTGAAGTCCTTCGACGAGGCGGTCGCGTGGCTGAAGCGGGCGCCCTTCGACGGCGGTACCGAGATCGAGCTGCGCCCGGTCTTCGAGATGGAGGATTTCGGCGAGGCGATGACGCCGGAGCTGTGCGAGCAGGAGCGCCGCCAGCGCGCCGAGACGGCGAAGCTCGCCGGCTGAACTGAAACCCAATCGATCGGACGGTGAGAGGTCCGCCTCCACCGGTCCGCCCAAGGAGAAAGCCGATGCGTGTGATGGTTCTGGTCAAGGCCAGCAAGGACAGCGAAGCCGGCGTGATGCCGGACCCGGACGGCTTCGCGAAGATGGGCGTCTACAACGAGGATCTGATCAAGGCTGGCATCCTGCTGGCTGCGGAGGGGTTGCACCCGAGCTCGAAGGGCATCCGCATGCGTTTCTCGGGCAGCGAGCGGGCGATCACCGACGGGCCGTTCGCCGAAACCAAGGAGCTGCTGGCCGGCTTCTGGCTCTGGCAGGTGAAGTCCTTCGACGAGGCGGTCGAGTGGCTGAAGCGCGCGCCCTTCGACGGCGGTACCGAGATCGAGCTCCGGCCCGTCTTCGAGCTGGAGGAGTTCGGCGAGATGGTGACGCCGGAGCGGCGCGAGCGGAAGGAACAGCTGCGCGCCGAATTCGAGAAGCGCGGCCGCTGATCGGACGGAGCTCGTAACCCCTTTCAATCCGAACGGTGTGAGCGACGCCTCCACCCGTACAAGGAGAAGACCGATGCGTTTCATGGTGATGGTCAAGGCGACCAAGGACAGCGAAGCCGGCGCTCCGCCGACCCAGGAGCTGCTCGAAGCGATGATGGCTTATAACGAGGAGCTGGTGAAAGCCGGCATCATGAAGGGCGGCGACGGATTGCAGCCCAGCTCGAAGGGGGCGCGCGTGCAATTCGACGGTGCCAAGCGTTCCGTCGTCGATGGGCCCTTCGCCGAGACCAAGGAGCTCGTTGCGGGCTACTGGCTCTGGGAATGCGCCTCGCTCGACGAGGCGATCGCTTGGGTCAAGCGCTGCCCCAACCCGATGCCCGGCCCGTCCGAGATCGAGATCCGGCCGTTGTTCGAGCTCGCTGATTTCGGCGAGATCGTCACGCCGGAGACCGCGGCGCAGTGGGATCGCCTCAAGAGCGAGGCGGAAGGCAAGGACTGATCGGCTCCCGGCCTAGCGAAGCTTGCCAGCGAAGGCTGCTGATGGTGTGTATCGCTCCCGATGTCGGCAAGCGATGCACACCGCACTATTGAGACGGTCTGGCGCATGGAGGCCCCGAAGCTGATCGCGGGCCTCGTGCGGCTGACGCGCGATGTCGGCCGGGCCGAGGAGCTGGCGCAGGACGCGCTGGTCGCGGCATTGAAGCAGTGGCCTGAGGAGGGTGTCCCGCGCAATCCCGCGGCCTGGCTGATGCAGGTCGCCAAGCACCGCGCGCTGGACACGGTCCGCCACGAGGCGATGGCGCGCCGCAAGCAGGAAGAGCTCGGCCGCGACCTCGATGACGATCATTCCGTCATGCCCGATCTCGATGCCGCACTCGACGATGAAGTGGGCGACGACCTACTCCGGCTGATCTTCACCGCCTGCCATCCGGTGCTGCCGCAGGAGGCGAGGCTGGCGCTGACGCTGAAGTTGCTCGGCGGCCTGACGACGGAAGAGATCGCCCGCGCCTTCCTGGTGCCCGAGCCGACGATGGCGCAACGTATCGTGCGGGCCAAGAAGACGCTCAGCGACGCCAAGGTACCTTATGAGGTGCCTGTCGGCCCCGAGCTCGGCGAGCGGCTCGCCTCGGTGCTCGAGGTGGTCTACCTGATCTTCAACGAGGGCTATGCCGCAACGGCGGGCGAGGACTGGGTGCGTCCGACGCTGTGCGAGGAGGCGTTGCGGCTGGGGCGCATCCTGGCGGCGCGGGCGCCGCAGGAGCCGGAGGTTCACGGGCTCGTGGCGCTGATGGACCTGCAGGCTTCGCGGCTCAGAGCTCGCACCGGTCCCAAGGGGGAACCGATCCTGCTGCTTGACCAGAACCGCGCTCGCTGGGACCGGCTGCTGATCGGGCGCGGGCTCGCCGCGCTGGAACGGGCGCAGCAGCTCGCCGGCGTCTCTCCCGGCCCCTTCCTGCTTCAGGCGGCGCTCGCCGCCTGCCATGCTCGAGCCCGCACCGCCGACGAGACGGACTGGGCGCGAATCGTGACGCTCTACGGCGTTCTCGCACGCGTGACCCCGTCACCGATCGTGGAGCTCAACCGGGCCGTTGCCGTTTCGATGGCGGAAGGGCCGGCGGCGGGGCTCGCCCTGGTCGAGGCGCTGGCGGCGGAGCCGGCACTCAAGCGCTACCACCTGCTGCCGAGCGTGCGCGGCGACCTTCTGTCCAAGCTCGGCCGGCATCGTGAAGCGGCAGAGGCGTTCGAGCAGGCGGTCGCGCTGACGCGCAACGTCCAGGAGCAGGCGTTGATGCAGAAGCGGGCCGAAACCGCGCGTGCTGCCGCTGGTTAGATCATCGCGCGTCCTACGGACGCGATAACGATGATCGATCCCAGTGCTGGCGCATCGGATCTTTCCGAAAAGCGGATTCCGCTTTTCTGTCCGATGCTCTAGTGGCGCGTGCCGCTGGTGAAGGCGCCGCAGCGGACCTTCTCGGGCAGGGCTTCGGCGAAGACGGCGGTCGCTTCCTCGCCATAGGTCTCGACCAGCGTGCGCAGCGCCGCGAAGAGGGCGGCGTGGGCCATGGCATCGGAATCGAGCCCGTCCTGCTGGCCTTCGGCGAAGGCGTCCTCGACGTAACCGTAGGCAACGCGGCGCGCGTCGCCATGGTCCTCGGGGAGGTTCGGGTCGAGCATCGGGTCGTCTGAAAGGATCGACATCGAGACGGGACTCTGCGGCCTCTGGCTGGTGCGAATCGCGCCGGTTCTGCCCCGGATCGCGACGGTTTGCGATGGTCCAGTCATAGGCCGTGCCAGAGCGGGACGCTACCGTGGCGTTTAAGAAAGGTTAACGCGATCGCAAGAATTCCACCGAAGATCGTATTCGAGCAACAGCTGTTGCCTATCCGCCATAGCGCCCGGCGAGTGCCCGCGACAACTGTCCGCCCTGATCGGCGAGGCGGCCCGCTGCCTCCTGGCTGGCATCGGTGCAGGCCCTGTGCGTCAGCGCGTAGGCCTTGAAGCCGCGATTGAAGGCCGCCGTCAAGCGGTCGCGGCGCTGCGGCGTGCGTCCTTCCGCCTCGACCAGCGCCGCCATGCGATTGCGCCAGTCCTGTGCCTCCTTGCCGCCGCAGAGCGTGCGCAGATAGGCGAGCGAGCCCATGATCTCGGCGAGTTGCAGGAGCTGGGGCTCATAGGGTGGGCCATCCGGCTCTGGCGGTGCGGGTTCGGGCGGCTTGGCGCCCTGCGCCGGTTTCGCCGCGGGTGCGGCGGGGCGCTGCTGGGCGATCGCCGCGACGGGCGAACCGGCGAGCAGCAGGGCAAGGGCTGCGGCGACGACCCTCACGCCGGGCGCCCCTCGGCATGGAGCTTGTGGGCGCGGCGCAGCACCTCACCGAGTTCGCGGGTGGTGGCGAGCCCGCCGAGTTTCAGCGGATCGACCCACATCACGGCCCCGGCTTCCGGGCCGGTGCGCGGCTCGCCGGAGAGCCATTCGCCGATGAAGGAGGCGACGACGAAATGATGCGTCACCGCGCCTTCGGCATTGCGGCCGAAGATCTCGACATGGCGGTTGAACCCGAGGATGCGGGCCGTGACACCGACCTCCTCGTCGAGTTCGCGCAAGGCGGCTTCCTCCAGCGTCTCGCCGGCCTCGACCTTGCCGCCGGGCAGGGACCAGAGCTGGTCGGCCGGCGGTTTGGTGCGGGTCGCGAGCAGCACCTTGCCGTCGCGAAACACGGCAATGGAGGCCGCCAGCACCGGCCGCGCCGGCGCCTTGCCCGCAGCCGGGAAGCGGATGACCTGGCCGTCCCCGCTCAAACGTGCTGCCCGCCATTGATGTGGAGTTCCGAGCCGGTGACGTAGCTCGAGGCGTCGGTGCAGAGGAAATAGATCGCTCGCGCCACCTCGTCCGGCTTGCCCAGCCGCTGCATCGGCAGGGTGGCGACGATCTTCTCCGTGCCGGGCGAGAGGATCGAGGTGTCGATCTCGCCGGGCGAGATGGCGTTGACGCGGATACCCAGCGGCCCGAAATCGGCCGCCATCTCACGGGTCAGGCTGGCGAGCGCCGCCTTCGAGGTCGCATAGGCCGCCCCCGCGAAGGGATGGACGCGGGAACCGGCGATCGAGGAGACGTTGACGATCGCACCCCTCGCCGCCTTCAGCTCGTCGAGCAGGCCGCGGGCCAGCATGATCGGCGCAAAGAAATTGACCTGGAAGACCTTGTGCCAGTCGTTGAAGGAGGTGGTGGCGGCGCCGAGCCGCTCACCCTTCGGTCCCTTCGGCGAGATGCCGGCATTGTTGACGAGAGCGTGGAGCTTGCCGCCCTCGGCGACGAGCCTCTTCTTGATCTCGGCGATGCCGCGCATCGTGTCCTCTGGATCGCCGAGGTCGATCTGGACATGGTCGTCGGCACCGGAGGGCCAGGGGCATTTCTCGGAAAAGGCCTGGCGCGAGCAGGACAGGATGCGCCAGCCCGCCATGGCGAACTGCATCACCGTGGCGTGGCCGATGCCGCGGCTCGCACCGGTCAGCAGCATGACCGGACGCTTGCCCGCTTCAGTCTTGGGAAAATCGAACTTCGGCATCGCCATGGGGAGTGTCCTCAGGGGTAGAGGCGCGTCTTCGTCCAGGGCTCGGCGGCCGAGGCGCGGCGGAAGACGATGCGGTCATGCAGACGGAAAGCGCCGTCGCGCCAGAACTCGATATAGACCGGGGTGATGCGAAAGCCACGCCAATGTGGCGGGCGCGGGATTTCGCCGATGCCGAACTTCACCGTGTAGCTCGCCACCGCCTTCTCCAGCGCGAAGCGGCTCTCCAGCGGGCGGGACTGCTGCGAGGCCCAGGCACCGATGCGGCTGTCACGTGGGCGCGACTGGAAATAGGCGTCCGATTCGGCGTCGCTCACCAGCTCGACGGGGCCGCGGATGCGGACCTGCCGGCGCAGGCTCTTCCAATGGAACAGGGCAGCAGCCTTGGGCTGGCCGAGCAGCTCCTGGCCCTTCTGGCTCTCGGTGTTGGTGTAGAAGACGAATCCGTCAGGGCCATGACCCTTGAGCAGCACCATGCGGCTGTTGGGCAGGCCGTCTGCGTCGACGGTAGAAAGCGCCATGCCGTTCGGGTCGTTCGGCTCGGATTTGGCCGCCTCGTCCAACCAGCTCTGAAACAAGGCGAAAGGCTCGTTTTCCTGGGTGAAGTCACCGCTCGTTAACGGTTGCACAGTCTAATCCTCCACAATGGTCAGTGGGCGTGGGCGAGCGGGGAAGTGATCCGGTTTCGGGCGGCTGGTTTATATAGGGCAGGGGCACAGACGTTCCAAAGCCTTCCTCGGCGCACGGCGCCCATGCGCTCATGCGTCGCTGCCACCGCCGTCGCGCTGGGCCTGCTGTGCGCCGGCTGTTCGGTGTCCTTCCCGATCCTCGGCCTGTCGAGCAAGAGCGAGGACGAAGTCGCGACGACATCGGCCATCCTGCCGGCGCGCGGGCCGGACAAGGAAGCCGGCCTCGGGCACCTCGCGAGCGAGCTCGGCCCCGAAGACTTGCGCCGCGCCGACGGCGCCATGTCTGTCGCGCTCGACCCGCAGGGCAACGGTGCCGCAGTCTCCTGGGACAATCCGCAGACCGGCATCAAGGGGTCCTTCGTGCCGGTCGGCGGCCCGTTCCTGCGCTCGGACGAGATCTGCCGCGCCTTCATCGCCAGCGTTCAGACACAGAGCCGGCCGCTGAAGCTGCAGGGCACGGCCTGCCGGCCTTCGGGCGGCGACTGGGCCGTGAAGGACATGGAGCCCTGGAAGGGCCTGAGCTAGTCGTTCCACGGGACCGAGAGCGCGAGCCAAAAAGAGCGCAAGACGGTCGCGACGAAAGCGTATCCCGCGGGATGTTGCGTACGGGCCACACCATCCCCAGATAAGGCAAGGCGGACGGCCTGCCGGCAAAAGGGGCCGTCCTATTTGCGTGGAACGAGGTTTTTTGGATGCGCGACCCGTATCAGGTTCTGGGCGTCGCCCGCGGCGCGAGCGATGCGGAGATCAAGAAGGCTTTCCGCCGCCGTGCCAAGGAACTGCATCCCGACAGCAACCGGAGCGACCCGAAGGCGCAGGACAAGTTCGCCGAGCTGAACGCCGCCTATGAGATCGTCGGCGACGACGCCAAGCGCAAGCAGTTCGACCGTGGCGAGATCGATGCCGAAGGCAAGCCGCGCTTCCACGGCTTCGACGGCATGGGTGCAGGCATGGGCGGTCGCGGCGGCCGGGCCGGCGGCTTCGAATTCAACTTCGGCCAGGGCGGTTCGCCGTTCGGCCGCGGCGGCGACGCCGGTTTCGACGCTTCGGACATCTTCTCCTCGCTCTTCGGCGAGGCCGGCCGCCGCGCGCGCGGCAAGGCCGAGCCGCAGAAGCCAGCCGAGCAGAGCTTCACGCTGGAAGTCACGCTGGCCCAGGCGGTGAGCGGCGCGACGCGTCGCGTCAAGCTGCCCGGCGGGCGCGAGGTCGAGATCACCGTCCCGGAAGGGGTGAGCGACGGCAAGGTCATGCGCCTGCGTGGGCTCGGCCAGACCGATCCGTACTCCGGCGAGACCGGCGACGTGCTGATGACCATCAAGGTCAAGCCCGATCCGCGCTTCACGGTCGACGGCAACGATTTGCGCACGCGGGTCGCCGTGCCACTGGCCAAGGCGGTGCTCGGCGGGGCCCTGCATGTGCCGACGCTGACCGGCGCGGTCGAGATGACGATTCCTCCGATGACCGGCACGACCAAGCAGTTCCGGCTGCGCGGCAAGGGGCTGAAGGGCGAGAAGGGCGCTGTCGGCGATCTCTTCGTCGCCATCGATATCGAGATGCCGGCGAGCGACGCCGAGCTGACGGCGTTGATGAAGGTACGCGCCGACTGAGCGGAGCCCCGATCGGGAGGGCTCAAAGCGGCGCCGGGCCCTCCTGGCGTTACGGCAGGCGTTTCCTGGCGTGGGGACAGCGTTCAAAAGCGGTTTCCACTTCCCTGCGACTGTTCTAAGAGACCTGCTCATCGTTCACCCTGCGGGTTTCCCATGCCTGATTCCAACGCCGTTTCGCCGACCGCCAATCTCCTCAAGGGCAAGCGCGGGCTCGTGATGGGCGTCGCGAACAACCGGTCTATCGCCTGGGGCATCGCCAAGGCGGCGGCGGATGCGGGAGCGGAACTCGCCTTCACCTATCAGGGCGATGCGCTGAAGAAGCGGGTCGAGCCGCTTGCCAAGGAGCTTGGCGGCCATGTCGTCGGCCATTGCGACGTCACCGACGGCGCGACGATCGACGCGGTCTTCGCCGAGATCGAGAAGCTCTGGGGCAAGCTCGACTTCGTCGTCCACTGCATCGCCTTCTCCGACAAGGACGAGCTGACGGGCCGCTATGTCGAGACCAGCGAGGCGAACTTCTCCAAGTCGCTGCTGATCTCCTGCTACTCCTTCACGGCCATCACCCAGCGTGCCGAGAAGCTGATGCCGGATGGCGGCTCTCTGCTGACGCTGACCTATTATGGCGCCGAGAAGTGGATGCCGCACTACAACGTCATGGGCGTCGCAAAAGCTGCGCTGGAATCGAGCGTGCAGTATCTCGCCGCCGATCTCGGCCCCTCGAAGATCCGCGTCAACGCGATCTCGGCCGGCCCGATCAAGACGCTCGCCGCCTCGGGCATCGGCGATTTCCGCTACATTCTGCGCTGGAACGAGTACAACTCGCCGCTGCGTCGCACGGTCACCATCGAGGAGGTCGGCGAGACGGCGGTGTTCCTCGTCTCCGACATGTCGCGCGGCATCACCGGCGAGATCATGCATGTCGATGCCGGCTACCATGTCGTCGGCATGAAGGTGCCGACCGCGCCGGACATCTCGCTCGACAAGGGCGAGTGAGCCTCGGCGCTCTCGGCCCTTACTCTGTCAGCAATGCTCTCAATCGGTCCGTCGCGACATCGTCGCGGCGGATCGTTTCGTTTGCGACGGCCTCCAGCAAGGTCTTGACCGTTCGGCCGCCGATCTCGCGATCCGGCATGATCTGCGCCAGCGGCGCGAGCACGAAGGCGCGCTCGGCAATGCGTGGGTGCGGGATCTGCAGGCCCGGCTGGTCGATCGCCTCGGCCCCATAGGTCAGGATGTCGATATCGAGCGTGCGCGGTCCCCAGCGCTCGCGACGCTCCCGCCCACCGGCCCGTTCCAGATCGAGGCAGAGAGCCAGCAGCTCTTCCGCGGTCAGCGTCGTCTCGACCAGTGCCGCCATGTTGAGGAACTCCGGCTGGTCGGTCTTGCCCCAGGGCGCGGTGCGGTAGACCGATGACAGCCGCCCGAGTCTCACGGCCGGGTGGCGACGCAGGCCGATGAGCGCGGCGGCGAAAGCTGCGAGGGGATCGCCGAGATTGCCGCCGAAGGCGAGGGCCGCTTCAGTCGCCACGCCGGAAGCTCAGCCTGATGCCGACCGCGCTCAGCGTCGCCGGGATCGGCGGGGCCGGCTTGCGCAGGGTGACTTCGACGCCGGCGATCGGTGCGAAGGCGTCGAAAAGAGCGAGCGCGACGGCGCGTGCAGCGCCTTCGAGCAGGTGATAGCGCTGGGCCGTGAAAACCTCGCTGATCAGCGTGACCGCGCGGCCATAATCGACGGTATCGGCGAGGCGGTCGCTCTTGGCGGCAGCGCGCAGATCGACATCGAGCACGAGGTCGAGAATGAAGCGCTGGCCGAGCCGCTCCTCTTCCGAGAAAAAGCCGTGATAGGCGTAAATATCGAGCTTCTCGATCAGGATGCTGCCGGTTTCGCTCAAGGGATCACCTTCGTTTCGTCCGCGATCGCGTCCCAGACCTTGAGCGCGTCGATATGCGGCGCGACATCGTGGACGCGCAGGATGGCGGCGCCGCGGCTGGCGCCATAGAGATGGGCGGAGAGGGTGGCGGCCAGCCGTTCGGCCGGGACCTTGCGGCCGGTGAGGCGGCCGAGCGTCGATTTGCGCGAGGCGCCGAGCAGGATCGGGCAGCCGAGGACATTCAGCCGGTCGAGGTCGCGGATCAGGTCGAGATTCTGGCGCGGCGTCTTGCCGAAGCCGATGCCGGGGTCGATGACGATCTGCTGGCGCGGCACGCCGGCTTGGGTGGCGATGGCGATGGAGCGCTCGAGGAAACGCGCGACCTCGTCGAAGATGTCGAGTGCGGCATCGATCGTATCGCGGTTGTGCATCAGCACCATCGGGGCACCGGCCCGGGCCGCGACCGCGGCGATGCGGGGATCGCGTTGGGCGCCCCAGACATCGTTGATGATCGAGGCTCCGGCGGCGAGAGCGGCCTCCGCGACCTCCGCCTTGTAGCTGTCGATCGAGATCGGCACCTCGCTCCGTGCCTTCAGCCCGGAGATGACGGGGAGCACGCGGGCAAGCTCTGTCGCGGCATCGACGGTTTCGTGGCCGGGCCTGGTCGATTCGCCACCGATATCGACGATCGCCGCCCCTTCCTCGGCCAGCCGCAGACCATGCGCCACGGCCGCCTCGGCGCTGTCGAGCAGTCCGCCATCCGAAAAGGAGTCCGGCGTGACGTTGACGATGCCCATCAGCAGCGGCGCCTCGTCGAGCGAGAGGTTGCGGCCATCGGGTAGGGTGAGGGCAAGGGGCATGACGATCCGATGCGATAGCGCGTCCGGGCGCTATACACAGCCCGTGGATTTTCCACCACAGCAAGCGACGGATCGTCGCGATCGGGCGGATGCATGGCGGCCGGGCGCAGAAGGCTTTTGACCTCCCCGGACGAGGCGTGCAGAAGCCCCGCATGGTTCCGCTCTCGCTTCCGCACCGGCTCATCCTCGTCCGTCACGGCGAAACCGACTGGAATCGCGAAGGGCGCCTGCAGGGCGGCCGGGACATCCCGCTCAACGCGCTGGGGCGCGAGCAGGCAGCCGAGGCCGCCGACCGACTCAAGACGCTGGAGCCGGCTTTCGCGGACCTCGACTACATCTGCTCGCCGATGGAGCGGGCGCGCGAGACGATGGACATCCTGCGCCGCGATCTCGACCTGCCGGCCGGTGCCTATCGCATCGATGACCGCCTCAAGGAACTCACCTTCGGGGAATGGGAAGGTTTCACCTGGCGCGAGATCCGCAAGGCCGAGCGAGAGCAGGCGCACCTGCGCGAGCGCGACAAATGGGGCTTCGTGCCGCCGGGCGGCGAGAGCTATCGCATGCTGGCGGAGCGGGTCCGGCCCGTGCTGGCGGGGCTGGAGCGCGAGACGGTGATCGTCAGCCATGGTGGGGTCGCGCGCGCGGTGCTGGCGCTGGTCGGTGCGGTCGCTCCGCAGAAGGCGGCGATGGTCGAGATCTGGCAGGGCAAGCTGCTCGTCGTCGAGGGCGGCAAGGCCGACTGGCTCTGAATCCTGCGCCTGCCTGCGGGCATTCATCACCGGTTCACGGGTGATTTGGCAGGGGGAATGTGCTAGCAGAACCGCGTGGAGCGGCGGCTTGCCCGGCCGGGGGGGCTCGACCGGATAGCGCGGTCATGCGAGCGACGATTCCGGGTTTCTTTAAAGGTGCGTGACAAGGTGCGAATGAAGGATGCGGAGGCCAAAGCCTCCCGCCATCGATCGACCGTCGAGCGCAGCGGGGCGCCATGAACGATATGAGCAAGCTGTCGGTGGCGACGGATGCGGCGGCAAAGCCGCTCGCCATGCTGGCCGGCGAGAAAAGCCCGGAACTGCTGCGCGATGAAGTGCTGGCCGAGATCTTCGCGGCGACGGCCGCGGCACGGCCGGACCATACCGCCCTGACCGATGGTGCGCGCCGGCTGAGCTATGCCGAGGTCTGGGCTGCTGCCGGGAAGCAGGCGCGCGGCCTGCACCTTGCCGGCGTCGGGCCGGGCGACATGGTCGGTCTGTGGATGCCGCGCGGCATCGACCTGCTCATCGCCCAGATCGCGATCACGCGCGCGGGCGCAGCCTGGGTGCCGTTCGATGCGGAGGCGCCGGTCGAGCGCATCGCGACCTGCCTCAACGATGCGCAGGCCAAGGGCATCGTCACCTGCAGCGGCTGGGTCGCGCGCGCCGAGGAAACCGACCGCAAGGTCTGGACGCCGGATGCGCTGGCCGCAGGGGCGGACGATGTCGAGCCGCCGGCGCGGCCGGCCGGGCTGACCAAGGATCATCCCGCCTATCTGATCTACACCTCGGGCTCGACGGGCACACCCAAGGCCATCGTCATCAGCCATCGCAACATCTGCCATTTCCTGCGCTCCGGGAATGCCGTCTACGGCTTCGGCCCCGAGGATGTCGTCTTCCAGGGCGCCTCGGTCGCCTTCGACCTTTCGATGGAGGAGATCTGGACGCCCTATCTGGTCGGCGCGACCCTGTTCGTCGCCTCGCCGGAGATGATGGGCGATGCCGAGAAGCTGCCGGCGATCCTGAACGAGGCCGGCGTCACCATCATCGACACCGTGCCGACGCTGCTCGGCATCCTGCCATCGGATGTGCCCTCGCTGAGGCTGATCCTGCTCGGTGGCGAGGCTTTGCCGCCGGCGATCGTGCAGAAATGGTCGCGGCCGGGCCGGCGCATCCTGAACACCTACGGGCCTACCGAGGCCACGGTCGTCGCGACTGCGGCCGAGGTCGTGCCGGGCGAGACCGTGACGATCGGCAAGCCGATCCCCAACTATACCGCCTATGTCGTCAACGAAGAGCTGCGCCTCGTCCATCCGGGCGAGCAGGGCGAGCTGCTGATCGGTGGTCCCGGCGTCGCCAAGGGGTATCACGGGCGCCCGGAGCTGACGGCCGAGAAATTCATCGCCAATCCCTTCGGCGTCGCCGGTTCCGACGACCCGATCCTCTATCGCTCGGGCGACGCGGTCAGCCTAGACGGCAACGGCAACATCGTCTTCCACGGGCGCATCGACGACCAGATCAAGATCCGCGGCTTCCGCGTCGAGCTCGGCGAGATCGAGTCGAAGCTCGCAGACGAGCCGGGTGTGGCGCAGGCGGCGGTCGTGTTGCGCACCGATGACGGCATCGAGCGCCTGGTCGCCTTCGTGGTGCCGGAACCGGGTGTGGCGGTCGACGGGCCGGCTCTGCGCGCGGCTCTGCGCGAGAAGCTGCCGCCCTACATGGTGCCGGCGCATTTCGAGGCGGCTGGTTCGCTGCCGCGCATGGTCTCCGGCAAGGTCGACCGCAAGATGCTCAAGGCGGCGCCGTTGACGGCACCGAGCGCCGATGGCGAGCAGGAGCCGCCGCGCAATGCCACGGAAGCGGCGCTGCTCGAAGCCGCCAAGCGCGTGCTCGGCGCGGCGAGCCTGCCGCTGGAGGCCGATTTCTTCATGGATCTCGGCGGGCATTCGCTGCTCGCGGCCCGGTTCATCTCGATCGTCCGCGAGACGCCTGCCTATGCCGGCATCACGCTGCAGGACGTCTATGGCGCCCGCACGCTGAGGGCGATGGCCGAGCTCCTCGACGAGCGCGGCGCGGCCGCGACGGAGGACCTTTCCTTTACCCCGCCGCCCTTCCTGCGCCGCTTCCTCTGCGGGCTGGCGCAGGCGGCGGTGTTGCCGGTCATCATCGGGCTTTCGACCGCGCAGTGGCTCGGCGTCTTCGTCACCTACATGATCGTGTCGGGTGAGGATCTGTCACTCTTCGGCCAGATCGGGGCATTGCTCGGCATCTATGTCGCGATCATCGTGGTGACGGGGCTGATCGGCATCGCGCTGAAATGGCTCGTGCTGGGGCGCACCAAGCCGGGGGTCTATCCGCTCTGGGGCGTCTATTACTTCCGCTGGTGGTTCGCCGCGCGCGTCGCCAGCCTGGTCCATATCAAGTGGCTGCAGGGCACGCCCGTGATGCGCTTCTACTGGCGCCTGCTCGGCGCCAAGGTCGGGAGCGACGTCATCCTCTCCGATTACGAGGCCGGGGCGATCGACCTGATCGAGATCGGCGACGGCGCGAGCTTCGGCACCAAGACCACCTTCGCCAATGGCGAGGCGATCGGCGACAAGCTGGTGATCGGCCGCATCAGGATCGGCAAGGACGTCTCGGCCGGCGCCTCGGTCGTGTTCGGCCATGACAGCGTCGTCGGCGACCATGCCGAGATCGGCGACCTGACCGCCATCGCGCCCGGCACCCGGGTCGGTGAGGCCGAGATCTGGGACGGCTCGCCCGGCCGCAAGATCGGCATGGTCGATCTCGCGGCGCTGCCGCCGCAGGCCGAAGCCTCCCCGGCGCGGCGCGCGCTGATGACGGCCTTCTACGTCTTCATGCTGATCGTGCTGCCGCCGGTCAGCCTTTTGCCGATCTTCCCGGCCTTCTGGCTGTTCGACAAGATCGACTACTTCATCGCTGGCTGGACCGACATCAGCTATCTCTGGTTCCTGCCGATCCTGACGTGGCCGACTGCGATCGGACTCATCGCCTTCACCGTGCTGCTGATGGCGGGGCTGCGCTGGGCGATCCTGCCGCGGGTGACGAGCGGTTCCTATTCGATCCATTCCGGCTTCTACGCCCGCAAATGGACCGTGGCGCTGGCGACCGAGGTGACGCTGGAGACGCTCTCCTCGCTCTTCGCGACCATTTACATGCGCGCCTGGTACCGGCTGATGGGCGCCCGGATCGGGCGCGGGGCCGAGATCTCGACCAATCTGTCAGGCCGTTACGACGTCACCGGCATCGGCGCCGGCAACTTCATCGCCGACGAGGTCGTCTTCGGCGACGAGGAGATGCGCCGCGGCTATATGCGCCTCGATGAGACGCGCACCGGCGAGCAGGTCTTCGTCGGCAACGATGCCGTGGTGCCGCCGGGCAGCATCATCCCGGACCGGGTGCTGATCGGCATCAAGTCGAAGCCGCCGGCGAACGACCGCATGCAGCCCGGCGACACCTGGTTCGGCTCGCCGCCGATCAAGCTGCCGACTCGGCAGAAGGTCGATCTCGGTGCCGACTGGACCTACAAGCCCTCCTTTGCCAAGCAGTTCGGGCGTGGCGTCTTCGAGGCGCTGCACACCTCTTTCCCGGCGATGCTGTTCATCACCTTCGGCACGATCGCGGTCGATACGGTGCTGCAGCAGAAGATCAACGAGGGTGATTGGCTTGGCCTCGTCACCTCCTTCATGGGCGTCGCGGTCCTTATCGCGCTGGTGCAGGCGCTGATCTGCGCAGGCGTCAAATGGCTGATGATGGGCGTCTACAAGCCGGTGATGAAGCCGATGTGGTCGTGGTGGGCGATGCGCACCGAGGCGGTCGCCGTGATGTATTGGGGCCTTGGCGGCAAGGTGCTGTTCGACTATCTGCGCGGCACGCCGTTCCTGCCCTGGTTCCTGATGCTGTTCGGCGCGAAATACGGCAAGGGTGTCTGGCTCGACTCGACCGACATCACCGAGTTCGACTGCATCAAGGTCGGCGACTTCTGCACGATCAACGCCCATTCGGCGCTGCAGACCCATCTCTACGAGGATCGGGTGATGAAGGTCGGCCGGGTCCGGCTCGGCAAGGGCGTCTGCGTCGGCGCGGGCGCGACCGTGCTCTACGACACCCATGTCGGCGACTATGCGCAGATCGGACTGCTCACCGTGATCATGAAGGGCGAGAACCTGCCGGCACATACGCGCTGGGAAGGTGCGCCTGCGGTTCCGGCGAAAGCGCCCGCGCACTGACTGGCCTGGCGGCGCTCAGCCGGCCCGGCGCGCCATTCCGTTCGTCGGAGTGGCGCTGCCGAGGAGCGGGAGTGCCGCTTCCTCGGGACGCAGTTCGCGTACCGCGCCCTTGGGCAAGTCGCCGAGGTCGAGGCCCCCGATCTTGACGCGGACGAGGCGCAATACGTCGGCCCCTGCCGCTTCGACGATCCGTCGAATCTGCCGGTTGCGGCCCTCGTCGATCACCATCTCGACCCAGGCATTACGTTCGCCCTGGCGCAGCAGCTCAGCCGATTTGATCGTCAACACCTCGCCATCCGTGACGGCGCCTTGTCGCAGCCTCGTCATGAAGGGTTCGTCCGGCACCCGGTCGATCTGGACGTGATAGGTTTTCTCGACACCCGAGGCAGGATCGAGAATGCGCTGCGCCCAGCGCGTATCGTTGCTCATCAGCAGCAGGCCTTCGCTCGCCATGTCGAGCCGCCCAACAGGGGCGAGGTGGGGCAGCTCGAGGTCTCCGAGGCAGGAATAGACGGTCTGCCGGCCGTCCGGGTCGCTGGCCGTCGTCACCACGCCGCGCGGCTTGTTGAGCATGAGGTAGATGCGGCGTGCGGCCAAGACCGCCTCGCCGTCGACCTGCAAACGCACTCGTCTCGGATCGACGCGCAGCTCGGGATGACGGATGATACGGCCATCGACCGCGACACGCCCTTCCCGTGCCAGCTTCTCGGCCTGGGTGCGCGAACAATAGCCCAGCTTGGAGAGGGCGCGGGCGAGGCTGACGGTCGCCGTGGTGGTCGGGGCAGGGCGCCTGCGGAAGGGTTTCATGCGGGGCCTGGACATCGAGCGTCGACTGATCGCAGCTCCGCGATGATGCGGCGATGCTGACCTCGACAGACTCGCGCGGTTGCCGGGCTTCGCGCGCGAAGCCCTTGTTGAATTCGGAAAGGTGGCTTGGCCGGATGGCTCGCTGCCGCGACCGCGCGGGCTGGCGAGCCGATGCATCCCCGAAACCGCCGACAAGGCGGTTCGGGGCTAAAGTCCCGCGATGATGGGGCTCCCGGGGCGCCAGGAGCGCAAGGGGCAAGGGGGCTTGCGGCTCATGGTGGCGCTTGAAGCCGGTGCGGAGCGGCCTTGTCAATGGCCATGGCGGCCCGAGCGGGGTTTCGCCGCGCACCGATCCGGCTTAAGAGCCGGTACGAAACGCATCGGGCTCCCATGTCGCACAACAGCTTCGGCCATCTCTTCCGCGTCACCACCTTCGGCGAGAGCCATGGGCCTGCCATCGGCTGCGTCGTCGATGGCTGCCCGCCGCTGATCCCGCTGACGGAAGCCGACATCCAGGGCGATCTCGACCGACGCCGGCCGGGACAGTCCCGCTTCACCACGCAGCGCCAGGAGCCGGACCAGGTCCGCATCGTGTCCGGCGTCTTCGCGCGCGAGAGCGATGGCGTGCAGGTGACGACGGGCACCTCGATCGGGCTGATGATCGACAATGTCGACCAGCGCTCGAAGGATTATTCCGACATCAAGGACAAGTACCGGCCGGGCCACGCCGACTACACCTATGACGTCAAATACGGCATCCGCGACTATCGCGGCGGCGGGCGTTCATCGGCGCGCGAGACGGCGATGCGGGTCGCCGCCGGCGCCATCGCCCGCAAGGTCGTGCCGGGCATGGTCGTGCGCGGCGCGCTCGTCCAGATCGGCCCGCACAAGATCGACCGTGCCAACTGGGATTGGGAGGAGGTCGGCCGCAACCCCTTCTTCTGTCCGGATGCTAAAGCTGCCGCCTTCTTCGCCGATTACCTCGACGGCATTCGCAAGGCCGGCTCTTCGATCGGCGCCGTGCTGGAGATCGTGGCGGAAGGCGTGCCGCCCGGTCTTGGCGCGCCGATCTACAGCAAGCTCGATGCCGAGATCGCCGCGGCGCTGATGAGCATCAACGCGGTGAAGGGCGTCGAGATCGGCGAGGGCTTCGGCGCGGCCGAGCTCTCCGGCGAGGAGAATGCCGACGAGATGCGCGCCGGCAATGACGGGCGCCCGCTCTTCCTCTCCAACCATGCCGGTGGCATCCTGGGCGGCATCTCGACCGGCCAGCCGATCGTGGCGCGCTTCGCGGTGAAGCCGACCTCCTCGATCCTGGCGACGCGCGCCACCGTGACCCGGTCCGGCGGCGAGGCGGAGATGTTCACCAAGGGCCGTCACGACCCCTGCGTTGGCATCCGGGCCGTGCCGGTGGGCGAAGCGATGGTCGCCTGCGTTCTGGCGGATCAATATCTGCGCCATCGCGGCCAGGTGGGCGTCGTCGAGCCGCGCTGGCCGTTCCAGGAATAGGCTCGAGCTGGTTCGCAGGCCACGAAGGCAAACTTGCATTTCAGCAATACTGAAAATGCATCATCGCTTCATTGCGGATGAAGTGCCGGCGCATTAGCTTCTCCGGCATGAAGCTCGATGCCTGGCTCCGGCAGAACAAGATCGCGCGCAGCGCCTTCGCCAAGCAGGTCGGCCTGTCGCCGGCCAGCGTGACCGCGCTGTGCAACGATCCGGCCGCCTGGATCTCCCGCGAAAGCGCCGAGCGCATCGCTGCCGCCACGGGCGGCTCCGTCACCCCCAATGATTTCCTCGGCCTGTCCGGGCCGCGCGAGGCTGCCATGTCGAACAATGTCGCAGAGACCATCGAAGCCTTCGCCCGTGGCGAGATCGTCATCGTCACCGATGATGATGACCGCGAGAACGAGGGCGACCTCATCGTTGCCGCCTCGCTCTGCACGCCGGAGAAGATGGCCTTCATCATCCGCAACACCTGCGGCATCGTCTGCGCGCCGCTGACCGCGAGCGAGGCCCGGCGACTGCGGCTCGACCCGATGGTGTCTTCGAACGACGCTCCGCTCGGCACCGCCTTCACCATTACGGTCGACGTCAAGCACGGGCTGACCACCGGCATTTCGGCCGAACAGCGCACCAACACGGTTCGCGCGCTGGCCAACGGCAATATGGGCGCGGCCGATTTCGTTCGTCCCGGCCATGTCTTCCCGCTGATCGCCAAGGATGGCGGCGTGCTGATGCGCTCCGGCCATACGGAAGCTGCCGTCGACTTGTGCAAGCTCGCCGAGCTGCCGCAAGTCGGCGTGATCTGCGAACTCGCCAATGACGACGGCACGGTGATGAAGGGCCCGCAGATCACGGCCTTTGCCGAGAAGCACGGCCTCAAGCAGATCACGGTGGCGGATCTGATCGCCTATCGGCAGTCGCGCGAGAAGCTCGTCGAGCGGGTGCATTCCTTCCCGGTCAAGACCGCTTTCGGCGAGATGACGGGGCATGTCTATGTCACCCCCTTCGAGGACACGCAGCATTTCGCCTTCGTGATGGGCAAGCTCGGCGATGGCGAGAAGGTGCCGGCCCGGCTGCATCGTGCCGATGTTGTCTCCGACGTGCTGGGTGGGGCGGGCGCGATCCAGTGCGCGCTCCGGCGCTTCCAGCAGGAAGGGCGGGGCGTGCTGATCTATCTGCGCGACGGCACCGCCGGGGTGCCGATCAAGAGCGTCGACGAGGAAGGCTCGGATGCGCTGCGCAGCCAGCAATGGAGGGAGGTTGGCCTCGGCGCACAGATCCTGCGCGATCTCGGCGTCGCCTCGATCGTCAACCTCGCCTCCTCGCCGCGTTCCTTCGTGGGGCTGAGCGGCTTCGGCATCGAGATCGCCGAGACGCAGCCGCTGGAGTGAGCGGCGCTCAGAGCATGTCCGCGTTTCTCCGAAGCGCGGACATGCTCTGCCTTCTTGTATTCTCGCATTTTCTTCACGCGAACCGGTGTCCACTTCGCTCGAAAATGCGCTAGCTCCCCATCAGCGCGCCGACATGGGCGGCGGTCGACTTCGCCAATCCTTCGAGGTCGTAGCCGCCCTCCAATACCGAAACGAGGCGCCCGCCGGCGTGCCTGTCGGCGATTTCCATCAGCTTCCGGGTCGCCCAGGCGAAGTCGGCCTCGCGCAGGTTGATGTCGGCGAGCGGATCGCGCCAATGCGCATCGAAGCCGGCGGAAACGACGATCAGGTCCGGGCGGAACGCCATGACGCGCGGCAGGATGCCGATGTCGAAGGCGTCGCGGAATTCGTCCGAGCCGTCGCCGGCTGCGAGCGCGACGTTGACGATGGTGCCGTGGGTGCCCCGTTCCGAGGGAGCGCCGGTGCCGGGATAGAGCGGCATCTCGTGCACGGAGGCGTAGAGCACGCTCGGATCGCTCCAGAAGATATCCTGCGTGCCGTTGCCGTGGTGGACGTCCCAGTCGACGATGGCGACGCGCTCCGCCCCATGCTCCTTCTGGGCATGGCGGGCTGCGATGGCGGCGCTGTTGAAGAAGCAGAAGCCCATGGCGCGTTCGCGTTCGGCGTGATGGCCGGGCGGGCGCATGGCGCAGAAGGCGTTTCGCGCCTTGCCCGTCATCACCTCGTCCACGGCAAATGTGGCGCCGCCGATACCGCGCAGGGCCGCCTCGACCGTGCCGGGCGACAATGTCGTATCGGCGTCGAGATACACGAAGCCCTCCCGCGGGGAGGCATCGAGGATCGCCTGCACATAGGGCTCAGGATGGCAAAGCGTTACCTGCTCCAGCGTGCCGAGCGGCGCTTCGACCCGAATCAGCGGTGCGAACCGCTCGTCCTCGAGCGCGCGTTCCACGGCTCTCAGACGGTCAGGGCGCTCGGGATGGCCGATCGGCATGGCATGGAGCAGCCCGGCAGGATGGGTGATCAGCAGGGTCGTCAAAGGCAGTTCATCCAGTCGCGATGGCATTCAACAGTGAAACCGTGACCACTTTGCCACGCTGGCTGCGGGAGCATCCAGCGGCGGCGGAACAAGATTGCGCCATGCCGGTTTGGAGCCTAGTTCTGCGCAGGATCATCGCCTCCCGTGCCTTGCGGCTCCCTGCCGGCGATACGAAGCGTTAACGTTCGATTCATCATAAAGGCTGCCTTCGGGTCGCTCGGGTGGAGGCTATGAAAAAGACCGTCTTCGTCGCTCTGGCTGTGTCGGCGCTGCTGGGCGCATGCCAGTACAAGAGCGTGAGCGCTCCGACACTCTCGGCCCGCGATGCCGAATATATCGCGCTGGTCCCGAAGTACGACACCTATCTCCCGTATCTCCCCTACGAGATCGCCGACCCGACCGGTGAGCCGCCCGGGACGATCTATATCGATACCAAGCAGAAGTTCCTCTACCTCGTCCTGCCGAACCGGAAGGCGATCCGCTATGGTGTCGCGACCGGTGACGAGGCCTATGGCTGGACCGGCGAGGCCGTCATCCAGCGCAAGGCCGAGTGGCCGCGCTGGACCCCGCCAGCCGAGATGGTCAAGCGCTGGCCGCATCTGAAGCCCGTTGCGGGCGGCATGAATGGTGGCCCGGAGAATCCGCTGGGGGCGCGTGCGCTCTATCTCTACCAGAACGGTCACGACACGCTTTACCGCATTCACGGCACCAACGAGCCCGAGACGATCGGCCGTGCCGCCTCGTCCGGCTGCATCCGGATGCGGAACATCGACGTGATCGACCTGTTCAACCGCGTGCCGGTCGGCGCCAAGGTCGTCGTGGTCTGACGTTTCGCGCGATAGCGTTCTTCGATGGCGGGTGCCGGCCGGCACCCGCCATTTTTCGTTTAGGACGCCGGTAGGGCACAAAAAGACCGGCGGGAGATGACTCCGCGCCGGTCAGTTATTGGGTCTCGAAAGGGGAGGTTTCAGTCGTCGAAACCGTGGCGGAGAACGCTCGGCAGATCGGCCTTGCGTGCCTCGCCCGACTCTTTCAACGCATGAGGGTTCCGCCGGGTTCCGGCCGCAACCGCCTGAATCGCGATGGGGCGGAAACGCGATGCATAGGTCTCCCGCGCCGAAGCGTCGTGGAAGCCCTTCCGGGATTGCGTGTGGGAACGCGCGTTGAGATGAGTCATGGCTCCTGACTTCACTGATTGTCCGATGCCGGCCGGGTCTCGCTGGCCGACGAAAGCAGGCTGACGCCGAATCAGGACGGCCACGGGGCGCGATCGTGATTTGTTCGTGGCGTCCCGTGCGTCCTCGCCGCTTTTCGCCATATTGCTGAACACAACAAAAAAGAGCCGGGCGCAGTGCACCCGGCTCTTTCGTTCGTCGCGAGGGCGTGCGCCAGTCAGGCTGCCAGCAGCCCTTCCGCCTTGGCCCAGGCGAGGGTCTTGTCGAGGGCGCGTTCGCAGCGGTTGAACATCTCCTCGATCTCGGCCTCGTTGATGACCAGCGGCGGGCAGAAGGCGAGGCGGTCGCCCATGGCGCGGGTGATGAAGCCTTCCTGCAGCGCGAAGGAGACGGCCTTGGCACCGACGCCCTTCTTGGTCTCGAAAGGAGCCTTCGTGGCCTTGTCCTTGACCAGCTCGGCGCCGCCGATCAGGCCGACGCCGCGCGCCTCGCCGACGAGCGGATGCTCGGTCAGCTTGTTCAGGCGGCGCAGGAAGGTCGGTGCGACCTTGGCGACGTGGTCGACGATCTTCTCGCGCTGGTAGATCTCCAGCGTCTTGACCGCAATGGCGCAGCCGACCGGATGGCCGGCATAGGTGTTGCCATGGCCGAAGGTGCCGATCTTACGGCTCTGGTCGACCAGAACATCGTAGATCCTGTCGTTCATCATCACGGCGCTGAGCGGGAAATAGGCCGAGGTGATCTGCTTGGCGAGCGAGATCGAGTCGGCCGCCATGCCGTAGGTCTCGGTGCCGAACATTTTGCCGGTACGGCCGAAGCCGGTGATGACCTCGTCCGAGATGAAGAGGATGTCGTACTTCGCCAGGACGGCGTTGACCTTCTCGAAATAGCCGTCGGGCGGGGTGATCGCGCCGCCGGCGCCCATCACCGGCTCGGCGATGAAGGCGGCGACCGTATCCGGCCCCTCGCGCAGGATCATCTCTTCGAGCTCGGCAGCGAGGCGCGAGGAGAAGTCCTGCTCGCTCTCGCCGGGCTCGGCGAAGCGATAGTGATGCGGGCAGGAGGTGTGCAGGATGCCCGGCAGCGGCAGGTCGAAGTCGATATGGTTGTTGGGCAGTCCGGTCAGCGAAGCCGAGGCCACGGTGACACCATGATAGCCCTTGAGCCGCGAGATGATCTTCTTCTTCTGCGGGCGGCCGAGGGCGTTGTTGAGATACCAGACGATCTTCACCTGGGTGTCGTTCGCGTCGGAGCCGGAAGCACCGTAGAACACCTTCGAGATCGGAACCGGAGCGATCTCCTTCAGCTTCTCGGCGAGCTCGATCGCCGGGTCATGGCTGCGCCCGCCGAAGATGTGCGTGAAAGGCAGCTTCTTCATCTGCTCGGTGGCGGTGTCGATCAACTCCTGATTGGAGTAGCCGAGGCCGGTGCACCAGAGCCCCGCCATGCCCTCGATATATTCCTTGCCGGTGGTGTCGTAGACATAGATGCCCTTGCCGCTTTCCAGCACCAGCGGCCCGGTTTCGCGGTGGGTCGCGAGGTTGGTGTAGGGGTGGACGAGGGTCTCGATATCCCGGACGGCCAAATTGGTCAGCATGATGAGTGGCTCCGTTCCCTGTTCAAGATTCTTTCCACCTTAAGCCGATCTGCCCGCAAATGTTGAGCGATTTGAGCGCAGGGGGCGGCAGACTCTGCTGCAAGGCTCGCGAAATTGTAAGGGTACCTGTCGAGCCCCTGTCGTCTCAGCGCGCGACCGGCGGCGGGATGAAGCGGCCGCCGGCTTCCTCCAGCATGGCACCGACCGCTATGGCGGTGCGATCCTCGCCGAAGGGAGCGATGATCTGGACGCCGAGCGGCAGTCCATCTCGTGATTGCATCACCGGCGCGCAGAGCGCCGGCAGGTCGGCGCCGGTAGCGGGTGCGGCCCAGAGCAGGAAATCGAGATAGGGCCGCTCCTCGCCGTTCACGATCAGGCGGCGGGCATGGATGTCCGGCGCGTGATCGTGTGGGATCGCGGCGACAGGAGCGGGCGGGCAGAGCACGACGTCGTAGCGCTCGAAGAAGCGTGCCCATTGCCGCTTCTGGGCCAGCCGGCGTTGGGCGAGCTGGTGGTAGAAGCCAGGTGTCATCCGGGCGCCGCGGGCTTGCAGGGCCTGGTGCGAAAGATCGTTGGGGCTGAAGCGCGAAGCCTGGGCCTGGATGCGTGCACGGATCTTCGGCGGCAGGCCATAGGCGACGACGGCGTGGTTCAGCAGCGCATAGACCTCGAAGGCATCCGCGAAGCTGACCGAGGGCCGGGCTGTTTCGTCGACGATGGCGCCGGCCTCGGCCAGGCGGCGGGCGGCCTCGCGCACCGCGTCCGCGACCTCTCGATCGACCGGAGCGAAGGGATCGTCGGCCCAGAGCGCGACGCGCAGGCCCTTCGCGCTTCTGCAGCGTGGCTCGGGCAAGGTCGGGGCGGGGCGGACGGTGTCGCGCGGGCCGGCGAGGACCGGCAGGATGAGGTCGAGATCCTCGGCAGTGCGGGTGATCGGCCCCGCGACCATCAGGTCGACATTGCGCGCCGTGCGCCGCTCGGGCGGCGGCGGGATCGCACCCCAGGTCGAGACCAGCCCCCAGCTCGTCTTGAGGCCGAAGACGCCGCAGGCATGGGCGGGCCAGCGGATCGAGCTGCCGAGGTCGGAGCCGAGCTCGAAGGCGCTCATGCCGGCCGCGACCGCGACCGCCGCGCCGCCGGAGGAGCCGCCGGGCGAGCGGGTTTCGTCCCAGGGATTGTTGGTCACGCCATGAGCCGGGTTGTAGCTCTGGAAATCACCGGAGAAGACCGGGACATTGGTCTTGCCGCAAATGACGGCGCCGGCCGCCCGCAGCCGCGCGACGGCTGCGGCATCTTCCACCGGGACACGCTCGCGATAGGCCGGCAGGCCGCCGGAGGAGGGCAGACCTGCGACGTCGAAGGCGTCCTTGATCGTGATCGGAAGCCCTTCGAGCGGGCGGGCTGTGCCATTGGCGATGCGTTCGTCCGAGGCTTTCGCCATGGCGCGGGCCGCGTCGCGATCCTGCGCGACGATAGCGTTGAGGCGCGGGTTCAGCACGTCGATGCGAGCGAAGGTCGCTTCCAGCAACTCGGTGGCGTTGAAACGGTGGGCCAGTAGCGCCGCGCGCAACGCGGTCGCCGAGGCGGTCAGGTCGATGGCGGCGGGCATGGCGACCTCACTTCATGTCCGGCTCGGCATCGACGGCGCGGGCGAGATCGCGCCAGAGCACGATGAGCCGGTCGAGCTCGGAGAGTTCGGCAGGGGCGAGCTTGCCCAGCGTCTTCGCGACGAAATCCCGCTGGATGCCGATCCCCGCTTCCGCGAGGCGGCGGCCTTCTGCTGTCAGGTGCATGGCGTAGGAGCGCCGGTCGCCCGCGATGGCGCGGCGCTCGACCAGCCCGGCCTGCACCAGCCGGTCAACCAGCCCGGAAACATTGCCCTTGGTGACGTAGAGCCGCTCGGCCAACTCGCTCTGGCTGATGCCTTCCTGCTCGGTCAGCGTCGACAGCAGATCGAATTGCGGGATCGAAAGCCCGATCGTGCGGATGCGCAGCGTGATCTGGGTCAGCATGCGCTGGTGCAGCCGCATGACGCGGAACCAGACGCGGTCGGCCTCGGATGCGGCCTGCGGCACCGGCTTCTGTGCTGACAACTGGCGTCCTCCCCCGCAATTGACAGATCAGACCTAAACCATCTCGGTCCCGCGGGCGAGCCTTCGAAGGACTGACTTCACTTTCCGCCGCGGCCGTCGCTATCCTGCGTAAAACTGATGACGCCCGGGAGAAACGATCATGCTCGGCCTGATGCAGAACTGGCCCCTGCTGCTTCATCGCATCATCGACCACGCCGCGATCCAGCACGGCACCCGCGAAGTCGTCAGCCGCGCCGTCGAGGACGGGACGCTCAGGCGGCGCAGCTACCGGGAGATCCGGAGCCGGGCCCTGCGCGTGGCCAAGCGCCTCGAACGGGAAGGGATCAGGCTCGGCGATCGCGTCGCGACGCTTGCCTGGAACAGCGATCGCCATCTCGAGCTCTGGTACGGCATCAGCGGCATCGGCGCGATCACGCACACGGTCAATCCGCGGCTCTTCCCGGAGCAGATCGCGGGCATCGTCAACCATGCCGAAGATCGGTTGATGTTCCTCGACCTGACCTTCGTGCCGATGATCGAGGCCATTCAGGAGAAGCTGCCGAGCATCGCCCGCTATGTCGTCCTGACCGATGCCGGGCACATGCCGCAGACGGGCCTCAAGGGCGCCGTCGCCTATGAAGAATGGCTGGCCGAGGCCGACGACGATTTCGCCTGGGCGGCTGTCGACGAGAACACCGCGGCCGGGCTCTGCTACACCTCGGGCACGACAGGCGGGCCGAAGGGCGTGCTCTATTCGCACCGCTCGAACGTGCTGCACGCGCTCGCCTGCGCCGCGCCCGATTATATGGGCCTGTCGGCGCGCGATACGGTGATGCCGGTGGTGCCGCTGTTCCATGCCAATAGCTGGTCGCTCGCCTATTCGGCGCCGATGACCGGCGCGAAGCTGGTGATGCCCGGCGCGAAGCTCGACGGCCCTTCGCTGCATGAATTGCTGGAGGGGGAGGGCGTGACCATGACCGCGGCGGTGCCGACGGTCTGGCTCGGTCTCCTGCAGCATCTTGAGGCGACGAACGGCAAGCTCTCGACCCTGCAGCGTGTCGTCATCGGCGGCTCGGCCTGTCCGCGCGCAATGACCGAAACCTTCGAGCGCAAATACGGCGTCACCGTCGCGCATGCCTGGGGCATGACCGAGATGAGTCCGCTCGGTTCCTTCTGCTCGATGAAGCCGGTCTATGCCGGGCTTTCGGGCGATGCGCTCTACGATCTCAAGGTCAAGCAGGGGCATCCGCCCTTCACGGTCGAGTTCCGGCTCACCGACGATGCCGGGCAGGATCTGCCCTGGGATGCCAAGACCTTCGGCCGCCTCAAGGTGCGCGGGCCGGCGGTGGCGGGCGCGTACTACCGACGCGAGGAGGACATCCTCGACGATCAGGGCTTTTTCGATACCGGCGATGTCGCGACGATCTGCCCCGCCGGCTACATGCAGGTCACCGATCGCTCGAAGGACGTGATCAAGTCCGGGGGCGAGTGGATTTCCTCGATCGACCTGGAAAACCTCGCCGTTGGCCATCCCGACGTGGCGGAGGCGGCCGTGATCGGTGTCGCCCATCCGAAATGGGACGAGCGACCGCTCCTCGTGATCGTGCCGAAGGCGGGACGCACGCCGAGCAAGGAGGAGATGCTCGCCTTCATGACCGGTAAGATCGCAAAATGGTGGCTGCCGGACGATGTCGTGCTGGTCGAGGCCATTCCGCATACCGCGACCGGCAAGATCCAGAAGACGGTGCTGCGCGAGATGTTCAAGGACTACCACCTGCCGGGCTGAGGTCGGCGGGCTTGCCTTTGCGCGCAGTTCAGCGGCACCTTGTCCTGCAATGCATCGTCGTCTCGTCTTCGAGGAACCGGTTTCGCGGGCCGCTATCTGGAGCCGCCGGCTGGCGTGGTTCTCGGTGGTGGTGCTGGCACTGTCGCTCCTGCTCGTCCGGCTGCGCGAGCCCAGCATCGAAGGGCTGGCGCCGGTCGCTGGAGCCTATCTCTTCGTGCTGCTGGCGCTGGGACTCGCGTTCCTTGCCTTCGTCCGCATCTGGCAGAAGGGGCATCGCGGCGTCGGCATGGCGGCCGGTGCGCTTGCGCTCTGCCTGATCCTTCTCGCCCCGGCAGGCTATGTCGGCTTCATGCTGGCGACGCGGCCGGCGCTTGCCGACATCTCGACCGATATCGACGATCCTCCGGCCTTCAGCCGATCGATGGCAGCGCTGACGGCGCGGGACGGGCGCGTCCCGCCCGATATCGCGCCGCAGCAGCGGCGCCTGCAACGGCAGGCCTATCCGAAGATTGCGCCGATCGTCCTCGAGCAACCAGCCGATGCCGCCTTCGATCTGGCACGCAAGGCCGCGACGGCGCTCGGCTGGCAGGTCCTGGAAACCTCGCGACCCGGCGGCCGCAGTGGCGCGGGGCGTATCGAGGCCGTGGCGCGCGGGCGGGTCCTGCGTTTTTCGGAGGACATCACCATCCGGGTGAAGCCGCGTGTCGACGGCAGCCGCATCGATATCCGTTCGGCTTCGCGCATCGGCAGCCACGACCTCGGCGCCAATGCCAAGCGCGTCACCGCCTTCGCCGACGAAATCGACCTGCTGCTCGAACGATAGGCTTGGGTCCGTCAGGTGAGGCGATAGCGGCTCGTCAGGGCCGGGATGGCATCGCTCGCGGCCACGAGCCCGCGCGCCACGAGATCCTCGAGCTGGGCGAGGACGGATAGCGCCGCCGCGCCGTGCAAGGCGGGCGCCAAGCCCTGATAGATCACCGGCACCATGGCCGCGATCGTCTCGTCGCCGGCACCGATGCGGTTGAGCACAGCGGCCTCGCGCTGGCGGCGATGCTGGACGAGGCCGCGCAGGAAGCGCTGCGGCTCGGCCACCGGGCCGCCATGACCCGGCCGGTAGAGCCTGTGATCGAGGCCGCGCAGCTTCTCGATCGAGGCCATATAGGCGGCCATGGAGCCGTCCGGCGGGGCGACGATCGAGGTCGACCAGGCCATGACGTGGTCGCCGGAGAACAGCGTCTCCTCTTCCGCCAGCGTGTAGGCGAGGTGGTTCGCGGTGTGCCCCGGTGTCTCGACCGCGCGCAGGCTCCAGCCCGGTCCGGAGACCGTGTCGCCGTCCCGCATCCGCCAGTCGGGCACGAAGTCGCTGTCGGCAGCGGCGTCCAGCACCCGGCCCTCGCCGGGGCCGAGCTCGCGCGAGGGGCGGTGCGGCCCGCAGCCCACGACACGGGCGCCTGTCGCCGCCTGCAGGGCCGGGACGGCCGGGGAATGGTCGCGATGGGTGTGGGTGACGACGATGTGGCTCACTGTCTCGCCGGCGACCGCCGCGAGCAGGCGCGTCACATGATCGGCGTCATCCGGGCCCGGATCGATGATCGCGACCGTGCCGCGGCCGACGATGTAGCTGCAGGTGCCGGTAAAGGTCATCGGCCCGCCATTGCCGGCGATGACACGGCGCACGAGCGGGGAGAGGTCCGTGACCTCTCCCGCCGGAGTCGTCTGGCTTCTGTCGAATTCGATGTCGTCGCTCATGGTCCGATCCTGCACCGACGAGGCGCCTTCGTCAGCCTCGGGTTCCGCCGGGCGGGTCTGCGTGGTCGCGTGGTCACGCCCGGCTTGTGGCGCTTTGCCGCATTTTCTATAGACGGGGAAGCGGTCGCGCGGCGCGGCCTTACGCAAGACAGGACGGTATCCCATGGCCGACATGCTTCCCCTGCAGGCTTCGACCCTGGTCGGCGAGATTTTCCCGGCCGCCAAGCCGCGTTCCGCCGTGCTGCGCAACATCGCTCTGGCCGTTGCCGGCAGCCTGCTCATGGTTGCGGCCGCGAAGATCAAAGTTCCGTTCTGGCCGGTGCCGATGACCCTGCAGACACTGGCGGTGCTCGCCCTCGGCGCGGCCTATGGCGCGCGGCTCGGCGCGGCGACGATGGCGCTCTACATCGCCTATGGGCTGGCGGGCCTGCCCGTCTTCACCAACACGCCGCCGGTCGCTGCCGGGCCGCTCTATCTCGCAGGCCCCACCGGCGGCTTCATCCTCGGCTTCGTCGCCGCTGCGGCGATCGCGGGCTGGGCGGCCGCGCGTGGCGCGTCGCTCGTCAGGCTGGTCGGTGGCCTGCTGCTGGCCGATCTCGTGCTGATGACCATCGGCTGCCTCTGGCTCGCCTTCGGCGCGCAGATGGCCGGCGGCGCGACGGGCGTCGGCTTCGCCAAGGCGTTCGCCTATGGCGTGCAACCCTTCCTGCTGGGTGAGGCGCTCAAGACGGCACTCGCCGCTTGTCTGGCGGGCGCTGGCTGGTCGCTGCTTGGCCGACGCGGCTGAGAACAGATTTCTCCTCTCCGATACAAAAAAGGCCGGGGCGATCGCCCCGGCCTTTTTCGCGTTCAGCTCATGGCAGCCTCGTCGGCAGGCATGAAGCCGCCGCGTTACTTGCTCGGTTCGCTTCCGCCGCAGCTCTTCGTGCCCGACAGGCCGAAGAAGGGGCCGAAATTGCCGCATTTATCGCAGCCCGACAGGGCGAAACCCAGCCCCAGCAGGACGGCGAGAAGGGTGATGCGCTTCATGGAATTCGACGGCTCCGATTCATGCGAGCCGCGATCCTAGTGCATCGGTCCGAAAAGTGGAGCGCGGTTTTCGAGAACGCCGAGGCGGCCTGGCTTCGAGATGCGCTCAGAGGCCACTCGCGAGCCAGCCGAGAATGCTCGCGGCCGACACCGCGAACAGGGCGATCACGGCTTTCGCGTCGCTGGGCCAATGGCGCATCATGCTTCGTCTCCGATCCTGGGAGACGTCGCAATAGTCATGCCATTTAACGAAGCGGTGACAGACGGCAGAGAGCGTTCGGCTGCGGATCCCAGACGGAATCGCCTAAGGTGCAGCTCCAATGGAGCCACGCTCTCGTCGTGAAAGGAACCGGAACATCATGGCCCTGACCATCGGCATGGTCGCTCATGACCGCAAGAAGCCGGATCTCGCCGCCTGGGCGCAGGAGCATCTCGACCTGATCGCCCGGCACAAGGTCGTGGCGACGGCGACGACGGGCTTGGTGCTGCAGCGCGCCTTGCCGGACTTGCCGATCAGGCTGGTGAAAAGCGGCCCGCTCGGCGGCGACCAGCAGATCGGCGCGATGATCGCCCAGGGCGAACTCGACGTCCTGCTGTTCTTCCCCGATCCGCTGGAGGCGCAACCGCACGATGTCGACGTAAAGGCGCTGCTGCGGCTGGTGCTCGTCTACGACATTCCTGCTGCATTCAGCCCCCGGACCGCGACCGCGTTGGCGCGCTCCGGCCTGTTCGGGGACTGACGTCATCGCAAGGACGAGCCGGAACGGTGCCTCGCGGCGCTCCGGCCTGAAGTTCCCGGTCAGTAGCGCGGGCGGCCGTAGTAGCCGCGATGATGGCCGTAGCCCGGGCGCGGGCCGTAGCCATAGCCATAGCCGGGCCGCGGCCCATAGCCATGGCGCGGGCCATAGCCTCCCCGGTAGCCATTCTGCCGGTCGATGCTGTCCTGAATGATCATCATGCGGCGCATCTTCGCGGCGCTGGCTGTGAATTCGGCGGGCTGCTCGTCCAGGTGACGGGCAACCGCGGCAGGCACGGCTTCGCTCGCGCCGGCCGGCGTCGTCAATACGGTCAGCGTGCTGACGACCGACAGAGAGCCAATAAGGCCGAGAACAGCAAAAATCTTCATATCAAAACCTCAAATCGAGCTGTTTGCACGCGCATCTCAAGCGCTCTGGCATCGAGATAGCTGCAGCGTGCGGGAAGGCCTCATCGTGGTCTTGAAAAGGTTGCGGAGAGGTTGCGGGCTGCGAATCGCGTTCCGAACGACGCGAGCAGTGCCGATGCCGCAGCGAGAGCTGGCAGCATTGTTGACGTGGAGCGTGAAGGGCGGCCGTGGCGCTGAGAGCTGGCGGGGTTGGCCGTAATCGTTGCCCGAAAAAGAAAAAGGCCCGAACGGGCCATTTCTCTAACGTCTTGGCATGTCTCGGGAAATTTTGGTCGGAGTGGCAGGATTTGAACCTGCGACCCCCTCGTCCCGAACGAGGTGCTCTACCAGGCTGAGCCACACTCCGATCAACTGGTGGCCGGCTTATAGCCAGCACCGCGCCGCGGCGCAACAGGCTGTTTGCATGTTTCCGGCGGAAATCTTTCAAGGGGCTTCGACGGCACTGCGCAAGCCCCGCCAAGGCTGTTGCGCCGCGCGGCAGCGCGTTCTAGAAGGCGCGACGCATTGGGGCGTCGCCAAGTGGTAAGGCAGCGGTTTTTGGTACCGCCATTCGGAGGTTCGAATCCTCCCGCCCCAGCGATCTTCCTTTAAATCTCAGATTTCCTGCCCCCACGGGATCGGCGACGCGACCTGCCCTTGCGGCCGCAAGGCCGACATCACCCTGGCGTGCCATCACAGCCGCGACGCCTGAGCATGCACGGACCCACGCAGAGTTCGTCACAAACACTGAAAAGATCTGCCAAGCAGCCTGTGGGGCCGCCAACTGATCGTGCCAGGTCGGCGGCTGCGGGTCCGACTGTCTCGCACAGGACATTCATCGAGGCTCAGCGGCGTGAATCACTTTGGGGAATGGGCGGACTGTCCTCCCCAACGTTGCTGCCGGGCGGCGAACCGTCGAGCAGTGCTTTCCCTTGCCGCGAAAGCTGTATGGCCGCTCGGTGGATGCCGTGCGCCGTATTCGCGCCTTATTCGTCCCACTAAAAATAAGTCATACTGAGTCAATACCTTGCAAAGCCATCGCTGAATTTGAGGTCGCGTTTTCGATCGGAGGGTAATGTCAAATTTATCGTGCGTTTTCCTGCCCACAACAATCCTTCAAAAATCGAAATAATACCAAAATGAATCCGGACTGTTCCCGAAATACGCGTTGCTGACTGAGGAGAAGATACGTGATTGCCGTTGCCGACGCTCCGCTTCTTGACGGCACCCGATGCCTGATCATGGGCGGCGGCGGCTTTCTGGGTGTCCATCTGGCCAATGCGCTCGCCCGCCAGGGCGCCGTGGTGCGCGCCTTCGGACGCCTGCCGGTCGACCCGCAAGACCTGGATGAACGGGTTCACTGGAGCAGCGGTCGTTTCGAGGATCCGGCAGCGGTCGCGGAGGCTGCCCAAGGGCAGGAGATCGCCTTCCATCTTCTGAGCAGTTCGGTGCCGGGGAGCCCCGGTCAATCCCCCGCGAGCGATCTCGAAACCAACGTCCTCGGCACGTTGCGATTCCTGGATATCTGCAACACCGCTGCGATCAGGAGAGTTGTCTTCGCATCGTCCGGCGGCACGGTCTACGGTCCGGCGGGAAGCCGTCCGATCCCGGAAACCGCGGCGACCCATCCGATATCCGCCTACGGTGTCGGCAAGCTCGCGATCGAAAAATACCTCGGCCTGTATCACCACCTCTACGGGCTCGAATACGTCGCCTTGCGCATCGCCAACGCCTACGGACCGCGGCAATCCGTCCTGAAGCGGCAGGGTGTCGTCGCGGCGATGCTCGATCATGCCCTTTCCGGCAAGCCGCTCGAAATCTGGGGCAACGGCGAGGTCATCCGCGACTTCATTCACATCGACGATGTGGCGTCGGCCTTCCTCTGGGCTGCGACCTATGACGGCCCGCATCGCGTCATGAATGTCGGATCGGGGATCGGACTGAGCATCAACCAGGTAGCGAGCGACATCCAGGTCGTCACAGGGGTCCCCGACCTGCCGAGACATTACCGGGCGGGCCGGACTGCCGATGTGCCGGCCAATATCCTCGACATCTCGCTGATCACCCAGGAGACGCCCTGGCGGCCGAGGCGTGGCTGGATCGACGGCCTGCAGAACACCGCCCAGTGGATGGCGGCCAAAAGGCGGATACCGCTTTCCAGCGCGTCAGGGCACCGAAACAGCGCGGGAGCAGGGTGACGGGGATGGATGTCCGGGCAGCCATCGTCATGCCCGCCTATGGGCAGCCCTGGCTGACAGCCGAGGCGCTTCACACGGCCCTGGCTCAGGTCACCGATTTCGATTTCGCGATCGTCATCGTCAATGACGGCTGCCCTCATCCAGAGACGGATGAGGTTTGTCAGGCATTTGCGGCGGTTCATCCCGGGCGGATCTTCTATTTGCACAAGCGCAACGGAGGTTTGAGCGCCGCTCGAAATACCGGCATCGCGTTTGCACTGACGGCTTTTCCAAATCTCGAAGGCGTCTACTTCCTCGATTGCGACAACCGGATCGGCCCGCATCTCCTGCAGCGCCTCCTGACGGCTCTGCGCGACGCCGATGCAAATGTCGGCTGGGCCTACCCGGATGTCGACAAATTCGGCTTCGACGAATTCGCCGACACCTCGGGGCCCTATTCGGCGCTGGAGCATCTGTTCCGCAATTTCTGCGAGGCCGGCAGCATGGTTTCGCGGCGCATGCTCGACGCCGCCATCCGGTTCGATACCGGGATGCGCCAGGGCGTCGAGGATTGGGAGTTCTGGCTGCATGGCCTGGAATGCGGCTTTCGCGGTGTCCATGTGCCCGATGCCGGTTTCGCCTATCGCCGCCGGGGAGAGAGCATGCTGGTGGCGGCTCAGCCGGATTTCGTTCCGATCCTCCGCCATATCCGCGCGCGCCATCCGCGGCTGTTCCATGTCCGCAACGTCGTGTCGCTCGAAGCCGAGGCGCGGTCCCGTTACGCGGTCTATCACCCCGACACAGGGCTGGTTCGATGTTTCACCGAGATCGACAACGTCGCGATCCTGACGCGTGACGACTACATCCGTCGGCTGCTGCGTGCGGAGCTGCGCCCGGCTTATGGCGACTGCCCCGGCCAGCTCGTCATCATGAACAGCACGCTCTTCGACGGGCTCGCCTCGCAATCATTGCTCGCGGGGGTCTTGTGGACGCTGGAATGTGGGCTCTCCCGCTCGACCCTCGTCGCGTGCTCGGTTCGGAGACACCCGCGCGACAACCATCTCCTTGCCTGGGGCAACGGCACGATCGTGCAGGAGCGGACGGATTCATTCCGGTTGTCGCCCGACGCGATCCATGTTCTCGCGATGGAAGCGTCGTTCATTGCCGAGCATGCATCGCTTCGTGCGCTCGATCTGGCTGCGCTGCCCAGGCAGCACGGCAAGCGCCAGCATGCGATCGAGCTCGATCTCGCCTTGGCAGGAGCCCAAGCTGAGATCGTCCCAGTCGATGCAGGTTTCACGCGGCTGTGCCGGGATATCGCGGAGACCGGAGAAGGGGGCAACCCGGCGGACTGGAAATCGGTGGTGCCGAGCCGATACCGGCTGCAGGCAGGAGCGCCGCGCGATGTGTATCCGGACCTCTTCGACTTGCCATCGGTGTTCGCCTGCGGGTCGTCTGATGCCAACCCGTGCGCCGCTCTGGTGCTTGCCTCGGTGACACCCGAGAGCGTTGCGACGGCCGAGAGGCTGGCGCTGACATTCGTCGAAGAGGGCTGGAAGGTTCACCTCGTGACATTCGGAAAGGAACTCGCGCTGCCGCCGGAGCACACGGGACCCTTTTCGCAGATCATGACGTTGCCCTTGCCGGCGCTGCTGTCGCGTTCGCGGACACACGCCTATCAAGGCACGCGGATGCCCCGTTTCGAGCAACTGGACATGAATGACGCCATCGCGACCTTGGCCGGCTATCACCGTGTCGTCTCGGTGGATGGCGGGATATCGCACACGTTGATGGGGCCCCTGCGCCGCCTGAAGGTGGAGACATGGGCGCTGCTGGGATTCTGCGAGCAGGATCAGACAGCGGGCGCGCTGGTAAACGCTTCCGCCGCCTTCGAGCAGGCCTATACCCATATCGTTGTGAGAGACGTCGAGATCGCGAGCTTATGCCGAGCCTTTGGCATGCCGCACGCAAAGATGCGGTATTGGCCCGATCACGGCGCCGACCTCGCTTCTGACGCGCTCGGGCTCGCGCCTCTTATGGCGAGCGTGCCGGCTCAGAAGCTGAAGCAGGCTGTCTGATGATCCTTCAAGCCAGCTCCAGCTCCTTTCCGGCGCTCTACTCCGCTGAGCCCAAGATCATCAGCATGGGTTCGCTGGAAGCGTCCGCTTCAACTGCCGCAGCCCCCACGGCCGTGCGCTGGTATGGGTGCGAACTGGTCGAAGGCGACCGATATCTTCTGACCGAATGCGGGGAGAGTGCGCACAGCTTGTCGCCGCCCCCATGCCCGCTGGAGGTTCCGCCAACGAATGTCTGGGCCTTGTGGACGCCCGACCCGGCCAGGGAACAATCGTTGCTCGCATTGCAGGCGTGGTGGGCCAGGGCAGGAGGCTCGGAGACGCCTATCCCCGTCGTTGTGGGGAGCAGAGCGGATCTCGATGCCGCCCTGCTCGAAAGGTCCCTGCGCGAAACGTACAGATTGCAACAGAGCAACCAGCAGCTGATGCGGGATCTGGCGGCCCTGCGGGAAAGCTGGACCCATCATGTCCGCATCCCGCCGGAAGTGGAGGAGCTTATCTCCACTTTGCGGATCGGCCGACCACATCTGATCTTCAACAGCCCTCTTCCCAGCCATGAGGTCGATGTGCCCGATGCGGCCAGACCCGGCGTTCCGGGCGTGGAGCAATGCCTGACGCAGCGGCTGCCGTGCTCCGCAAGAGGTTGGCTCGGGGTCGATCTGCATATTGCCGATCCGGGACGGGGCGCCGGCGTTCTGTATGCGCAGGTCGAGGCTGTGGATGTCGGAACGGTCCTGGCACGGTGGTGCGTGCCCTTCGATCTTCTTTCCAGCGGATGGCTGCCGCTGCGTCTGCCCAGCGCGTCGTCGCAGACGTCCCGCTCTTTGACGCTAAAGCTCTGGGCCGATGGTGGCGAGGCGCCGCCCCGTCTGTCGACCTCGCCGACCGGTCTCCTGCACGAGTACCGCTTCGATCCACAAAGTCCCGCTCGCCCGGCTGGTCATGACGCTTTCGAGATGCTTGCGCTCCAATTGTGGGGCGGATTGCCGGGCGTTCGCTATTTCGCCGCCAAAGGTGATGACGAAATCCTGCGTGGTTCCGGTACCGTGGTCCCCATCCCCGCCCCGGTCGTTGCCAAGGTCGCGCTGACGCGGGAGCAGACGGCGACTTATCCGGTGTTTGGATACATGGATCCCGGAAAAGTCCTCCTGCGTCCTCTCAAGACGACTGCCTCGGCTGCCGTCATCTGCCTGCCTGCGACGTCGGGGCTGATCGAGGTTTCGTGCGAGGCGATGATCGACGACAAGCGCTGCCGGACGCGACGCCTCGGCGCGCGGCTGGTCGTCACCCCTCGTGGGATCGGCCCGGATGAGGCCGAAGCGGGTCGGAATGTGCTCGCAGCGACTGAATGGGTCGAGCTGAACGAGCCGCTGGTGCCATCGCGCCTGCTCGCACGGCTGCCGGCCGCGCAGAATATTCCGGTCGATCTTCATCTCTTCACGCGCCTGCCTGAACCGGGTCCGATCCCGCCTCATGCCCGCGTGGTATTCGGTCGTTTCGAAGCCGAGAGTCATGCGGAAACGACCTGGGACATGGCAGCTGTTCTGCCTGTCGCGGGTGGGCGTACCGACCTGCGGTCTGCTTAAGCCCAGCAACCACGCTCGACGCTGTGTCCGCGGAGCCTGACGGATGCTGCTGGCCGCATGTTTGGTAAGCCGGCGCGCCTGCCTGTGGCAAAGATGGCAGAGCCGTGCGATGCGATGAGCCGGCGGTTGGAACCTGGCCGCTTCGAACGAGGAAGCGACACGGCATGATTCTGGTCTGCGGCGAAGCCCTGGTCGATCTCTTCGTTGCCGCGCCGCAAGGAGGCGAAATGCCGGCGCGGGCCGTTGCCGGCGGCTCGCCCTTCAACCTCGCGACGGGCCTTGCCCGTCTCGGTGTGCCGGCTGCATTCCTCGGCGGGCTCTCGCGCGATCGTTTCGGCGCGTTCCTGGCGCAGCGGCTGGCGGACGAGGGTGTTGATCGGCGGTTCCTGGCGCGGAGCGATCGGCCGACGACGATCTCCGCCATCGTCACGGCATCCGACGGGCAGCCGGGCTATTCCTTCCATGGCGAAGGCGCTGCCGACCGCTGGCTGGAGCCAGCCGATCTGCCGGCCATGCTGCCACCAGAGGTCGAGGCGCTGGCCTTCGGTTCTTATACGTTGGCTGTCGAGCCCGTTGGTTCGACGCTTGCGGCACTCGCGGCGCGCGAGGCTGGCCGGCGGGTCATCAGCATCGATCCCAATCTGCGTCCCATGGTGGTTGGGGACATGGTCCGCTGGGCCGAGGCTGCGGAGCGGTTCTACCGGGTGGCCACCATCGTCAAGGCAAGCGACGAGGACGTCCGGATCGCTTGGGACGGGCAACGTTCGATCCAGGAAGCTGCGGCCTACTGGATTGGCCTCGGCGCCGGGCTGGTCGTCATCACCGAAGGAGCGGGCGGGGCGACCGCCTTCTGCAGGGCAGGGCAGGTTTCCGCGCCGGGGCATGCTGTCCAGGTCGTCGATACGGTGGGGGCGGGCGACAGTTTCCACGCGGCCCTGCTGGCGCGGCTGGCACAAACGGGGCGACTGAGGCCGGACGCCGTCGCGACGCTCGACCTGGAGGCGTTGGCGGATCTGCTCGCCTATGCCACCGCTGCAGCAGCCGTGACGGTCACGCGGCGTGGCGCCGACCTGCCGTCCAGAACCGAAGTGGATGGCTATTTCCGGCAGGGCCGGGCACAGGGCTGAGGCTGCCGCAGGCGTCGCTTTCCTTCGCCGGCTGCGACACCGCGTCACGGCTGAGCTGTTTCCGGGCGCCTGCGTTGGCGATTGGCAGGGCTAAGCAAGCATAATATATACATGCTTATGACCAGCAAGCCTAAGATGCCGCCGCCGACCGTGGGCTTCCTGCTCCACGACGTCGCACGTCTCTTGCGCAAGCGTTTCGAGCAGCATGCACGTGATTTCGGGCTGACCCGCTCGCAATGGCAGGTGCTCGCCTATCTCGACCGCAACGCCGGCATCCAGCAGGGGGCGCTGGCCGAGCTGATGGATGTCGAGCCGATCACCGTCGGGCGCATCCTCGACAAGCTCGAGAGTTGCGGGCTGGCGGAGCGCCGGCCGCATGCCACCGACCGACGCATCTGGCAGCTCTACCTGACCGAGAAGGCCGGGCCGAAGCTGGCCGAGATGCGGGCGCTCGGCGAGCTGACGCGCGCAGAGGCTTTCGGCGACATTCCGGCAGCCCAGCGGGAGCAGCTGCTCGACACGCTGGAACGGATGAAAACGAATCTCACGGCCGCCTGCCAGATGCCGGCGACCGAAAGGCAGGCACGAAATGGATGATGCAGCCCGAAAGGCCGAAACGACGGCCCGAGCCGTAGCCGATGACGAGGCCGAGCCCGGTTCCCCAAGCAATGTGACGGAGATCAGGCGCCTCGAACCGAAGACTTCTCCGCAGGCTGAGACCGTCGCGAAGGAGGCGCCGGAGACGCAAGCCGCCCTGCCGTCGCAGGTCACCCCGACGGCGACGCCGCGCCATCGACGCAACCGCACACGGAGCATCCTGTTCGCGCTCCTGCCGGTCGCGCTGGTCGTCGGCGGCTATTACTACGTTGCGGGTGGGCAGGTGATGTCGACCGACAACGCCTATGTGCAGGCCGATATCCTCGGCATCTCGACCGATGTCGCCGGCATCGTCAGCGAGATCGATGTCCGCGACAACCAGACCGTGAAAGCCGGCGACGTGCTGTTCCGGCTCGACGACAAGCAGTTCCGTTTCGCGCTGGAGCGGGCCGATGCGCAGATCGGCGTGGTCCGCAACGATCTCGAAGCGCTGAAGGCCAGCTACAAGGGCATGCAGAGCCAGATCGAGCAGGCCCATACCGACATCGCCTTCTACGAGACCGCCTTCAAGCGCCAGCAGGACCTCGCGACCAAGTCGGTGGCCTCGCAGGCGACCTACGATCAGGCCAAACACGACCTCGACAGCGCCCGGCTGAAGCTCGCCCAGCTCGAAAGCCAGCTCGCCGGCATCGCCGCCAGCCTGAACGGCAAGCCCGATGCGCCGGTCGAGGAGCATCCGCGCTACAAGGACGCGGTCGCGGCGCGCGCCGAGGCGCAGCGCCAGCTAGACCATACGACGGTGCGCGCGCCGATGAATGGCGTCGTCACCAATGTGCCTTCGCTGCAGAAGGGCCAGTATCTCGCCGAGGCGACCAACGCCTTCAGCCTGGTCTCGACCGACCATGTCTGGATCCAGGCCAATCCGAAGGAAACCGAGCTCACCTGGGTGAAGCCCGGTCAGAAGGCCGAGGTCTATGTCGACACCTATCCCGACGCCGTGTGGAAGGGCTCGGTAGACAGCATCAGCCCGGCCTCGGCCGCGAGCTTCTCGCTGCTGCCGGCGCAGAACACCAGCGGCAACTGGGTCAAGGTCGTGCAGCGGATCGCGATGCGGGTGAAGATCGAGACGCCGGCCGACGAACCGCAACTGCGTGCCGGCATGAGCGTCACGCTCGATGTCGACACCGGCCATGCGCGCGGCCTGCCAAGCTTCATTTCCGACGCCTTCGGCAAGAGCAAGAACAGCAAGTAAGCGAGGCCTGCCATGGCTAGCGCAGCCGTCACGGCCGGGGCGCCGCCCGTCGCCAATCGCGGCGCCATCACTGCCTGCGTGATCCTCGCGGTCATCATGCAGGCGCTCGACACCACCATCGCCAATGTCGCGCTGCCCTATATCCAGGGCAGCGTTTCGGCGAGTGCGGACCAGATCAACTGGGTCCTGACCTCCTATATCGTCGCTGCCGCGATCATGACGCCGCCTTCCGGCTTCCTCGCGGCGCGCTTCGGCCGCAAGCGCGTGCTCTCCGCCGCGATCATCGGCTTCGTCGTCGCCTCGATCCTGTGCGGCGCGGCGCAGTCGCTGACGCAGATCGTCGGCTTCCGCTTGCTGCAAGGTTTCTTCGGCGCCGCGCTCGTCCCGCTGTCGCAGAGCATCCTGCTCGACATCTACACGCCAGAGGAGCGCGGCCAGGCCATGGCACTGTTCGGCGTCTCGGTGATGGTCGGGCCTGTGCTGGGGCCGGTGCTCGGCGGCTGGCTGACCGACAACATTTCCTGGCGCTGGGTGTTCTACATCAACCTGCCGCTCGGTATCCTGGCGCTGGCCGGGGTCTCGATCTTCGTCACCGAGACCAAGTCGAGCGCGCTGGCCAAGCTCGACTGGATCGGCTTCGGCGCCCTCAGCATCGCAATCGCGGCGCTCCAGCTCTTCCTCGACCGTGGCGCGCAGCTCGACTGGTTCGATTCCTTCGAGATCATCGTCGAGGCGACGATCTGTGCCGCAGCGCTCTACATCCTCGTCGTGCATACCTTCACGGCGCAGAATTCCTTCATCAAGCCAAGGATGTTCCTCGACCGGAACTTCAATGTTGGGCTGGTTTTCATCTTCATCGTCGGCATCTGCTACCTGGCGTCGCTCGCGCTGCTGACGCCCTTCCTGCAGACACTCCTGGGCTACCCGGTGGTGACGGCCGGCATCATCATGGGGCCGCGCGGCCTCGGCACGATGGCTTGCATGTTCGTGGTCGGGCGAATGATCGGCAAAGTCGATTCCCGCGTGCTGCTCGGGCTAGGCTTCCTCGTCAGCGCCTGGGCGATGTATGACATGGCCGGCTGGACGCCGGACGTGTCGCAGAGCCGCATCATGCTCACCGGCTTCGTCCAGGGCGGCGGCCTCGGCCTGCTCTTCGTGCCGCTGACGACCATCACCTTCGCGACGCTGCCGGCCGAGTACCGCGGCGACGGCACCGGTCTCTACAACCTCTCGCGCAATATCGGCTCCAGCGTCGGCATCTCGCTGGTCAGCTATCTGTTGACGCGCAATGTGCAGGTGAATCACGCCGAGATTGCGAACTACGTGACGCCCTTCAACCGGTTGTTCGAGATGCCGGCGGTCAAGCACGCCTGGGATCCGACGACGCTGGCGGGGAGGGCGGCTCTCGACGAGGTCATCACGCGGCAGGCGACGATCATCGCCTATATCGACGACTTCAAGCTGCTGATGATCCTGTGCCTGGCCGCCTTGCCGTTCCTGGCGCTGCTGCGCACGCCGCGCCGGGAGGCTGCCCCCGCCGACGATCACGCGATGGTGATGGAGTAGCCACACCCTCGCCATCGCTCCCGCAGGGATGCTGTTTCGGCTCGGGGTGCCATGGTTGTCCGGCCGCGCAGGGATAAATGGGCAGGGAACGGTCCTTGGCGCTCGCCGGGCGGATACGGGTAGAAATTTACCCTACGTCACTTCTCGACTTGCGTATTCTTCCCGTCTCGCATTGGATCGAATGCCGGCGTAGCATCTTTGCGGCTTGTTAACGGTAAGAGATGGTTTTGATGCGATCGATGCGTGTCCGGCCGCCCGTGACGGCGCCGATCCGGATGCCCTCCGTGCGGGATATTCCGGCGCCCGCCAACGATAACCATCAAGCCGCCCGCGAGACGCGGATGAGCCTGCTGATCGGCCGTTCGTTGCTGGTTACCGGCGTTCTGGCCACGATCGGCTTCATTCTCGGCCTGGTTGGATGGCTCGGCCAGATTGCCTGGAAAGCGCTCCACTGAAGCTGCGTCGTTCAGCTCCGATCCGGCGATAGATCGGGTTGCTCCAAAACCGATCACCGGTGTGTCGCGACGACCCTGGCCGATATCTAAAGTTTTAACGAAGTCGCCGCTTCCTGTCTCAGGCGGTGACGGGTCGTCGCGGCAACTCTGCGGGACCGCAGGGGCCGGGCGTTCCTCCCGAGTGAAGTGGGGACAGCATGACGCCGGATTCGATCGAAATGCAGATTGAACGTGCCGTGCGCGCCGACGTCGCCCGGCTCGATACGGGGCTGGACGAGGCGTTGCGCCGCTGCGAGGACAGCGGAGAAGCGATTTTCCTGTTTGGCAGCGACAGCGCCACGGTCCATGCGCTGCGCGGCCGGATTCGCTCTTCCTGGCCCCGGCTGCGCCTCGTCGGCGTCTGCGACGCCGATTTCCTGGGTCAGGCTGGCCCGGCGATGCTGGCGCATATCGGGGCCTGTGCGCCCGATGTGGTCATCGCCGACGTTGCTCCGAAGCGCCATCGTGCCCTGATCGCCGAGTTCGCCTCGCATGGCCTGCATACGGGCCTGATCAACCTCCCCGGCACCTTCGCCCGCTATGTGGCCACCCATCCAGGCCTTGCCGTTGCGGGAGAAGGAGCGACGCCCGCGGTCGGGAAGCTGCCTCCCTTGATCGGCAGGCTGCTGAACGATCTGGCCGGGGTCATGCGCTTTTCCGGCATCATTGCCCGCCAGCTGCTCCACAGCGCTGCTCCCCGCCACGCGGCCCAGGCCTACCAGACCGCGCAACGCGACGGCTGAGCCGCGGCTCCTCACACCGCGTTCCGGAAGGCCTTCGGGCTGAACAGCGTCCGGAACAGGATGAGGAGGTCGAGCGAGAGCGACCAGTGGTCGATGTACCAGAGGTCGTGAGCGACACGAGCAGCCATCTTCTCGTCGGTATCGGTCTCGCCACGCAGGCCATTGACCTGCGCCCAGCCGGTGATGCCGGGCTTCACGTTGTGGCGACGGGCATAGAGCGCGATCTTGCGCTCGAACTCCCGGTCATGTGCCAGCGCATGAGGCCTCGGGCCGACCAGCGACATGTCGCCGGCGAGCACGTTCAGCAATTGCGGCAGTTCGTCGAGATTGTAGCGGCGCAGCACCCGGCCGATACGGGTAACGCGCGGATCGTTGCGACGCGCCTGCACGATCACGGCGCCATCGTCGGTGACCGTCATGCTGCGGAACTTGAAGATGCGGAACGTCTCCTGATTGAAGCCGTGGCGGCGCTGGCGGAACAGCACCGGGCCGGGTGAGTCGAGGCGGATCGCCAGCGCAATCAGCAACAGGAGCGGCAGCAGCAGCAGGCCGGCCACCGAGGCGACGAGGATGTCGAAGCCGCGCTTGCAGGCGATCTCCGCCGGCGACAGCGGCGCGCGCGTCAGCCGCAGGCTCGAAAAGGCGCCGGCGCTGACGATATGTGGCTGCTCGAAGCGGCTCAGGATCTTTTCGGGTGCGAGGTGGATCGCTACCGGCATGGTCATGAAGGCATCGACGCAGGCTTCGATGGTCTCGTGCTCCGACCAGGGCACGGCGATGAAGACGGCGTCGGGCCGCTTGGCCCGGCAACTGGCGGCAGCCGCGGCCAGATCGGCAGCGAGAGCGGCGCGGGGGTCGCGATGCGGTGGTGCCGGGTGCAGGAAGGCGACGTCGACGATGGCGCTGCCGGCATTCCAGGGCTTGGAGCTTTCGACGAAGGACATGACGTCCTTTTCGCGGCCGATCAGGAAGACACGCTCCGAGGTGATCTTGCCGGTGCGGCTGCCGCTCGCGATCAGGTGGACGATGGCCGAGCGGCAGAGTGCGATGGCGGGGATGCCGGCGAGATAGGTCGCCAGGATGGCGAGGCGCGAATAGTGATCGGCGATCTTGGCGAGGAAGAGCAGTACCAGGAACGCGACCAGCGTGATGTTCCAGGCGGCGAAAGCCGCCGTAACCTGCCCGCGTGTCGAGAGATAGTGGCTGATCTGATAGCGCCCGCTCATCAGATTGACGAAGAGGAACAGCGCCGCGAACATGCCCGCGAGCTCCAGCGCCGGGCCGGTCGCCCGCAAGACGCCGTGATTGGCCAGATCATTCGCCACCGTCGCCCCGTAGCCGAGCGTCGCCACCACGGCGACATCACACAGGGCTGTCACGGGGCCATGCCAATACCGCCAGCTCCTCGCCTCGCCGCGAGGCAGGGCCAGCGTCGCCCTTCCCAAGTCGTCTACTTCCAGATTGTCTACGCGCATCGTCCAGCCCCGGCCGCCTTGGTCTCGGGCGCTCGCTTCGCCGGAAGGCGAGGGACGAGCGCTGCGAGGGTTACGGCAAGAGCTGTGCCGCTAGGTGATGCTCCGGATCGGGGCTTTTTTCACGTCGGGGCGGCGCCAGTGGGTCGAGGTGACCAAAGGTCAGAGTCGAGCGGCACGGCGATGTGCCGTTTCGGCACGGGGATCAGGCGATGCGCCGCAGCCGGCGGGCGAGGAAATCGAGCGAGATGGCGAGGGCGCCACCGGCCAGCGTCCCGAGGACCTTGACAACGACATCGTGCGACCGGCCATGACGGGTCGCTTCCAGGGTCTGGCCCCATTCGAGCCCGAGAGCCAGAACCACCATGCCGCCCAACACGAGCCAGCGCTGGCGCGGATAGGCGAAGGCGAGCATGCAGCCTGCCGCGAGATAGGCCAGGAAGCGTTCGATATCCGCGCTCATCTCCGGAATATGTGGGCGCAGATCGAGCGGAGACAGCGTCGCGAACAGGATGACGAACAGCGCTCCCCAGCCGAGGACGGTCGCAAAACGTCGCAGTTGGTCGAAGGGATCGGTCAAGAAGGGGAATCCTGATGCACGAGCGCAGCCACGCAAACATTAGGCCAGAACGCGGAGGCGATGTAGCGGCGGTTCGCGCAAGGCGAGGCTTTATGCCCTCGCAAAAGCGGCAAGGCAATGACGCAAGCGCGACCTGAGCGCGGCGGGCATGGTATCGCTGGTGTGGCAGAGACCCCCGGCAGATGGGGGAGCGATCGCGAGGGTAAGCCGATGAACAACGAGTTCCATGCCGGGGCGGCGTCCCGGATCGCCGGCGGCAAGGCGATCTACGGCGTACCGCTCGGCATCCTGATGTTGCAGGCGCGCTTTCCGCGCATTCCGGGCGACATGGGCAACGGCACGACCTGGCCTTTCCCGGTGCTCTACCGCGTCGTCGGCGGGGCGAGCCCGGACAAGGTGGTGCTGAAGGGGGCGACCGGGCTGTTGCCGGACTTCATCGCCGCGGCGCAGGAACTGGTCGAGCTCGGCGCCGAGGCGATCACCACCAATTGCGGGTTCCTGTCGCTGTTCCAGCGCGAGCTTGCCGCTGCCGTGAACGTCCCGGTCGCGACCTCTTCCCTGATGCAGGTGCCATGGGTGCAGGCGACTCTGCCACCGGGAAAGCGCGTCGGTGTCGTCACCGTCTCGGCCGCGACGCTGACGCCAGCCCATCTCGAGGCGGCGAGCGTTCCACTCGATACGCCCGTAGCCGGCACGGAGGATGGCCGCGAGTTCTTCCGCGTGCTGATCAAGGCCGAGAAGGACGACATGGACGTCGACCTCGCTCGGCAGGATGTCGTGGATGCGGCGCTCACTCTTGCGGCACGGCATCCCGATCTCGGCGCGATCGTGCTCGAATGCACCAACATGCCGCCCTATGCCGCCGCGATTCAGGAGGCGACGGGGTTGCCGGTCTACGACATCTACTCGATGATCTCCTGGTTCCATGCCGGTTTGCGGCCCCGGCGTTTCGATTAAATTGCCGGAACTTATCCCCGGCGGCCCGCCCGCCCGCATCATCGCGCCTCGCATCGTCCGATCCTGCGAGGCTCCATGACCGTCACGCCCCGTCTTTCGCTGCCGCTGCTCGCCGCCGGGCAGGCCCAGAAACATGTCACGCATAACGACGCGCTGGTGCGCCTCGATGCCCTGATCCATCTCGTCGTCGACAGCCGCACGCAACTGGAGCCGCCTGTCAGCCCGAGCGAGCTCTCCGCCTATATCGTGCCGGCCGGAGCCGCGGGCGTCTTCGCAGGGCATACCGATCAGGTCGCGCTGTTCGAGGATGGCGGCTGGACTTTCCTGATGCCCCGAACCGGCTGGCAGGCCTGGGTTGCCGACGAGGCCGAGCACAATCTCTGGAACGGAACGGAATGGCGGCGTGCCAGTCCGCTCAGCAGCTTCGGTGCCGAAAAATGGGGCGTCAACGCCACTGCCGACGACACCAATCGGCTCGCAATCTCGGCGGAAGCGAGCCTTTTCAACCATGCCGGCGGCGACCACCGCCTCAAGATCAACAAGGCAAATGCGGGCGCGACGGCCAGTGTCCTGTTTCAATCCGGCTGGTCCGGGAGGGCCGAATTCGGGCTCGCGGGCGACGAGGATTTGCGGGTCAAGGTCAGCCCCGATGGTGCGGCCTGGCATGATGCGGTCGCGATCGACCGGGCGAGCGGGAGCGTCGCGTTGCCTGGTTCGCCCTGGGCCGCGGGGCAGAACCTGCTGATCAATGGCGACATGCGGGTCAACCAGCGCGGCTTTGCCGGCGGGGCACTGGTTGCAGGGGCCTATGGCTTCGATCGCTGGAAGGCGGGGGCCGGTGGGGCGGACCTGTCGCTCAGCGGCTTCGCCATCACCCTGACCTCCGGAACGATCGTCCAACCCGTGGAGCCGGGGCTGTGGGGGCTCGCCGCCCTCGCTGGGATGTCGCTGACATTGTCCGTCGAGGATCTGACCGGCGGCAATCTAGCGGTGGCGGTCGGCAGTCAATCCGGCACGATCACTGTCGGCGCAGGACGTCGCTCGGTGACATTGACGCCGGCAGCCGGGGATACGGGCGTGCTGCAGGTCGGGCTGTCACCGAGCGCGGGTGCCGTCTCCTTCGCGCGGATCAAGCTCGAACACGGGCGGCTCGCAACCGGCTGGGCGATGCGTCCGCTTTCCGTCGAGCAGATGCTGTGCCGCCGCTATTACCTGCGGCAGGACGGGCAGGTTCTGCTCGATGCCTATCAGGTATCGGCGACGGCGAGCCGGCAGAACCTCACCCTGCCAGTGCCGATGCGGTCGACGCCGAGCACGAGCTTTTCCGTTTCGCAGGAAATCAACGTGCAAGGCAGCGACAGAGGCGTCGTGGCGCAGTCGCCAGAGCAGGCCTATGCCTATGTCACGGCGCTGGCGCTCGGCCGGGTGCGGGCGGCCTTCGACGCGCTCGTCTTCGATGCTGAGCTGTGACGGTCATTCGCTGACGAGCTTGCGGGCGCGCAGGAGGGCGAGCAACCCTTCGTCGCGACGCTCCTCCAACTCCGCGATCGAGCGTCCGGCCGCTTCCTCGGCGACGCCCACGATGATCCGCTGCTGGACCTCCTCATCGAGCGAAGGCGTTCCGAGGGATTGCCAGCGCCGCACCTGGCTAGGTCCAAGATGGGCGAGATAGCCCGCGATACCGCCTTCGCCACCGCCGAGATGGTAGGTCATGTGCGGCCCCATCAGCGCCCAGCGCAGGCCGGGTCCGTTGCAGAGCGCGGCATCGATCTCCGCGACGCTGGCGACGCCCTGTTCGACCAGATGGACTGCCTCGCGATAGAGTGCCGATGCCAGCCGATTGGCGACATGGCCCGGCATTTCGCGCTGGAGGATGACCGGGCGCCGGTCGAGGCTGCGGTAGAATGCGGCGGCGCGCGCAATCACCGCCTCGTCCTCGCCGACGATCTCCACCAGCGGCACGAGATGCGGCGGGTTGAAGGGGTGGGCCACGATGATGCGGCGCTGGCTGCGGCAGTCGGCGACGATCGCGCTGCGCAGCAGCGCCGAGGTGCTGCTGGCGATGATGACGTCGGGTGGCAGCGCCGCGTCGAGCTCGGCGAGAAGCTTGCGTTTTGCCGCCTCGCTTTCGGGACCGTTCTCCTGCACGAAATCGGCGCCTTCCAGCGCCTCGCCGAGATCGCGCGTAAACAGGTACTGACCGGTATTGGCCAGTCCGAGCTCCGCGAGTTGGTCGCGAGCGCGCTGCACGGCCTGATGGAACCGATCTTCCGCATCGGGCGCGGGGTCGTAGGCCGCGACATAGAGGCCATGCGCCATGGCAAGGGCCGCCCAGCTGCTGCCGATCAGCCCCGCGCCGATGATGGCGATGCGCTCGATGTCCCGGACGTCCTGCATCTCAATGAATCTCGGGTTCCGAGACCTTCGCCGTGCCCTCCAGATAGTCGAAGTCGCAGCCCTTGTCGGCCTGCCTGATATGGGCGGCCGACATCCTGCCCCAGCCGCGTGGATAGTCGCGGTTCGGCGGCGTCCAAGTCGCGAGGCGCGCGGCGATCTCGGCGTCGCTCAGGTTCACGGAGATGCTGCGGGCCTCGACATCGACGCTGACGATGTCGCCTGTCCGCACCGCAGCGAGCGGCCCCTTGATGTAGGCTTCCGGTGCGACATGCAGAATGCAGGCGCCGTAGCTGGTGCCGCTCATCCGGGCATCCGAGATGCGCAGCATGTCGCGCACACCCTGCTTCAGGAGCTTCTTCGGGATTGGTAGCATGCCCCATTCCGGCATGCCCGGCCCGCCGACCGGGCCGCAATTCTTCAGCACCATGACGTGATCGGGCGTGACGTCGAGGTCCTCGTCATTCACCGCCCGCATCATCGCGTCATAGTCCTCGAAGACCAGGGCCGGGCCGGAATGCTTCAGAAGATGCGGTTCGGCCGCCGAAGGCTTCATCACGCAGCCATCCGGCGCGAGGTTGCCCTTGAGCACGGCGAGCCCGTTCGCGGTCGAGATCGGCCGGTCGAGTGGGCGGATGACGTTGTCGTCATAGACCTGGGCCAGCGCGATGGTCTCGGCCAGCGGCTTGCCGGTGACGGTCATGGCGCCCGTGTGGAGCTTGCTTTCGAGCTGCTTCAGCAAGGCAGGGAGCCCGCCGGCATAGAAGAAGTCCTCCATCAGGAAATCGCCGGAAGGACGCAGATTGGCGATCACCGGGATCTTCCGGGAGAAGGCGTCGAAATCGTCGGGTGTCAGCGGCACCCCGGCCCGGCCGGCCATGGCGACGAGATGGATGATGGCGTTGGTCGAGCCGGCAACGGCCATGTGCACCGTCAGCGCGTTCTCGAAGCTCTCGCGGGTCAGGATCTGATCGGGCGTCAGGTCCTCCCAGACCATCTCGACGATGCGCTTGCCCGCCGCGGCCGCCATGCGCGGGTGGGCGGAGTCGGCGGCGGGGATGGCGGAGGCACCGGGGAGCGTCAGGCCAAGCACCTCGGCATGGCTCATCATGGTCGCGGCGGTGCCCATCACCATGCAGGTGCCGTAGGAGCGGGCGATGCCACTCTCCATGTCGTGCCACTGCGCCTCGGTGATGTTCCCGGCCTGCTTCTCCGCCCAGTACTTCCAGACGTCGGCGCCGGAGCCGAGCACCTTCCCGGCCCAGTTGCCACGCAGCATCGGCCCGGCCGGCACGAAGATGAAGGGGAGGCCGGCGCTGCAGGCCCCCATGATGAGCGCGGGCGTGGACTTGTCGCAGCCGCCGAGCAGCACGACGCCGTCGAGGGGATGGGAGCGGATCGATTCCTCGGTCTCCATCGCCAGGAAGTTGCGATAGAGCATCGTCGTCGGCTTCTGATACTGCTCCGAGACCGACATCACCGGGATCTCGACCGGGAAGCCACCGGCGGCCCAGACGGCGCGCTTCACCGCCTCGGCGCGATCGCGCAGATGGGTGTGGCAGGGATTGACCTCGGACCAGGTGTTGACCACGCCGATGACCGGCTTGCCCATGAACTCCTCATGCGAGAAGCCCATCTGCAGCGTGCGCGAGCGGTGGCCGAAGGAGCGCAGGTCGCTCGTCCCGAACCAGCGGAAGCTGCGCAGGGTCTCGGGCGTCTTGCGGGGGCGGGACATGGTCGTTTCCTCGAGGCTGGCCGGGAGCTTCGACGCATGTCCGCTCCGCTTCGTCTGCCGTGAGTTTAGACCTTGTAAAACGAGCGATACCAGTCGACGAAGCGGGCAATGCCATGCTCGATCGGCGTATCGGGGCTGAAGCCGACGCGGGCGGCGAGATCGGAGACATCGGCATAGGTCGCCGGTACGTCGCCGGGCTGAGCCGGGAGGTGGCGCTTGGTCGCCTTGCGCCCGCAGGCCTCCTCGACGACTGCGATGAAGCGGTCGAGCCTGACCGGCGTGTGGTTGCCGATATTGTAGATGCGGTAGGGCGCCGCCCCGGTCGCGGGGTCGGGCCGTGCCAGGTCGAAATCCGGATCGGCCTGCGCCGGTTTACCGGCAAGCCGCACGATCGCTTCGCGAATGTCGTCGACATAGGTGAAGTCGCGGCTCATCTCGGCCTCGGCATAGACGTCGATGGGACGGCCTTCGAGGATCGCCTTGGTGAACTTGAAATAGGCCATGTCCGGCCGGCCCCAGGGGCCGTAGACCGTGAAGAAGCGCAGGCCCGTGGTCGGGATGCCGTAGAGGTGGGAATAGGAATGCGCCATCAGCTCGTTGGCGCGCTTGGTCGCGGCATAGAGCGAGACGGGGTGATCGGCACCGTCATGCTCGCTGAAGGGGACCTTGGCGTTGGCGCCGTAGACCGAGCTCGACGAGGCATAGACGAGGTGGTCGACCGGATTGTGCCGGCAGGCTTCGAGGATCGAGAGAAAGCCGTCGAGATTGGCGCTGGCATAGGCGCGCGGGTTTTCCAGCGAGTAGCGCACGCCGGCCTGCGCGGCGAGATGGATCACGACCTGCGGACGGAAGCTGGCGAAGGCGGCCTGCACCGCGTCGTAATCGGCGATGTCGATCTGCTCGAAGGAAAAGCCGTTGCGCGGCAGAAGCCGGTCGAGCCGGGCCTGTTTCAGGGCCGGGTCGTAATAGGGCGTGAGATTGTCGATGCCGAGGACGGTCACCCCCGCACCCAGCAAGGCCTCGGTGACGTGGAAGCCGACGAAGCCGGCGGCTCCCGTCAGCAGGACCCGTTCGAAAGATGTGTTTCTGTCCACACGAAACTCTGCTGGCTAAGGAACGCGAGGCGTCGCGCGATCGCCTCCGTAGTGCGGTGCTTTCTCGGATTTGGCAAGGCTGTCCCGGGTCGTCGCCGGATTCTCCAGCTTAGCGCGTCTGTGCCGCCGCGAAGGCGAGGTTCTCGGCGAGCAGCGCCTCGGCGGCCTCCGGGGTCGGAGCCTCGACATAGACACGCAGCTCCGGCGCATTGCCCGAGGCCCGGAAATGCACGGTCGCGCCGTTGCCCAGCGTCAGGCGCAGGCCATCCCGCCGGTCGCGCGCGGCGACGCCGCCCTGTGCGGCGAAGGCCGCGTCGCGAAAGTCTGCCGTCTCGTCATCGAGGCGCGCGATCAGCGCGGCCGTCCGCTCCTGCGGGATCTCCTGGAGGCGGTTCGACAGGGCGATGGCGAAGCGGGCCTCCGCTGCGATCGCGCTCAACGGCTTGCCTTCCTTTTGCACCAGGGCGAGCGTTGCCAGGATCGGCAGCATGGCGTCGCGGGTGGGGAGGGCAGCGAGGCTCCGGCCGTCGCGCGCCACCTCCGAACCCAGGAGGACACCGCCATTGGCCTCGAAGCCGACGACGATCCGTGCGCCCTCGGTTTTGGCCTGCTCCATGCCGGCGATGACATAGGGCGAGCCGACGCGGGTGCGGACGACCTTTTCGAACAGGCCGGGTCGCTCGAGAGCCGAGTTCGAGGTGACGGGCGTGACGATCGTATCGGCGCCGAGAAAGCGCGCCGTCAGCGCGCCGACCAGGTCGCCACGCAGGAAGCGGCCGGTCTCGTCGGCGACGAGGGGCCGGTCGGCGTCGCCGTCGGTCGAGACGATTGCGTCGAGAGCCTGCTCGCCGGCCCATTGCCGCGCCAGCGCCTCGTCTTCGGGTCGGAGTGCTTCGGTGTCGACGGGGATGAAGCGATCGCTGCGTCCCAGGGGGACCGCGCGGGCTCCGAGCGCGGCGAGGACATCGCTGATGACATCACGCCCGACGGAAGAGTGCTGATAGACGCCGACCGTCATGCCGGCCAGGGCTTCATTTCCGAAGAACGCTGCGTAGCGCGCGCGATAATCGGCGGTGGCTTCGCCCTGAGCCGGCTTGACGGAAACCGCTGGCGCAGCGGTGAGCGCGAGCTTCGCATGCCAGGCGAGGATGCGCGCCTCGTCGGCTTTGTCGATCTCGCCCGCGGCACGGTAGAACTTCAGTCCGTTGCGGTCGTCGGGGATATGGCTGCCCGTCACCATGATGGCCGGCGCGCGCCGCTTCATCGCCGCCAGCGCCAGCGCCGGTGTCGGTAGGGCCCCGCAATCGATCGGGACGAGGCCGGCATCGGCGACGGCTTGCGCGCATTGCGAGGCGATGAGCGGGCTCGACGAGCGCAGGTCCCGGCCGATCAGGACTTCGCCGGCGGGTCCGGCAGCCTCATCCTCGCGCAGCATGGCGCAGAAAGCCCGGACATGGCCGTAGGTCGGCAGGCCAACGAGTTCGCTGACAAGGCCACGCAGGCCCGATGTTCCGAATTTCAGGCTGGTCATGATCGCTGCGCAGGAGAGGTTGGCGGGCGGGCGCAAGCTAGCTCGCGCCTGATGGCGGTGTCACGCTGTGCGTGCATTCTGTCATGGAGCGCCGCTATATCGGGCCAAGCCGGAGTAGTTGCGCAAGCCACGAGGGTCATGCAAACGGAGTTGACGCAGCGTTATAACCTTAACAAGTGACAAATCGGTTTGGCCCGTTGGCCGCTCATGTTATTTTGCAGGTGCGAGATGACGCGCCTGCTTCCAGGAGTCAAAGATGAAGATCGTCATGGTCGGGTCCGGATATGTCGGACTCGTGTCAGGAGCCTGCTTTGCCGACTTCGGTCATGAGGTCGTCTGCGTCGACAAGCAGGAGAGCAAGATTGCCGCTCTGAAACGCGGTGAGATTCCGATCTTCGAGCCCGGCCTTTCCGAGCTGGTGCGAACCAACGCCGCGGCGGGTCGGCTGACCTTCACCACCGACCTTGCCGGCCCGGTGTCGAAGGCGGACGCGGTGTTCATCGCGGTGGGCACGCCTTCGCGGCGTGGCGACGGCTTCGCCGATCTTTCCTATGTCTACGCCGCGACGCGCGAGATCGCCCAGGCACTGAACGGCTACACGGTCATCGTGACGAAATCGACCGTGCCGGTCGGCACCGGCGACGAGGTCGAGCGGATCGTCCGGGAGCTGCGGCCGGATGCCGAGTTCGCCGTGGTCTCCAATCCGGAATTCCTGCGCGAAGGCGCGGCGATCGAGGACTTCAAGCGGCCGGACCGGATCGTGATCGGCGCCGAGGAGGAGAGGGCGCGCGAGGTGATGGCCGAGGTCTATCGGCCGCTCTACCTCAACAGCGCACCGATCCTGAACACCAGCCGGCGCACGGCCGAGCTGACCAAATACGCCGCGAACGCCTTCCTCGCGACCAAGATCACCTTCATCAACGAGATGGCCGATCTGTGCGAGCAGGTCGGGGCCAATGTGCAGGACGTCGCGCGCGGCATGGGGCTCGACAACCGCATCGGTTCCAAATTCCTGCATGCCGGCCCCGGCTATGGCGGCTCCTGCTTCCCGAAAGACACGCTGGCGCTGATCAAGACCGCGCAGGATTTCGGGACGCCTGCCCGGATCGTGGAGACCGTCGCGGCGGTCAACGACCAGCGCAAGCGCGCGATGGGGCGCAAGGTCATCGCGGCCTGTGGCGGCTCGGTGCGCGGTAAGACGATCGCGGTGCTGGGGCTGACCTTCAAGCCGAACACAGACGATATGCGCGACGCCCCGTCGATCGCGATCGTCACGGCACTGCAGGACGGCGGGGCGACGGTGCGCGCCTTCGACCCCGAAGGCATGGAACAGGCGAAGGCGGCGCTGCCGGGCGGAGTGGTCTATTGCTCGGACGCCTATGAGTGTGTCGCAGGCGCCGATGCAGCCGTCATCGTGACGGAATGGAACATCTTCCGGGCGCTGGACCTGGATCGCGTCAAGAGCACCATGGCCGCTCCGCTTCTGATCGATCTGCGCAATGTCTATCGGCCGGACCAGGTTCGCGCGAAGGGCTTCACCTATCTCGATGTCGGGCGTGGCGTTCATGCGGCAGAGGCGGGTGCCAAGGTCGTGGCCGCCTGAAGGAGACGCCGCTCGTCTTCGTCCTGACAGCGATCGTCCTGCCTTCGTTACATGGGCTGGTGATACGGATCGTAAAGGCAAATGGGCTTATCCACGCAGCGTAGGCTTCTGCGGGGAACCCATGCTGCTGTCTCTCGGTATCGTCTGGCTCGCCTGCGCTGCCATCTTTCTCGAGCTGGCGGACCGAGCTCCTCTCATCGAGGACTAGGGGCCTTGGCCAGCCTGCGCGTCGGGGTCCTGACCCGCGCGCAGCTGGCGTCGCAGCGCGGCCACGGTTCGCTCGCATCCGGCTATACTCTGCGGCGTCAGCCTCACCGATGAAGCGGTTCATTCCCTAAGGGAATTATCTGTTTTTCGGCCGGATTCTGTGACGATTTTGTATTTTCGGCTTTCGAGCCGCTCTCCTCAACTTTGGCGGCTGGCATTTTCTTGGCGTCAGTCGACTTTCGCGCCAGGTGAAAGCTTCTCTGTCGAGGGACCCTGAGAGGGAGTCCTCCCGGCGCTTTGCGCTTGGCGAGGCTTCTCGGAGAGGTGTCATCCTCGCCGGGTTGCGTTGCGCTCAAGGCCACCCTGCAAAACAGCATGGTGGCCAATCCTGCGCTGCTACCGATCGATTTTTCAGGGGCTTGGCGTGTTTTTGAGCAGCAGGCCCGAACGCTGATCGTGTGCGTTGGCGTTCATTTTGCGCGGATTCAGCCGCCGCAGCGGCCTTTTACAGCCGAGATCACGGAATGCCGCGATGGCGCCCGCCAGGGTGTTTTCGCCGGCTCGGAACCTTCGCCTGACCAAAAGGTTTTCACTCCGTTAAAAAAGAGACGCCTTCGGTCTCTAGTTGAAATTAGACTTAAAAAGTCGTAACCACCATCGGGCACCAGGCAAGCAGTTCGGGATTTCTCATGGCGATCGATATTGTCGCCGCTGGTGGCGTGCGCCGCGAGCGCGGGAGTTGGTTCCGCTACGATCGGGCCGGTCATGTCGTGGCCGGAGTCGATATTGTGGTCATCGTCGTGGCGAGCCTGCTGTGCGGGGTGGCCTATGGCTTCGTGCGGGGCGGCACCACCCACGTCCTGTTCGACACACTCGACTCCGTTGCGTTGGGAGCGCTTTTTGCGGTTCTCTTCGTTCTGCTCATGCAGCTGCGCGGGCTCTATCGACCTGTCGAACTCCTGCAGCCATTCCGGCAATTTTCGAATGCCCTGGCATTCTGGGTGGCCGTGACCGCTTTCCTGACCCTGATCGGTTTCGCCCTCAAGGCCGGGCACATGGTTTCGCGTGGGGCGACGATTTCGTTCGTTCTCGTCGGGTTCATCGCGGTCGCGGCTCTGCGCTTCTTCTGGCATGGCTGGATGCGGCGCGCGCTTGAGAACGGCACATTCGCAACCCGGAGGATCGCCCTCGTCGGGGACGAAGAGACGCTCGATCGCGCCAAGCTGATGCATCGCCTCGAGCCGTTCGGCCTTTCGGTTGCTGCTCGTTTCAAGCTCCCTTCCGATGCCTCGGCTGAGAGAAGCGCTCTGTCGAACACGATTTCCAATGTGGTTGCGGGGCTGCGCGGTTCTCAGATCGACGAGGTGGTCGTCGCGCTCGGTCCCGGCCGGTTCGAGCTGGCGGAGCGCCTCGTCGGCGGACTGCGGATCCTCCCCTTGCCGATCAAGCTGGTGCTCGATCCGAAGCTGGGCGACCTGGTGAGACGCCCGAGTCAGCTCTTCGCCCATGACGTCGTCGCGGTCGAGATGCACCGGGCGCCGATGTCGATCGCCGAGCGCTCGATCAAGCGGGGGCTCGATGTTCTCGTCGCCGGAACGACGCTGTTGCTGATCGCGCCATTGCTGCTGCTGACGGCGGCGGTGATCCGTCTCGACAGTCCCGGCCCGATCCTGTTCAAGCAGACGCGCAACGGCTTCAACAACCGGCCGTTCCAGATTCTGAAGTTCCGCAGCATGCGGGTGATGGAGAACGGCGACACCATTCGTCAGGCGTCACGTCATGACAACCGGGTCACCAAGATCGGCCGCTGGCTTCGCAAGCTGAGCATCGACGAGTTGCCGCAGCTCTGGAACGTGTTGCGCGGCGAAATGTCGATCGTCGGGCCACGCCCGCATGCGCTGGCCCATGACGCTCACTACGAGAAGCTGATCGGCGACTACCCCTATCGACAGCACGTCAAGCCGGGCTTGACCGGATGGGCGCAGGTCAACGGCAGCCGCGGCGAGACGCCGACCATCGAAAGCATGGCAGAGCGCGTGCGCCTCGATCTCTGGTATGTCGAGAACGCCAGCGTCTGGCTCGACATCCGGATCATTGCCCGCACCTTCACGACGCTCCTCAACGTCAAGCATACTTATTGACCATCGCCCGGCGTTGACGTTGACGGTCATGAACCGGTGATGCAGCTATCGAGCGCGGCGCAGGCTCCTCGCAGGCAGGCGGGTCCGAGCAGTGCTGGCTCCGCCCCGGCGAACGGTTTTTGCACCAGCCATGTTGAACGGACACATGACAAAAGCGAGCATCACGCCTCTCATCATGGCCGGCGGCGCCGGGACTCGCCTGTGGCCGGTTTCGCGCGACTCCATGCCGAAGCAATTCATCCAGCTGCTGGATGACGGGCTCTCGACCTTCCAGGCGACGCTGCTGCGCGTGAAGGGAGGGCCCTTCAGGCGTCCGATCGTGGTGACCAATCAGGAGTTCCGCTTCGTCGTTGCCGAACAGATGCAGGCTCTCGACATCGCCGGGGATATCGTCCTGGAGCCCGAGCGGCGCGACTCGGCCGCAGCGGTTGCGGTCGGAGCCCTGCTTGCGCAGAAGCAGGATCCCGCTGCCGTGGCCGTGGCACTCGCGGCCGACCATGTCATCTTGGATGCTGCGGATTTCCGGGCCGATTGCGAGGCCGCGGCCGCTCTGGCCGCGACCGGGCTCATCATGACGCTCGGCATCGTGCCGACCGAGCCCTCTTCGGCCTATGGCTATATCGAGCCCGGCGAGGCGCTTGGCCGCCCGGGCGCGAACCGTCTGTCGCGCTTCGTCGAGAAGCCGGACCAGGCGACCGCACAGGGCTATGTCGAGCGTGGTTTTCTCTGGAACAGCGGTAATTTCGTCTTCTCGACCGCGACCATGATCGACGAGCTGCAGCGTTTCGCACCCCAGATCGTGGCGGGTGCGAGTGCTGCCGTCGAGGCTGCGAAAGCCGATCTGGATTTCATCCGGCTGGATCCGGCTGCTTTCGGGGCGATCCCCAAGATCTCGATCGACTACGCCGTCATGGAGAAGACCGAGAAGGCCGGCGTTCTCGCCGCGGGCTTCGACTGGTCGGATATCGGTGCCTGGGACTCGCTTCATGCCGTGGCCACCAAGGACGGGGCAGGCAACGTCCTGCAGGGTCCGATCGTGGCGATCGATACGTCGGATTCCCTGCTGCGCAGCGACGACATGCTGCTCACCGCGATCGGCGTGAAGGATCTGGTGGCGATCGCCACGCGCGACGCGGTCCTGATCGCGCCCAAATCGGAGGCCGGCCGGGTCAAGGCCCTGGTCGAGCAGCTCAAGCGGCAGGGCCGACCCGAAGCGACCGAGCATCTGCGCATGTACCGGCCCTGGGGCTGGTATCAGCGCATCGATCTCGGCTCGCGCTTCCAGGTCAAGCGGATCAACGTCAAGCCGGGCGGAAAGCTGAGCCTGCAGAAGCATTTCCACCGCTCCGAGCACTGGATCGTAGTGCGCGGCACGGCGGAGGTGACGCTCGACGGCGCAGTCAGCCACGTGCACGAGAATGAATCGATCTATCTGCCGATCGGCTGTACGCACCGTCTCGCCAATCCTGGCAAGATCGACCTCGAGCTGATCGAGGTACAGGTCGGCAGCTATACCGGCGAGGACGATATCGTGCGGCTGGAGGACGTCTACGCGCGAGCGTGATGCGGGTGGCGTCCATTCGCGTGACATCGCTCTTCCGAAAAGCGACTTCCCCTTTTGGGCCCGATGCTCTAGCCCGATGAGCGGGAGTGAGGCCTGCGTGCGTGGATAGACCCTTGAAGTTTCTAGTGACGGGTGGGGCGGGTTTCATCGGCTCTGCGGTGGTTCGCCGGCTGATTGAGGCGACGGCGCATGAGGTCTGCGTGGTCGACAAGCTGACCTATGCCGGGAACCTGGCCTCGCTGGCGCCGGTCTCGGGCAGCGGGCGCTATCGCTTCGAGCATACCGATATCGGTGATGGCGAGCGGATGCGCGCGATCCTGGCGCAGTTCCGGCCCGATATCGTGATGCATCTGGCGGCCGAGAGCCATGTCGACCGCTCGATCGACGGGCCGGCGGCCTTCATCGACACCAACATCGTCGGCACCTTCACCCTGCTGCAGGAGGCACTGCGCCACTGGCGCGGGCTGGAAGGGGAGGCGAAGGCGCGCTTCCGCTTCCACCATATCTCGACCGACGAGGTCTTCGGCTCGCTCGGCGCCGAGGGGCTCTTCCACGAGGCGACGGCCTATCAGCCGAACTCGCCCTATTCGGCCTCGAAGGCGGCGTCCGACCACCTCGTGCGGGCCTGGCACCACACCTATGGCCTGCCGACGCTGGTGACGAACTGCTCCAACAATTACGGGCCGTATCACTTCCCCGAGAAGCTGATCCCGCTGATGATCCTCAATGCGCTGGAGGGCAAGGCGCTGCCGGTCTATGGCGACGGGCGCAATGTCCGCGACTGGCTCTATGTCGAGGACCATGCCGAGGCGCTGCTGACGGTGGCGGAGCGCGGGCGGCCGGGGGAGACCTACGCCATCGGCGGGCGCAGCGAGATGGCCAATATCGCGGTGGTGCGGCGCGTCTGCGCCATCCTCGACGAGATCCGGCCCGACCCGGCCGGGACGCGGGAGCGGCTGATCACCTTCGTCACCGACCGGCCCGGCCATGATGCGCGCTATGCGATCGACGCCGGCAAGATCGAGCGCGAGCTCGGCTGGCGGCCGCGATACGATTTCGAAACCGGGCTGAGGGAAACCATCGCCTGGTATCTGGCCAATCAGGCATGGTGGAGCGACATCCGTGCCGGCCGCTATCGCGGAGAACGGCTCGGTGCCGGCTAAGGCCGGTTGGGGGAACGGACACGGATGATTACTGTCGAGAACTGCGCGCTGCCGGATGTGAAGATCGTCACGCCACAGCGTTTCGGCGATCATCGCGGCTTCTTCTGCGAGACCTGGAGTCGCCAGGCCTTCGCCGACGCCGGTCTCGACCTCGATTTCGTGCAGGACAACCATTCACTGTCGGCGGCGAAGGGCACGCTGCGCGGGCTGCATTTCCAGTCGCCGCCAGCGGCACAGGACAAGCTGGTTCGCTGCACCCGCGGCCGCATCCTCGACGTCGCGGTCGATATCCGGCGCTCTTCCAAAACGTTCGGCAAGCACGTTGCAGTCGAGCTTTCGGCCGAGAACGGCCGGCAGCTTCTGGTGCCGGTCGGCTTTGCGCACGGCTTCGTCACGCTCGAGCCCGATACAGAGGTGCAATACAAGGTCACGGCGCCGTATTCGCCGCAGAACGACGAGGGGCTCGCCTTCGACGATCCGGCACTCGGCATCAACTGGGGTCTGCCGGCAGAGGCACTGACCCTCTCGGACAAGGACCGCAAGCATCCGCGGCTATCCGAGATGCTGCGGTTTTTCGACTGATGACGCTGCGCATCGTCGTCACTGGTTGGACCGGCCAGATCGTCCGCGCCATGCTGGAGCGCGTGCCGACGGGAGTCGAGATCGTCGCGCTTCGCCGCCCGGAGCTGGACCTCGCCATTCCCAAGACGGTCGCGCCGACGCTGCGCGCGGCCAGGCCCGATGTCATCGTCAATGCGGCCGCCTATACGGCGGTGGACCAGGCCGAAAGCGAGCCCGACCTAGCCATGCGCGTCAATGGCGAGGCGGCTGGCGAAGCGGCGCGAGCGGCTGCTGCGCTCGGCATTCCCGTCATCCAGATCTCGACCGACTACGTCTTCGACGGAGCGCTTGACCGCCCCTATTGCGAGGATGACCCGGTCAATCCGGTTTCGGCCTATGGCCGTTCGAAGCTTGCGGGTGAACTGGCTGTCGCGGCGGCGACGGAGAACCATGCGATCCTGCGCACGGCTTGGGTCTACAGCCCCTTTGGCCGTAATTTCGTACGGACCATGCTGGGGCTAGGCGCGACGCGGGACGAAGTTGCTGTCGTGGCGGACCAGATCGGCTGCCCGACCAGCGCGCTCGACATCGCTGAGGCGGTGATCGGGGTCGCGCGCAATCTGCTGGAGCGCCCGAACGATACCTCGTTGCGCGGCACCTTCCATATGTGCGGGCAGGGCGAGACGAACTGGGCGGGGCTGGCCGAGGCTCTCTTCGCCGATGCCGCCGCGCGAGGCCGCAAGCCAGTCGCGGTGCGCCCGATCACGACGGCGGAATATCCGACGCCGGCGCGACGCCCGGCGAATTCGCGGCTCGATTGCGGGAAGCTCGATGCCGTGCACGGCATCGCTCTCCCGAACTGGCGCGGCTCGGTGACGGACTGTGTCGATCGGCTCATCGCAGCGGAGCAGGGATCATGAAGGGTATCATTCTGGCGGGCGGCTCCGGCACGCGGTTGCACCCGATGACGCTGGCGATCTCCAAGCAGCTTCTGCCAGTCTACGACAAGCCGATGATCTATTACCCGCTGAACACGCTGATGCAGGCGGGTATCCGCGAGATTCTGATCATCTCCACGCCGAACGACCTGCCGCATTTCCAGCGGTTGCTCGGGGATGGCGCGGCCTGGGGCGTCAGCCTGAGCTATGCGGAGCAACCGCATCCCGGCGGGCTGGCACAGGCCTATATCATCGGCGCGGACTTTGTCGCCAAGAAGCCTTCCGCGCTCATCCTGGGCGACAACCTGTTCTATGGCGACAGTCTCTCCGGGATGATGCAGACGGCGGCCAAGCGCAGTACGGGGGCGACGGTCTTCGCCTATCAGGTGCGCGATGCCGAGCGCTACGGGGTCGTATCCTTCGATGCCACGGGCAAGGCGGTCTCGATCGAGGAGAAGCCGAAAGCGCCGAAATCGAACTGGGCCGTGACGGGGCTCTATTTCTACGATGAGCAGGTGGTCGAGATCGCGGCGAGCCTGAAGCCGTCGCCACGTGGCGAGCTTGAGATCACCGACGTGAACCGGGCCTATCTCGAACGCGGCCAGCTTTCGGTCGAGACGATGGGGCGTGGCTTCGCCTGGCTCGACACCGGCACGCCGGACAGCCTGCTGCAGGCCGGCGAGTTCGTGCGGACGCTGGAAAGCCGGCAGGATCTGCGCATCGCCTGCCCCGAGGAGACGGCTTGCCGGCATGGCTGGATCAGCCCGGCCCAGCTCGAGCAGCTTGGAGGGGCGCTCGCCAAGAGCGACTACGGCCGGTATCTCATCAAGATCGCCGCGGAGATCCAACACGGCTGAAGCCCTTCGCGCGGCACGGTCGCACGCGTTGGGGACAAACGATCAAGAGGCTTGGTTGGCCTTCGGCTGAAGGCTCGCGGATGGGCGGTGCAAAACCCCGCTCTTCGCCGCGTGCCAGGCGCGGTTGCATCGCCGCCACGGTCGCCTATGTGATGAGTGCATGAGCTTCATCGGCTGGCTGCAGAGCTTGCGTAGCGCGATTGCCCGGCAATTGACGACGGGCGATGCCTATGTCGCATTGCGCAATCATTGCGCGTCGATCGGGCTCGGCTTCGTCCTCGGAGCCCTGGCTGCGGTGTTGTGGGTCGGTTTCGGGCTCGTCGCATCCATCGCCTTCGGAGCGTTGATCGGTTACGGCCTGCGCTCCTATGTGTCGCATCGTCGCCGCGAGGCATTTCGCCGGCGGAACGGGCTGTTCTGAAAGGCAGGACGCCGGCATCGCCGGTGATGCCTGGAGCATCCCCGTATTTCTCCAGGCAGCACGATTACCGCGCGTTGCGAGGCCGAAACCCGTCCAATGACGGATCGGACCGAAGAGGTCGCCCTATTCGGTCCGAATGCCTTAGCGGCCGAGCGCCCTGATCGAGTTGCGGGTGACGAGCGCGTCGCTGGAGACGCCCGAGACCGTCGACGAGACGTCGTTGACGAGGTTCAGGAACTTCGTCAGCTCGACCTGATCCGCATTCGAGACGTAGATGACGTCGCGATCGCGCATCTCCATCTTCTGTGCCAGGAACAGGCCCTGACCCTGGCGCATGTTGACGCGGTAGATCGTCGGAATCTGCTTTTGGTCGACGGGGAAGTTCTCAAGAGAGACGCCCTGCTGTTCGAGCATGCGGCGGTTCTCCATCCGATACAGGAACACCTGTCCCGGATCCGCACGGCTATCCAGCAGGCCGCCGGCCTTGCCGACGCCGTCGGCGAGATAGAGCTTCTCGGCGTCGAAATCGAAGCGGCCTTGCAGGCCGGATGCGCCGAAGGCGGTGAAGAAGCGCTGCTCGCGATAGACGTAGACCGTATCGCCCGGCGCGACGAAGATGTTCTCGCGCGGTTCCTGCACCAGCCGGTTGAAATAGACGGTGGCCTTCCGGCCGCGGCGCTGCAGCGTGACATAAGTCTCGTGGCCCGCATATCTGAGGCCGCCCGCACGCGAGATCATGTCCAGCACGCGGTCGCCCTCGAAGTTGACCTTGAGCTTGGCCGACGCGTTGACGTCACCCACGACCGCAACTTCCGAGGCGCGGTCCACGAAGGTCACCAGCGCCTGAGGCTCGATGGCCCGGTTGGACAGGCGCGAGACGATGTCTTCCTGGATCTCGTTCAGAGTTCTGCCGACCACCGGTACGCGGCCGGCATAAGGGATCGAGATCGAGCCGCTGCGCTCGACGACCTGGGACGGAAGCGTAACGAAATTGCCGGGACGGGTGCCGGAATCCTTCGGAATGAACAGGCCGCCGGAAACGGCTTCGAAGATCGTGACCTGCACGGTATCGCCGACCGAGACGCGAATATCGGGCGCTGCGCCCTTGCCGCCGCCGAAGGACTGATGGATCGAGCCGGGTGCCGATGCGGCCGAGGCCTTGACGATCGACTCCGAGAGGTCGACCAGCGCATAGGCCATATCTGGCTGCCGGGCTTCCGGCGCCACTGAACCCGCGGCTTCGCTCGCGAGCTGATGGTGATCAGGACCCGACCGGGGCATGAACGTACATGCCGAGACGGAAGCCGCGATCATCCCGACCGATATTACGCGTACCAGACTAACTAGCATATCGTCCCCACCGGCTCACCTAACATCGCCTGAACGGCGCAAGCAAGCCGCGATCATGTTCCCTAGAAGCTTTCACGGTGGCATGTTGCATAAATGTTGTGTTTCAACTGCTGCAGCGTTGTTTCGTCAGCTTTGGAATCCGCTTCGGCTAACAATGTCTGTCGTTCTCCGCGCGGGATGCAAAGAACGTCTCGCTCAGGGCAAGTTGCCGGGCGGATTAACTCTCTTCACTATCAGTTTTGTCAGGGAGGTGGAGTTACCAGTGCATTTCTTGCTTTTGTTCGCTGGGTCAGGCAGGATCGTTCGGACGCCTTCTTGAGACAATTGATCATGCCCATGCAGAATAAGAGCCGATCCGTCGCGCCGGGCTCGCTCGTGGTCCTTGCCTGTCTCGCGACCGGTGCTGTGGCTCAGGGCCAGGAGCTTCCGGCGCAGGTTCTGCCTGTCGCCGCTCCCGCTGTGCCGACCGCCGTTCCTGCCACTCCGGTTCCCGGAACGGTCGCCCAGCCGGCTCCAGCGGCGGCGCCGTCTTCCGGCGCAGCTCCGGCGCCCGATGCCGGTCCCGATCCGATGACGCTGTTGACCGGGTCGCCTTCCTGCTTCCTGCCGCCGCTGGCTGTCGATCCTTCGGCGATCTCGGCCTTCCGCGCGGCGCCGCAGGATTTGTTGACGCCCTATCCCGACGGCGGCAGCCGGATGGCGCAGGACGTCAGGGGGCTGGCCGGCACCGATGTCCATACCGTTCCCACTCTGATCGACCTCGCAAAGAACGCCAGCCCAGGGCAGACGGCGGCGATCGGAGCCGGGCTCGCGCAGGCGGCGCGAGCCTGCGTGAGGCAGCGCCCGGATGTCGCCCAAATCATCCAGCAGTTAATCATCCGAGCCAATCTGGGACCACTCACGACAGCGTTCGTCTCCAGCTCCGGCGATGTCGCGACGGCGGCGACCGGTGGCGGCGCGGCTGCCGGAGGTGCGACCGGTGCCGGCGGCATCGGCGGGTCGCCGGGCGGCGGTGATACCTCCGGGGTGGGCGGCGGCGTGCCGAGCAGTGGGGGCGTGGGCCTTTCGCGCTTGCGTAACAACGCCACCGTCAGCACGTTCGGCGCAGGCGGAAGCACGGTGGTCATCAACATCACGCTGGGAGGGGGCTCGGTCAGTCCCGTCCAGTAGGGATCGAGCCGGGCCTTGGCGGCCGCTCCAGCGAGGGACGATCGGGTAGCATGCTTCAGCAAATCCACCATCGGGGCGATGGAAACTTCGCCGCTCGCGATGAGGTGGGCAGCGGTACGATCGACCTCGACGCGCTTCTGTCCGGGGCTCGTCGCCAAGCCAAGGTCGTCATCGGCGCCATCGTCATCTGCGTCCTGCTCGCCGCGATCTATCTGGCGACGGCGACGAAGCTTTACACGGCATCCACCGATATTCTGATCGACGGCCGTAACTTTGGCGCGAACAAGCCGGAGGATACGCAGATCGTGCTGGCGAACAGCGCGGTCGACAGCCAGGTCGAGGTGGTGAAGTCCCAGCGCGTCATCAACGGCGTGATCGACAAGCTGAAGCTGCTGGAAGATCCAGAATTCGCTGAGCCGTCGGCGTTCTCGAGCCTGTTCGGTTGGATCTTGCCGCGGCGCAGCGAGGACATCGAGGGCGCACAAGAAGAGCTGCGGCGCAAGGTCACCGACAAGCTCCTGAGTCGGCTGAACGTCCAGCGCCTGAACAAGACCTTCATCCTCTCCGTGGATTTCCTGTCGCGCGACCCCGTCAAGGCCGCGACGATCGCCAATGCGATCGCGGACGGCTATCTGCTGGAACAGCTCGATTCGAAATACGACGCCACACGCCGCGCGAGCGCATGGCTGCAGGACCGCATCGCAGAGCTTCGTGACAAGTCGCTCGAAAGCGACCGGGCGGTGCAGCAGTTCCGGGAAAAGAACAACCTGATCCAGGCTGGTGGCCGGCTTATCAACGACCAGTCGCTGTCGGAGCTCAACACCCAGCTCAGCCTTGCCCGTTCCCAGCGCGCGCTGGCCGAGGCGCGCTTCGCCCAGATCCAGTCGATCATCGAGACGCGGCAGATGAATGCTGCAGTGCCGGAGGCGCTGAGCAGCCCGGTCATCAACGACCTCCGGACGCGCTACCTCAACGCTGCGAAGCGCATGTCCGAGCTGGTCGACAGGCTGGGGACGAACCATGTCCAGGTGCTCGCCGCGCGCAAGGAGCTTCGAGACTACGAGGATCAGGTCTTCACGGAGCTCAGCCGCATTGCCGAAAGCGTCAAGAGTGAACTGCAGACCAGCCGCGAGCGCGAGCAATCCTTGCAGGAAAGCCTCGACAAGCTGATCGGCGCGAGCGCCGCCGATAATATGACGCTGGTCACGCTGCGCGAGAAGGAGCGCGAGGCGGAAAGCTATCGTGGGCTCTACCAGACGTTCCTGCAGCGCAATCAGGAGCTTATCCAACAGCAAAGCTATCCGGTGACCGATGCCCGCGTGATCACGCGGGCGACCAAGCCGGGCTCCGCGACCCAGCCGCGCACGCTGCTCGTGCTGGCCTTCAGCCTCGTCGCGGGGCTGGCGAGCGGTGTCGGCCTCGCCATGATCCGGGAATATCGCGACATCGCCTTCCGCACCGGCGACCAGGTCCGCTCCGAGCTCGGCGTCGAATTCCTCGGGATCGTTCCGGTGATGACGGCCGCCACCACGCCCAGGCCCGACCCGAGTTCGCCGCTGTCCGGCATCAATCCCTATCTGATCGCCTCCATTACAGACCCGCTCTCCCGGCTCGCCGATACGATGCGGACGGTGAAGGTCTCGCTCGATTTCGAGCAATCGGGACCGGGCGCGAAGATCCTCGGCCTTGTCTCCTCGTATAGCGGGGAGGGCAAGACGATGATCTCGGTCAATCTGGCCATGCTGCTGGGCAGCACCGGCGCGCGTACGCTGCTGATCGACGGCGACCTGCGCCGCTTCGGCCTGTCGCGCGAACTGGCCAAGGACGCCGAGTATGGGCTGGCCGATGTCGTGCAGGGCAAGGAGCCCCTCGGCGCTTCGCTGAAGCAGCTTGGCGGGCTGAATGTCTGGCTGCTCGCCTCGCCGCCGGACACGCGTGTCGCGCATTCCAGCGAGATCCTTCTCTCGGAGGGGATGAAGAAGCTGATCGAGGCAGCGTCGACGCAGTTCGACTACATCGTCATCGATCTGCCGCCGCTCGGGGCGCTGGTCGATGCGCGTGCCATCGAGCCGATCGTGCCGAACTTCCTGCTCGTCGTGGAATGGGGCGACACGCCGCGCGAAAGCGTGCGGAACATGCTCGACCACAATCCCAACGTCCATGCCAAGTGCATCGGGACGATCCTGAACAAGGCCGATCCTGTCCGGATCGGGAACTACATCTCGGATAAGCGCAACTTCTACTCCTATTCCTCCTACTGACCGTGGCTGGCCCGCCAGTGCCGAGTTTCCCTGTCGCACGCTCGTTCGCCTGCGCCGTAGCACTGACCGGGCTCGCTGCTGCCGGCTACGGAATGGTGGATTACTGGCGCGCCTGGCCACTGATGCAGGACGCCGCGCGGCTGGAAGCGGGGGAACGTTATCGCCGCATCCCGCAGCGCGAGGCCGTCGTCAATCCGCAACTGCCGCGTCCGGCGGGCTTCTGCAACGCCACGGTTGCGCGCGCGCTGGTCACGGTGCGCCTGGCCATGGCCGATGCGGTGGTCGAGTCGGACAGCTTCGCGCGCTTCGATGGAACCCTCGACGATGCCGCGCTCTCGCTGCGCGATCTGCTGCGCTGCTCGCCGCTCGACGGCAATGCCTGGCTTCGTCTTGCGATGGTCGAGGTCCAGCGCGGTGGGCCGACGCCAGCGGTCGTTCAGGCGCTGGAAGCTTCCTATCTCGCGGCGCCGGTGGATCTATGGGTCATGCGGGCGCGCATTCCCTTTGTGGCGCGGCTGGTCACCTCGGGCGTGTCAGGCCTCGAGAAACCGTTCGAGACGGAGCTCGATGTCTTCCTGGACAAGGCTTTTTCGCAGGACATCGCCGCAGTCTACGCCGCGACTCCCGAGAATGCCCGCAAGATCCTGGAGGCTCGGCTGAAAGACTTCGCGCCGCAGCGCTATGCGGGAGTGTATCGCGCCGTGATCGCGACCGGGATCAAGCCGGACGCATCGATCCTCCCGCCGCCGTCGCCGCCCGCTCCGCGCTATCCGCGTTAGATCATCAGCTCTGAACTGCGCGCCTTGTGGCAGCTCGCCTGAAGCCTGCCAGTCGCTTGCTCCGGCATCCATAGCATCTCCGTGGAATGGGGTAGTTAACACCGGTTGAATCGATCACGCAGTATTCGACCACGGCCTTCCACGTGATCTCAAAACGGCATTGGTATGCATGGCTCCATCGAGGAGCCCGGTTATGAATCTGCGCCTAAAATTGATCGTTTCCGCTGCGGCGCTATGCGTGTCTCTGTCTGCTTTTGCGAAACCCGTTAAGGTGGCATCGTTGAATGTCTATGACACTCCTGCGATGCCGAGCTTGGTCGAGCGATCCTATACGCTCGCGCCGATGGGATTTATTCGGTTCTGCATGAATTATGCTTCTGAATGCTCGGGAAGCGTCGCTGAACCCGTGGCGCTGACGCCGGATCGCCTGGCGCAGCTGCAATCGGTCAACCTTTCGGTCAACCGCCGGATCGCGCCCAAGCCTGATGCACCGGGGCAGGATATCTGGTCATTGAACGTTACGGCAGGGGATTGCGACGACTATGCCGCGCAGAAGCGGCATGAGCTGATCGCGCTCGGCTGGCCTCAGGGCGCGCTGCTGTTCGCCGCCGTGACCACGCCGCGCGGCGAGCCGCACCTCGTCATCGTCGTGAAGACCGACCGCGGTGATTTCATCCTCGACAATCTGCGCTCGCAGATCGTGCAGACCGCGGAAAGCCGCTATCGCTGGGAGAAGATGCAGTCGGCTCGCAACCCGCTCTATTGGGTCGAGGTCGGGCGCCCGGATCTCATTGCTCAGGCGCGCCAGCCTCAGCCCGCCGCTCCCGTCGCGCGGCAGAACCCAGTCCTGCGGTCCCCCGTCGTCTTGTCAGAGCTGAGATTGGCGGAGAGCAGCTACCAGGTCGCCGAGGTTCGGAGCGCCACCGGGGCCTACTAAGCCGCGTTGGCGATTCTGGCCTCGAGACGGCCGATCGCGTCGCGTCTGAAGGATTTGTCCATCGTCAGGTCGATGATACGGCCGAGGCGCTGCCGGAAGGCTTCATTCGAGAATCCCAGCGCCTTCTCGTAGCAATCGCTCGGACGGATCTCGCCGGCGCGATCGATGAAGTGCCGTACCGCCTCGACGATCGCGGAGCTCTCCTGTTCTTCGAACAGCACGCCCGTCGCCTTCGGACGGCCGAGCGGCGAGACGATATCCTCTGCGCCGCCGCGGTGATAGGCGATGACCGGCGTTCCGGCCGCCTGGGCCTCGGCCATGACAATGCCGAAATCTTCATAGGCGGCGAAGATGAAGGCGCGGGCACGACGGATGGTCTCGATCAGCTCGTCGCGCGGCACATGGCCCTTGAAGATGACATTGCTGCCGGCGATGGCGCGCAGTTTACCCATCTCGGGGCCGTCGCCGACGACGATCAAGCGCTTATCCGGCATCTGCCTGAAGGCGTCGACGACCAGGTCGATGCGCTTGTAGGGAACAAGCCGTGAGGCGACGACGAAATAGTCGTCCTTCTCCTCGCAGAGTGGAAAGCGACTGACGTCGACGGGGGGATGCACCACGATGGAATCGCGGCCGTAGATCTGCTCGATGCGTCGCCGGACCACCGTCGAATTCGCCAACAGCACGTCGGGGCCGTGCGCGGTGCGGGCGTCCCAGATCCGCAGTCGATGCAGGCTGTTGCGCAGGATGATGCCCAGCGGCGGCTTGGCGAGCGAGGAGCGCGAGAGATATTCGAAGGTCTGGTCCCATGCGTAGCGCGGCGGCGTATGGACATAGGCGACGTGCCGCTGATGGGGATGCACGATAACCCCCTTCGCGAAGGCCGCGGAGGAGGACAGGATGAGATCGTAGGCCGAGAGATCGAAGCTTTCCATCGCCGCCGGGCATAGCGGAAAGGTATGCCTGTAGATCTGCTTCTTGAAGGGCAGGCGATTGAGATAGCTCGTGATGATCTGCGCAGCGCCGAGTTTTCTGCGGTCGGCCTCTGACAGGAATTCGTAGAGCGTATAGAGATCGGATGGCCCGACGACTTTCATCATCTGCGTCAGGACCTGCTCGGCGCCGCTATAGACTGGAAGCCAGTCATGGGCGATCGCGGTTTTCACGTCCGGATTCTCCTGTCCGTGTGCGGCTGCGACTTTCGGGGTCCACAAGCCGGCATTGGATATCTGCAACGGGGTGTCGCGGTTAAGGCGTGGGCGTGGGCGTGGGCGTGGGCGTAGGCGTGGCTCCGGCGTGGTTGCGCCAGAAGCGGATGAGCTGCACGACGCTCGCCAGAGCTTGCGCCAGCGCCCCCATGAGGATGCCGACGAAGCCACCCGGCAGGCCCATGCGCGGCGCCAGCAGGAGAGTGCTGGCGACAAGCACGGCAAGGCCGACGAGCTGGACGCCGAGAAGCGAACGCTTCATCTGCGCGGCGTGTACGCCGTTCGTCAGCAGGGCAGTGCCGTAGAGTGGACCGGCCACGGCAGCTGCCCAGATCAGCAGGTTGCCATATCCTGCAAAGCGCGGGCCATAGACCAGCGCCAGTATGTCCGAGCCAATCAGCCAGGCAAGGCCGACGCCGATCAGAGAGAGCGCCTGCATCAGCAGGGCCGGAAAGAACAGCTGCTTCCAGAAGCTGCGCTGTCGGCCATCCTTGAGGGCCTTCGAGAGGCCGGGAAGCAGGGAATGGCCGAGGGAACTGACGACGACCGAGCCGAGCGCCAGGAAATGGTAGGAGGCCGCGAAATAGCCGAGCTCTTCGGCGCCGAAGAGATGCTCGAGCAGGAAGCGCGGGGCGGTGGTGGTGAAGGACATTACCGTCAGCGACACGGCCAGAGGCGTGAGGTGCATCACGATGCGCCACCGCTTCATGAGCCGCGCCGGCGACAGGGCGGCGAGTTCCCGCAGGTCGACGAAGGGCCAAAGGCGCTTGCGCTGCAGGATGAACAGGCCGAGCCAGATCGCCGCGATGACCAGCAGGGCGAGCGGCAGGTTGCGGCTCCAAGCGTAGATCGCGGCGAAGGCCGCGAAGGAGACGGCGCAGCGCGACAGGGATGTCATCGCGACGAGGCGCGTTTGCCCGGTCTGCTGCAGCCGGCCATAGATCAGGTCGAAGAAACCTTCGGCGTATTTCATCGCGAAAACGCCCAGGGAGATCGCGAGCAGGCTGGCAGAGGCGTAGTAGAAGCCGATGAAGGCCGGCAGTAGGGCGAACAGCAGCAGCGGCACGACGATGCGCAGAAACATGAAATCAGCCGGCGAGGCGCCATCCTCGCGCGAGACCAGCAATTGCTGTCGCATCGCCAGCCAGGCGAGATAGCTCGCCGGAGTCGCGAAGGCCTGCGCCAGCGTATAGTAGCCGAGGGCCATGGGGCCTTCGATCCGTGCGATGGCCGCCATGATGAGCCACTGCTGCAGTGCCAGCGCGGCGGTCGAGAGCGCCACATAGGCGGCATCGATTCCAACTCTGCGGACAGACGCTTGCGGTCTGCTCCCGTCGGAGGGCTTCGTATCGGCAGGTTCTGTCCTCAAGCCCGGCTCCCCGCCGCGAGCCCGTAGATGCGCGAGGTTTCCCGGTGCAGCGTCGCAAGCGTGAACATGTCGAGACAACGCTGGCGGGCGAACTCGCCGATGCGGGCGCGCAATGCCGGATCGCCGGCCAACCGGATCAGAGCGCCGGCCAGCGCCTCGGCATCATCGACCAGGAAGCCGCTCTCGCCATCGACGATCATCTCGGGAATGCCGCCTGAGCGGGTCGCCACGACCGGCAGGCCGCGGCCCATCGCTTCCATGACGGAGCGCGGCAGCGGGTCCGGCGTGGTCGACGGCACGCACATGATGTCGATGTCGCGATAGACCTGCACCGGCTCCGAGACGAAGCCCTCGAACGCGATGGCCTCGGCGAGGCCGTACTTCGCGATCTGGTTGCGGATCTCGCTTTCATAGGCCGGGGTTTCCTCGGCGAAGCTGCCCCGGACGACCAGCCGCAAGCCCGGTTGCTGCCGATGCGCGAGGGCGAGCGCGTCAATGAGGATGTGCAGGCCTTTCGCAGGATGGATGCGCCCGGCGAAGCCGACCGTGACATCGCCGCCGGCCTTCACCGGGGAACGTTCGTCCGGGACGGCAAAACCGTTGTAGACGACATGGGTGTTGCCAGGGAGCTCGGGGCGCGGCCAGCAGGCGCGCGAGACCAGGATGGTGCGGTCGGAAGCCGCCTGGAAGGCTTTCCAGGTCATGGTCTCGATCGTCGTATTGGCGATATCGCGGATGTGGATCACCGCTGGCTTGCCGCCGAGGCGCCGGGCGGCGATGGCGATCGCATGCGCCTTGAGCCCATTGCTGTGCACGAGGGCGACGCCTCGCTCCGCCGCGACCTGCTTGAGCCGGCGTGCCGCGCGCCAGAAATCCGTTCCTGCAGCGAAGCCGTCCTGCAGCCGGAAGGGCCGGCGGATCGCGCTGACCGAACCGAATTCCACGACATCGAACGGAATGCCCAGCTCCGTGGCGCGACGGCTGAGCGGCCCTTCCGTCGGCACAGCCAGGCAGGGGCGGACGTGCGGATTGGCCATCAGGTCCATGAGCGATCGCTCCGCACCCCCTTTGAAATCAGGCACGGGCGCGAAGAAGAGAACGGAGACGGGAGCCATGGTACCTGAGGGTAAGATATCTCGTGCGCGTTTATCGGGGCGATGCATTGTTTTTACAATGCAATAATGGCATCAGAGAAAACGTTATAAAATCCTTTTGGGCTAGCATGAGCAGGCTTTTTGACGACCTTCGGGCCAATACGGGTCATACCGGCTTTGCTCGCTTCCTCGTTGGTCTTGTCTATAACCCGGGTTTTTTGACAATTGCATTGCATCGAGCCAGCGTGCGCTTGCGGCAATGGGGGCCGGTCGGGCGTTTGCTGGGGATGCTGGTCTGGCGTCTCTCGGTCATGGTGACCGGTTGCTTCATCTCGGCCCGTGCGCGGATCGAAGGTGGGCTCAAGTTGCCTCACCCCGTGGGTATCGTGCTGGGGGATGGGGTGCGGATCGGCCGCGGCGTCACGATCTACCAGAACGTCACTCTCGGACTCGCGCGCTTCCCGGAAACGGCGAGCGTTTCGCCAGATCTCTACCCGACTATCGAGGACGGGGTTGTCCTCTATGCGGGCGCCGTCGTGCTCGGCTCGGTGACGGTCGGCGCCAACGCGGTGGTCGCAGCCAACGCCGTCGTCACCCGTGACGTGCCGGCCGGCACGGTGGCTGCCGGCGTGCCGGCCAGAAACCGGCCGCTGCGCGGCTAGGCTTGGCGCCGCGCTGAGACATCATGCGCTTTGCCGAAATGGCGGCCGGGGAGTAAAGGCGTCAATCCGATCGACCTCGCTGCGGCGGCTTGTCATGCGCCTGAAGATCTTCGGTTCGCTGCTCCTGCTCCTGCTGCCCTGGAGCATAAGGCGCCGGCTGATGAACCGGTTCTTCGGCTATCGTATCGCGCCCACCGCCCGGATCGGATTTTCGCTGGTGCTGCTCGACGAACTCGTTCTCGATGAAGGGGCCCGCATCGGCCATCTCAACCTCATCAAGTCCTTCGACCGGCTCGAGATGCGGGTGATGGCCAAGATCGGCGACCGCAATCACATCAGCGGTATCGGCAGCCGGAACGCCAAGCATTTCGGCGACGAGATCGGTCGCAAGCCGGAAATCGTAATGGGCGAGCATGCCTCGATCACGGGCCGTCACACGATCGATTGCTGCAACCGGATCGAGATCGGCCGCTTCAGCACCATCGCGGGGCCGGGGAGCCATATCCTGACGCATGGGATCAGCATCAAGCGCAACCGGCAGATGTCGAGCCCGGTCCGGATCGGGCAGTATTGTTTCGTCGGCGCCGCCTGCGTGATCCTGAAGGGGGCGGTCCTGCCCGATTTCAGCATTCTCGCGGCCAATTCGACGCTGCACCGCGCTTTCGATGAAAGCTACGGGCTCTATTCCGGTGTGCCTGCCCAGCGCGTGCGGGCGCTTGATCACGATTGTGCCTATTTCCACCGCACAATCGGCTATGTGCCCTAAGGTTGGGCTCTGGGGTGCGGATGTTATCCTTGCCGCGTTTCTTTCTGACGGGCGATCCGGGCCCGTGCTATTGTTGATGGATTGCGCGGCTAATGGCAGGGACGATGGCACGGGAGATCGCTGTACGACGTGACGATGCGCTAGCGCCCGTCGCCACGCCGCATGAAGCACTGGCCTCGATCCGTGCCTATCTGCGTGGTGGCGCCATCATTGGCGCCGCCCTGGTCCTTGGGCTCGGTGGCCTAGCCTATGGCACGCAGATCTCCGGAGCAGTGATCGGCGCCGGCCAGATCGTCATCGAATCCGAGGTCAAGAAAGTCCAGCATCAGACCGGCGGTACGGTCGGCGAGCTCCTGGTCAAGGAGGGCGCGCGGGTCGAGGCCGGCGACCTTCTGCTGCGGCTCGACGATGTCGTGCTGCGGTCCAATCTCGGCGTCATCCAGTCCAACCTCGACGAGATGGCTGCCCGACAGGCGCGGCTCGAGGCCGAGCGCGACGGGATCGGCGCCATCACGTTTCCGCCCGAGCTGCGCGCCCGGGCCGGCGAGGACCCCCAGATCGCGAAGCTGATGACAGGCGAGCAGCGGGTCTTCGATCTGCGACGCGAGGCCCGCAACGGGCAGCGCGCCCAGCTCAAGGAACGCATCATCCAGCTTCACAAGGAGATGGACGGCCTGCGCGCCCAGATCGAAGCCAACAAGCAGGAAGTGGTGCTGATGGGCAAGGAGCTGGAGAGCGTTCGCGATCTCTGGCGCAAGAACCTGGTGCCGATCTCGCGCGTCACGGCGATCGAGCGCGATTCGGTTCGTACCAGCGGCGAGGGCGGGCGGCTGGTTTCCTCGCTCGCCGCCGCTGGCGGCAAGGTCAGCGAGACCGAACTCCAGATCCTGCAGATCGATCAGGATCTGCGCAGCGAGGTCGCCAAGGAGCTGCGCGAGATCCAGGCCAAGGTCGCCGAATTGCGGGAGCGGCGGATCGCGGCCGAGGATCAGCTTCGCAAGACCGATCTGCGCGCACCCCAGGGCGGTATCGTCCACCAGCTCCAGGTGCATGTGAAGGGAGAAGTGCTCCCAGCCGGCGAGCCGGTGATGATGATCGTTCCGAACCAGGACGCACTGGCCGTCGAGGTCAGGGTGGCGCCGACCGATATCGACCAGGTTCATGTCGGCCAGGCCAGCACGCTCAGGTTCCCGTCGTTCAATGCACGCACGACACCGGAGATCAGTGCGACGGTGTATCGCGTCTCGGCGGATTCGGAGACCGACAAGCGGACTGGGGCGAGCTTCTTCAGCGTCCGCATCGCGCTGGAGCAGAAGGAGCTCGACAAGCTCGGCACGACGAAGCTCGTTCCCGGCATGCCTGTCGAGGCCTTCATTCAGACCGAGCAGCGCAGCATGTTGTCCTATCTGCTGAAACCGGTCAGCGACCAGATGGCCCGCGCTTTCCGCGAGAAATAGCGGAAAGAAGGTGCCCGCGGCCGCAAGGGCGCGGCCGGTGACCGACCGGAAGCCTGGCGCCGGAGGGACTGCGCAAGTCGTCGCGCGTGCTTCCGTTGCGTTCGAAGCCGGCTTGCAAGCATTTCCGCGAGACCGTGGCGCGGGCGACACTTCGCGATTATGATGAAGTCAGCTATCGAATTTGGACGGATCGTTGTTTGGGTCCGACAAAAGGTTTTTGGAAATGGTTGCGTCCAGCGTCGGTCGGGTTCTCGCTGCGCCGAGCGGCGTTTGTTTCGAGATGCTCGATACAGCCGAGGCGGCCCCCTTGCGGGTATTCGTGACTGCGGAGGCGCTGAGCGGAGACGTGCTCGAGCCGATCCGCAATCCGGACGAGATGTTGTCTGCCTTCGAGGCTTCACGCCCTTGGATCGAGATGGCGGCAAAGGGCCTGCATGATCGCTACGGCGCTTCGCCGGTCCTGATCCGCGACATTCCGATGGTGATCTGAGTTTCGCGGGCGAAATTGTGGACGAGGTGGAATCGCGCTGCGGCTCTCCCGTCTTCCGGCCGTCACTGGCGCTTGCCTATGAAGGCATGGCTATTGCCGCGTGCCGGCCAAGGATTCGACATGGGAGCGTGCTGGCTCTCCAAGCGAATGGGAACCTCCCGCCCTTTCCCTGGCTGTGCGAGAGGGGCCTGCCGGTCGGTTCGTCCTGACGGGTCTTCGTCCGCAGGGGCCGCGACCAGCGGCAACCTCCCGAAGCGAAGGCACGGGTAGTGGCCTGCGAGAAGAGAAGGGCTTGTCGTGCTGACAGATATCTTTGGACGTCGCCGGCCCCGCGTGGCGAACAGGCTCGGCCGGTCGCGGCGGCTTCTGCCGGCCGCTTGTCTGGCCAGCGCGATGATGGGCTTCGGCAGTTGGTCCGCCCCCGCCACGGCGCAGGACCTGATCGCGGTGACCGGGCATTTCCTCCATCACAGTCGGTTCTATCCGCAGTATGGGCCTTACTGGCGCGTCGACCTCACGCTCCCCCTGGTGAAGGAGCTTGGCGTCAAGACAGTTCACGAGGCGATCTATTCGCTCGAGGCGCCGCAAAGGGCGCTGATCTCCGGCGGCAAGACCGATCCGGCAACGCTGCGGATCGTGGAGGAGAACCGTCGCCTCGTCGGTCAGTGGCTCTCGACCTATGACGCATCGGGCGTGAAGGTCGTGCTCGCCGTGCTCGGATTGCCGCCCAAGACGCCACGCGAGATCGCAAAGAACACCGAGATGTTCGCCTGGGTCACGGAGCTCGTCGCGGCGCATCCTTCCGTCATCGCCGTGCAGATGCATAACGAAGCCAACCTGCCCCAGTTCTGGAAAGCGACGCCGGAGGAATATGTCGACACCTATCGTCCGCTGGCGCAGGCCATCAAGGCCAGGCGACCGGATGTCAGGATCGTCGGCGGCGCGATCTCGAGTCTGTGGTGGGGACCGGGGATCGGCTGGCTCAAGCGCGCCGTAGACCATGGCCTGCTCGACTTCGCCGACAGCATCGCCGTCCACCCCTACAACGTCGATTCGCCGCCGGAGGTAGACCCGCACTGGCGCGGCGCCCCAGTCACCGATCCGGATCAGCGCGAGAAGGCGCTGCAGGCCTTCTGGAAGCAGATCGAAGGCTGGAACAAGACGGGCAAGCGGCTCGACCTGTTCTTCACCGAATTCGGCTGGAACACCGCGACCACGGGGCGCGCCCATGTGGATGAGGCGACGCAGGCCGACTACCTCGCGCGCAGCTTCCTGATTTTCCAGGATGTGCGCCTCAAGGGCGTGCCGCTGCGCTCGGCACATTGGTACGACCTGAAGGATGACGGCGAGAAGGACGACAAGGGCGAGCACCGCTACGGCCTCGTCAGTTACGACCTCACCCGGCGCAAGCCGGCCTTCCAGGCGATGAAGGCCCTGAACGCCTATTTCGGCCAGACCGACGCCTTCGAGGTGTCCAAACGCCGGGTCGAGGTCAGCACCCCGGGGGCACCGGTCAAGGTGAAGTCCTGGCGCCGCAAGAGCGACGGGGCGGAGGTCATCGCCTTCTGGTCGACAGGGCTCGACGGCGTTCAGGGCGGGCAGGCCGCTGCCACCTTGCGGATCGACGGCATCAAGGCGGCGACCGGGCGGCTTTTCTTCGCCGACGAACGAAAGCCGCAGAGCATCAATCTGAAAGCCGAGGGCAGCGGAAGCGCCGCTTCCGTCGAGGCGACCTCGCGTCCGCAATGGATCGAGCTTCCGGGGCGTTGACAGCTCACCACGGGACGGCACTCGGGCTGCTTCAGGCCAGCTCGGGCACTCGGCCTTGCATGCTCAGCCACTGGGCAGAGGGCTGCCCGTGCCTGTTCCGAGGAAGCGCAACGTCGCGTTCTCCAGGACGACGCAGGTGAGCATGCCTGTCGCATAGGCGGCCGTATCGATGTTGATCCGGTCCGGCCCGATCTCGGGAGCCGAGGTTGGCGTGTGCCCGTGGACCACCACGCGCCCGAAGCGGTCCGGCTGCGTCAGGAACGGTTCGCGGATCGTCGTCAGAACATCGACGCCATGCTCGGCGATGGGCTTTCCGGACTCCAGGCCAGCATGGACGAAGACATAGTCGCCCAGGCTCAAGCTCGTTCCCAGGCTGGCGAAGAAACGCAGGTGCTCGGGTGGGAGGGCCGCGCGCAAAGCCTGGGCGGTCTGCTCCAGCGAGCGCCGGAAGGCCTGACGCGGTGGGGAGATGCCATAGGAGGCGAGTGTCTCGCGTCCGCCTATGCCCAGCCAGCGCGGGCCGAAGCCGGGATCGTGCAGGAAGCGCAGCAGATAAAGCTCGTGATTGCCGGCAAGACAGACAGTCGCCATGAAACGACCCGTCCTCAGCAGAAGCTCGATCACCTCTGCCGAGCTAGGGCCGCGGTCGATGTAATCGCCCAGGAAGACCAGCAGCGGCGCCGCGATGGGATGCTCCCTGATGTCCGTGCCAATGGCGAGCACGAGCTCCTTCAGCAGGTCTGCCCGGCCGTGAACGTCTCCCACCGCATAGACGCGCACGCCCTGTGGCAAGGATGCGCCGGAGGGGCTGGGGCGTGCCGAAGGGGGAGGTGAAGCAACAGGGTCCATCTGCGTAGACTTGCTCATTCCTCGTTAAGACGACATTAGATCGCTAAGCGCCCGGCGAGGTGCGATGGGGCCAGTCGGCTTTTGGGACAAGCATCGGGGGCGATGGCGAGGGGACCTACAGGAGGAGAGCTTGGCCTCCGGCGCAAGCGTCGCGAGCGCCTGTTGCCGCCTGTGGACACAGTGCTGCGTGCTGCCTTCTACCTCGTGCTCGGGCTCGCCGTGGTCGGCCTCGGCGCCGTCGACCGCTTCGTCTTTGCGATCGTCGCCTTCGGCGTCTTTGGAATCTGGCTCGCTGCGAGCCTGCTGCTGACGATGCCGCCCCGACTGGCACGCTGCCATGCCGTGATCAACTGGGCCATTCTCGCCGTGCTGGGGCTTACGGCGGTCCAGATCATCCCCTGGCCGGCCGGAAGCCTGCTCAACCCCATCTTCTCGCAACCGTTGCTCGGCGGCGGGCATCTGGGCAGCATAACCGCCAATCCATCGGCCACGATCTCGGCCTGTCTGGCGATCATCATGCCGCTGGCCGGGATGTCCACAAGCATGCTGCTGCATCAGAACGAGATCGCGGCTGTCAGGTTCATCCGGCGCGGCGCACTTTTGGGCGGCCTCATCATCGGGCTCTCCCTGATCCAGTTCATGGCGTTGCCAGACACGCTGCTGCTGTTTCGCAAGATGCATTATCGCGACAGCTTCACCGCGACCTTCGTCAACCGCAACACCGCCGCCACCTTCTGTGGCATCGTGCTGCTGCTGGCGACCACGCTGACGCTCAACGATCTGGCCTGGCAGCGCGGTGGCCATTCAGTCCATGCGGCCCCGGTCTCGCGTTCCACCTGGTCGGAGTGGGCGTTGCGACTGGTGATTCCGGTCGCTGCCGTCGGGCTTGCGCTCACGCGTTCGCGCGCCGGCGTCTCCTCCACGCTGGTTCCCCTGATCGCCGTCCTGGCACTTTACGGCTATTCCGTCCTGCGCAGCCAAAAGCTGACGCTGGGCAGGGCCGGGCGGGCGATCCTGATCGCCGCGGGGCTGCTCGCCATCGGCGTGCTGATTCTCGACCAGTTGCTCGACCGCTTCGAGGCACAGGGCGCCAACAGCGCGCGATGGTGCGTCTACGGGACGATGCTGAACGCGTTCCTGGACAGGCCGTGGCTGGGAATCGGACTCGGCGGTTTCGAGACGTTCTACCCGATGCGGCGTGACCCAGCCTGCGGAATCTATGGCGAGTGGGAGTATCTGCATAGCGTCTATCTCGAGATTTTGCTGAGCGGCGGTGTCGTATTCTTCCTTTTCGCGCTGGCGCTAATCATTTGGATGGCGCGACTATTCTTTGCCGGTTACATGAGGCGGCGCGGCTTCCGAGTTGTTCCGCTCGCCGGCGGCGCGGTTCTGATGTTGGTGCTACTGCATTCGATATTGGATTTTTCCGTCCAAATTCCCGGAATCGGACTGGTTGTGGCCGCAATTTTCGGTTCTGTCATGCCAATTGCGTCGCGTTCTCCGCGAAGAAGAGCGGAGCGATATTCCGTTAATATTGTGTTAAAAGACTAACTTGACCAAGCGTCAAATTTTAGGATATTCGTAACCAAGGGCTGATGCGGCGCTCGTGGTTTTTCCCCGTATTTGTTTCGGAAGGGTTTTGCTCATGGTTGACGTCAGCACGATTGACAACAATTTCAACGGGATGGACGGCAAGGAATTCAACGGCGAAGGCCGTATCTCCGCAACGTCCAAAGCCGATATGATTTTCGTCCATGGCGGCGATACCCTGGTGAATGCGGGTGCGGGTGACGATCTCGCTTTCGGCGGCGCAGGCAACGACAAGATCGACGCCGGCGACGGTAACGACGTCGTCTATGGCGGTGCAGGCAACGACATCCTCGGCGGCGGCGCGGGCAACGATGTCCTGATCGGTGGCGACGGCAACGACCAGCTCGATGGCGGCACCGGCGACGATGTCCTCAGCGGCGGCTCGGGCAACGACACCTTCAACTTCAAGGCCGGCTTCGGCCACGACATCATCACCGATTTCACCTTCGGCGGTGCGGAAGGCGACAAGCTGAACATCTACGCCGGCGCGGCCGGCAACGCCAAGAACATCACCATCACCTCGAAGGCGGATCTCGACGCGCTCGTCGACAACCACCTCGCGACCAAGACCGTCGACATCCACGGTGCCGCGACCTTCACCTTCAATGGCGGCTCCGACTCGCTCACCTTCCTGAACTACGAGGAGCAGACCTCGGGCACTCCCAACGCGTCCGGATCGAGCGGGGACGACGTGCTGCACACCGGCACGCTGGCCGGCCAGATCACGGGCGGCGCCGGCAACGACATCGCGATCGCCGGTAGCGGCGATACCAATGCCAATGGCGGTGCCGACCACGACGTGGTGATCGGCGGCGCCGGCAAGGATCTCGTCAGCGGTGGCGCGGGCGACGACGTTCTCTTCGGCGGCAACGGCAACGATACGCTGGCCGGCGGCGCGGGCAGCGATATCCTGACGGGCGGCGCTGGCGCCGATACCTTCCTGTTCAAGGATGATTTCGGGCACGACATCGTCACCGACCTCAACTTCGACGAGGGTGACTCCCTGTCCTTCAATTCGGATGTCACCGGTCTGGTGAAGATCACCTCCGATGCGGAGCTGCAGAGCTTCATCGCCGCGCACAGCGCGACTTCGGTGGATGGCGATACCAACCTGCTCATCAACATCGACGCCGACCACAGCATCAAGCTGATCGGCCATGGCTCCGGCGCCGTGGTTGTTTGACGTCTTCCGTCATTGATCCATGAGGAAGGCCCGCGGAGGTTGCTCCGCGGGCCTTTTTCGTGACGACGGGCAAACGCGAAAAATGCTCTGAGCGGAGCGGCAGCGCTCGCGCGGCAGTTTCGATCATGCCCGGCCCGCTTTCGGCGGCATTGCGCTTCTATTTTTACTGTCGTTGCGCAAGGCAGGAATAATTCGGTCAAGGTCTGCTGGTCGAGATCTGTATATTCGAGTTGACGTAGGCGTCCGATCGCATCGTTTCCGAAAATGACAGAAGCGCGACACGGTACTACCGTATGTCAGACTGATCTTTATTGACCGCGATGGTTACGCTTTGCCCCGTGTGTGGGCTATGGTCCGCCGGCAGAATTTCGGGTGGCGCGAACCAGCGCTCACCCGCTCAGGAGAGAGCTTGGATGTCGGCTCGGAGCGAGCACCCGGACTTGCCGCGGCTGTCCGCCTACCCGACCTGGCGGCGCAGCCGCTCGATCACCATCCCTCATATCCCGCTCTTCGAGCGGATCCTGTACTACATGCTTGCGCCCGATTTCGTCGCTCGCGTCGTTTTCGAGCTCGGTTTGGGGATGAATTACTATTTCCTGAATCAGCAAAAACAGTGGTGCATCTATCTACTATTTCTGTGCGAGTACATTAATCAGCTGAGAACGATCAGGCGAGCTCATTTCCGTATCAATTTTGGTATGATGGCGGCCTTCCTTTTGTTCGTCATGCTGATTCACGGGATTCTTGTTGGAGTAACGTGGAATAACAAGCCCGGTAAGATATTTACCGATAGCGTTCCCGTGCTCATCATGATTTGCAACATCATATTTTTGTCGAGAGTACCGATCCTCGATGGGATCAATTTTCAGCGCGTCCGCAAGATCGTGTATATTTATGGAGTCGTGATGCTCTTTTGCGGCATTGTCGCCGTGAAGATGGGCAAGCCGTCGATCATTTCGCTCGGCGGGTCGATGGGAAACACGATCAGCCTGTCCGTCATTCTCGTGACAATCGCCTTCGCCAAGCGATTGAACTGGACGGATATCTGGGTGTCGACCGTCCTGGTGCTGGGGTCCCTACCGACCTTCAATCGCACCTCCATCCTCGTGATGGCGGTTTCCTTCTGTTACCTCGTGCTACCGCGGATGATCCGGTCGCCTCTGGCACTCTATTCCGCGGCCGTCCTGATCATGGTCGGTGCTTCGTTCACGTCGGTCATCATTCCAGACGACAGTCCCCTGATGAGACGAATTGAAGGCACCATCAACTTCGATCCGAATGCCACGACCGGCGCGATTGGCGAGCGCCAGGCGGAAGTCGAGGCCATTCACGAACATCTGACCCAACTCGGTCCTTATGCTCACGCTTTCGGCGCGGGAGCCGGCGGCACCTACATCGTCGTTTTCAGCCAGGGCCAGATCCCGGAGAACTACAGCCATGCGCATTATGGCTGGGCGCTGTTCAAGCTGCGATATGGCTATGTGGGATACTTCTATCTGGTCCTTTTCGTCATGCTTTTGGTCTACAGCATGCTGAGGAATTTCCAGAAGGGTTCGATCGAAGGCGTCTTCGTCGGTTTGCTGGCTCTCTGGGGTTTCGTGTTCGTCTTTACCTACATGTTCCAGAACCAACTGACCGCCGGGCTGCAATTCGCCGATCCACCGCAGACGGCGCGTCGCGGTCGACGACGCCTGTTCAGGCGCTCGGTTCCCGACGATGTCGACACTACGGCGATGGGGGTGAGACGTGGCCCCCGATCCAGAGCGGTTCGGACATAGCTGGCGGGATCGGGGCCATGGAACGCAAGGATTGGGTGGATCGAGCCCGAGGTATCGGCATCGTTCTGGTCGTCTTCGGCCATGTGCTGCGGGGCCTGGGCAGCGCCGGGCTCGTTCCCGCGCAATCGGGGCTCTGGACCCTCGACTACGTCTTCTACACCTTTCACATGCCGCTGTTCTTCCTGCTGTCGGGCCTCTTCGTCGAGCGGAGCCTGAGCAAGGGGCGCGAGACATTCTGGCGATCCAAGCTCGAGACCGTCGTCTACCCTTATTTCCTGTGGTCGTTGATCCAGGGCTTGCTGCTCGTCGCCTTCGCTGGCGTGACCAACAACAGCTCGTCGCCGTGGCTGCGGCTGGGCTCGATCCTGTGGCAGCCGCTCGCGCCGTTCTGGTTCCTGTATTCGCTGTTCTTCTGCCATCTGCTGTTCGCGTTGCTGCGCGGGCTCGATCGGCGCGTTCTGTTGGCCGTGGCCGCGCTGGCCTATGTCGCCGGCGAGATCTACCGAGGCGGCGCGCACGACATCTCACCGTTGCCCGACACTACCAGGGGCTTCCTGTTCTTCGTGCTCGGGGTTCTGGCGATGGAGCGGAATTGGCCGAATCTGGCAGTGCGCCCGAGTATTTCCGTGCTCGCGGCCGCCGTTTTCGCCATCAGCGTCGCGGTGGGTCTGCGCTGGGATATCCCGTACGAGGCGTTGTGGCCGGCCGCCGTGGCCGGGATCTTCCTGACGCTCGGGCTCGCGCAATCCGCCTTGCCCGGTGCACGACTGTTCCAGGAACTCGGGCGCTATTCGATGGTGATCTTCGTGACCCACATCATCATCGCCTCGGGGCTGCGGATCATCCTCATGCGTTTCACGTCGATCCACGATCCGGCCCTGCATCTGGCGCTTGGCGTTTGCGCCGGGCTCCTGCTTCCGATCGTGGCCTATCGCATCGCCAGCCGACTGGAGATCGAGCGTTGGCTGGGATGGCCCGCGGAACGGCGGTTGACGGTCGGCTAGATCGCGCACGACGTGCTGATCGGGTGAGGCGAGGCCTCGGCGTGCGCCGTCAGGAGGGCGGAAGCTGGTGCCCGGGTGCCGCGCCGCGCTGTTCCTTCAGGCTTGCGGCAGGTGGGGTCTGGACCCGGTTCAGGACAACGTCGAGCACGCGTTCCCTGTCGCCGAAAGCCTGCATGCGGCCGGCATTCATCACCAGCACATAGTCGCAGGCGGCGAGGGCGCTCGGCCGATGCGCGACGACGACGGCGATGCCGCCGCGCTCGCGGACGCGGAAGATCGAGCGGGTCAGGGCTGCCTCGCCCTCGGCGTCGAGATTGGAATTCGGCTCGTCGAGCACCACGAGGAAGGGATCGCAGAACAGCGCGCGGGCGAGCGCGACGCGCTGGCGTTGCCCGGCCGAGAGAGCGGAGCCGTGCTCGCCGATCTGCGTATCGTAGCCATTGGGCAGCATGAGGATCATCTCATGGACTTCTGCTGCTGCCGCGGCGGCAATGACGGCGTCGGGGTCGAAATTCGGTGTAAAGCGGGCGATGTTCTCGGCAACGCTGCCGGCAAAGAGCTCGACGTCCTGGGGCACATAACCGATATGGCGTCCCAGGCGCTCGGGCGACCACTGGTTCAGCGCCGCGCCATCGAGCCGGATATGGCCGCGGACCGTCGGCCAGATCCCCACCAGAGCCCGCGCCAGGGAGGATTTTCCCGAGGCGCTGCGCCCGATAATCCCCAGCGCCGAGCCGGCTTCCAGCCTGAAGGAGACTTCGCGAGCCGCCAGCAGGTTCTGCCCTGGCGGAGAGACGGAGATGTTGTCCGCCGCGAGCCTGTGGCGTGGCGCCGGCAGCGACATCACGTCGTTCTGCGGCATGTGGTCGAAGAGCAGATTGAGGCGGCCCCAGCTATCGCGTGCCGCGCGGAACGACTTCCACTGCGCGATGACCATCTCGACTGGCGCCAGGGCACGCGCGATCAGGATCGAGCAGGCGATCATCACGCCCGGCGTGGCGATCTGCTCGATCACCAGATAGGCGCCTGCAGCCAGCGTCGCGGACTGGATGGCAAGGCGCGCCACCTTGGAAATGCTGCCCAGCCCGAGCGAGACGTCGGCCATCCGATTGTTGGCGCGGGCGAAATCGGCGTTTGCGGCTTCCCAGCGCCGCGAGATGTTCTCGCGCATTCCGAGCGCGCGGATCGCCTCCGCATTGCGTCGGCCCGCTTCGGCCAATGCTGCACGCTGGGTTCCGTATTGGGTCGCTTCCTTGGCCGCGTCGCGCGTGCCGACCTCTGTCAGGCGGGTAAGCGCAACGAGGATCAGCGCGCCAAGCAGCGCCATGGCGCCCAGCGCCGGGTGAAACAGGTAGCAGATGACGATGTAGATCGGCATCCAGGGCAGGTCGAAGAAGGCGCTCGGGCCGCCGCCGACGAGGAACGACTTGACGTTGTCGAAATCCCGGCCGGGCTGGCTGGCATCGATCTTCAGGCCGCTGTTGACCGCAAGGAGCGTCATCGCTTCGAACAGGCGTGGCGAAATCGCGGCGTCGAGCGCGCGCGCGACGCGTACGAGGATGCGGGAGCGCACGATGTCGATCGCCGCCTGGAAAAGGTAGAGCACCGCCAGGATGATGCCGAGACCCACGAGCGTCGGCACGCTGCGGCTCGGGATCACGCGGTCATAGACCTCGAGCATGAAGAAGGAGCCGCTGAGGTAGAGCACATTGACGATGCAGCTCATCACTGCGACGCCGATGAAGGCGGTACGGCAGGGCGCGAGAGCTGCTTGAAGTTCTTTGTTGCCCTTGCTCAACCGCTATGCCCGCCCGATGCTCAAGATGCTCGACTGGAAACTCCCGGCACGCGGGCTCATGGTCCTTTGCCGTCAGGCAGCCTCGCCTCGACGGCTTTCCGATACCAGAAGCGTCGGGGCAATACTATGGCCTAACCTTGCGTCGCCGCCGAGAGGAGGCGACGAGGCTTGAGGCGGCGCGTTGAGGCGTTCCGGCATGAGGGCGAGCAGGGCTCTCCGCAGCGATGCCCAGGAGCGCGAGGGAAATGCCTGCTCCGCCTCCATTCGCATGGCGAAGCGTAGATATTCTTGCGTCATATTGGCTGGAAGCCGGCTTCGGGTGGTCCCCGAACGGCTGCGCATGCGAGCCCAGCCCTGTCGAATGGCGTGGCGGCGGGCGTCCGGCGCGCTGAGCCCGGCGAATGCGGCGAGTTCGTCGTCATCGAGCCAGATCTGCGGCATGGCGATCCTCCGGATGAACCAGGGATAGCCCGGCGGCCTTTTGCAATGATTGAGCGTTATGGTGAGCGCGGATTCAGCATAACGGGGCGTAAAGCCCGCGGCTCGACCGGATGCCGCAGGGCATCCGGTCGCCGCCTTTCATGTTCGGGATCGTGCCGCTCGCCAGGTTCTGCCCCTTATTTCATCCGGTCAGGCGACCAGCTTGTAGGCGTTGACCTGAACCTCCTCGATCTTGTCGGCCGAGAAGACCTCTCCGGCCTTGAAGGCCCACATCACGCGCGTTCCCTGGAAACCGTATTGCCACGGCACCGACTGGAGGCGGTGGTTGTCGGCGCTGTGCTTGACCGGCGCATAGTCGTTGCGAGCGAATGAGCCGTCGAGATGGCCCATGGGCTGCACGGCCCCGCCCGAAACCCAGGAGCGGCCCTTCGCTGTCAGGAACTTCGGCTTGTTGACGGCATAGCTGTCCGCCCGGCTGTAGCCGGTCGGTGCCTCGAAGGTGCTGATCTGGAGCGCGAGGTGGTCGACACGCCAGCCATAGCTGATGTCCTCCGGGACGTTCGGAATGACCGGGCCGTCGAGATCGAAGGGCCGGCTCGGGTCGGTCTGCGCCCAGGTCGCGTCGGTCCAGGTGTAGCCACCGAAAGTCTCGGCATGGATGAACGCACGGTGCACGGTGTTGAAGTTGTACTTGCCCTGCTCCTGGTTGGCGCCGCCGCCCGACAGGCTTTCATACAGCGCGATCCCGAAATCGGAGCCGGCGGCCGTCTTGCGGCTGCCGATCCGGTCCTCGGTGTCGTAGCTGCCGGCGGGAAGCGTCGTCATGCAGGGGGTCGAGTGGTTGTAGCCCAGGGCGAAGGACCATTCGGAGCGGGTATCGGTGCGGGGATCGCCCGCCGACATCGCGATATCCCATTGCAAGGCGCTGTTCTGCGTACTGGTTTCCTGGAAGCCGAGACGCAGCACCGTGCCGGTGGTCGTGTCGGCGAAGAAGCCGTTGCTGGCCTGATAGGAATTGTCGAGATTCGATACGCTCGGATTCTTGATCCCGACCAGCCCTTCGTTGACGGTCGGAGAGGCGAACACGAAGTTCGGGGAGCCGAGGGTCTTGTTGAACTGGATCGCGGTCTGCCCCTTGCGTCCTGCGACGAGGCCGTCAGCATCGGCATCCTTCATCAGGATGATCTCGTCGAAATAAGCTTCGATCGCTGCCTTCGACTTGATCCGATGCTGCTGGCCGATGGCGGAGAGCTTGGCCTGCAGCATCCAGCGTTGCGCGACCGTGAGCGGCTTCGTGACGATGATGCCGCCGAACAGAAAATCTCCCCGGTTCGTCGTCCCGAGTGCCGTGGTCGAGCCCGAGAATACCGCGCCGATGCAAAGCGCCCCGTTATCGAGCGAGCCGCCCTGGATCGCTGTCGCGGTGCCGGCCGCGTAGGTGGTCGCCTTGGCAGCGCGGCCGGAGGAGTACTCCGCATAGCCGGAGTTTCCGAGCAGATAGCTCGTTACCCACTGGCTCTTCGCCTTCCAGCGATGGTTGGCCATGTTGAGATTGGTCGGCTGGATCTGAGCGCCACCGCTCTGCACACGCACGAGGTCATAGGTCGTGCCGCCTGCGAGGTAATGGAAGAACTGGTTGGTGTTGTTCAACCCGTAGCAGAGTACGTTCTCGCGCGTCGTCGTGCCGCCGGGGAGTGGGTCGGTTGTGTCGAGCGTGCTCTTCTTGCGGTTGTTCGGGCTCCAGAGCAGGTGGAACTCACAGCCGGCGGTCGAGACGTCGACACCGGAAGCCAGGAGTTGCAGGGCACCGGCGCCGCTCATGTTCGCCCCGACGCCGCCTTGCGTCGCGGAGCGCGTCAGCTGGGCGTCCATCGCGCTCATCGTCGTGCCGAAGCGCTGGACGGCATCCGAGCGGACGAAGGCGACGGTGGTTCCTGCGACCGTTGCGAGCCGCTTGGGCGAGCCCGGCACCTGGTCGAGGAAATGGACGATGTCGACATCAGCGCCGGAGCGCCAGCTTTCGACTGCCGCCATGTCGAAGGCCCCTGTCGATGACGAGAAGCCGAAGTCCTGTTCCACGCTGTCGGACAGGCGCTTGAGGCGAACCGACGAGCCGGCATAACCATCCACGAGCCGATCGAAGCCGAAGGCCAGGACAGGCAGCGAGGCCGAGACCAGATCGGACGATGCCGGGGGATCGAGTGCCAGGACGGTGCTGTCCACCGTCAGCGAGATCACCGTGTCGCGCGGCGAGTTGGTCACGCCAGCCAAGGTCTCGCGCAGGGTGATGTCGAAGCTGCCGACACTGGCAGAACTCGAACCGATCACGAGGTTGGTGCCGCTGATTGCCACCCGAGCGTCGGCCGGCGCGATGGAGAGCGTCGAGCCGGAGGAGAGCCCGAGGACAGCGCCGATCACGGTCCCGGATGCTGCGCCCGCCATGAAGGTGGAGGACGATAGGGTGAGTGTGGCGAGCGCGGTCTCGTCGGCGGGCACGAGGACAGGCTCGCTGCCTCCGCTGGCGACAGCGATGGATTGCGAGGCCGAGAGCAGCGAGCCGGCGGCCGGTGCCGTGGAGAAGACATAGGACCATGCGCCGAGACCGTCCGCGGTCGCCGTTCCGACGACAATGCCGTTGCGCCGGACGGTGATCGAGGCATTGGGTTCGGCAGCGCCGGAAAGCGTGTGGGTCAGCTTGGAATAGTGGAGACCGGTCGGCGGCGAGACCGCCGCCGGATCCGAGGCCGCGATCCGTTTGCCCGAGAAGGCGCTTCCCATCAGAAATGCTGTCATGGGCAGGTCCTTATTCGTAGAACTCGATGGAGCCGGTGCAGCCGGCCGGTGCGCGCAGGATGAGATGCGTCGGCTGGGTCGTGCCGTCGCGTAGCGTGACGGGGAAACGGCGCGCGCCCGGGTTGAGGATCGAACCCGAGCCATCGGTGGTGGTCGCCGTGGGCAGGGCGAAGCTGGAGGCCGAGGTGCCGATCAGGACGCGCACATCGCCGTCGAAGCTGAAGATGGCGAAGCGCCGGCCGGCCGGAATGGCGACACGCTGAAGGGTGTCCGCCGCCAGCACGATGTCTTCGACGACATCGGCGAAGGGCGGAGCCAGAGCGGTGCGGTTGGAGGTCAGAGGATATTCTTCATGGAAAGCGGTCATGGTCGTAGGGTCCGTCCCGTTGCGGGAACGGAAGGGTATAAGAATATAAGCCTAAGGGGATAAGTTGCGCGGCGATCGCAAGCGAGCTCACATGGCCGGAGATGCAGCGGCATGAGGATTCTGGTCCTGCTGTTCCGTATGCGACGCTGGCTGCGCCGGCGGAACCTGACGCTGCTTGTCCTCGTGGGTCTGATCGCTGTCGCGGTCGGAATGCTGCTGCTGCTCGCGGGGCGAGACGGGGCCGCACCGGAGCCCGACGCGCGCGTATCCCTGCCCGAGACGCGGCCTGTCGATGCCGGCGACACCAAGATCGACGCGCGCATGGAGGCGGCCGTTGCCGCGGAAGCGCAGGCTGTCGCCGGCAACGATCTCGCAAGCCTGCCGGCCTTCACGCTTCCGCTCCCGCTGCATTCGCTTGACGGGACGCGTTTCAGGCGCGGGAACGAGGTCGTGCAGCTCTTTGGTGTCGAAGGGCCGAAAGACGAGGATGTCTGCCTCGACGGCGGCGGGAGGCGCTGGTCCTGTGGCCTGCAGGCACGCGCCGCCTTGCACAATGCAGTTGCGGGGCAGGTGCTGCAGTGCCAGCCGCGCAAGACGTTGTCCGCCGAGGCTCTCTCCGCTTCATGCACGATGTTCGGTCCGGATGGTCGCCAGGCCGGCGATCTGGCGAGGCTCCTAGTCGCCCAGGGATGGGCACGCCCCAACGCGGATGGGCAGGATCTCTATGGCGCCGAAGCCGGCGCGGCCCAGGGAAGGCAGGCGGGGCTCTGGCGCGGGGGCTGGACGATCAGCCCGCCGAGCCAGTAGGTTCGCGCATCGATGCGGCCACGCCAGCCGGCTGCGCTCCCGGATCGTGGAAGTCGCGAACGGCCTGGCCCGGAAATCTGCCGCGCTCCAGCCTTTTTCGGTCGCGACACTTCGCCAGCGCCGTCTATAACGGGGCGTCGCAGGCTGGCCTTCAACCGAGACCCTTCATGACTGATTCAGTGAGTCCGCACGCCGGAAAACGGCTCGAACCCTCCATGCTTGTCGATGTCGCGGCTCTGACCAAAGCCTATTTCGACCAGCCAGATCCGACGCAGCGCTCGCAGCAGGTGGCCTTCGGCACCTCGGGGCATCGCGGCTCCGCCTTCGCCAAATCCTTCAACGAAGCGCATATCCTCGCAGTCGCCCAGGCGATCTGCCTCTATCGCCGCGAGCAGGGGATCGACGGACCGCTCTTTCTCGGCATCGACACGCATGCGCTTTCGCGCAACGCCTTCGAGACGGTTCTGGAAGTCTTCGCGGCTAATGGCGTGACCACGATGATCGACGAGAAACTCGGCTTCACGCCGACGCCCGTCATTTCGCACGCCATCCTGACCTATAATCGCGGCCGCGCGTCCGGAAAGGCGGACGGGGTGGTCATCTCGCCTTCGCATAATCCGCCGGCCGATGGCGGGCTGAAGTACAATCCGCCCCATGGTGGCCCGGCCGATACCGACGCCACGGGCTGGATCGAGAAGAAGGCCAACGCCTTCCTCGCCGACAAGCTCGCCGGTGTCGCTCGCATCCCCTACGACAGGGCGCTGAAGAGCGAGCATATTCGCCGACACGACTACATCAGCGGCTACGTCGCGGATCTGGGGAACGTCGTCGACATGGAGGCGATCGCACGCGCGGGCGTCTCGATCGGCATCGACCCGCTCGGCGGTGCCGGGCTCGACTATTATCAGCCGATCATCGATCGCTACGGGCTGAAGGCGACCATCGTCAGCAAGGACCTCGACCCGGCCTTCGGCTTCATGACGGCTGATTGGGACGGCAAGATCCGGATGGACTGCTCGTCGCCCTACGCCATGGCGAGCCTCATCGGCATGCGCGACAGGTTCGACGTCGCCTTCGCCAATGATACCGACGCCGATCGGCACGGCATCGTCACGCGCAGCAGCGGGCTGATGAACCCGAACCACTACCTCGCCGCCGCGAGCGCCTATCTGTTTGCGAACCGTCCCGGCTGGCGCCGGGATGCCGCCATCGGCAAGACGGTGGTCTCGAGTGCGATCATCGACAGGGTCGCGGCCAAGCTCGGTCGCAGGCTGGTCGAGGTGCCGGTGGGCTTCAAATGGTTCGTCGACGGGCTGATCTCGGGCGAATTCGGCTTCGCCGGAGAGGAAAGCGCCGGAGCCTCCTTCCTGCGCAAGGACGGCTCGGTCTGGACCACCGACAAGGACGGGATCATCCTCGGCCTGCTGGCCGCCGAGATCACCGCCAGGACGGGCTCCGACCCGGGCGTGCTCTACGACAAGCTGACGGCCGAGCTCGGCAAGCCTTGCTATGCCCGTGTCGACGCCCCGGCGACGGCGGCGCAGAAGGCGGTGCTCAAGAACCTTTCGCCCAGCCAGATCAGGACGAAGGAACTGGCGGGCGAGCCGATCACCGCGATCCTGAGCGACGCGCCGGGCAATGGTGCGCCGATCGGCGGTCTCAAGGTGACGAGCGCTGATGGCTGGTTCGCGGCGCGCCCCTCCGGCACGGAAGAGGTCTACAAGATCTATGCCGAGAGCTTCCGCGACGAAGCTCATCTGGCCCGCATCCAGGATGAGGCGCGGCAGATCGTCGGCGCAGCCTTCGCTGCGGCTTGATCGGTCTTTTCCAGAAAACCTGGCACATGTGCCTGCGGTCGCTCGATCAATAGTCACAATTGGTCGGCATGCTGCAGGCGTCATGATCCGGACCGGCTGCCTGAAACCGGCGCTCCTTCTGTCGGTTGCCCTGTGCCTGAGCGGCTGCGTGACCACGCAGGAAAGCGAGCTCCCGCGGACGCTCGCGCCGCTGGATTTCGTGCGCTTCTGCATGGATTACCGCTCCGAGTGTCAAAGTGGGCGCCCCAATGCGGTCGTCGCGCTGACCTCCGAGACCCGACAGGCGATCGAGCAGGTCAATACCGAGGTCAATCGGCGGATATCGCCGGTGACCCGCACCGCCGCCTGGCGGATCAATCCTGCGACCGGAAACTGCAACGACTACGTCGTCACCAAGCGGCATGAGTTGATGGCGCGCGGTTTTCCGGCTTCCGCGCTCCTCATTGCGACCGCCCGCACGCGGGAAGGGGAGGGGCATCTTCTGCTGATCGTCCGCTCCGATCGCGGCGATCTGGTGCTCGACAACCTGACCGGGAACGTGCTGCCGCGCGCACAGGCGAACTATATGTGGCTGGCGCGCCAGTCCGGGGCGGATCCGAACATCTGGGAAATGATGTCGCCCGTGGCGGAGCCTGTCCGGACCGAAGTCTGAACGGCGAAAATTTTAGTCAGAAACCCAGGATGAAGCGCCAGAGCAGCCAGCCGAGAAAGGCGATCCAGACCGTCATGACGATGCCGATCAAGGCCAGGTAGACGGCAGCCCCGATTTTGGTCCCGAGCCTATCCGGACGCTCGCTGGAGGAGGGGCCTGTGCGATCAGTCATAGTCTGGGCTCGAAACGATACGGACTTACCAGTCAAGCGGGTCGGATATGGTCGGGCGCCGTCCCGGCGCAGTCTCGCGCAACACAGAGCCGATCTTCCGCTTGTATTCATCCCACGATGAAAGGACGCGCCCGCATTTCGTGCAGGTCACTTCGCTGTCCGGGTCAAGCCGACCGGGGAGCGAGACACTCGCCGATCCGCAGACGTGGCACTGGAAGCCGTCCCGTCCCATTGCGATCTCCTCAAACTTCCGAGCCGACGTTGATTTCGCTCGAAAATGCTGCGGGGGTCGCATGAAGGGGTATCGTAGATGACCCGTTCCTGAACACGCCGGTACTCAGGACAACGAGACGAGCATGGTCGCGAACGTCGATCCGCTTCTGATCGAGAGCGGTTGCTCCTCGGCGACCGCGAGAACGGTACGCCGAATGGCGAGATGCTGATGGTCGGAGAGCAGTCATGTCAAAGGCCTCATCGGGGCCCATGATCCCTCGTCATGACTTTGCGTCAACTGCAATGTGGATGTTTCGTAAACGCCCAACGCGGGCTTACGGCCTTGCCACGCGGCGCAGCCGGACGACCTTGTCGCCCTCACCGCCGCTGAGCTGCAGCTCATTGCCCTTGAACAGGCCGATATATCGGCGGGCGCCGATATCGAAGACCACCATTCGATCGGCGATGTTCCGAATGACGAGAGGTTCCCGCTGGAAGGGTTTGTCTGCCGAGGTGTTGGCCTGCATGTGCTCGGTGTCGAGGAAAAGCATCAGCCCCTCGCCGTGCCACATCCCGCGCATGAAGGACAGGGCCGGTTCGCTCGCTCGCGCCGACGCGACCGTCACGACGAAACCAAGCAAGACGGCAGCCCACCCCATCGACCTGTCTCCCCGGCCTTGCTTAGCCGAGACGGCCGAATCAGGCCAGCTGTTCAGCCTGTCGCGGAGACGATTGTGCGGAGCACAACGGCGTCATTTTCGGAGGCGTTTCTGTTGCGGGCGCCGCCGATGGATGGCTTGCCGCGTCGGTAATCTGCGGCCGGTTGTGCCCGGGTGTTCGCTCGAAATTTTCTCAAGGAGCGCGCAATCCGAGCAGTTTTTTGCTCTGTCTAGCTATGGTGAGAAAGTATTTTTACTTTTCTGATAAAATGAAAACCATTTTCTATCGTTATTTTTTGTCTATTTGTTGGTTTTTATATCATAGGGACGGTACTAAATTATAAATTTATATCTATCGTTCAAATTTAATTTCAATGGAATCCGATTCGTAATTGGCGCTGTAGTGAAGTCTCAATATTCAAGAGTAGGCGCCCGATCGGCAAGTTCGAGAAATATTGCGGTGCAAAATAACCACACCGTTGCAGCCAGGATTATCATGAACCCCCTCCCGCATTTCCCATATTGAACTATAGCTCAAAGTTGAATCGTAACAAATCATCTCGGCTCCAAGCATTGTTGAAAAGTCTGCCCTTCGTTCCGAAGGGGCGTGGACCCGACCGGGTGGTCTCGCGATGAGAACCGCCGCAGCACGCGAGATGGAGCGGTGTCGTGCGCCTGCGGCCGCGGGCCTTCCCGGACCTTACAGCTCAGTTTTCATATTCTCCGCATGCGGGGAGGATTAGTTTCATCCAAATTCTTAAATTTTATCCGGCAATTTGAGCGAAGAATCATATTTAAATTTTAAAGATCTTCCACAGTCGTGAATTGCCGTTCCTTCTGTAATCGTCGTAACTCTGCCGGATGGCTGTTGGAAGAAAGCTGCAATTCGCTGCTCCGAAGAATTCGATGATCGCATGGCGTAGACGCGCGCGCCCGGAAAGGTCTGGGACCGCTCGCTTGGATGGGCGCATCGATCTGCCATGATCGCGGCCCTGTTTTTGTTCGGCTTGGGAATTGTCCTGGGAAGGATCGCAGTTCCGATCCTCTCCATCGCGATCCCGATTCTGCTCACGATCGTCATCGTCGCAGTCTGGCTGGTGACCGGCGAGCTCAGTTTCCTGAGCTTCCTGATCCTGGTCGGCTATCTGCTGGCCTTTCACGCGGGCTACCTGCTCGGAACCTATCTTTGGCACCGCCGCTCCGGCCGCTCGCCGGCTCCCGCCAGCGTGGATGCTGCCTCTGAGGACAGCGCGCCGAAGGCCGATGGAAGGGGAAGCGGCCAGCTTCACTGACGAGGGCCGGTCAGTGCTCGTAGGGGGCGTTCGCCGCGTCTTCTTCCGCCTGGTCGCGTGGGTCCAGGAGAGATGACCATCCCTTCGGCGCTGTCGCTCCTGAACTCATCGCCGCGAGCTGCCTGACCGCGACCCGCAAGGCGTGGCGGCCGAACCGCGTCTGCGGCATGGGAAAGTCCAGCGGGTCGGTCTCCGTTGCGACCGCGTTCCGAAGCGCGCGCTTGATTGCCGACAGATCAGGGTCGCCGAAACGGTCGAGAAGGTTCGCGAAGCGCTCATGGGCAGGACGGTCGAAGGGGCGGGAGCGACCCATGGCGTCCTTGGCGGGATGGGCCGGGACGAGATGCGCGCAAGGCACGAGGCCGGCGGGGACCGGTTCGGTCGCGGCGTGGGTGCGGCCGGCGCGCAGCAATTGCGGCAGGACATGGGTGTGAGGACCTTCCGGGCTCTTTCCATCGGCCGGCGGGATCGGCTGATAGACTTCGCAGCGGCCGATCCGGGAGAGGAAGACGCGGTGGGGCCCGGCCACGACGATGGCCGCCATCGCCGGATTGCCCGGCTCGAACAGGGAGCGTCCGGCCTGGCTCCGCAGCAGCCCGACCAGCTCCGGATCCTTCGTCCGGATGCATATGTCGGCCTGCAAGGCGCCAAGGCCCATGTCGAAGAGAATGCTCCCGGCGTCTTCCGAACGCAGCGCCCCTGCGTCCGGGCCGAGTTCGGTCAGGACTTGGCGGCAGTTCATGGTGCCATCTTCCCCGGGAAGGCAGATGGCGATGCGGTGGCTCCAGCTCGTGCCGACGGCGGTTTCCGAGGCGAAGAGGCGGGCCTTTTCGAGCCGGCCGAAACCAATGCCGCCGCGGTCGGTCGTCGCCGAGAGGCGCCCGGGCTCGTCGACGATCACGACCGGTTCTCCGGGATCACGCATGAATTCGGCGATGGCGCCGAACGTGCCGAGATTCCATTGGCTCGACGGGTCGTGAATGTGCTCGCGCAGGACGGCGCGGATCGTTTCGCTGTCGCTCATTCTGGTCTCATCCCGAGGAATGTGCCCGCCAGGGCAGGAGCAGGGGCTCGCCGTCATGGCTGCCGCGCAAGGCGGTGACGCCGAAGACCGTGGCGAGCCGCTCTTCGTCGAGGACCTCTGCCGGTGCGCCTTCAGCAACCCGTCGGCCCCGGTCGAGCAGCACCAGCCGATCGCAAAAGCGCGCCGCCAGCGTCAGATCGTGCAGCACGACGACGACCGCGGCGCCGCCCCGCGCGGTTTGGCGCAGCAACTCCATCACCTCAAGCTGGTGCAGCGGGTCGAGGCCTGCGAGCGGCTCGTCGGCGAGCAGATAGGGAGCTTCGACCGCAAGCGCGCGCGCCAGCAGGACGCGCCGCCGTTCGCCGCCGGAAAGCGTGTCCACGGTTCGGTCGCGGAAGCGTTCCGCATCGCAGGCCTCCAGTGCCCGGTCGATCGCGGTCACATCAGCCTTGGATGGCCCGGCGAAGGGGCGCCGATGTGGCAGGCGGCCCAAGCCGATGACGGCCTCGACCGAGAGTGGCCAGGCGGTATCGCCTCCTTGTGCGAGGTAGGCGACGCGCCGGGCGAGTGCCTGCCGGCCAAGTGCGGCAGGGTCGTCGCCATCATAGCGGAGAGTGCCGCTCGTCGGGGCGAGGAGGCCGGCGAGAACGCGCAGCAGAGTGGTCTTGCCGGCGCCGTTGGGGCCGATGAGGCCGAGGACCTCGCCGGGCCGCAGGTCGAGATCGACGGCCTGCAGGATGGGTTTGCCGCCGAGCGTGACGGCGATCGCGCGCGCTTCGATGGTCATCGGGCCTCCCGCCGCATGCGGTCGACGAGGCTGAACAGGAAGGGAGCGCCGATCAGCGCCGTCACCACGCCGAGCTTGAGCTCGGGGCGGATCGGTGCGAGCCGCAGCGCCGTGTCGGCGAGCAGGACGAGAATGGCACCGCCGAAGCCGCTGACCAGCAGCAGGCGGCCCGGCCGGTTCGCCACCAAGGGGCGCAGCAGATGCGGCACGACGAGGCCGACGAAGCCGATCGCGCCGGTGACTGCGACGGCACTGCCGACCGCGAGTGCGGTGCCCCCGATCAACCGGGCGCGCAGCCAGGTCAGATCGACGCCGAGGCTGGCGGCAGTGTCCTCGCCGAGCGTCAGCGCATCGAGCGCGGGAGCCGTCGAGAGCAGCAGCCCCCAGCCGATCAGCATCAGGGGTAGGGCGAGCAGAACATGGTTCAGGCTGCGGTCGGCCAGCGAGCCCATCAGCCAGAAGACGATCTCCAGGGCAGCGTAGGGGTTGGGTGCGAGGTTCAACGCCAGCGAGGTTGCGGCGCCCGCGAAGCTGTTGAGCGCGACACCGGCCAGGATCAGGGTCGTGGTGCCGGCGCCGCGGCCGAGCAGGATGAAGAGCAGCAGCGTCGCCAGGATGGCTCCGGCAATGCCGCCGAGTGGCAGGGCGAGGGCGAGACTGGCGGAAAGCCCGCTGTAAAACGCCAGCACCGCGCCGAAGGCGGCTGCGCTGGAGATACCGATGACACCGGGCTCGGCCAGCGGATTGCGCAGCAATCCCTGCAGCGCCGCGCCCGACAATCCGAGACTGAAGCCGACGAGCGCGCCGAGCAGGGCGCGGGGCAGGCGCAATTCCCAGAGCACGAGCGCCGGCAAGGTCTGCCGTCCCGCCAACAGGTCGCCAAACGCAGTGCCCAGATCGAGCGGGGCGTAGCCGATGGCGATCGAGAGAACGAAGACGGCAAGCGTTGCCAATGCGAGCAGCGCGATCAACCGCGGCAATGGCGGTGGACGAAGGACGGTCCTCATCGGCTGTCCTTCATGGCGTCGGCGAGCAGGGCGATGGCGTCGAGCACGCTGGGGCCGGCGCACGTCCAGAGCCGCGAGGGCAGGGGGACGAGCTTCAACCGGGTTCCGAGCTTCGCGATCAGCGGGTGGTGCAGCACCTCGTCGGCGAGGGAGGGGGAGCCGCCCGGCGTATCGTTCAGGATCAGGATCTGAGCCTTGCTCAGCGCGACGGTTTCCAACGCGATCTGGCCGTAGCTCTCGATGCCGAGATCAGCGGCGATATTGTCGAGGCCTGCCGTCGTCAGGATCTCGTCGACCAGCGAGCCACGCCCGACCGTGAAGCCGTTGGGACGAAGCACGAGGGTGCGGGGATGCGTTGCAGTGCGGCGTGCTGCGATCGCCGCGAGGCGCTCATCGATCTCGGCGACGAGCCGGGCGCCACGCTCCTCCTCGCCGAGCAGGGCCGCCATTTCCGTGATCTGGCTGCGCATCTCGGCAAGGTTGCCGGGCACGCCGAACTCATGCACCGGCAGGCCGGCACGTTTGAGGAGGGCGACCGTCGAGCGGGTGGTGTAGGTGCCGGCGATGACGAGATCGGGGCGAGCGGCCAGCACTTCCTCGGCGAGGCCATGATTGACGCCGACGGCCCGCGCCGCCTCGGCCATATTGGCGTTGCGCGGATCGCGCGACAGCCAGGTGACGGAGGCAATGTGGTCGCGATCAGCCAGGCGCAGGACGAGTTCGTCCGTGCATAGGTTGAGCGAGACGATCCGCGCCGGCTTGGCGGCTGCCGGCGGCCCCCAGGCCAGGGCGCCGGCAAGCAGCGCGGCGTAGACCGAGCAATCCAGCAGACGCTTGGCGCGGAGAAGCGTCATCCGCCGAACGCCACCCGGACGCCGCCAAAGGCACCGAAGCCGGGCGCGAGGAAGCCGACCGGATTCTCCCAACGCTTGTCGAAGAGATTGTCGATCCGGCCGAAGACCGTGACCTTGTCGGTCGCCTTGTATTCAGCGGCGAGATAGACCAGCGTCGCGCCCCTGGCCTTGAGGCGCGAGACCGAGAAGTCGCGATTTCCGTCGACCCAGGGGCCGACATAGATCAGCGTCGCCGAGAGGGTGAGCTTCTCCATCGGTGTCCATGTCGCGGTGGCGCTCGCCTTGTGGCGGGGCCGACGTAGGAGTTCCTGCCGGGTGATTTCGTCCTTGGCAAGGGTGAAGCTGTAATCGGCGCGGATGCGGAACTCCGGCGAAATTTCGAGTGCCGCGAAAGCCTCGACCCCCTTGGAACGAGCCTTGCCGACATTGGCGTAGGAATCGAAGGTGGCGTTGGTGACGATCAGGTTGTCGATATCGTTCTGAAACCAGGTCGCGCCGAATTGCAGTTTCCGATCGAAGAGCGGCTGCTCGAAGCCGATATCCCAACCGCGGCTTTCTTCCGGCTTCAGATTCGGATTGCCGTGGAAGTTATAGCCCGGACGGTAGTCGACGAAGAGCTCGTTCAGCGTCGGAGCCTTGAAGCCGGTGCCGTAGCTCGCCTTCAGCTTGGTCTCCGTACCCGGGACGATGAGGGCGGGCGCGATCCGGTAGGTCGTATGCCCGCCATAGCTGTCATCGTCGTCGCGGCGGATATTGGCGGCAAGGAAGAAGCGATCCTGGATATTGCCTTGATACTCCAGGAAGGCGGCCTTGTTGCCGTTGGAGGCCGTCAAGCTCGTCGTCTCCAGGCGCTCGCGCTCATATTGCAGGCCCATGACAAGGTTGTGGCCCTTGGCGATTTCGAGGTCGCCGCGCCAGTCGAGCTTGGTGCGCTCGCCGAGATATTCGGTTGGCCGGCCCAGCACGCCGAAGACGTTCGGCGTGCGGCTGAAGCGATCCTGATTGGTGTAGGAGATGCCGAAGCGGTTGACGAAGCGCCCGGCGAACGGGTCCCAGACCACCTCGCCGCGGGTCATGGCCTGTGCGTAGTTCTGGCTCGAGCGATAGGGTGTCGGCCTGCTCGGGAAACCTGCATCGTAAGCCGACAGGAGCTTGCCATCGGCGTAGCGGCCGAGCCAGTTGACCTTCAGCGTATCCGTGAGCGCAAAGCCGAGCCGGGCCGAATAGCTGTATCCGTCATAGGCGTTCGGCCGGACGCGCTGGCCGGGCGGGATCAGCTGGGAGGGCACGGTATCCGTCGAATCCGAGCGGAAATGACTGACGTTGAAGGCGTAGTCGAAGCGGTCGTTTCCGCCGCTGAAGCCAACCGCCTGGTTGAAGGTGCCATGCGAGCCGGCCTCGGTGCGGGCAGTGACCTTCGGTGGACCGTCGCCGCGCTTGGTGGTGATCGCAATGACGCCGCCGATCGCATTGGCGCCATAGAGGCCGCTTTGTGGGCCACGCAGCACCTCGATGCGCTCGATATCGTCCGTCAGCATCGAACCGAAGTCGAAGGAGCGGTTGGGCGTCGACGGGTCATTCGCCTCGATGCCGTCGATCAACACCTTGACGTGGTTGGAGTTGGTGCCGCGCATGAACACGGAGGTCTGGCCGCCGGGGCCGCCGATCTGGACGATGTTGAGGCCGGGGATGGCGGCCAGCGCCTGCGGCAAAGTCCGGCGCTGCCGCTGCTCGATCTGCTGCGCTGTGACGACGGTGACGGAGCTTGCGACCTCTCGCGCCGGCGTGGGCTTGCCGGTTGCGCTGACGACGAGCTCGTCGAGGGCGATAGTGCCTGGGGCAGCGGGCTGGGGCTGGGCGAGGGCCGCGCCGGCCAAGCCGAAGAACGAAACCGAAAACAGGAAGAAGCGGCCGCGTTCAGCGGCCTGGTGGAAGCGGATCACGTGGAGACCTCGGGCGTTGACGTCAGTGGCACGTCACCGCGAACGCGATCTCCCATCGGCCGCGCGATCGGCGGCAAACAGTCGAATCAGCGATCGGTACACCCCGTCCGAACGTGTTCGCGTGTGACCACGGCTGACGGCAGGTCTCCTGGCTCGCGGGTCGGTGCCCTTCGCCGCCTTCCCAGGTCCGAGGCCCCAGTGGCGTTTGGCGAAAGGCTCGCCGCTTACAGTTGCGGGGGCAGCCGCGGCATGGGGAGGCAAGCCACCCGCACCGCGTTCCCTTTTGATCCCGTGAGGGAACCGTCGCGTTTACGCCTAGGGCGAAAAGATGGCGTGGTCAATCGGGGCAGGCTGGTCGTCGACTGGGGCGTCACGCAGGCCGTTGCGCCGGGTGAAAGAGCAACCTGCGGAGATAGGTTCCGGGCGATTTTGATCGTTCGATCCAATCGATTGGAACATTCTCATCAATGCGTTTGATTGGAGTATTTTTATCTCCGATAACGGCTGCATAAAGAAGGTTCTCCTCATGGCCGATGTCCAGTCCAATCCCGCGCCCGTCAGCCTCGCTCATTCGGGCAAGCGCTCGCCATGGGAATACGCCCGGAGCATCCTGCCGGGCTTCGCGCTTTGCCTCCTCGTCAGCGTTGTGGCGCTCGTGCTCGAGCATTTCGAAGCCCAGCTTGCCGGCCGCGCCTGGCTCGAGGCGCTGGTGCTGGCGATTCTGCTGGGAACCGTCGTACGCAGCTTCTGGACGCCATCCGAGAAGTGGCGGGCCGGTATCGCCTTCTCGGCCAAGACCGTTCTGGAGATCGCCGTTGTGCTGCTCGGCGCCTCCCTCAGCGCCGCGACGATCGTGGCTGCGGGACCTGGGCTGCTGTTCGGCATCGCAGGGGTCGTCGCAGTGGCGATCGGTACCAGCTACGGCCTGGGCCGCATCCTCGGCCTGACACCGCGCATGGCGGTATTGGTTGCCTGCGGCAACTCGATCTGCGGCAACTCGGCGATCGCAGCGGTGGCTCCGGTGATCGGGGCGAATGGCGCCGACGTGGCCGCTTCCATCGCCTTTACTGCGGTTCTCGGCGTTCTGGTCGTGCTGGGCCTACCGTTGCTGGTGCCTCTGCTGCACCTGTCCGATCTGCAGTATGGCGTGCTTGCCGGCCTCACGGTCTATGCTGTGCCGCAGGTGCTAGCCGCTACGGTGCCGGTTGCCGCGCTCAGCGTTCAGATGGGTACCCTGGTCAAGCTCGTCCGCGTGCTGATGCTTGGCCCGGTCGTCCTCGCTCTCTCACTCTTCGGCAGTGGTTTGCGGGACGACGCGGACGGCGCCGCATCGCAGAAGCCTGCCCGCGCCCGCATTGCCCTGCATCGTCTCGTTCCCTGGTTCATTCTCGCCTTCCTGGCGATGGCAGCGCTGCGCTCGGTCGGAGCCATTCCGGAGGTTGCGCTCGCGCCGATCGCCCAAGTGGCGACCATCCTGACCATCATCTCGATGGCTGCCCTGGGGCTCGGGGTCGATATCCGGGTTGTCGCGAGGGCTGGCGGCCGCGTCACCGCTGCGGTTACGCTCTCGCTTATCGCGCTCGCGGCGGTCAGCCTTGGTCTCATCTACGTTCTCGGCATCAGCTGACCGGGCCTGTTGTCGCGGCGACCACCGTCGCAGCAACATCGCAGAAGGGTGCGCCAGGGAGAACATCTTCGGCGCGCCGTCTCTCCGGAGTTCGACTCGGCCAAACCGTTCGAACCGGATTCCCGTGCTACCCCACGACTTCGAGATGGCCGTGGGCAGAACGCAGATCGGAGGTTTTCGGGGAGCCGGGTGAGGCTTTCGCCAGATGGTCGATCTGCCGCTGCACCTGCTCGATCACGTTGCGGGAAAACGGCCCGAGATGGAGATAGAGCGCGACCATCATCATCACATAGGGCAGCGCGCGCCGGTTGTGCACGGCGCAGTCGATCACGGTCTTCCAGAACTCGTAGCGCACGCCTCCCTTTGCGGTCGTCATGCGCCAGATCAGGCGCCAGGACGATTTGAGTTCCTGCCATTCCATCGAGCTGGGCAGTTCCAGGCGTCGATTGCTGCAGTCCAGCATGCGCCCGACGCGCCGCACGCGGCCGAAGAAGGAGCGCGGCGCATAAACCGCCTCGAGCACCTCCTCGTAATCCGTGAGGATGGAGCGGCGCGGGCGGCTGGTGATGAAATTGAGGCCCGCGGTGCATTGATCGCCCGCTTCCGCCGTATAGGCGGCTTCATCGGGAAGGCCCAGGCGACCCTCGCGCGCCAGGCGGCGGGTCAACTGGGTGTTGGGCAAAGCGTAGAGCAGGCCGACCATGCAGACCGGGATCGCCGTGTCCTCGATGCAGTCGATCATGCCCCGCGCGACACTCCCCTTCTCGCTGTCGAAGCCCAGTATGAAGCCGGCATTCACGAAAAGGCCGGCGCGGTAGATGCGGTGGACACTTTCCTGGAGGCTGCGGCGCGTGTTCTGCTTTTTCTGCGTCGAGATCAGCGTGTCGGTGTCGGGGCTTTCGATCCCGACGAAGATCGTGAAGAAATTGGCTTCGCTCATCGCCTGCATCAGGGCGGCATCGTCGGAGAGATTGATCGAGGCTTCCGTCGAGAATTCGAAAGGATAGTTCCTGTCGCGAATCCAGCTCGTCAGGACGGGCAGGAATTGCTTCAGCGCCTTCTTGTTGCCGATCAGGTTGTCGTCGACGAAGTCGACATGGCCGCGATAGCCGAGGGCGTGCAGGGTCTCCAGTTCCCGGATGATCTGCGCATTCGTCTTGGTGCGCGGCACCCGCCCGTAGAGTTCGATGATGTCGCAGAACTCGCAGTTGAACGGGCAGCCGCGCGAGAATTGCACGCCGATATGCAGGTAGTGTGCGAACTTCAGGAGATCGAAGCGCGGCGTCGGGCTTTTGGTGACATCGGTCTTGCCCATTTCGGAGCGAAAGACGCCGCTCCGCGCACCTGTTGTCCAGGCCTGGACGAAGCCGTCCATGATCTCTTCAGCCTCGCCCAGCACCAGGAAATCCGCAGCGGCGTAGATATCGGGCGTCGAGGTTGCATCGGGGCCGCCGACCACGACGGGTTTTCCCAGGGAGCGGCATCGGGCGACGACCGCGAGCGTACCCTCCTGCTGCGGCAGCATGCCACCGGTCATGACGAGGTCCGCCCAAGCAAGATCGGCTTCGCCGACCTCCTCCGCATTCAGATCGACGAGCCGGATCTCCCACGTCTCGGGAAGCATCGCAGCGACGGTGATCAATCCGAGCGGGGCAGCAGGGTGGCGCGCTCCGGCCAGCTCGCAGGTCGCCTTGTAATTCCAGAAGGATCCCGGGTTGAACCGAGGGTAAATCATCAGCACCCGGCAGCGATCCGTCGACATCTCGTCTTCCCTGTTCGCTTTGTGAGCTGTGCGGGGCCGCGAGACACACCTGGCCCCATGACCTTCCCGCCGTGAATGGAACGGCCTCGGGCAATTCCGGCCCGGCATCGCAACCGCTCCCCGCCGTTTGATGGAACGGCGAACGGGAAACGATCATCCGACGACATGAGTAGGCAGCAAGGCGCGTGCCGGGAGTCCGGTGAGAAGTTTCTCTTTTCCTGACAGGATCTTACCTGATCCGGGAAATGCTCAACGTCGCTGTATCAGCTCCAAGAATGGCAGTGGGCCACAAAACTTGGAGGATGAACGAGTGGATGCCGTCGGGGGAGAGCGCAATCGACCTCAGCCGATTGCATCGAGTTGAGGTGGCTCAAGGAGTCCCTGATTTCGCGCGGTTGAGGACTTCGCTCCGAGCCTGCGACATGCGCACGTTTACAGCGATCAGCGGATGGATCAGGTCGCGCGGCCGATTGCGCAGCTCAGGATTCTTCTCAGCTCACGATCCGCGCTCGGGGAAATAATCAGCAGGCGCGACGGCTGCGCCGTATCTGCAGGGACATGCAAGTTTATTTCAATGGCAGCCATCGCGCCTTCGACCGCAGCGAAGGGGCCGCGTCGTACATCGCGCATCTGAGAGAGTTCGTCCGCCGTCATGACGATCCGGAACTGATCCTCCGGGTCTCTAACGATCGAGCAGACTGGGCGCTCTAACAGGTCGGTGACACCCTATTTATTGGATAGGTTCGGCCGTACCGTCGTATCCATGGCCACCTCCTGTATAGGGCTAGGGAGAAGTTCGTTTCCCCCGGGACTTGCTCTTCGTGAGCGCCTGGGAAGCGGCGACGGCTTCTGCATCCGCCGCTTCCTTCGCCAGACGCAGGGCGCGCAAGCGCGCCGTTCGCTCGCGGACGGCGGTTTGCTCGAGGCGTAACGCCTCCAGCACGGTTTCCGCTTCTGCACGGCGTTGTGCAGCAAGCGTCGCCCTGCTCTGAGCACGCAGTTGGGTTTCTTCTGGAGACAGCCTCGAACCCGACATCTAAACCCCCTTGCTGACGCGCCGCTGCAAATCCTCGACTTATTGAGCTTGCACCGGTCTGGCCGGGCGTGCGGGGCGCTCCGCACGCTTCGGTGCCGGCAGCAGCCCTTCGCGCTGAGCCTGCTTGCGCGCCGCCTTTCGGGCACGACGAATGGCTTCCGCCTTTTCGCGGTTTCGCCGTTCGGAAGGCTTCTCATAGGAGCGACGCGCCTTCATCTCGCGAAAAACGCCTTCGCGCTGCAGTTTCTTTTTGAGAACACGGAGCGCTTGATCGACGTTGTTGTCGCGAACCAGAACCTGCATGCGGATTTCCCTTCAATGAAAACAAAAAGGGCCGGGCTAAACCCCGACCCTTCGCAACCATCCGTCGTTCAATCGAGCAGGCGCCGGTACATCCGCGGTCGCTGCATATGACGATTGTCGCGCCGGACGGCGTCTTGGCTCACTCGACCTGCAAATTGTCCGCAGAGACCTTCCCGGAGCGCTTGTCCTGCACCAGCTCGTAGGAGACCTTCTGGCCTTCCTGCAGCGTGCGCAAACCGGCACGCTCTACGGCGCTGATATGGACGAAGGCATCCTGGCCGCCGCCTTCCGGCTGAATGAAGCCAAACCCCTTGTCGGTGTTGAACCATTTAACTGTGCCGCTGGCCATGCTGACCTCCTGTAAAAGCGACCATTCACGCGCCACGGATGCAGCGCATGTTTCGATTTGAGCAGGAAGTTCGTCAGCAGTGCGCGAATAAAGCGCGGGGCCAATTCGTTCGGCCTAGATCGATTTTTCTAACATGGGACTTAACAAGGCCGTTGTCAAACGGTGGTCGATATCGCCTAATATTTTTGGAAATGCGGCTGATGACTAAATTGTCAAACCGCAGCTTGGCAGGAGATATTGCGTCGCCAGCGATCGGAGCCAATTCCGGAGGTTGCCCTGATCGCCGAGCACCGAAAGATCGGCTAGCATTCCGGCGAGGTTCGATGCCCGTTAAACCGGATTTGATGAGATGAATCTGCCGTCACTGGGGCGTTTCCATTTCAGCCGCGCCGAACTGTGGGCTGACGGCGTGGTCCATGTCATCGGCATTGTGCTCGGTGTCGGAGCTGTCGCGGTTCTCATCGCCTATGTTTTTGCAACCGCACCGATCGTAGACTTGCTCCCTGTCTCCATCTACGGCGCAACGCTGCTCACGGCGTTGATTATCTCGGCGGCCTACAACATGTGGCCGATTTCGCCGAGGAAATGGCTGATCAGGCGTCTTGACCACTCTGCGATCTATATCTTGATCGCTGGGACCTATACGCCCTTCCTCGTGAAGCTCAGCGAAAGCCTCTTGGCGCAGGTACTGCTCGCACTCATCTGGATCACGTCTGCAGTTGGGGTCGCACTCAAGGTTGCGCTGCCCGGCCGCCTCGATCGAATGTCGATCCTGCTTTATCTGCTGCTCGGCTGGAGCGGCGTCGTCCTATGGGATAGCATTACAACGCTGCCGACGACGGCGCTGTGGCTGATGCTGGTCGGCGGCGTACTCTACTCGATTGGCGTCGTCTTCCACGTTTGGGAAAGCCTGCCCTTCCAGAACGCGATTTGGCACGGTTTCGTGCTTGTGGCCTCCGGCTGCTTTTACGGGGCGGTTTTCAGAGCGTATCTCCACATCTCCCCAGCTGCATGAGTTCAAACATGGCCGCCAACGCGCTCTCCGCGACGATTGCGGATGCGGCGGTTGCTGGAATAATGGCTGCGCGCCGGACAGCGACCTGCCCCCTGCCGATGAGACCCGCCGTGCGTTCCATGCGTTCATCCGGCGTGATCGTCGCGGTTAATGGCCCGTGCGCGCCTACGGCAATTGAGGTGAGGGGTGTCTAGAGGCCATTCTCAGCCAAACAGTAGCCCCCGGTATCAGGGCTATAAGAATGGTAGCGGGAGAGGGACTTGAACCCCCGACACGCGGATTATGATTCCGCTGCTCTAACCAGCTGAGCTACCCCGCCACATGTTCCGGCTGTCGCCGTCAGCGACCCGTCACAGGGGCGCGATATAGGGGGCGGGGCCGGACCTCGTCAAGCCTTGCGGACAGATTTCCCGCACAAGCTGCCTCAAGCCGGAGGAGAAGCGCGCTTACGCAGCCGCACCACCTTGAAATAGCCGCGGCCGACATGAACCGTGTCATAGCGTCCGGTCCGGGCCGCCCAGGCGGTCAGGCGGCTGACCTTGAAGTCACTGCTCCAGCCGATCGCCCGCGCCAGTGGCGCAACGGCAGCCCAGAACAGCGCGAGCGGGCCGCCATCGTCGACCAGGCGGCTGGAGATGATGATCTCGCCGCCCGGCTTCAGCACCCGGTCCATCTCGGCGAGAGCCTGTTCGGGATCGGGCACCAGCGTGATGACGAATTGCGCCGTCACCGCATCGAACCGCTCCGCTGCGAAGCCGAGCCGGCAAGCATCCATTACGGTCAGTCCCCGGACATGAGTGAGCCCGCCACCCGCGACCTTGCGGTTGGCGACCTTGAGCATATCGAGCGAGAGGTCGGCGCCGACGACGCGGCTCTCCGGTGTGAAATAGGGCAGCGTCAGGCCGGTTCCGACGCCGATCTCCAGAATGTCGGGCCCGCAGGCGCAGGCGGCCGTTACGGCCTCGCGCTGCGGCCGGGACAACATGTGCTGATAGACCTTGTCGTAGAACTTCGCCCAGGTGGCATAGGCGCGCTTCTGGGTCTCGAGGTGATCTGTCACCGGCATCGACGGTTCCGAACAGGCAAGATGAAGGAGATGACCGGGCGGTCAGGACAGCGCGAGCGCCGCCGGGGAGGGGGAGGCTGGCAAGGCGAGCGGCCGGCGCAGGATGGTGCCCCCGCCGAGCACCTGCGCGCCGGGGCCGGCGTCGGTGTAGATGACGCAAGCCTGGCCGGGCGAGACACCTTCCTCGTCGATGGCGAGCTCGATGCGCAAGCCGTCCGCGTCGCGGAAGAGCCGGGCCTCGCGCGGCGCGCGGGTCGAGCGGACGCGCACGGCGACGTCGAGGCCTTCCTCCGGAAGCGCGTCGAGCGGCGCCCGGCCGAGCCAATTGAGATCGCGCAGGCGGATCTCGCGCACGCTCAGCGCCTCGCGCGGGCCGACGATGACGCGGGCGGTGTCGGCATCGAGCCTGAGCACATAGAGCGGCTCGGCCGCGCTGATGCCGAGGCCCTTGCGCTGGCCGACGGTGTAATGCAGCACGCCGTCATGATGGCCGAGCACGCGCCCGTCGAGATGGACGATCTCGCCGGGGCGGGCAGCACCGGGCTTCAGCCGCTCGATGACGTCGGCATAGCGGCCATTGGGCACGAAGCAGATATCCTGGCTGTCGGGCTTGTCGGCGATGGCGAGGCCGAGCTCGGCGGCGAGCGCGCGGGTCTGCGCCTTGTCGATGCCACCCAGCGGGAAGCGCAGCAGGTCGAGCTGCTCCTGCGTGGTGGCATAGAGGAAATAGCTCTGGTCGCGATTCATGTCGGCGGCGCGGAACAGGCCGCGATGACCGTTGCCGAGGTCGTGGCTGACGACGTAATGGCCGGTCGCCAGCGCATCGGCGCCCAGCTCCCTGGCAAGGTCGAGCAGGTCACGGAACTTCACGGTCCGGTTGCACTCGACGCACGGGATCGGCGTCTCGCCCGCGAGATAGCTCTCGGCGAAGCGCTCGATCACTGCGTTGCGGAAGCGGCTCTCGTAGTCGAGCACGTAGTGCGGGATGCCGATGGTCTCGGCGACCCGGCGGGCATCGTGGATATCCTGCCCGGCGCAGCAGGCCCCGGCACGGTGAACAGCTGCGCCATGGTCGTAGAGCTGCAGCGTGACGCCGATGACCTCGTAGCCCTCACGCTTGAGGAGCGCCGCCACGACCGAGGAATCGACGCCGCCCGACATCGCCGCGACGACGCGCGTGGCCGCGGGCGGCTTGGCGATATCGAGGGAGTTGAGGGGTGCGTTCATCGAGGATCGGCGTTCAGGAGCGCGTTTCGCGCAGGTCGGCGGTTCTATATCGGTTTTGCCCGCCTGCGGCCAGCGGGATCGGCAAATCCTGCCGGTCGAAGGCGGATTCTGCCGTGACAGACGCTCCATCTGGCAGGCTAAGCCGTTGAAATATAGGTAGCTGTCTCTGGCGCGCAACTTGCTCGCCGCAGGCGGGTGCTCTTTGCCCGCATTGCGGAACCGTTCATGCCTGTCGAAACCGTGTTCAACACCTCGCCTGCCAAGGAGTCGTCGGGACCACGCCGTCGCTCCGGCGAAACCGGCGCGACCGGAGACGGCAAGGGCTTTTCCCTGCCAAAGCAGGAGGCGACCACGGCTCAAGACGGTGGGCAAGACGCAACCCGCGACGGGAAGCCCGCTTCGGCGCCCCGGCAGCCAGCCACCGCCGCTGCGGTGAAAGCCGCCGGTCAGGACAAGCCGGTGACGACGGCACGATCGCAGACATCGCCTGCGCCAGCCGGTTCGTTCGTCGATACGCTGGCGGAACTCCTCGCTGCTGCGCAGGAGCAGGCAGCCTCGCCCGCGGGCGATACGACCGACGAGGCGGGGGCGAAGGGCAAGCCCGGGCAGAAGGGGACCGACGGGAAAAAGGCTGGCGAGGCTTCCGCAGACAGGGCCGAGGGTACCGACACGGCGGTCGCTGACAAGATTTCGGGCGAGGTGGCCGCCCTTGCGGTCTCGCCGGATCAGAAAACGACCGGGCAACAGATTGCGGGAGCACTGTCGCTTGCCTTGCCTGTCGCGGCTTCTGCTGGCGGCAAGAATCCGGGTGAGGATGCCGTCGCAGAGGGCGGCGCCATTCCACCGGGACAGGCATCGAAGGGCCAGATACTGGCGGCTTCCGCGCTTGCGGCGCGCGCCGGTCACACCGAGCAGGCCGGGACCTCTGTGGGCAAGCCTGCTGACGGTTCCGCGCCGGCAGCGACACCGACCACGATCACCGGCGAGCATTCGCCGACCACTGCGCAGGCACACAAGGGCACCACTCTCGACACGGCTGCCGACGCGACGGTCTCTTCCATGAAGACGGATGCCGCGCCGGGCATTTCTTCCGGGCAGGGCGCCTCTGCCACGCCCGGGGAGGCGAAGCCGGCCGAGGTCGTCGTGCAACAGGCCCTGGCGCCGATCGATCTCGGGGCGCTGGTGCAGCAGGCGGTCGGTGGGGCCGACTCCGCCAGGCTTCTGTCTCCGCTCGATCAGGCAACGGCGGCAGCAAACCAGGCGCCTTCGCCCGGGCAGGGACAAACCGGGCTCCCGCCGACACCGCTGCATGTCCTGCCTATCGAGATCGGGCTGCGCGCGCTCTCCGGCTCGAAGCAGTTCGACATCCGGCTCGACCCCGACGAGCTCGGTCGCGTCGACGTCAATCTCTCCATTTCCGACAAGGGCGAGGTCAGTGCCCGCCTCGTGGTCGATCGTGTCGAGACGCTGCATCTGTTGCAGCGCGACGCGCGCACGCTGGAGCGCGCTTTCGAGCAGGCGGGCCTCAAGCCTTCGGATAGCGGCGTCGATATCAGCCTGCGCGATCCGTCTGACCAATCCGCCTTTCGGCAGCAGCGCCAGCATGAGGAGGCGCCGCAGCGTCCGCGCCAGCCTTCGCTTGCCGAAACGGGCGACGACGCCGTTCTTCAGACCAATCCCGTGCCGCAGCGTCGCCTCGTGCGACTGGGCGGCGTCGACCTCAGCATCTGAGCGAGGACAGGCAGCATGGCCGTTTCAGGCGTGAATGGATCCTCCGGCACCTCGACCACCTCGGGCAGCTCCTCGAGCAGCTCGAGCACGATCGCCGGCAATTTCGACCAGTTCCTGCTGCTGCTGACGACGCAGCTCAAGAACCAGTCCCCACTCGACCCGCTCGACACCAATCAGTTCACCGAGCAGCTGGTGCAGTTCGCCGGCGTCGAGCAGCAGCTCAAGACCAACGACACGCTGAGCTCCCTGCTGAGCCTCAGCGCGGCCGGCACCGCGACGAACGCCGTCGGCTTCATCGGTTCGACGATCACGGCCGACGGGGCGACGACGCGCCTGACGAACGGTGCTGCCGCCTGGAAGGTCAACGCGTCGGCGGCCGGCACCGCGACCGTCACCATCAAGGATTCGAAGGGCAGCGTCGTCCAGACCATGACGCGTAGCCTCACGGCCGGCGACCAGACGCTGAGCTGGGACGGCTCGACCTCGACCGGCGCCACGGCACCCGATGGCGAATACACCATCACCATCGACGGCCGCACCGTAGCGGGCGACGCGATCACGGCGAAGATGCAGATCAGCGGCCTTGTCGACGGCGTCGATTTCACCAGCTCGATCCCGGTTCTGAAGATCGGCGGCATCAGCGTGCCGATCGACAAGGTGAAGAGCGTGGTGCGCGGCGAGTAGCCCCCCGAATCAGAGAGGGACATCCTCACGATCGTTTTAGGCAAATCTTAAAACCGGACGGCTAGGCTCACCCCCAGTAGCTCTGTTGAGTTGTGTGAGAGTATCATGACCGAGCCATTGCGACCGCGGGTAAAATACGTGATCGGACCGGACGGAAGTCCGCTGACGATCGCGGATCTCCCGCCGATGAACACAAGGCGCTGGGTCATCCGGCGCAAGGCAGAGGTCGTCGCGGCGGTTCGCGGCGGCCTGCTCAGCCTCGAGGAGGCCTGCCAGCGTTACACCCTGACGGTCGACGAATTCCTGAGCTGGCAGATGTCGATCGACCAGCACGGGCTCGCGGGGCTGCGGACCACCCGCATCCAGCACTACCGCCAGTAAGCCGGCGGCATCCTCTCCGTCTTCTGAGGCGTCGGTCCCCGGACCGGCGCCTTTTTCGTATGCGCCGGCGCCACGCATCCAATGATTAACGACCCGTGGGGCAAAAATTAACCAGCCGCTAACCATGCACCGGGAAAAACTTGCCTAGTGGGCGACGCAAATCAGGCGCCGCCCGCGGCTTTGTGGAACGGATGGCGGCGTGAACGGGCTTTTCGAGCAGTTTGCCAAATTCGGCGCGGCGCGGCTGGCCGCGATGCTGGCCGTGACGCTGACGCTCGTCGGCTTCTTCGGCTTCGTGATGTTCCGCATGTCGCAGCCAGCGATGAGCGTGCTGTTCGCCGACCTCTCGAGCCAGGATGTCAGCGCGATCCTCAAGGATCTCGATGCCCGCGGCATCAAATACGAGCTGCGCGGCGACGGGCAGACCGTGCTGGTGCCGAAGGACGATGTGCCGCGCCTGCGGCTCGACCTCGCCGGCAAGGGTATCCCGGCCGGCGGCGGCGTCGGCTACGAGATCTTCGACAAGGGCGACGCCTTTTCCTCGACGAGCTTCGTCCAGAACATCAATCACCTGCGCGCGCTGGAAGGCGAGCTCTCGCGCACCATCCGCTCGATCAGCCGGGTGCAGGCCGCGCGGGTGCATCTTGTCATTCCTGAGCGGCGCCTGTTCGAGCGCGATCGCGAGCCGCCGCGCGCCTCGATCGCGCTCAAGCTTGCCGGCGATCTCGATGCCGCCCAGGTCCGGGCGGTTCGTCATCTCGTCGCTTCGGCCGTGGACGGGCTGAAGCCGGAGCGCGTCTCGATCGTCGACGAGCGCGGCCGCCTGCTGGCCGATGGCGCCCGCGACGAGCAGGGCATGCTCGGGCTCGGTCTCGACGAGCGCCAGACCGCAATCGAGAAGCGGATCAAGTCGCAGGTCGAGGACATCGTCGCCGGCATAGTCGGCTACGGCAGGGCACGGGTACAGGTTTCGGCCACGCTCGACGCCAACAGGGTCGAGAGCCGGTCGGAGAGCTTCGATCCGGAAAGCCGGGTCGTGCGCTCCAGCCAGAATCGTACCGAGGCCTCGGCGACAGCCGAGGCCGGCAACGGCACCGTCACCGTCGGTAATGAGCTGCCCGGCGCGCAGCAGACGCAAGGCCAGCAGCAGAACCAGCGCGACACCTCCTCGAAGAACGAGGAAGTGGTGAATTACGAGATTTCGAAGACGACGCGCACGGAGCTGCAGGAAGGCGGGCGCATCAAGAAGCTCTCGGTCGCCGTGCTGCTCGACGGCAATTACAGCCGGGGCCAGAATGGTGAGCTCGCCTACCAGCCGCGCGGCAACGAGGAACTCGACCGGATCAGCGAATTGGTGCGCACCGCCGTCGGCTTCGACCAGAACCGTGGCGACAAGGTTGAGGTCGTCAATCTGCGCTTCGCCGAGGCGCCGCAGCCGCCGGGAGACATGACCGAGCAGACGCTGATGCAGCAGCTGATGTCCTTCAGCCGCGAGGATCTCGTCCGCTTCGCCGAGCTTGGCGTCATCTCGCTGCTCACCCTGATCGTGCTGATGACGGTCGTGCGCCCGTTGCTGAAGCAGGTTCTGGCCTCCGACAACAGCGTCACCACGCGGGCGCTTCCGAGCTTCATGCGCAACGGGACGCTGGTCGGCCCGGACGGCGAGCCTACCGGCGATCCCGCCGCGCCGGGCCGCGCCGTCGCGACCGTTGGTCCGAATGGTGAGCTCGTGTCGGCCGAGGTCGAGATGCCGTCCGAACGCATGCTCGCCATCGCCCAGGTCAAGGGCCAGCTCAAGGCGCAGTCGGTCGAGAAGATCGGTGCGCTGGTTTCGCAGAATCCGGCCGACTCGGTCGCGGTGCTGCGCAGCTGGATCCACGAGAAGGCACCGGCGTGACGGGCCGCTGAACCATGGCAGAGACACGCTCCATCGCGACGCGCAATCCCGGTCTCCCCGAAGGCATCGAGGGGGGAGGCTTCGGCGTCACCACGATCGCCCAGATGACCGGCCCGCAGCGCGCGGCCGTCATCCTGCTCGTGCTCGGCGAGGATCACGGCAAGGCCATCTGGCAGGAATTCGACGACGACGAGATCCGCATCATCACCCGCGCCATGGCCGAGCTCGGCACCGTCGATGCCGACGAGGTCGAGCGGCTCATGCTGGACTTCGTGGGCAAGCTCTCCAGCGCCGGCGCCGTGACCGGATCCTTCGATCGCACCATCTCGCTGCTGGAGAAGATCCTGCCGAGCGATCAGGTCGCGCTGATCATGGAGGAGATCCGTGGGCCGGCCGGCCGCAACATGTGGCAGAAGCTCGGCAATATCGATGCCGTCGTGCTCGCGAACTTCCTCAAGAACGAATACCCGCAGACCATCGCCGTGATCCTCTCGAAGATCCGGCCGGATCATGCCGCCAATGTGCTGCGTAACCTGCCGGGCGATCTCTCGATCGAGGTGGTCGGACGGATGCTGCGGCTCGAATCCGTGCAGAAGGAAGCGCTCGACCACATCGAGAACACGCTGCGCACCGAATTCGTCTCGACGTTGACTCAGACGCGCCGCCGCGATCCGCACGAGATGATGGCGGAGATCTTCAACGGCTTCGACCGGCAGACCGAGATCCGCTTCCTATCGGCGCTCGATGCGTCCAATCAAGAGGCGGCCGAGCGCATCCGCGCCCTGATGTTCACCTTCGAGGACCTCGCCAAGCTCGATCCGGCCGGGCTGCAGACGCTGATGCGGCAAGTCGACAAGGACGTTCTGGCCCGCGCGCTCAAGGGTGCCAGCCAGCCGATGCGCGAGTTCTTCTTCGGCGCGATGTCTCAGCGCGCCGCCAAGAACATGCAGGACGACATGGAGGGGCTTGGCCCATTGCGCCTCAAGGAGGTCGACGAGGCCCAGACCAAGCTGGTGACGATGACCAAGGACCTCGCCGACAAGGGCGAGATCGTGCTGTCGAAGGGCAATTCCGAAGACGAGCTGGTGTACTGAAATGGCGACCGCGACGAAATTCATGTTCGGGACGGATTTCCGCGAGGGCAACCGCAAGGCGGCCAGCGAGGCCGATCTCAATGCGGCCCGGGCCGCCGGATTTCAGGCCGGCCAGGAACAGGGCCGCCGCGAGGCGGAGGCGCAGTTCAACGGGCTCGCCGGGCAACTCGCCCGCTCGGCGGAACGGCTCTTCGCGCTGGAAACCGCGCGCATGGCAGCGATCGAGGAGCAGGCGGCGCAGGTTGCGCTGGCCGCCGCTAGAGCGCTCGCCGGAGCGGCGCTGGCCGAGAAGCCGATGGCCGCGCTGGCGCAGGCCATCCGCGAATGCATCGGCCACGCCCGCCAGGCGCCACACCTGGTCGTGCGCGTCAACGAGGTATCCGTCGAGGCGGCCGAGGAACTGGTGAGGCGCCTGGGGCGCGAGCACGGCTTCACCGGCCAATTGATGGTGCTGGGCGAGCCGGACATCCGCCTCGGCGACGGGCGGATCGAATGGGCCGACGGCGGCTTCGTGATGGATGGAGAGCGGCTCTCGGCTCTGATCGAGCAGGCGGTCGCCAGTGTTTTCCCCGGCGGTAGCCACACCGGGCAATGAAGGTCTGAACCATGAGCCAGGAGAACGATCTCAACCTGCCGCCGCTGAGCCAGACCGACCTGTCATTCGATCAGAACGACATGTCGGTGGCGCATTCGGGACCCGTTCCGGTCAAGACGGCCGAGGACCTCGAGCAGGTCTTCGACGTGCCGGTCACGGTCTCGGCCGTGCTCGGCTCCTCGAAGGTCGCGGTGGGCGACCTGCTCCAGATCGTGCCCGGCACGGTGCTGGAGCTCGACCGGCGCGTCGGCGAGGCGATCGACATCTTCGTCAACGAGCGCCTGGTGGCACGCGGCGAGGTCGTGGTCGTCGAGGACCGGCTCGGCGTGACCATGACCGAAATCATCAAGGCCGACCGGTGAGAGCCGCGACGCCTTCACATTCGACCAGCAGAAGGACCTGAGCCATGCGCCTCATCATTGCCGGCGGTCTCAAGGGACAGATCATCGCCGCGGCCAAGATCGCGATGTCGCACGGGGCGGCCGTCACCCACACCGAGGGGCTCGACCAGACGCTCGCCGTGCTCCGCGCGAAGGGCGCTGATCTCCTGATGATCGATGTCGTGCAGCCGATCGCGGCTTATGTCGCTGCGCTCGATGCCGAGCGCATCCGCACGCCGATCATCGCCTGCGGCACCTCGACCGATACGCGCGCCGCCGTGGCCGCGATCCAGGCCGGTGCCAGGGAATACGTGCCGCTGCCGCCGGATCCGGAGCTGATCGCAGCGGTGCTGGAGGCGGTCGCGGCCGATCAGTCGAGCCTGATCTGGCGCGACCCGGCGATGGAACGCGTCGTCCAGCTCGCCGCGCAGATCGCGCGCTCCGAGGCGCCCGTGCTCGTCACCGGCGAGAGCGGCACCGGTAAGGAGGTGATCGCCCGTCACCTGCACCAGAAGTCGGGCCGCAAGGACCGGCCTTTCGTCGCGGTGAACTGCGCGGCCATCCCCGACAACCTGCTCGAATCCGAGCTGTTCGGACATGAGAAGGGCGCCTTCACCGGCGCGATCGCCCGCCGCATCGGCAAGTTCGAGGAGGCCAATGGCGGCACGCTGCTGCTCGACGAAATCTCGGAGATGGATGTGCGCCTGCAGGCCAAGCTCTTGCGCGCGCTGCAGGAGCGGATGATCGACCGTGTCGGCGGCACGCAGCCGGTCAAGGTCGACATCCGCATCATCGCCACCTCGAACCGCAATCTTGCCGATGCGGTCCGGGACGGCTCGTTCCGGGAGGATCTGCTCTACCGGCTCAACGTCGTGCATCTGCGCCTGCCGGCGCTGCGCGAGCGGCCCGGCGACATCCTGGCGCTGGCCGAGCATTTCGCTAAGAAATATGCCGAGCTGAACGGCCTGCCGCAGCGGCCGATTGCGGTGGACGCGCGCAAGCTGCTGCTCGGCAATGCCTGGCGCGGCAATGTGCGGGAGCTGGAAAATACGATGCACCGCGCGGTGCTGCTCGCCAGCGGGCCGGACATCGCGGCTGCGGCTGTGCTGACGCCCGAGGGCGAGGCGCTCGCGTCGAGTGCTGTCGGGTCGCGGGATGCGGCGGGAAGGGCGGCGCAGACGGCGGAGGCGATGACACGCTCGCTGGTCGGCCACACCGTCGCCGATGTCGAGCGCGAGCTGATCCTCGACACGCTCGACCATTGCCTCGGAAACCGAACCCACGCGGCCAAAATCCTGGGGATCTCGATCCGCACGCTGCGCAACAAGCTCAGCGAATATACCGCCGCCGGGATTGCCGTGGCGGAGCCGGGTCAGGCCCGTATCAACGCGGTCTGACCCGAAAAGCGCGGCTTACCAATAACGCCGGCGGTAGTAGCGATAACGCGGCCGGTAATAGTAGCGCGGCCGGTAATAGTACCGCGGGCGATAATAGGGCCGGTAATAGCGGTAGCGCGGCCGACGGTAGTAATAGTATTGGCTGAATTCGGCGTCGGATTTGTCCAACGCCTCCTTCGTCTCGGCCGGAACGGCCTCTGCGTCCTTGGGCGGCGCGCCTTCCGGTCGCACGGGCCGGGCCGGCTGAGCGGCTTCGGCGGCGGCGATCCCGCCAAGGCCGGCGGCGGCAAAGCCACCGACCAATGTCATCAGGAATGAGCGTCTGTCCACGACGACCTCCAGATTGTCTTCACCACATGACCCCTTACCAGCCTTCTTAGAGGCTGAAAGCGGGCAAGGGGTAATGCATTTAAAGGATGCTTTGTTCCCTTTCGTGGCTTTTCGAGCCGCATGGTTAGTGGCGAGGCTGCGCCTCAATCCACTGCGTTAAGCGGTCGGGCGACGCTTTCGAGCGGCTTGCGCTCGGCACGGACGGCGAAGCGTGCCGCGATGATCGCCGCCACCAGCATCAGCGCCGCGCCGAACAGATAGCCGCCGAAGACGCTGCCGCGAGAGCCGGTGTCGATCAGGATGCCGAAGAGCCAGGGTCCGGCGATGCCGCCCGCACCTGTCCCGATGGCATAGAACACCGCGATGGCGAGTGCCCGCATCTCGACCGGGAAAGTCTCGGAGACGGTGAGATAGGCCGAACTCGCGGCCGCCGAGGCAAAGAAGAAGACGACGCTCCAGCACAGGGTGAGTTGCGAGGCGGTGAGCCAGTCCTTCCAGAACAGGTAGCCGGTGCCGGTCAGCAGCAGGCCAGAGAGGGCATAGGTCGCGGCGATCATGATGCGTCGGCCCCAGATGTCGAACAGGCGTCCGATCAGGAGCGGTCCGAGGAAGTTGCCGGCGGCGAAGGGCAAAATGAACCAGCCGATCGCCTGCGAAGGCACCTGATAGAAGTCGGTCAGGATCAGCGCGTAGGTGAAGAAGATCGCGTTGTAGAAGAAGGCCTGCGAGACCATCAGGGCGAGCCCGACCAGTGCCCGGTCGCGATGCACGACGAACAGGGCGCGGAACACCTCGCCAAGCGGCGTGGCGGGGCGTGGTCGCAGCTTGATGAGGTCATGAACCTCGTCTGGCGGCGGGGTGAAACCGGCGCGGCGTTCGATGTCGAGGATGATCGCGGCGGCGCGTTCGGGGTGGCCATGGCTGATCAGCCAGCGCGGGCTTTCCGGAATCCACTGCCGTAAAATCAGGATGATGAGGCCGAGCACGGCGCCGATGAAGAAGGCGAGCCGCCAGCCATGCTCGGGATCGATGTGGGCCGGATCGAGCAGCACGATGGCGCCGAGCGCGCCAAGCGCCGCGCCGACCCAAAAGGAGCCGTTGATGACGAGATCGGTCCAGCCCCGCATGCGGGCGGGTATCAGTTCCTGGATCGTCGAGTTGATCGCCGTGTACTCGCCGCCGATCCCCATGCCCGTGATGAAGCGGAAGACCAGAAAGCTCCAGAGATTCCAGGAGAAGGCGGTAGCGGCCGTCGCCGAGAGATAGACCAGAACGGTGATGGTGAAGAGCTTCTTGCGGCCGAGACGGTCGGTCAGCCAGCCGAAGAAGACGGCCCCCAGAACGGCACCGGCGATATAGGCCGCGCCTGCCATGCCGACATCGGCATTGCTGAACTTGAGGACTGGGCTCTCCTTCAAGGCGCCGGAAACCGCCCCTGCCAGCGTCACTTCGAGACCATCGAGAATCCAGGTAATGCCGAGCGCGACGACGACGAGGCTGTGGAAACGTGACCAGGGCAGGCGGTCCAGCCGGGCAGGTACATCGGTGGAGACGAAAGAGCGATCATGTCCCGACGAGGCAGCCTGCACCGGTTCTTCCCCCGATTTCTGTCAGCGCTCGTGGGCGCGAAGGGCGGCCGGGTTCGGCAGGGAGCGCCGGGCCGCAAGATGCCGCATCGCCGGCAGCGCGGCGCAAGGCAGATTAAAACGGTAACGAGCGGGGGACAGGAAGGTTCCGTCGGCCCGTTCGGGAACAGGTCTGCGGAGGGGGGGGCTTAACCAATCATTCACCATGTGCCCGGCAAGAATTGCCGGGTCGCGCTCCGTACCGGGGCGCGTGGCGTCCGGGCGCGGACGAGAGCCGGCGAGAGGGCGGGGCGGTCGATGTCCGATGTGACGGTAGGTCAGGGAAGCGGCTTCAACCTTCCCGACCGCGATGCGCTGGGCAAGCTCTTCAAGCGCCCGGATTTGTTCCTCGCCATCGGCGTCATGGGCATCCTTGTGGTGCTCATCTTCCCGATGCCGGCCGTGCTGCTCGACCTGATGCTGGCGCTGTCGATCATCCTGTCGGTGTTGGTGCTGATGACGGCGCTCTTCATCGAGGAGCCGCTGGAATTCTCGGCCTTCCCGACGGTGCTGCTGATCGTCACCATGTTCCGGCTGGCACTGAACCTGGCCTCGACGCGTCTCATCCTCGCGCACGGTCACGAGGGGACTTCGGCAGCGGGGCATGTCATCGAGGCCTTCGCCGGCTTCGTGATGAGCGGCAATTTCGTAATCGGGGTGATCGTCTTCACCATCCTGATCATCGTGAACTTCGTCGTCATCACCAAGGGTTCGGGCCGCATCGCGGAAGTGGCCGCGCGCTTCACCCTCGACGCTATGCCCGGCAAACAGATGGCGATCGATGCCGACCTGTCGGCCGGCCTGATCGACCAGGAGACCGCCAAGGTTCGGCGCAAGGCGCTGGAGGACGAATCCTCCTTCTTCGGCTCGATGGACGGTGCCTCGAAATTCGTGCGCGGCGACGCCATCGCCGGCCTGCTCATCACCTTCATCAACGTGCTCGGCGGCATCGTCATCGGCGTCGCCCAGCAGGGGCTGAGCTTCGGCCAAGCTGCGCACAACTATACCCAGCTCACGGTCGGCGACGGCCTGGTCAGCCAGATCCCGGCCCTGATCGTCTCGACCGCCGCGGGCCTGCTCGTCTCCAAGGCCGGCGTGCGCGGCGCGGCCGACAAGGCGCTCGGCAAGCAGCTCTCGGGCTATCCGAAGGCGCTCGGCATGTCGGCGGCGGTGATGCTGCTGATCGCGATCCTGCCCGGCATCCCGATGCTGCCCTTCCTGATGCTGGCGGCTGGCGCCGGCTTCCTCGCCCATCGCTTCGGTCGTGCTGCCAAAGCGCGTGCGGCGCAGGAGGCCATGTCGGGCGCTGCCCAGCCGGGCGGTGCGGCGGTCTCTGCCGACGGCACGCCGCGCGAGGAGACGCTGAACGACCTGCTCAAGATGGACGAGCTCAAGATCGAGATCGGCTATGCGCTGCTACCGCTGGTCAACGCACCGGGCGGGCAGGACAGGCTGACCGACCAGGTCAGGGCGCTGAGGCGCCAGCTTGCGGCGGAGCTCGGCTTCGTCATGCCGGCAGTACGCATCGTCGACAACGTCCAGCTCGAGGCGAACCACTACTACATCAAGATCAAGGAGATCGATGCCGGGCATGGCATCGTCTATGCCGGCCAGTACATGGCTATGGACCCGATGGGCGGCACGGTGAACCTGCCCGGCCACAATGTGCTGGAGCCAACCTTCGGCCTGCCGGCGACCTGGATCGACGGCGCCCTGCAGGACGAGGCGCAGCTGCGCGGTTACACCGTCGTCGATGCGGCGACCGTGATCTCGACCCACCTTACCGAGGTGCTGAAGTCGAATATGCCGGAGCTGCTCTCGCATGCCGAGGTGCAGAAGCTCTTGCGCGAATTGCCGAAGGACCACGCCGACCTCGTCAAGGAGATCGTGCCGAGCCAGATCTCGACCACCGGCATCCAGCGTGTGCTCCAGTTGCTGCTGGCCGAGCGCATCTCGATCCGCGACCTCGGAACCATTATCGAGGGCATCGCCGAGGTGGCGGGCGGGATCAAGAATCCGCGCGACATCGCCGAGCATGTCCGCGTCCGGCTCGCACGCCAGATCTGCGCGCAGTTCTCCGACGCCAACGGTGTCCTGCCGATCATCACGCTCTCGCCGGCCTGGGAGAGCGTCTTCGCCGAGTCGATCATCGGGCAGGGCGAGGATCGCCACCTCGCCATGCAGCCCTCGCGGCTGCAGGAGTTCGTCCGCCATGTGCGCGACAAGTTCGAGGAGGCGGCGCGCATCGGCGAGATGCCGGCGCTCGTCACCTCCGGCATGGCGCGGCCCTTCGCCCGCCAGATCATCGAGCGCTTCCGCCGCGAGACGCCCGTTCTGTCGCAGGGCGAAATTCATCCGCGCGCGCGGCTCAAGACGGTGGGCAGCGTCTAATTCACCACCACGCCTCCGGTTTCCACGGCCCCCCGATGCCTGCCGCGCAATGGTCAGCATGTCGGGCGAACGCTAAGCGACAGCGATGAGCCGGAATGCCGCCCTCTTCGCCGTGATGTGCCTCGTCTGGGGGCTGACCTGGCTTCCGGTCAAGGTCGGTGCCTCGCATGTGCCGCCGATCTTCCTCGCCGCTGCGCGCTTCTCGCTGGCGGGTGCCCTGATGCTCCTCTGGGCCGGGCGAGACATGCCGAAGGTCCCGAGCGGCGCCTGGCCGCGTCTGATCGGCACGGCGCTGCTGCTCAACACCGTCAATTACAGCCTGTTGTTCTGGGGCACGGCCCATGCGCCGACCGGGCTTGCGGCCATCGTCAACTTTGCGACGATCCCGATCTTCACCTTGCTGGCGAGCCGCGCCATCGAGAAGGAGCGGATCGACGGACGCAAGCTTGCGGCCATCGGTCTCGGCACGGTTGGGCTCGGCTTCCTGTTTGCGACGCGGGCGCTGGGTGGGCTCTCGGTCGTGCAGGGCGATCCGCAGGAAGCGATCGGCCTCGCCGCCGTCGCGGCCGGAACATTGTTCTATTGCACGGGCGCGGTGCTCTCGCGGCCGATCGCCGGCACGATGCCGACATTGACGCTGGCGGGCTGGCAGACGCTGGTGGGCGGCATCGGCCTGTCCGTCGTGTCCTTCGCCATCGAGCCCGTGGGGCGTGCCGACTTCGTCGCGCTGACGCGGTGGCCCGTGCTGCCTTGCGTCGTCTTCCTCATCATCGGCGGCTCGCTGATGGGCTTTACCATCTACATGCGGCTGCTGCGGGACTGGGGCGCCTTCCGGGCTGGTCTTTACGCCTTCGTCAGCCCGGCGATCGCCGTCGGTGTGGGCGTTGCGGTGCTGGACGAGCCTTTCGGACTATCCGAGGCCGTCGGAGCGGTTCTGATGTTCGGCGCGGCGGCGATCGCGCTGAAGCGCCCGGAGCTGCGGCGCCAGGCCCCTTAGGGTGGCGGCGCGATACGCGTGCTGCGCTTGAGCTGGGCGCGCTCGAAGGCGATCACGATCGGCAGCGAGATCACCAGCGGCAGGATGAGATAGAACAGCCGCCAGATCAGCAGCGCTGCGAAGACGGCAGGGGCCGGCACGCCGGGCATCACCGCCAGGAAAACGGCCTCCATCACGCCGACGCCGCCCGGGACCTGGCTGAGCAGCCCGGCCGAGAAGGAGAGCAGGAAGGCGCCGAGCACGATCAGGAAGCCCGGATTGCCCTGTGCCGGCAGGGCGAAATAGATGATCCCGGCTGCACCGCAGAGCTCGAGCGGAGCGGCGAGATACTGCCGCGCAACGATGCGCAGGCGCGGATAGATGATCTCGAACTTGCCGATCCTGAGCGGCTTGAAACGGAGCCAGGAGCCGATCGTGTAGAGGGCGACGAAGGCGAGCATGCCGACGCCGACCAACCGCGCGGTGTTGTCGCTGATCGCGAACCATTTCGACAGCCGTTCCAGCGGATGCAGGATCTGCGGCTCGTAGAGCAGCACGAGGCCCATGAGGAAGATCGTGCCGAAGGCGAAGGTGAAGGAGCAGAGCGCGATCAGGATGGCGACGTCCGCGGCGGTCAGGCCCTTCGCCGTATAAGCCCGGTAGCGCACCATTCCGCCCGAGAAGACCGAGGCGCCGATATTGTGCGACAGCGCATAGGTCACGAAGGAGCAGAGTGAGATGTAGAGCCAGGAGATGCCCTTCTCCTTGCCCAGATGCATCAGGGCGATGCGATCGTACCAGGCCAGTGCCGCATAGGCGACAAGCGTGGCGAGCGCTGCGTGGAAGAAGGCCTCGGGCGGGATCACCGCGATCTTGTGGCCGATGCGGTGGGCGATGATCTTGATGCTCTGCCAGAGATTGGCGTTCTGGAGCAGGGCCTCGATGGTGGCGTCCGAGCCGGCCTCGGCCTTGAGCTTGCTCCACAACAGCTCGACGGACCAGACGACCGCGACGAGCCCGATGATCGGCCAGAGGTAATCGAGATAGCGCTTCATGAAGGCCGCGAAACGGAAGGATTCTGACAGGGCTTTGAACGGGCCCACGTCGTCACCGCAGCGGCGCGAACCTTACGTCCTCTTGCCAGCGAGAACGGTCGAGGGCAAGCGGCGTTGCCGCCGCCTGCCGGTTGGATGCGACTATTTGCCGTTTTTCTTCAGCCATTCACGCATCTGCGCGACCTCCTTCTCCTGGTCGCGGATGACGGCTTCGGCAAGCTTGCGGATTTCCGGATCCTTGCCATGGGCCAGAACGACCTTGGCCATGTCGATGGCACCTTGGTGATGCGGGATCATGCCACGCACGAAATCGGCATCGGCATCACCGGAATAGGTGATGTCCATGTCCTTGTGCATCTTCCCGTTGGCTTCTTTGAAGGCCTTGGTCGACGCATTGTCCGTGCTGGCCCCGTCCATCTTCATGGTGCCGCCGCCGTGGCCCTGGTGCTGGGCCAGAGCCGGCCCGGCAAAGACGGCCGCAAGCGCGAGCGCGGCGAGGGAGGTCCTGAAAAGGTTCATTGTTCGAATTCCTGTGAGAATGCATGGCGGCTCGCACCGGAAACGGTGTCTGAAACCGCCTCGAAAAGGGTTCAGCCGTGTGCCGACGCGGCTCGCGGCGGCGGCTTTGCCGGCTCGGGCGAGAGGCCGGAGAGCGGTTCGGCCCATGCAAGTGCAGGGCGGGACCAGAGGATCGCCCGTGGAGGCAGGGCGACCGCAGGCGCCTCGGCGATCAGGCCGCAGCCGATGGCGCAGCAGAGCGGCATGGCGGAGCCTGGGTGCCCGTGGGACTTGGGTGCCGGCCGGTGGCAGGGCGCTGCCTCCGCGTGGCCGCCCGCTGTCGCGAGTGCCATGCCGGGCGGTGGCGCCTCATGCCCATGGGAGGCCATCGCAGGGAACTTCATCAACGACGCGGCGAGGGTCGCATGAGGAATGACGGCGAGGCACATCGCCAGAAACATGAACAGCGCACGCAGCCGCTGCCTGCTCCTGCGCCACCGACCCGGCGGCGATATGCTTATGCCATGCGTCATCGCGCGATGATCTTTCCACCCGGATCGTGTCATGATCGCGGCAGACTCAACCGACTTTCGGACCAGCCTCTTGCCGCAGACTCTGACCATCAGCCTCACGGGTATCACGGACCTGCCACCCGGCAAGATCGCCGCGGTCGTCACGTCGCTCGAAATGCACGCGCCACCTCCGGAGCGGCCCGACCCTCCCGGGGTCGAGGGCTTTACGCTGGAACCGATGGATGGCCGCGACACCGAGCGCTATCTGGCTCTCTATCGGCTGCTTGGCGAGCGCTGGATGTGGTTCAGCCGTCTGGTGAAGCCGCGCGCGGAACTCGAGGCGATCCTGACGGATCCAGCCGTCGCGCTATACGCCGCACGCTACCAGGGGCGGGATGTCGGGTTGCTGGAACTCGATTTCCGTGTGTCGGGCGAGGCAGAGCTCGCCTTCTTCGGGCTTGACGAACCGGTGCTCGGCAAGGGGGCGGGGCGCTGGCTGATGAACCGGGCGCAGGCCCTGGCCTGGGCGAAGCCGATCTCGCGCTTCTGGGTGCATACCTGCACCATCGACCACCAAGGTGCGGTGGAATTCTACCAGCGCTCCGGCTTCAAGATCTTCAAGCGCAGCATCGAAGTCGACGACGACCCGCGGCTGGCAGGCAAGATGCGCCTCGATTCGGTGCCGCACCATCCAGTCGTCACCTGACGGGCTGAACGGAAAAGGCGGAAGCCCTGGAGCTTCCGCCTTTTCGATGGGATTGCCGAAAGGAGGCTCAGGCGCGGGAGCGCAGCCCGATCGCGTCCATGGTCGCCTGGTCGCGGGCGGCTTCCGCCGCACGCTCCGAGGCACGTTCGCGATCGTCGAGGATCTCGACCTTCTTCATTTCCTCGAAGGCCTCCTGCAACTCGGCCTTGGCCTCGTCGAGCTGGCCCTGCAGGTTGTCGGCCGACTGGCGCAGGTTGTCGCGACGGCCGAGCGCCGCCTTGGCATAGGTCGGGTAAGCGAAATGCGCGGGATCCGTGATCCCGGCGCGGGCCTCCTCCGACTGAATTTCCCGATCGAGATCGTTCGCCATCCGATGGAAATCGGCGATCATCATCTCGATCTGGCTCACCCGCCGACGTTTCTCGTCGACCTGGAAGCGCTTCAGCCGCAGAAGCGTCTCTCGCGACTTCATGTCGTTTTCAACTCCTGATCACGCATTGGTCGCGACCGACCCCTCGGCCAACAACCGGAAAACTCCGCGAGACGGCGTCACAATGGCGCAAGGAGGTTGACCGTTCCTTACCGCAAAGGGCTGCTTTTTCTGCATGTTCAGATCGCGTCCGCTCTGCTGCCGCGAGCTGTCGGGATGATCTAGTGAGATTCAGGCAGCCAACTGGCCGTTCCTCGCGGATTCTTCGCCTTGTTCTTCTCACAGCGCTTTTCCGGCCATGGCCCCCTGCTTTGCGGGCTGGTTCTGACGCGGCTCATCGGCTGGGGGACGACGTTCTACTCGCCATCGGTGCTGGTCCAGGCGCTCGACCGGGAGCTCAAGCTCAATGCCGAGATCGTCTTCGGCGGCATCACGATCCTGCTCGTGACGGGCGCACTGGTCGCGCCGGCGATCGGACGCGTCCTGGATCGGGAGGGGACACGTCGCTCGATGTGCGTCGGCGCGATCATCTGTGCGCTCGGTTTCGTGGTGCTGGCGCTGGCGCAGGGGCCGGTGAGCTATCTGGCGAGCTGGTTCGTGATCGGGCTCGGCCACGCGATGTCGCTCGCCAATGTCGGCAACGTCACCGTGGCGCAGCTCATGGGCGAGCGGACGCGCCGCGTCATCGGCCTGATGATGCTGGTGACCGGGCTCGCCTCCAGCCTGTTCTGGCCGCTGACGGCAATATTGATGGATGCTTTCGGCTGGCGCACGACAGTGTTCATCTTCGCGGCGATGCAGATCATCATCGTGCTGCCGATCTATGCCGCCGTGCCGCGCTATCGGGGGCACCCGACGCCAAGCGAGGGCACACCGATGCCGATATCCGCTGCCGAGACCGGGCGGGTCGCGCCGGGGCAGCGGCGTCTCGCGTTCTGGCTGACGGCCTTCGCCTTTTCCGCCAGTGGCCTGGTCTCCTGGGGCCTGCCGCTACACTTGATCACGCTCTTCCAGGAGGGCGGGCTGACGCAGGCCGAGGCCGTCTGGATCGCGACCCTGGGCGGCCCGGCGACCATCGCCGCCCGCGCGATCGACGCCACCCTTGGAGAGAGGCTGCCGGTCGAGCGCGTTGCTCTCTTCGGCCTTCTGCTCGGGCCGCTCTGCTGTCTGATGCTACCTTTCCTGCCGATGGGGCTCGCGGCGGCAGGACTCTTCGTCGTGCTGCTCAACGCGGCGCTCGGCGTGATCTCGGTGGCGCGAGCGACACTGCCGCTGTCCCTGTTCGGACGGCGGGGCTTTGCCGTGATGCTGGGCCAGCTCACCGTGCCGCAGAACATCGCCTTTGCGGCGGCACCGCTGCTTTTCGCAGTGCTGATCGAGCGCCTCGGAGCCGACAGGACGCTGCTCGTCTCGGCCGCGATCCAGTTTCTCGGCTTCTTCGCCATGCTCGCGCTGGTCCGGGTGCTGAGCAGGGGAAACGACGCGCACGCGCCGGCCGGGCAGTGACCGGAGTTTACCGGACCGGCGGGCGGTTCCTGACCGCGACGGGCTGATCTATCTCAGCTCGATTTTCACGACATCGCGCACCGCCCGCGCGCCGCGCTTGTCTCCAGGCGCGACGAGCCGCCATTCCTGCTCAAGCGGCTTGCCGTCGATCGCGGTCACCAGCATCAGTGGCAGGTTGCCGAAATCCGGATGGATCTCGCCGATGGAGAACGCGATGCGGTAACCGTCCTTGGCGTTGACGAGGATGGTTCTGCCGAGCTGGGCCTTGAGATCGAGGCCGTCGAGGGCCTTGTTCGCCTGCAGGACCTCCCAGAGCAATACGCCCTTGTAACGCGCCGTCGACGGCCCTTTCGAGGTGGCGAAGGTGACGTCGCGCTCGACGACCGGCAGGTTTGCCACTGTCCGAGGTGACACGGTGACAGCGCCCGGCCCGGCGCCGCTCAACTGCAAGGCCGGTTCCGTGGCCTGCAACGCTGCCGCGCCCAGAAACATGACCAACAGGATCAGCAAAAAGCGCCGCATCGAACCATACCTCCGCAAGTCCGAAGACCGTAGCACGCTAGTGCGCGGCCGGGTGCGGCCGCTTTTCTTCCTGAGGTTGCCGTGTCGCCGTGCTCAGACGCCGTCGCTCATGATCGTCGCGAGGCGGGCATAGCTCTCGGGCAGGGAGGTGGCATCGTCCTTGGCCTGCTTGAGGAAGGCTTCCAGCGCGGGGTTGAGGCGGATCGCCTCGTCGACCTCGGCGGAGGCGCCCTGGCGATAGGCACCGAGCCGGATCAACTCCTCCATGTCGGCATAGGTCGCGAGCGTGGCGCGGGCCTTCTGCACGATGGGGTAATAGGCCGGGTCGCATGAGCGCGGCATGGTGCGCGAGACCGATTTCAGGATGTTGATCGCCGGATAGCGGCCGCGCTCGGCGATGGAGCGTTCCATCACGATATGGCCGTCGAGGATGCCGCGCACCGCGTCGGCGACCGGCTCGTCATGGTCGCCGCCGTCGACCAGCACGGTGAAGAGCCCGGTGATGGCCCCGTCTTCAGTGCCCGGTCCGGCGCGCTCCAAAAGGCGCGGCAGCTCGGCGAAGACGGTGGGGGTATAGCCCTTGGTGGTCGGCGGCTCGCCGGCCGCCAGACCGATCTCGCGCATCGCCATGGCGAAGCGGGTGACGGAATCCATCAGGCACATCACCTGCAGGCCGCGGTCCCGGAAATATTCGGCGAGCGTCAGCGTAGTGAGCGCCGCCTGCTTGCGCATCAGGGCGGGCTCGTCCGAGGTCGCCACGACCACGATCGAGCGGGCGAGGCCCTCCGGCCCCAGGTCTTCCTGCAGGAACTCCTGTACCTCGCGGCCGCGCTCGCCGACGAGGCCGATGATGTTGACGTCGGCGCGGGCGTAGCGAGCCAGCATCGAGAGCAGTACGGATTTGCCGACGCCTGAACCGGCGAAGATGCCCATGCGCTGGCCGAGGCAGCAGGTCAGGAAGGCGTTGAGCGCACGCACGCCGAGGTCGAGCGGCTTGCCGACGCGGCGGCGTGCATGAGCCGGGGGCGGGTCGTTGCGGAAGGCATAGAGGGTGTCGCCCTGCGGCAGCGGTGGGCCGCCATCGACCGGCCGGCCGAGCGCATCGACAACGCGTCCGAGCCAGGCGGAGGTCGGCGAGAGACCTGGCTGGACTCGGTCGACATAGGCGGGGCAGCCGCGGCGCACGCCGTCGAGCCCGCCGAAGGGCATGACCAGTGCCTTTTCCCCGGAAAAGCCGACGACCTCGCAGGGCACGCGGGTTCCGGGAGCGATCTCGATGCCGACCCGGCCTCCGAGGCTCATCGCACCGATCGGCCCGGCGACCTCGACCAGAAGCCCGCGAACGCCGATGACGCGACCATAAACCGTCGATCCGTCGAGTCCCTCGATGGCCGAGACTAGGGCGGAAAGACGTTCAGTGCCGTGGGAGGGGTGATTCATGCGTTGGCTGCGTCCGGATCGGTCAGTCGGCAGGCGCCGACAGGGCCTGTGGGAAATTGGTAAGGGTTCCTAACAAATTGCGTTCATTTACCGGTCGTTAAGCTCTGTGGTTAAGACTGTGGTTCGAGGCCAGCGCGTGTCATAGGGCTATTTCGCCCCTGTTTCCCGCAATGGCTTCCGCGAAACGGCGTTTTCGCGGAGGAGTGCCTGCCGATCCGTGTCAAATTCGACTCACCTCGACAAGGATCGTTCACTTTCTCCAAGGAAGCGCTTGCGCTCGGGAATCACGGTTTGTTAACCAATTCACCGTAGCGTGTCGCGTGGCGTTTCATTGGGCAAGTGCGTCGTCGTCCGGGGCCGGGCTGGCCCGGGCGAGTCAAGCGATCAACCTGCCCTGCGGGCGAAATTGGGGACGTGGACATGCGGGTTCTGCTGATCGAGGACGATAGCGCGACCGCTCAAAGCATCGAGCTCATGCTCAAATCCGAGAGCTTCAACGTCTATACGACGGATCTCGGCGAAGAGGGCGTCGATCTCGGCAAGCTCTACGATTACGACATCATCCTGCTCGACCTGAACCTCCCCGACATGTCGGGTTACGAGGTTCTGCGCTCGCTTCGCGTCGCCAAGGTCAAGACACCGATCCTGATCCTCTCCGGCCTCGCCGGCATCGAGGACAAGGTGAAGGGCCTCGGCTTCGGCGCCGACGACTATCTCACCAAGCCGTTCCACAAGGACGAACTCGTCGCCCGCATCCATGCGATCGTGCGCCGCTCGAAGGGCCACGCCCAGTCGGTCATCACCACCGGTGATCTGGTCGTCAATCTCGACACCAAGACCGTCGAGGTCGATGCTGCCCGCGTCCACCTGACCGGCAAGGAATATCAGATGCTGGAGCTGCTCTCGCTCCGGAAGGGTACGACGCTCACCAAGGAGATGTTCCTCAACCATCTCTATGGCGGCATGGACGAGCCCGAGCTCAAGATCATCGACGTCTTCATCTGCAAGCTGCGCAAGAAGCTGGCGAACGCGTCCGACGGCAAGAACTACATCGAGACCGTCTGGGGCCGCGGCTATGTGCTGCGCGAGCCGTCCGAGGCCGACGAGCGCATCCCGGCCTGACGCATTCCCGTTGCTCCACCGTCATGCGGCGGTCACGAAGCAAGGGCATACAGTTTTTGACCTGATCGTCGGATGTACACGACAGGTCGACGGGACCCCGCCGCGAGGCGGGGTTTTTGTTTGGCGAAAGCCGGCGGGCCGCGTCAGTGGGCTGCCGCCGAGCCGGTTGATGGCCGCTGGAGCAGGCTCGAGGCCGCGGGAACGTGCGCGGGCGGAGCCGGCCGGTAGAGCCCACGATGCTGCGGGTCGGAGCGTAGCGTCGTGGCGAGCCCGACGACGGTTTCCGTCGCGCCGAGAACCAGTGCGCCGTCCGGCGCCAGCCGCGGCGCGAGCAGGCCCAGGGCCTTCTCCTTCGTGGGCACGTCGAAATAGATCAGGACGTTGCGGCAGAACACGATATCGAAGCGGCCGAACTGACCATTGGGCTCAAGCAGGTTGTGCTGGCGAAACTCGACCATGGTGCGCAACCGGTCGGAGATCTGCCATTTGTCGCCGTGCTGGCTGAAATGTCTCAGCAGCATCTGGATGGGCAGGCCCCGCTGGATCTCGAACTGGCTGTAGACGCCGGAGCGGGCCTTCTCCAGCACCTCGCCCGAGATGTCGGTGCCGAGAATGGAGACCTTCCAGCCGGCAAGGCGCTCGGCCGCGCCATCGATCAGCATGGCGAGCGAATAGGCTTCCTGACCGCTCGATACGGCGGCGCACCAGATTCGCAGCGTGCGGCTTGCGGCGTTGGCCGCGAGCTTCTCCGACAGCAACACGTCCCGGAACAGATTGAACGGAGTGTTGTCCCGGAAGAACAGGGTCTCGTTGGTGGTCATCGCCTCGACCACCGCGGCTTCGAGCTCATGGTGCCGGCCCAGCCGCACCTGCTGCATCAGGGCATCGATGCTCTCGATGTTGCGGCGCCGGCAGAGGATGCTCAAGCGGCTTTCGGCGAGGTAGCGCTTGTCCGGCCCCAGGGCGAGGCCGGACCGTTGCTTCAATAGCAGGCGCAGGAAGGCGAAATCCGTCTCGGTCATGCCGTCGCCGCTCCACGCAGGAGGGCGCGGATCGCGCCGCCGATTTCGTCGAGCGGCGTCACGGCGCTGGCGTGGCGGGCGCGCACGACCGAACCGGGCATGCCCCAGATCGTGCTGCTCTGCTCGTCCTGCGCGATCACGGCCGCACCTGCCTGGCGCAGAGCCGCGGCGCCTTCCGTCCCGTCGCTGCCCATGCCGGTGAGGACCAGCCCGAGGGCCGCTGCGCCAAGATGGCGTGCGCCGTCGCTGAACAGCACATCGACGGCCGGACGGCAGAAATTGACTGGCGGCCCGTCGCTGATGGCGGCGACGAGATGGCCAAGCCGCCGGTCGATGCCAAGATGGCGCCCGCCCGGAGCGATGTAGACCGTACCGCGCGTCAGGCGCTCGCCGTCGAAGGGCTCGCGCGCCGGGACGCCGACATGGCTCGTCATCTGTTCGGCAAAGGAGGCGGTGAACAACGGCGGCATATGCTGGACGACGAGCGTCGTGATGTCGGCGAGCGCGTCGCCAATGTCGAAGAGGACCCTGGCGACGGCGCGCGGCCCACCTGTGGAGGCGCCGATCAGCAGGTAGCGCGGCATCGACCAGACCAGGGGGCGCAGATTGGTGTGACCATGCCCCCAGTCCAGATCGACCTCGGGCGGCAGTGTGCCCGGCTGCGGTGCGGCGTGGGCGATGTTGCCGAGCTTCAGCAGGAACTCGCTGCGGAAGTCGAGCGACAGCGTCATGCCCGCGCGGCTGTCTGGCTTCGACACCACGTCCATGGCGCCTTTCGTCATGCATTCCAGTGCGAGGCGGGTGTTGCGCTCATTCAGCGTCGCCGCGAGCAAGATGCCGGTATGAGGGCTTTCCCGCAGGATCCGGGGCAGGGCGCTCGGGCCGTCGACGCCCGGCATATCGAGATCGAGCACCAGCACGTCCGGCTTGAAACGTCCGGCGTGGGCGAGCGCCGTCTCGCCATCGCCGGCGACGGCGACGACGTGGAAGTGGCCGGCCTCGCCGAGCCAGCGCGCGAACAGCCCCCGCACCACCGCGGAGTCATCGGCGATGACGACCGTCTTGTGCCGGGCGGGGCCCGGGGAAGCAGGGCGCGAAACGATCATGCTGCGCGGGGCTCAGTTTCGGGAGAACGTCCTCAACGCAGGTTCAGAGCAGGCCGACCTGATGGAACTTCGAGGCGACGATTTCCTTGTCGAACGGCTTCATGATGTATTCGTCGGCACCCGCATGCATGGCCCGTGCGATATGGGCGATGTCATTCTCGGTGGTGCAGAACACGACCTTCGGCCGCTTGCCGCCCGGCATCTGGCGGAGCGTGCGCAGGAACTCGTAGCCGTCCATGATCGGCATGTTCCAGTCGAGCAGCACCGCGTCCGGCATCTCGCCCTTGCAGGCATCGATGGCGCGCGCGCCGTCTTCCGCTTCGGCAATGCGGAACTGCAGTCCTTCGAGGATGCGGCGGGCCACCTTTCGGATCACGGCCGAGTCGTCGACAACGAGGCAGTACTTCATGGTCGGTCTCCAGAAACGCGGCCGGGCTCAGGCCGCGGCACGAAGGTCAAGGTCGAGGACGGCGTCGAGATCGAGGATGACGAGCAGCGAACCGGGCAGGCGATGGACGCCGGTCGCCAGTGCAGCCCATGTCGGGTCGAGGTTGACGGGCAGCGGTTCGAAGGTCGAGCGGTCGAGGCGGACGACCTCGCCGACCGCGTCGACGATCAGCCCATAGGCTTCGCCACGATGGTCGAGGCCGATTGCCGTCAGTTCGCCGCAGCCTTTCGCGCATGCTTCGGTCATGGCGCAGCCGAGCCGGTTGCGCAGGCAGATCGCGGTGACGATCCGGCCACGCAGGTTGAGCAGACCGACGATGTCGGCCGGGGCACCGGGAACGACCGTGATGCGGTCGGCGATGAAGACATCGCGCACCCGCTCGATCGGGAGCCCCAGGTGCTGTTCGCCGATCCGGACTGTGACGTAGTCGAGCGAATCCGCGAAATGCGGCGTCGGATCGTGATTGGGGTTCGCGCTTCCGATCATGCTGCGTCCCTCATCTCGGCACCACGGGCATTCAGCTCGCCGAGCAGGGCACGGCGATCGAATTTGGCGATGATGCCGTCGGCCCCGGCCTCGGCCGCCTGCCGGAGCAGTTCCGGCGTCGCGCAGGTCGTCAGCCCAAGAAGCCGTAAGCGCTTGTCGCGCGGGCGTGTCCGCAGCGCGGCGAGCAGTCCGAATGCCGCCGCGACGTCCCGGTCGAGATCGACGAGGACGAAGCCGAGCTCGGGTGCAGCGGCAACCTGCATGGCGCTTTCGCAATCGGCGGCGGTGAGGAGAACCCGACCGGAGGCTCGCAGCACCGGGCTCAGCATCTCGCGCAGGAATTCCGACGGCTCGACGAGGAGGACCTGCTCCGGCGCAGCGCCGGTTCGAATGGCACCCGTCCAGCCGGGGTCGCCGAGCGGCAGGTAATGGGCGAGGTCGACGATGTCGGTGGCTCGGCCGCCGATCATCGCAGAACCGATGACGCCGCGCTCGCCCGAGGTCGCGAGCTCCAGTTCGAACTGCTCGTCGACGATGTCGATGATGGCCTCGACTGCGAGCGCTGCAGTCTGGCTGCCGTTCGAGACGATGACCAGGGGCTGGAGCCCGTCGTGATGCAGTTCCGTCTCGCCCAGTGGGGTCACCGGGACGAGCCGGCCGCGATAGTGCAGCAGTGTGCGTCCCGCGCCGTGCTGGAAGCTGCCGGCATCGACTTCTTCCAGCCGGGTGACCAGCGAGAGCGGCAGCGCCTGGGTGCGATTGGCGCCGGTGCGGAAGACCAGCATCGTAGTCCGCTCGCCACCTTCGGTCCGCGCGGGCGCTGGCTCTGCCTTTTCGTCGGCAGCTTCGGCGGCGTTCGCCCCGACGAGCCGGGCGACGCCGTTCGGGTCGACGATCAGCACGACCGCGCCATCGCCGAGGATGGTGTTGCCGGAGAAGAGCGGAATATGCCGCAGCTTGCTCGACATCGGCTTCACCACAATCTCTTCGGTGTGGAACACGCCGTCGACGAGGATGCCGAACTGACGCTCGCCGATCTGGGTGATGACGATGAAGCCGTTGGCTCCATCCTTCTTCGGGTGTCCCATCAATTCGCCGAGGGCGACGATCGGCAGCAACCGGCCACGCAGGCGCAAGACCGGCGCACCGTTGATCTCTTCCAGGCGGTTCTCGTCCCCGGCCTTGACGCGGACGAGCTCGCGCACCGCGGTCTGGGGTATCGCATAGCGCTCGTCGCCGGCAACGACGATCAGCGCCGCGATGATGGCGAGCGTGAGAGGGATTTTGATGGTGATCGTCGCGCCGAGGCCGGGGCGGCTTGTGATGTCGACGACGCCACCAACGGAATCGACGTTCGCCTTGACCACGTCCATGCCGACGCCGCGGCCAGATACCGCGGTCACGTTTTCGGCGGTGGAGAAGCCGGGATGGAAGATGAAACGGGCGATCTGGGCCTCGCTCATCTTCTCGATCTCGGCGTCGGTCGCGAGGCCCGCGGCGATCGCCTTGCGGCCGATGCGGGCGACGTCGAGGCCGCGCCCATCGTCGCTGACAGCGATCGTGACGGAGCCTCCTTCATGACGGGCCGAGACGCGGATCGTGCCGTATTCAGGCTTGCCCGCCGCGCGGCGAGCTTCGGGGGACTCGATGGCATGGTCGGCGCAGTTGCGCACCATGTGGATCAGCGGATCCTTGATCAGATCGAGGATCTGCCGGTCTAGTTCGGTCTCGGCGCCTTCGGTCACCAGCTCGATGCGCTTGCCGAGTTCGCTGCTCAGGTCCCGCACGATGCGGGGCAGCTTGGCCCAGGCGCTGCCGATCGGTTGCATTCGGGTCTTCATCACCCCGTCCTGCAGCTCGGCGGTGATGAGGGAGAGCCGTTGCAGGGGCGCCTTCAGCCCGGCGTCCTCCTGCTGGCGCGAGACTTCGAGGAGCTGGTTGCGGGTCAGCACGAGCTCCGAGACCATGGTCATCAGATGCTCGATGGTGTCGACCGCGACGCGCAGCGTCGGCGGGCCGCCGCTGCGCTGGGGGTGACCTTCCTCGACAAGCGGCTGCTGCCTGGTTTCGATGCGGCCATCGGGCCCACGCTGGGGGCCGGGCGCGCTCTGGAAAATGATATCCTCGGCGGATGGACCGTCCTGAGGCTTGCCGTGACGGGCGAGATAGGCGGCGACCGGGTCGATCGATGCGATCTGCTCCGGCCTGGGCTGATCCAGCTCTCCCTTGGCGAGACTTGCGAGCCCCTGGAGTTCCGCGATCAGCGTCTCGTCGTTGCCTTCGGGCTCCTGCCCCTTTTCGGCGAGCTCGGCGAGGATGTCCTTGATGCGGTCGATCGTTTCGAGGATCGCCGTGACGGCTGAGGGCTTGACCGTCGCACCGTCGCGGAACTGGCCGATGACCGATTCCGCCGCATGGGTCAGCGCCTCGAGGCGTGGCAGGCCGATGAAGCCGCAGGTGCCCTTGACCGTGTGAACCAAGCGGAAAATGTTCCGCAGGATGTCACGGTCGTTAGGGTTCTGCTCGAAGCGAACGAGTTCCCGATCGACCGTGTCGAGATTCTCGCCGGTCTCGGTTAGGAACTCTTGCAGCAGCTCGTCCATGCAGGAAGATCACTCAACGCGACGCACTGCAGGAACTTAAGCAGCAGAACGGTTTATGATCGGTTGAAACCGGTCACCGACTGCGAGGAATCGTTCACTCGGCTTTGGCGGCCTTGATCGTGACGGTCTCGCCCTCGATCGAGAGGGAGATCGCCATGCCGGCCGCGCGGGCGACCATGCCGGTATAAACCGGCTGCACGGCATGGGCGTCGATGGCGCCGCCCTCGGACTGTCCCGCGATCAGATCCTCGACATGGGCCGGGATGCGGGCATGCGATCCGGTGGCGGTGATCTCGAACGAGCCCTGCTCGCCCTCGACACTGGCACGGGAGACCAGCTTGCCGCCACGCGGCACAGCCTGCGTCGCGATCAAGAGAAGGTTCAGCAAGAGCTTCACCTGGTTCTTGGGGAGGAGGGCGCGCGGCGCCTCCCAGTCGAGCGAGAGCTTCTCGTCGTTGAGGAAGCCGTTAGCGACGTTGCCGGCGTCGCCGAGGTCGATCATCGCACCGGCCGAACCGGCGGCGCCGAAGGCGAGGCGCGCGAATTGCAGGCGAGACGAGGCGTTGCGCGCGCTCTTCTTGATCAGCTCAAGCGCGAACTCGCGCATCGAGGGATCGTCTTCCTCCAAGACTTCCAAGGCATTGACAATCGCACCGACCGGGCTGATCACGTCATGGCAGACGCGGCTGCAGAGAAGTGCGGCCAGGTCGAGCGGATCGAGCGAGATGGCGGTCATTGCGGTGAAATCCTGGGATGTGCGTTGCGCCGTGAGCGTGGCGCCGTTGTTCCCAGATATGGTGCCATCTTGGTTTTCATGTGGTTAATCCCCATATTCCGGGCGACATTTTGAAGGATGAGGCCGCCATGATCGGCCGTGACGATCCCCGCCTGCGCGACCGCGACGGGCTGGGACGCAAACTTGCGGAAGCAGCCGGCGCCAGCGCCGCCGTCCTGCTCGCCAAGCGCGCTGCCTGCGATGTCAAGCTCAAGAAGGACGGCTCGCCCGTCTGCACGGCTGACCTCGCGGCCGACCGCGCAGCGAAGGACGCGCTTGCGCTCCTGCTCCCCGGCTTTCCCATCATCAGCGAGGAGACCGTCGACAGCGTGACGCCGGATGCGGTGTTCATTCTGCTCGACCCGCTCGACGGCACGCGCGAATTCCTGGCCGGTGGCGACAGCTATTGCGTCGCGATCGCCGTCGTCGTCGATGGGCGACCCATTGCCGGTGCCATCGCCGCTCCCGCGCTGGGACGTCTCTGGTATGGAGGCGAGCGGGCCTATACCCAGGATTTCGCGGCGGATGGTTCGCTGTGCGGCACGGCCAAGCACGTCGCGGTCCGGGCGCTGCCGAAGGAGGGGCCGGTCGTCCTGGTCAGCCGCTTCCACGGTGACGGGCGAAGCGACGGCATTACGGCGACGCTCTGCAAAGGCAAGGGCGTGCCGATGTCTTCCGCCGTCAAGTTCGGGTTGATCGCCTGCGGCGAGGCGGATCTCCATGTCCGCTGCGGCCAGACGATGGAATGGGACACGGCTGCCGGCGACGCCATTCTTTCGGCTGCCGGCGGCATCATCCTCACGCTCGACGGCGCCGTTCCGCGTTACGGCCGGGTCGACCAGCAATTCCGCAATCCGCCCTTCGTCGCCGCGTCGAGCGAAGGGCTGGCGCGGCGCGCGATCGCCGGCTGCTAGGTTTAGCGCGCGACGGAGCGGCGCACTGCGTTCCAGCGGGTTTCGGCGATGCCCAGCAGCGAGCGGTCCTGCAGGAAGCGACTGCGGTTCTCGTCCGAGCGGAACAGGAACAGGCGTGCGCCGACGATCGCGAACCGGTTCGGGTCGCTATCGACCGCCACGCCATTGGCGACGCCAGTCGGGTCGAAACCGGCGAAAGCCGGGGCGTAGACATCCGGTGCGTCGCGGAAGGCGGCGCGGTTGGCCGCCGAGGCAAAGCGCCAGACGATGCCGTTCAGGACCAGCTCGTAATCCGGCAGTCCGGCGACCGGCCTCCCTTCGAGCTGGTACGATACGGGGTCGAAGCCGTTCAGCGCCAGGCCGGTGCGCAGGTCGCGCTGCATCGCCTCGCCGAGGCTGGGAAGCGCTGGCAAGCCCACGGGTAGGCTGGTTTCGGGAAGCGGGACTGCAGCCTGTACCGCCTTGTCAGGCGCGCCGACGAGCGCGACCTGAGCTACGAGCGTGAAGGCGATGCCGCCGAGGGCGCGCCAAATCCGGCATTGCCATGTTGCGGCCTTCATCGCGGGCAAATCCTCTCATCCCCCGATCCCGGGCCAGTCAGACAACACCAAATCTTCACGGCTTGGATAGAATTGCAGCGTATCAAATTGGTTAGCGAATTGATTCGCATTCGCCGGACGTCGCGTTTTCGGCGCCCGGCAGCGAGCGGCGGATAGCCCAGGATCGGCCCGCCTTCCGGCCCGCGCCGCGCCTTCCCCAAGCAGGTTGCCGAGCAACCGCCGGGCGCTGATCGGAACGGACCAACACACCGCTCCGGCGTCCGGTTCTGCCGGCCGCCCTGTCCGGAGACCTTGTTCATGATCCAGACCCGCCGCAGTCTCATCACGGGCGGCCTCGCCCTGGCCGGCTCCAGCCTGGCCGGGCTGCCGATCCCCGCGGTCGCGCAGAACTATGACGGCCAGCGCTCCTTCTCGCAGAACGAGCTCGTCACGTCCGGCCATAAATTCTTCGGCAACGTCTCGCGCGGTCTCGCGCTGGCGATCGAGGAGGCGGTCCGGCGCTGGGGCGAGCCGAACGGCTATATCCTGGGGCAAGAGGCCGCCGGAGCCTTCGTCGGCGGGCTGCGCTATGGCGAGGGCACGCTCTACACCCGCAACGCGGGCGACCGGCGCGTGTTCTGGCAGGGGCCCTCGATCGGCTTCGACTTCGGCGGCGAGGGTGCGCGAACGATGATGCTGGTCTACAACCTGCCGGTGGTCGATGCGATGTACCAGCGCTTCGCCGGCGTCGACGGCTCGGCCTATTTCATCGGCGGCTTCGGCTTCACCGCGCTGACGGCGGAAGGCATCACCGTGGTGCCGATCCGCTCCGGCGTCGGCTGGCGGCTCGGTGTCAACCTCGGCTACCTCAAGTTCTCGCCGCAGGCGACCTGGAATCCGTTCTAGGCTCAGCCTCTGCCGCTGCTCCCTCTGGCCATGCCGGGGCGGGCATGGCAGGGTTCGGCCGGATTTGACCGGATGCGGAGCCGCAAGCCTTGATCGAAGCCGCCATGCTGTTTGCGCTCGGCTTCCTCTGTGCCGCCCTGCTGGCGCTGGCTGCAGTGCCTGCCCTGTCGCGGCGAGCCGACCGCCTGGCACGCAAGCGGGCCGAGTCGGCCTTTCCGCTGTCGCTCGCCGAGATCGCTGCCGATCGCGACCATCTGCGTGCCGAGCTCGCCGTGCGGATGCGCACGGTGGAACAGGAGGCCGAAAAGGGCTTCGCCGCCAAGGCGGGGGCGATGCAGGATATCGGCCGGCGCGACATGGAGATCGGCCAGCTGAAGCGGGACCGTGCCGAGCGTGACGACCGGATCGCGGCGCTCGAAGCCGATCTGAGCGAGACGCGCGGCGATCTCGCCCAAACCCGTACGGCTCTGGAAGCGGAGCGTGGCGGCCATGCCCAGACGACCGCGACGCTGGAAAAACGTGTCGCCGATCTGGCGAAGCTGGAGGGCAGTCTCGCCGAAACTCGCCAGGCGCTGACCGGCACCAGCGCCGATCTCGATGCGCGTTCGGGCGAGCTCGGCCGGGAGCGCGAGACCGTCGGGCGTATCGAGGCTTTGCTGGCGGAGCGCGAGGCCGAGTTGGCGAAGGTCCGGGACGAGCACGAAAAGGTCAGGGTCGCGCATGTCGAGGATCGCACGCAGATCATGGTGCTGCAGAGCAAGCGCGACGAGCTCGCCGACAGGCTCGCGACGACGGAGGAGCGCCTCTCCCGCGGCGAGGCGGCGCTTGTGGCGATGACGGCGGAAAGGGAGGGCGAGCGTCAGCGTGCCGACGCCTTCGCTGCGCGGGCCGAGCAGGCCGAGGCCGGGCTTGCCGCTGCGAATGCCCATAGCAGCACGGCGGCGACCGAGGCCCGGCAGAATGCGCGGCTCCTTGAACAGCAGCGGAATGAACATGCGCAGGCGCAGGAGCGGATCGACGCCCTGGAAGGCTGGCTCGGAGAGGCGCAGCAGGCCTTGGCGAGCGCACGCCGCCAGCACGAGCAGGAGATCGTCGCGTTGAAGGAAGCGGAACAGGGGCGCGAGGGGCGGCTCGAGGCGCTGCATGCCGAGTTGCAGACATTGGAAGGCGCGCTGGAGCAGGCCCGAAGCGACGGTACGGAGGCGAAACGGGAGCTCGCAGCCTTGCGCAAGAGTGCCGCGGCGCAGGGCGGCAACATGGCGTTGCGACAGGAGATCATCCGGCTGGCGGATCGGCTGATGAGCCCGCCGTCCAAGAGCGAGGCCGCGGAATGAGGCGAAAAGCGGTTTGCAGGCGCAGGGCCTTGCTCTAGGAGAGTTCGTCCGCGCGCCGCGCCGTTTGAATGGTTTCAAATCCCGTGACAGACAGTCAAATCGACCTTTTGTGCCTGGGCGAGCCGCTCGGCGAATTCAATGCGACGCGAGCTGAATCCGGCGCCTTCCAGTTCGGCCAAGGCGGAGACACCTCCAACTGCGCGGTCGCGGCGGCGCGGCAGGGAATGTCGGTCGGCTATATCGGCGCGCTCGGCGACGACATGGCGGGGCATTCGGTGCGGGCGCTGTGGCAGCGCGAGGGCGTGAACGACGCGCATGTGGCGACGCATCCGAGCGCGCCGACCGGGCTCTATTTCGTCGATCATGGCCCGTCTGGCCATGTCTTTTCCTATCTGCGGGCCGGCTCCGCCGCGAGCCTCTACGGGCCGGGCGACCTGCCGCTCGGGTTGATCCGCTCGGCGCGGATCGTCCAGGCCTCCGGCATCAGCCAGGCGATCTCGGCCAGTGCCTGCGACGCAGTGTTCGCGGCTTTCGAGGCCGCACGCAAGGCTGGCGTGCTGACCGCCTACGATACCAATCTGCGCCTGAAGCTTTGGCCGCTGACGCGAGCCCGCGCGATCATCCACGCCGCCTGCACCATGGCTGACATCGTGCTGCCGGGCCTCGACGACGCGACGCAGCTCACGGGTCTCAACGAGCCGGATGCGATCGTCGATTTCTACCTCAAGCTCGGCGCGCGGGTTGTGGCGCTGACGCTCGGCCATGAAGGCTCGCTCGTCGCGACGCCCGTCCGGCGCGAGCGCTTCCGGCCGATCAAGGTCGATGCCATCGACGCGACCGGCGCGGGCGACTGCTACGACGGTGCCTTCCTTGCCGAGTTCCTGCGCACCGGCGATGCCTTCGCGGCCGGGGCCTATGCCAATGTCGCGGCGGCGCTGTCGACCCAGGGGTATGGCGCAGTGGCGCCGGTGCCGCGCCGCGTCGACGTCGAGGCGCGGATGGCGGCGGAGGCCAAGGGCGCTTGATGACTGTTCCGGTTTTGAAGCAGGCGGGCGCGCTGCTCGCCCGTTACGACGTGCTGATCAGCGATGTCTGGGGCGTCGTGCATGACGGTCTCTGGGCGCTGGAGCCGGCCTGTACAGCCTTGACCGCCTTTCGTGAACGGGGCGGCGCCGTGGTGCTCCTCTCGAATGCGCCGGGCCCGTCGCAGCAGGTGGCGAAGCTGCTCGACGCCAAGCGCGTGCCGCGCACGGCCTGGGACAGGCTCGTCACTTCCGGCGACGTCACGCGCGCGCTGATCGCCGAGAGCCATCACAAGCGCGTCTACCATATCGGCTGGCAGAGCGACCGGGCCGTGTTCGAAGGGCTCGACGTCGAACTGGTCGACGAGGAGCAGGCCGACATCGTCGTCGCGACCGAGCTCAACGATTATCGTATCGAGACGCCTGAGCAGTATAGGCCCCTGCTCAGCCGCTTCGCCGCGCGGGGGCTCCCCTTCGTCTGCGGCAATCCCGATCTGGTCGTGCATGTCGGGGAAGATCTGCTGCCCTGCGCAGGCTCGCTTGCCACCATCTACGAAGAGCTGGGCGGGAGCGTCGCCTGGGCCGGCAAGCCTTATCGCCCGGCCTATGATCTGGCGCTTGCGGCGGCTGCCGAAGCGAGGGGCGGGCGCCCCGTCGAGGCGAGCAAGGTGCTGGTGATCGGCGATGCGGTGCGCACCGACCTCGCAGGCGCGCGCCTGATGGGTTTCGATAGCCTGTTCATCGCCGGTGGCATTCATCGCGACGAGACGATGCGCGGCGGCGAAATCGATCCGGCAGGGCTCGCCAAGGTGCTCGACGGCTTGCCGGTGCAGCCCGTCGCGGCCATGGCGGCGCTGGCCTGAGCTCGCCTCAGTCCTTGGGTGCGGCGCGTGCCATCAGCGCGTCCATGTCGATGAGATGACCCGCGCGGTCGCGCTTCGATGCGAGATAGCGGACATTGTGGGCGTTTGGCCGCCCGAGCACACGCTGGCTCGCGGCCACCTCAAGCCCGGCGGCCTCGATGGCGCCGATCTTCTGCGGGTTGTTGGTGAGCGCGACGACGCGCGAGACGCCGAGCTGCTTCAACATCGTCGCGGCGAAGTCGAAATGGCGCTGGTCGAGATCGAAGCCGAGCACTTCATCGGCATCATAGGTGTCCCAGCCCTGGCTCTGCAGCTTATAGGCGCGCATCTTGTTGGAGATGCCGTTGCCGCGGCCTTCCTGGTCGAGATAAAGCAGGATGCCGCCATCGTTTTCGGCCATCCACCGCACGGTCTCGCGCAGCTGGTCGCCGCAATCGCATTTCAGCGAGCCGAAGAGGTCTCCGGTCAGGCAGGCGGAATGCAGGCGCACCGGCACGGCGGTCGAGAAATCCAGCTTGCCGACAATGATTGCGACTTGGTCGCGCAAGCCTTCGCCGCCGCGGAAGACGACGAATTCAGTATCCGGCGCGCCTTCCAGCGGCACCGGCGCGCGGCCGACGATCCTAAGCGAGGCGGCCTGCTCGGCGCGATAGGCGTTCACGGCCGCGATATCGACCGCGACGAGGGATTCGCCCGAGACCGCTTCGGCGCTCACCGGCACGACGAGCGCCGCCGGCAGGACGAGAGAAAGCCGCGCCAGCTCCAGCGCGGCAGCATCGAGCGCGGACGCCGGGGCGATCGGCGCGTCCATCCGGCTGTCGAGCTTGAATGCGAGATACTCGACGCGGTCGAGGTCCAATGCCGGCAAGGCGAAGATGCCGGGGTCCGTCCGGCCCTTGGCGCCGAGGCGACGCAGCCTCGCGGAGGTGAGTACGAGATGGCCGTTGCCGGCTGCAAGCGTGTCGAGGCGGCGCACCAGCTCCGCATCCGCAAGCTCGGCCGAAAGCACCAAGGCGAGCTCTCCGGCTGCGCGCAGCAGGACCGGACGAGCGGCTCGGAATTCGGAAATGGCCCGCTCCACAGCGACCCGCAGGGTCTCGCCGGGGCGGCCAAAAAGCGTACGCGACTCAGGCATCGAAAAACCTGTCAGATCAGGCCACTGGGACCGGGAGGCGTCGGAGGGTCAGCCAAGCACACGATATAGGCAATCATGTTCCGCCATACCACCAACGTCTCGCGGTGAGCGCGGTTCCGCGATCAAATCCATGTCATGACGAACGTTCGGGCATGGTCCAACACCGCGCCGGTATAGGTCGAGCGCCTTGAATGTGAGATGAATGCCCAAGCGGACCCAAGCTCCGGAGGCGCCGATGGACGGCCGGACGGCAGGAATCAGCACGGTCAATCCCGTCTATGGCGGTGTCGCCCGGACCTTTCACTGGGTGACGGTGCTGGCCGTCTTCACGATGCTGCCGCTCGGCCTCGCCATGACTTATCGCGGCAAGACGCTGAACATCTTCGACGGCACGACCGACGCGCTCTACAGCGCCCACAAGCTCATCGGCTTCCTGCTGCTGTGGTTGACGGCTGGGCGGCTGATCTATCGGCTCCTGCACGGTGCACCGCCTGACGAGCCGTCCCTCACCTGGTGGCAGAAGGCGGGCTCGCATCTCGTTCACTGGCTACTCTACGGGTTGTTGCTGGTCGTCCCGCTGCTCGGCTGGCTCGGCGTCTCGCTGTTCCCGGCGCGGACGGTATTCGGCCTGTTCGACCTGCCGGCCTTGGCGGCGCCCGACCAGGAGGCTGCGAACCGGGTGCTTGGTATCCATGGTAAGCTGGCGCTGACGCTCGGAGCGCTGGCAGCCCTGCATATTCTGGCGGCGCTCTACCATCGTTTCATCCGGCACGATGGTGTGCTGCGCCGGATGTGGCCGGGGCGCGGCTAGAATAGCTCAGACTGGCCTGGCCCATAGATCTTGGTGTCCGATCAGCACCGACGTCGCGCTGCGGCGGGCTTCCATCCAGCCGGCAATGGCGGCGGCGTCGAGCTGTCCGGTCTCGCGGACCGCCTCGGCGATACCCTCGGCAAGGGCAGCGCGGAGGGCCTCGCGGCTGCCGTCGAGCAGCCAGGCGCTATCCGCCGTCGAGATGGCGAGACCCGACTTCCTGAAAGCCTCCGCCATAATTTCGCAGGCTTCTGGCCCGGCCGCTGGACCAAAGCCCTTGTCCGTATGCTGGTGATGCTTGAAGGCAGCGAGCATGCGGGCATCGGCGCGATGGGCCGGTTTCCATTTCTCGCGCCCGTCATAGGTCAGCACGGCATAGAGCGGCAGATTCTGGCTCGCGAGCGCGGCGACGAAGCGTTCGATCCAGGCCTTCGAGGCGAGATCGAAGAAGGCTGCCGCAGTAACAAGGTCCGGCTGCCAGCCAAGGACCCATTCCAGATCCTTGTTCAGGTCGACCTGACGCGTGTCGACGGTGATGGTCTTGTCGTCCTTGGTCAGGACGAGCTCCTCGCCCTGTTCGCGGGCTTCGTCTGCCCAGGCGAGCAGGCGCTCGCGCGCGAGCGCCAACAGATCGCCATCGTGATCGACAAGGGTCCAATGCTGCCGCTCGGGCAGGGAGGCATAGCTGCCGCGCAGATTGGAACCAGCACCGCTGCCGAGATCGAGCACCGAGAGCGAGGGCTTTCCGGCGAAATAGGCGCCGACCGCCGCGAGCACCTGCGGATTGCGCGCCGCATGGTCGGCCGGCTCGCGCAATGCAAGCCATTCCGAAGAGAACCCAGCCATCACCCCACCTTTCGGCCATCGCCGCCGAGGCATGCCGCTGCGACGATCCGAGCCGTATCCCGCCACTGCGGCAACCGCGATGCCGCCGTCCAGGCCGCCTCGCCGCGCCGGTGGCGTTCAGCCGGCGCATCAATCAGTCTTGCGAGGGCCTTGGCAAGTGCCGCAGCGTCGCCAGGCGGCACTTTGAGGGCGGCATCGTCCGGCAAGGCGTCGGCGCCTGTGCCGCTCGAGGTGCAGACGATCGGCAGGCCACGGGCGAGTGCTTCCGTCAGGACCATGCCGTAGCCCTCATAGAGCGAGGGCATGACGAAGAGATCGGATTTGTCATAGAGGTCCGCCAGCCTTTCGGAGTCCACGGCTCCAACAAGCAAGATGCGGTCCGCAAGCCCGGCCCGGTGGATCTGGGCTCGCAGATCGGCGACGGTCTGGGGCGAATAGTCCGGCGAGCCTGCGAGAGTCAGGAACCAGCGCCGGTCGGCGAGGGTGGCGAGTGCCGAGACAAGGACATCGTAGCCTTTACGCGGGATGATCGAGCCGACCGCCAGTAGCTGTAGTGCGGTATCACCACCGCTTCCTGCCGCGCGCGGCGCCCGATCGGTTCCGGGCACCGCGACAGCGATCCTCGCGCGCGGGACGGCATAGTCCGCAACGAGTGTGCCGCGTGTGGCTGGGCTGGTCACGGCGACGGCGCGGGCATGGCCGAGTGCGAGCCTTTCGCTCTGACGCAGGGCGGCGGCCCTGTCGGAGGGGAGGCCGGTTTCCAGCGCCAGCGGATGATGGACCAGGGCGACGAGGCGCCGCTGGAATCGCATCGCCAGCGCTTCGGGGAAGGCACCCAAGGCGAGGCCATCGATCAGCAGCACTTCGTCCGGCGCGGTCTGAGCCAGAAGCGCTTCGGTCGCCTCCAGATCATTGGCTGTCGGGAAGGGAAAGGCGCCGGGCAAGGCGATGTGGCGCGCAGCGATGCCAGCCTCGCGCCATTCGCGCAGCAGGCGCCGGTCGTAGCCATAGCCACCTGTCGGTGCGTCGATATCGCCCGGGATGGCGAAGACGATCCGCCGCTGGGGCTCGCCTTGCCCGCTCACGCGAGCGCGCCCTCGTAGCTGGCGCGGGCGAGATCGGTCTCGTGGAGCGTGACGCGGATGCGGGCGAGGCCTCTGCCGTCGGCACCGAGCGCGTCTGATTTCGCGGCCGCCGCCATGGCATCGAAGATGTATTTGCAGAGAAACTCGGTCGTGGTGAGCACGCCGGCGAATTGCGGCAGGATGTCGAGGTTCTGATATTTCAGCGGCTTCAGGGTCTCGGCGAGGACATCGAGCGCCGCGCCGATATCGACCACGACGTTCTGCCGGTTCAGCGCCTCGCGGAAGAAGGCGACATCGACCACGAAGGTCGCGCCGTGCATGTTCTGCGCCGGACCGAAGAAGGGATCGGGCAGGGAGTGGCCGATCATGATGCGGTCGCGGACTTCGACGGAAAACATGGAGGCTCCTGTTATCGAGGCGGCGAGTCTTGGTCGTCTCGCGGCGGCGCCGTCAATAGCGCAGCACGGCTGTGAGACCGGTCCAGCTGGAAGCCAGCACGGCCGGGACCTGTGTCGGCGCGTCCTGGAACGCGATTTCCTGCGTGATCAGCGCGTCGAGCCGGTCATCTGCGAGCAGCGCCATCGCCGCTCGGGCGCGGCGCGCATGGTCCCAGCGGGCGCGGCGTGACGGAGACACGGTTCCCACCTGTGAGGAGACGAGCTGGAGACGCCGTGCATGGAAGGCTCCGCCGAGCGGAGCAGGCACCGTCCCCTCGCCATACCAGCTCAATTCGACGATCCGCGCCTCGAACCCGGCGCTGGCGATCGCCATGGCGAGCCCGGCGGCGCTGGCGCTGGCGTGAAAGATGATGTCGGCGTCCCGAGGAGCTGCCTCGGGCGGGGCGAAGCGCAGGCCGAGCGCCTCGGCCACGGCCTGCCGGGACGGCTCGACATCGACCAGCGTGACCTCGGCGCCGGGCAGGCGGGCGGCGAGCCAACTGGTGAGTAGGCCGAGAATGCCTCCACCGACGATCACAATCCTGTCACCGGGACCGGAGCCGGCATCCCAATGTGCATTGAGAGCGGTCTCCATATTGGCGGCGAGGATGGCGCGGCGCGGGGGGATATTGTCGGGAATCGGCACCAGCCAGGCGCGCGGCGCGACGAAGCATTCCTGATGCGGGTGGAGGCAGAAGACGTGACTGCCAAGGAGGTCGCGTGGACCGGAATCGACGCGACCGACGGCGCAATAGCCGTATTTGACGGGGAAAGGGAACGAGCCCTCCTGAAAGGGCGCGCGCATGCGCTCGTATTCGGACTCCGGCACCCGCCCCTCGAAGACGAGCTTTTCGGTGCCGCGGCTGATGCCGCTCCAGAGAGTAGTGACGAGGCAGTCATCGGGCCCAACAGGCGGCAGGGCGACTGCATTCAGCCGGCATTCACGGGGCGAGGCATACCAAAGGGCCAAGGGTTTTGCCCTTGCGTCAGCCGTGGTGGGGGTCTTTAGCTCCCGCGCCATTGCGATCCGATCCCGTCCGTCCGAGCCCGCCTGCCGTCGATCATGACCGATACCGTCACGAACCAGCGCCCCGCTCCGACCACGTTCCAGCGGGTGGCGCAAGATGTCGAGCCTCTCGGCCTGACGCCGGCAGGGCTCCAATCGTCCGCGGCACTGCGAAACCGGCGGCTTCTCATGCTCGCGCTCAATCTCGGCACCCTGGCGGCGCTTCTTGCGGGGCTCGCCCATCTGCTCGGCCTCGGCGGTTGGAGCCCGGCGGATGTCGTCATCTTCGTCGCCTTCCTTTTCGCTGCACCGTGGACCGTTCTCGGCTTCTGGAACGCGTTCATCGGTCTCTGGCTGCTTCACGGCCGGCATGACGGCCTGGCCGAGGTCGCACCCTTCGCGGCGGCAGGCGACAGGCCCACTCCGCTGATGCTGCGGACGGCGGTGCTGATGACGTTGCGCAACGAGGATCCCGGCCGGGCTTTCAGCCGGCTGAAGGCGGTCAAGCACAGCCTCGACGCGACGGGCGAGGGGGTCTGGTTCGATTATTTCGTGCTGTCCGATACGAGCGACCCGGCCGTGGCGGCGGCCGAGGAGGCGCTGGCTGCAGCCTGGGCGGCCGAGATCGGCGAGCCGGCGCGCCTGACCTATCGGCGGCGCGCGGGCAATGCCGGGTTCAAGGCCGGCAATATCCGCGATTTCTGCGAGCACTGGGGCGATCGCTACGAGCTGATGCTGCCGCTCGACGCCGACAGCCTTATGGCGGGGGAGACCGTGATCTCGCTCGCCCGGATGATGCAGGCTCATCCGAAGCTGGGCATCCTGCAATCGCTGGTGGTTGGCATGCCCAGCCGTTCGGCCTTCGCCCGCATCTTCCAGTTCGGCATGCGCCACGGCATGCGGCCTTACACCATGGGCGCGGCCTGGTGGGCGGGTGATTGCGGACCGTTCTGGGGGCACAACGCCCTGGTGCGGATCGCTCCCTTCCGCGACCATTGCCATCTGCCGGTGCTCCCGGGCGGGCCGCCGCTCGGCGGAGCAGTGATGAGTCATGATCAGGTCGAGGCCGTACTGATGCGCCGGGCCGGTTACGAGGTGCGTGTGCTGCCGGTCGAGGGCGGAAGCTGGGAGGAAAATCCGCCGACCATGCTCGATTTCGCCAAGCGCGACCTGCGCTGGTGCCTCGGCAATCTGCAGTACCTGAAGCTCCTCGACCTGCCTGCGTTGAAGCCGACGAGCCGCTACCAGCTCATCTGGGCGATCCTGATGTTCCTGGGGCTGCCGGCCTGGACGCTGATGATCGCGTTGCTGCCGCTGAAGGTCTTCGAAGATCGTGCGATGCCAGGCTATCCGACGGGTTTCGCGGCAGGATTTTATGCGCTGTTCCTTTTGATGCACCTCGCGCCGAAGCTCGCCGGGTTCGTCGACACGCTGCTGACCCAGGGCGGCGTCGCACGCTATGGTGGCGGCATCCGCTTTCTGGCATCGGCTGCGATCGAGACCGTGTTCGGCTTCCTGCAGAGCGCCGTCACCAGCTTGCGGACGACGCTGTTCATGGTCGGGCTCGCCTTCGGCCGGGCGCGGATCGGCTGGAATGGGCAGGCGCGTGATGCCCATGCTTTGTCCTTCGCCACCGCGTGGGCCGGGCTCTGGCCGCATCTTCTGTTCGGTGTCTATCTGTTCGGCACGCTCGCCTGGCTGTCACCGGTCGTGCTGATCTGGTCGCTGCCGCTGACCGTCGGCTATCTGCTGGCTGTGCCCTTCGCGATGCTGACGGCTCTCCCGGCCGCAGGAACCTGGCTCGCTCGTCACGGTCTCTGCGACATTCCGGAGGATGTTGCTGCGCCGCCGGTGCTGGCGGCGATCGGTGCGGCCGGGACGGAAGTGCAGCTTTCCCTCGCCATCGCGCAGTGAGCGTTTCCGCCGGCTCGGCCGCGCCGGGCCGGAACGCATCGCCATTGTGTCGCGTTGGGTCATGACGCGGCCGGCTCAGCGCGCTAGCCTGTGCCGATCGTTCTCGACCCAGCCTACCAGGGGCCATTCATGCCGCGCTTTGCCGCCAACCTCTCGATGATGTTCACCGAGTGGGATTTCCTCGACCGCTTCAAGGCGGCGTCCGAAGCGGGATTCGAGGCCGTCGAATTCCTGTTCCCTTATGAGCATGCGCCGGAACAGGTCGGGCTGGCCCTGACCGGCGGCGAGTTGGAGCAGGCATTGTTCAACCTGCCGCCGGGCAATTGGACGGGGGGTGAGCGCGGCATGGCGGCGCTGGCTGGCAGGGAGGATGAATTCAAGGCCTCCGTCGATACCGCGCTGGCCTATGTCCATGAGACCGGCGTCAAGCGCCTGCACATGATGGCGGGGCTGGCCGACCCCGACGACCCGGTGGCGCAGAAGACCTACCGTACTTCCATCGCCTATGCCGCGGATCGGCTCGGCGAGCACGGCATCGACCTCCTGCTCGAGCCGATCAACGGCAAGGACATGCCGGGCTATTTCCTCAACGATTTCGACCGGGCCGCCGCCTATGTGCGCGAATCCGGGCGGCCGAACGTCAAGCTGCAGTTCGACATGTATCACTGCGAGCTGATCCACGGCGATGTCTCCGGCAAGCTCAAGGCGCTCTATCCCCTCGTCGGCCACGTCCAGATCGCCCGCGCCAACGGCCGGCATGAGCCGGACGCTTCCGGCCCCGATTATCCGCGACTCTTCGCCGAACTCGACGCGCTCGGCTATGGCGGCTTCGTCGGCTGTGAATACAGGCCGGCGCACGGCACGCTGGAAGGGCTCGGCTGGTTTGCACCCTGGCGGAAGCCACTCTGATGCGACCGCCTTCCATCAGCTATCCTGTTCTGCTTGCCGATATAGGCGGCACGAATTGCCGTCTCTCGATGGTGGCGGATCCGGAGAGCCCGCACCACTCCGTGGCGCGGATCGGGACCGGGAGCTTCGCGACGCCGGAAGCTGCCTTCGAGAGTGTCATCGCCGAACTGCCGGAGCGGCCGCGCTCGGCGATCCTCGCCGTGGCCGGGCCGCTCGATGGGCGCAGGGCGCAGCTGACCAATGCGAGCTGGGATTTCGACGGGCCACGAATCGCCGAAGCCCTGAAGTTCAACCAAGGGCTCCTGGTCAATGATTTCGAGGCTTTGGCGGCGTCTCTCGCCGTACTGAACCCGACCGATGTCGAGAGCCTGGTCGAGGGCGAGCCAGAGCCGGAAGGGGTGAAGCTCGTGCTCGGCCCAGGAACGGGGTTCGGCGCCTCGGCCCTGCTGACGCGGGGCGAGCGTGGTTTCCTGATTCCGACCGAGGCGGGGCATATCGGCATCGGCCCGGAGGATCCGGCCGAGCATAGGATCTGGCCGGCGCTGACCGCGGGGCTGCCGCGCCTCACCGTCGAACACCTGCTCAGCGGTGACGGGCTGGTGCGCCTTCATCGCGCAGTGGCCACGACCTCCGGCATGGCGGAGGCCGATGTCAGCGCTGCCGATATCAGCCGGCTCGCACTCGACGGAAATCCCGCCGCGCTGATGACGGTGGTCTGCTTCTGGCGCCTGCTGGCGCGTGTCGCCGGCGATCTCGCGCTCGCCTTCAAGGCGACGGGCGGCGTCTTCATCGCAGGCGGCATCGCGCCGAAGCTGTTGCCGCTGGCGGATCGCCCGACCGTCAAGGCGGTCTTTGCCGGCAAGCCGCCGATGGAGGATCTGGCGGCGCGGTTCGCCCTGCACATCATCACGGCGCAGGATGCTGCCGAGCAGGGGCTCGCCGCGATCGCGGCCAATCTGCCGCGCTTTGGTCTCGACGATCCGAAGCGGTTGTGGTTTGGCTGAGCGGGCTTCCCTAGCCCCGCCCACCTGAAGACCGTCAAGCGCGCGTGCAGCCCATCCATTCCATCCAAGTTCTGCGCGCGCTCGCGGCTTTCATGGTCGCCGTGCACCATGTCCAGCCCGATGCCGCCATCGTGGCAATGCATGCAGGGCTGTCCTTCTCCCGCAGCGATATCCTGCCCTGGATGGCCGGCGTCGACATCTTCTTCGTCGTCTCCGGTTTCATCATGGTCCACGCCTCGCAGGATCTGTTCGGGCGGGTAGGCGCGGCGCCGACCTTCCTGAAGCGGCGTCTCGCGCGCATCGTGCCGCTTTATTGGGGAATGACGACGCTGTTCCTGCTCGTCGGCTTCGCCGCACCCGCCGCTCTCAATTCCGGCGTACCGAGCCTCGGCCAGATCCTCGCCTCCTATCTGTTCTGGCCGGCCGTTTCGACGCAGGGCGTGGTCCAGCCGGTCTATTCATTGGGCTGGACCCTGAACTACGAGATGCTGTTCTACGCCCTGTTCGCGGTGGGTCTCCTGCTGCCGAGGCGCTGGACCTTGCCGGCGGTGACGCTGGCGCTGGCGGGGCTGGTCGGTGCGGAAAGCATGGGCGGCCCGCTCCCTCTGCCTTTCGGATTCTGGGGGCAGCCGATCGTGCTCGAATTCGCGGCCGGCATGGGCATCGCCGTGCTGCGGAAGAAGGGGTTTCGCCTGCATGGCGCGCTGCGGGTCGCCGTGGCAGCCTGCGGCGTCGCCGTGCTCTTCGCAGCGGCGCATGGATGGGACACGGAAGGGACATGGAGCGTCGTGCTCTGGCGCGGCAGTGCTGCCGTTCTGCTGGTGCTGGCGGCCGCTTGCGGGCGGGAGAGAACCGTGCCTCCCGCGTTTCCGATCCGGGCCTTGGCGGCGGTTGGCGACGCCTCCTATGCCCTTTATCTCGTCCACCCCTTCGTGATCCGGGGGCTGCGCGAGGTCGTGCTCAGGACCGGACTCGCCTCGCCGGGGCTCTACATCGTGCTCGCGCTTGGCGGAGCCGTCCTGGCGGCGGTACTGCTCTATCGCTATTTCGAGAGGCCGGCGACGCGGTTGCTGCGGCGTTGGCTCGGGAGCTGATCAGCTCAGCTTCATGCCCTTGAGCGACTGGCCGACCACGCCGCCATCCTTGCGCCGCTGGGCGCGCTTCGACTTGATCGTCTCGACATGTTCGGGCTGCGGGTAATAGCCGCGCTCCATGATCTCGAGCGAATACTCCTCGTAGGTCAGGCCAAGCGCTTCGGCGTTCTCCTGACGGCGCAGGGCGATGTCGCGCGGCTTTTTCCAGGCTCGGCGATGGGCGAAGCGCCAGTCGAAATAGCGGCCGATCTGGCCCTTACCCGTTTCCGAGCGCGGCTTGCGATCCTTCAGTGACGGTCCGCCGTTATGGCCGATTCCGATGGGGCGCGGGCGAACTGACGGCATGGCTGGCTTTCGATGCGAAGCAAGCCCTCACGATAAGGGCCTCGTTTCGACAAGCAAGCGACGGGCCATGCCCGGCAGGCGTGACAGCGAAGCCTTCGCGGTCTATCCCGCTCGCGAGTTCACAGGACAGATCATGGCCCCCTTGCTGCATCTGCGCGACGTCGCGCTCACTTTTGGCGGACAGCCGCTGCTCGAAGCGGCCGAGATCGCGGTCTCGGCCGGCGAGCGCGTCTGCCTCGTCGGGCGCAACGGTTCGGGCAAGTCGACCCTGCTCAAGATTGCGGCAGGTCTGGTCGAGCCGGATCATGCCGAGCGTTTCGTGCAGCCCGGCGCGACCATTCGCTATCTGCCGCAGGAGCCGGATTTCTCCGGCTACGCCACGACGCTCGCCTATGTCGAGGCAGGGCTCGGACCAGGCGACGATGCCTATCGCGCGCAGTATCTGCTGAACGAACTGGGCCTGACCGGCAACGAAAACCCCGCCTCGATGTCGGGCGGAGAGGGGCGTCGGGCGGCGCTGGCGCGGGTGCTCGCACCGGAGCCGGATATCCTGCTCCTCGACGAGCCGACCAACCATCTCGACCTGCCGGTGATCGAATGGCTTGAGCAGGAGCTGAAGTCGTTGCGCTCGGCCATGGTGCTGATCAGCCACGACCGGCGCTTCCTCACTTCGCTGTCACGGGCCACCGTCTGGCTCGACCGCGGTGTGACACGGCGGATGGAGAAGGGGTTCGGGGAGTTCGAGGCCTGGCGGGACGAGGTGCTCGCCCAGGAGGAACTGGAGCGCCACAAGCTCGACCGCAAGATCGCCCGCGAGGAGGACTGGCTGCGCTACGGCGTCAGCGCGCGGCGCACGCGTAACCAGCGCCGACTCGGCGAGCTGCATGCCCTGCGCGAGCAGCGTCGCACAGCCCGCTCCGCGACCGGTAACGTGAAGCTGGAGGCGAGCGAGGCGCAGACCTCCGGCAAGCTCGTCATCGAGGCCGTGAACGTCTCGAAAGCCTATGGCGACAATGTCGTGGTCAAGAACCTGTCGCTCAGGGTGGCACGTGGCGACCGGATCGGCATCGTCGGGCCGAACGGCGCCGGCAAGACCACGTTGATCAACCTGCTGACCGGCGGACTCGAACCCGATTCCGGCACGGTGAAGCTCGGCACGGCGCTGGAGATGGTGACGCTCGACCAGCGCCGCGAAAGCCTCGATCCGGCGACGCCCTTGGGCGACGCGCTGACCGGCGGCGGCTCGGATCAGGTCATGGTCGGTGGCCAGCCGCGCCATGTCGTCTCCTACATGAAGGACTTCCTGTTCCAGCCGCTGCAGCGCGGCACGGCAGTCGGCGCGCTCTCGGGTGGCGAGCGCGGGCGGCTGATGCTGGCACGCGCGCTGGCGAAGCCTTCGAACCTGCTCGTGCTGGACGAGCCGACCAACGACCTCGACCTCGAAACGCTCGACCTGCTGCAGGAGCTGCTGGCGGATTACCAGGGCACGGTGCTGCTGGTCAGCCATGATCGCGATTTCCTCGACCGGGTCGTCTCGGCGGTGCTGATCTCGGATGGCGACGGTGTCTGGACAGAGTTCGCCGGCGG